>NZ_LS991951.1:0-600000 GCF_900476105.1 Mycoplasmopsis edwardii
ATGATGATTTTACAATCAAAATTTGTACCACCTATTTATAAAATGAGTCAATCTGGTCCAATTGGTAGAAAGAAAATTAATGTTATAACAAGATTTATAACTTTATTTATTGCTTATCCACAAGCTGTATTTTTAACAAGATCATTATCAACTGGAAACCAAAGATCAAGTTTTATTCAAATCGTAGGAACTGATGTTTTTTCAGAAGCAACAATTGTTTATTTTATTGTTCCTATGATTCTTACAGCTGCATCATTATTTGCTTTATTTATTTCAGAACAAATTACAAATAAAGGTATTGGTAATGGAACAAGTTTAATTATCTTTACAGGTATTGCTGCTAGATTACCATTCCAATTCCAATCAGCTTATATTTACTATATAGGTGATTTAAAAGGTCAAAACTTAGTTAATAGCATTTTAAGTTTTGTCGCATATATATTTGCTTACCTTTTTGTTATTTTAATAATAGCAATTGTTTATGTAGCAGAAAGACATATCCCTATTCAACAAGTTGGAGCAGGTAGATCGAAAACTAAAAAAGAAATGGGTAAATTACCAATAAAATTAAATCCTGGTGGAATTATGCCTATTATTTTCGCAATGATGGTTTTATCATTCCCATCAATGATTGCAAACATATTACCAGATACAAACTCTACTAAACAATGAATTAACATTAATATGCAATTCACAAGCCCACTTGGTTTTGGGTTGTTAATTAGTATTGTATTTGTGTTTTCATTGATTATGGGTATCCAACAATCAAAAGTAGATAAAGTTGCTGAAGACTTTACTAAAAACACTACATACATTCCTGGTGTACGTCCTGGAGAAAATACTTTAGATTACTTAATTGCTGTTGTATTTAGATTAAGTGTTTTCTCTGCGTTTTATTTAGTTATTCTTGCAGGGATGCAATTTGTTCAAATCATGACAGGACTTTTACCTCAAAGCATTGCATTTGGTGGAACAAGTTTAATTATTTTAGTTTCTACATCGCTTGAAACAGTAAGTCAATTACAAGCTAGAAGAAAAGTAAATAAATTAGCAAATGCTAAAAAATTAACTTATGAAAATGTAGAAAGAGCAGAAGCTGGAATTGAAGGCTTAGAAGAAAATGAGGGATTATTATGATAAATAAAAATTTAATTTTTATGGGTGAACCTGGTGCAGGAAAAGGTACAGTTGCTGAAATCATTTCAAATAAAACAAACTTAGTACACCTTTCAACAGGAAACATTTTTAGAAATGAAATTAAAAATGAAACAGAACTTGGTAAAAAAGTTCAATATTATGTTAATTCAGGTGGTTATGTTCCTGATGAAGTGACAAATGAAATTGTTTTAAATGCAATTCAAAAATTAAAAGCAGAAAATAAATATTTCATTTTAGATGGATATCCAAGAACAATAGCTCAAGCAGAATTCTTAAATAGTTTAAAAGAATTTAGCTTCAAAGTAATCCAATTAAGTGTGCCTCATGATGTGATTATTGAAAGATTAAGTGGACGTAGATTGTGTAGCAAATGTGGTACAGGATACCATGTTAAATTTAAACAACCAAAAGTTGAAGGAATTTGTGATTTAGATCAAACTCCATTAATCCAAAGAGAAGACGACAACCCTGAAAAAATCAAAAATAGACTTAAAATCTATCAGGAACAAACTCAACCACTTCTTGACTACTATGCAAAAAAAGGTGAATTAATAACTATTACAGCGTTAGAAAATCCAGATATAGTGGCTGAAAAAGTACTAGAAAAAATTTAAAAATATGATAAAATGTAGATACTTTTAGTAAAAGTATCTTTTTTAATTGTGAAGGAGTAGTATGAGTTATATAAAAACACCAGAACAAATAGCTAAGATTACTAAAAGTTGTGAAATCTTGGCAGAAGTCAAACAAGTAGTTTGAGATTTCATAAGACCAGGGGTTTCTTTAAAAGAGATTGATCAATTAGCTTTTAAAGAAATTATAAAGCGTGGTGCAAAACCTGCCTTTTTAGGATTATATGGTTTCCCCGCAACAGCTTGTATATCTGTAAACGAACAATTGATCCACGGAATCCCCACTGATTACATTGTTAAAAATGGGGATTTAGTTAGTGTTGACCTAGGATGTATATGACAAGGATACAATAGCGATAGTGCTTTTACAAAGGCTATTGGAAATGTATCTAAAATGGATAGAAAACTTATTCAAGTTGCTGAAGGCGCTTTTTGAGCAGGTGTTAATGCAATCAAAAAAGGCGCAAGGCTTGGAGATGTATCATATGCAATAGGGCAATATATTAAGAAGAACAATTTATATACACCTATAGAATTTGCTGGTCATGGAATTGGGCTTTCATTACATGAAGACCCAGATGTCTATAACACAGGGCAAAAAGGTACAGGACCATTACTAGTTGATGGAATGGTTATATGTATTGAACCGATGGTTATTCAAAACAGAGGAATAGTTATATTAGAAGATGGATTCACCGTTGTTAGCGCTGACGGTAAAAGAAATTCTCATTATGAACACACTGTTTTGATTAAAGACGGAAAAGGTATTGTTCTTACGAAAGGAATATAATTTGGCAAAAGATGCAATAAAATTTAAAGCTATTGTTAAAGAAGCACATACAACTGATTTATATACAGTTCAGCTTGAAGACAATGGTGCACTTATTAAAGCTCATATCTCAGGTAAAATGCGTGTTAATCACATAAGAATTTTACCAGGTGATGCTGTTGATGTTGAGATTAGTCCTTATGATTTAACACAAGGAAGAATCGTATATAGACATAAATAATTAAGGAGTTAACATGAAAGTTAGAGCAAGTGTTAAAAGAATGTGTAAAGACTGTAAAATGATTAAACGTAAAGGTGTAAACCGTGTTATCTGTGTTCAACCAAAACACAAACAAAGACAAGGGTAATTTAGAAAGGAATTTAAGATATGGCTAGAATTTTAAACGTCGAAATTCCAAACAATAAACGTGTTGTTATTTCATTAACATACATTTATGGTATTGGAAAATCATTAGCACAAGAAATTTGTAAAAAAGCTAACATTAATGAAAACTCACGTGTTCAAGATTTATCAGAAGAAGAATTATCAAGAATCCGTGAAGAAGCTAAAGTTTACTTAACAGAAGGTGATTTACGTAGAGAAACAACATTAAACATTAAACGTTTAATGGAAATTAAATGCTACCGTGGAATTAGACACCGTAAAGGATTACCAGTACGTGGACAATCAACTCAAAAGAATGCTCGTACACGTAAAGGTCCAAGAAAAACTGTTGCTGGAAAGAAAGGTAAATAATAATGGCTCGTAAAACTAAAAAGAAAAATATAGTTAATGGTGTTGTTCACATTCACTCAACAAACCAAAATACTATTGTTACATTCGCTGACGAAAAAGGTGATGTTATTGCTTGATCATCTGCTGGAGCTATTGGTTACAAAGGAACTAAGAAGAAAACTCCATATGCAGCTGGTTTAGCTGCTGCCGCAGCCGCTGAAGCTGCTAAAGAACACGGAATCAAATCAGTTAAAGTTGAATTAAAAGGTTTAGGTGCAGGTAAAGAAGCTGCTAAAAAACAAATCGAAGTTTCAGGAATTACAGTTACTGAAGTTAAAGATGTTACACCAATTCCTCACAATGGTACAAGACCACCAAAACGTATTTTAAAACGTGAACGTGCAAAAAAATAATTCATAACTAAAGAGGAGAAAATATGGAAAAAATGAAACCTTTATCATACAAAGAAAAATCAGAATTTAAAGAAGTGATGAAAAATGAAACAACATTTCTTTTATCTGGTTTAGAGAGAGGATTCGGTAACACTCTTGGTGTTGCATTAAGAAGAGTTATTTTATCTAATATAACAACATTAGCACCTTTCTGTGTAAGAATAGATGGTGCAGAACATGAATTTACAACAGTTAAAGACGTTGTAGAGGATGTTCCAACAATCATTATGAACCTAAGAAAAGTTCGTTTCACATACAAACCAGAATTTGTAGGTGAAAATGAAATTGTTAAAGTTAAATTACAATCAAACGAAGCTGGTATTGTTACTTCATCATTAATGGAAATCAACAACCCAGGAATTAAAGTTATTAATCCTAACATTCAAATTGCAGAAACATCAAAACCAAATGCATTAAAATTAGAAATGTATTTAAGAGCAGGACGTGGATACATGTCATTTGATGAAAATAAAACATATATTGATGAGACTAATGTAAAAAGTAAATTGCAAACACTTACAGACATCACATCAGGGAAATCAGAATTTATCGCTGTTGACTCAGATTTCTCACCTGCTGAAAAAGTTAAATATAGCGTTAGAGAATTAAACTCTTCATCACCTAAAATCGAAGAAGAATTAGAATTCACAGTAGTAACAGACGGTACTATTACAGCTAAAGATGCAATTAAAGAAGGTTCAAAAATTTTAATTGGTATGTTCCAAGAAATTGGAAATGTTGATAAAATGGAAGAAGTTAAAATCTTTGAAGAACCAAAAGTTGAAGAACCACAACAAGTAGAAGATGATTTAGATATAACACAATTAGGTCTTTCAGTTCGTTCATTAAACGCATTAAGAAAAAGTGGTAAAAGAAAAATTAGCCAAATTGCTGCAATGAAATTAGAAGAACTAGAAAGCACAAAAAACTTAGGTAGAAAATCAATAGATGAAATAATTGAAAAACTTCGTGAACATGGTTATGAATTAAAAGAAGGAGGTGAATAGTATGGCTAATCCTACACAAATTTACTCACGTGATACAAAATGAAGAACAGGTGTAATGCGTTCACTAGTTAGTGAATTATATGCAAATGGTCACATTACAACAACTTTAATTAGAGCAAAAGAAGTAAGAAGACACGCTGAAAAAATGATTCAAAAAGCAAAAAACCCTACTTTAGCAAATAGACGTATTGTTGCTTCATATTTACGTAAAATCAAAGTTAATGGATCAGATAAGGAAGTTTTAAAACACTTATTTGATACAATTGCACCAAAGTATGCAGACAGAAATGGTGGATACACAAGAATTATTAAATTACCAAAACGTCAAGGTGATAGTACACGTATGGCAATCATTGAACTTGTTTAATTAATTGCAAGCTTTAATAAAAATTTTATTCACACCAACCTAAAAACAGGTTGGTTTTTTATTTTGTCTTTGTAAATCACTAAAAATTAATTAAAAGTCAACAAAAGTTAAAAAAACTTACATTTTTGCACAATATTTTAACTTTTTAGTAAAAAGGTTATATAATTTACACAGGATGAAAATTTTTAAGTTAAACTCAGAATATAAACCTTCTGGACATCAACCAGAAGCCATAGAATTCTTAACAAAAGGTATTAAAACCAATCAAGAACACCAAGTTTTACATGGTGTAACAGGTTCTGGTAAGACTTTTACCATAGCAAATATCATAGAAAACTTTGATAGACCAGTTTTAATACTTTCACATAACAAAACACTAGCAAGTCAACTTTATAGTGAACTCAAAGGTTTTTTTCCGGAAAATGCTGTTGAATACTATATTTCATATTTTGATTATTTTAGACCTGAAGCATACATATCAAGTACAGATACATATATAGAAAAAGACTCTAAAACTAACCAACAAATTGAAATCTTAAGAATGAGCACAATTAATTCTTTACTAACTCGTAAAGATGTCATAGTTGTAGCTTCAGTTAGTGCTATTTACGGTGCATTAAACCCTGAAATTTATGCAGAAAGCTTTTTCAGATTTTTCAAAACTCAAGAAATTTCAATCAAAGATTTTGCAAGAAAACTTATTAATATCAAATACGAAAGAAATGATATAGCACCATTACCAGGTCAATTTACTATAAAAGGTGATAGTGTTTTAATAAGACCTGCTGATTCAGAAGAATCGGCTATCAGAGTAGATTTTTTTGGTGATGAAATAGAAGAAATTTCCCTAGTAGATGCATTAACAAAAGATGTCCAAAAAACTTTTAGTAATTATGTTTTATCCCCTGGTGATGCTTATGCAACTGATAATTCAGTTTATGACAATATTATCCCCTTAATTGAAGAAGAACTAAAAGAACAGTTAGATAAGTTTCAAAAAGAAAACAAATTATTAGAATCACAAAGACTTTCACAAAGGGTTAAAAATGATATTGAAGACATGCGTGAATTTAGAATGTGTAAAGGTATCGAAAACTATTCAATGTACCTTGATGGTAGAACTTTTGGAGATCGCCCATATACTTTATTAGATTACTTTCCTAAAGACTCACTAATTTTTATCGATGAATCACATTTAACCATTCCTCAGTTAAATGCAATGATTAGTGGTGATCAATCAAGAAAAAACAGTTTAGTAAATTATGGATTTAGATTACCTTCAACTTTAGAAAATCGACCATTATACTTGAAAGAATTTGAAGAAGAATTTAGCTTTAAAAAGATTTATGTTTCAGCTACCCCTGCTGAATATGAAATCAACAAATCACAAGAAAACATCTTCAAAATGTTTGTTCGTCCAACAGGTCTAATGGATCCTAAAATCACAATTAAACCAACTAAAAATCAAATTGATGATATATATGAAACAATAATTAAGCAAAGAGAAAATAATGCTAGAACTATTATTTTAACAACAACTAAAGAATCATCCGAAAAATTATCTGAATACATGCAAAAAAGAAATGTTAAAGCAGCATATATTCACTCAGAGCACACCATTTTCCAACGTAATGAAATCATAAGAAAACTTAGATTAGGTTTTTATGAAATTGTTATTGGAATTAACTTACTACGTGAAGGAATTGATATTCCAGAGGTGTCTAAAGTAATTATATTAGATGCTGACAAAGGTGGTTTTATGCGTAGTGAAACTAACTTAATTCAAATTGTAGGTCGTGCATCTAGAAACGCACAAGGTGAAGCTATTTTATATGCAGACACCATTTCTGCAGCGATGCAAAAATGTATTGATGATAATGAATATAAACGTAAGATTCAATCAGAGTATAACAAAGCACACAATATAGAACCAAAAACTATTATTAAAAAGATCCCTGATATTATTGAGGGAAGAGATATACTTAATGCTGTTGACTTAATTATAAGTAAAAAACAAAAAACAAAATCTGTCAATAAAGAAAAAATTATCGAAGATTTAACAAAACAAATGCTCAAGGCAGCTAAAGAAAGAGATTACACGAGAGCTCAAGAAATTAAAGATTTAATTTTTGAGTTAGAAAGTGAAGGAAAATAATATGTACAAATACAAAGATATTATTGATGACGTAGATGTAATTACAATTAGATCAATTGATGTTGTATCAATTTATGATGCATTCAGAAAAGTTATGGGGATTGCATTAAGTGAATCAGATAGATTATTTCATGATTTAACATGAAATAACTTCACAAGAAATGATAAATTTTTAGCAGTAGCTAACAAATACATTTTCGACTTATTCAAATTCTTATCACAAAAAGAATATAAAGGTCAAAATGCAAGAAGAAAAGAATCATTTGCAAAAATTCAAAACTTTTTTGCAGAAGATAATTCTTCATTTGAAGAAAACAAAAATGTTAAATCAATTTTAGAAGAAGCTAAAAACATTTTTAGATTAGCTAAGTTGGATGGAGCTGCAAATGATGTTATCATTTTAGTAGACGAATTTAACATTTTCAAAAATGAAGAAGACCGTAAAAAATTCGAAAAAATTTACTTCACATTTGAAGCATTCAATGGGTGTGATATCCCATCTTAATAATAAGACCAACTCTGGTGAGTTGGTTTTTGATTTAAATGATATTTCGCAAATAATACATAATTAAGATATGTATATAGTAATTCTTAGCGTGTTTCTTTTATTTTATTTTGTTTGAATAGTGATATTTATTACAAATGAGTATTTTAAAACAAAAAAACAAAAGAAAGAAAATGTATATAAGTATAACAAAGACATAATTGATTCATGCATAGTATTTAAAATAAAAAGGAACTAATGTTATTTTTAATATAAACTTACCAAGAACAAAATACGAAGATGAATATTTTAGAGTTATTGATTTAATACTTAAAAAATATGGATAAGGCGAAAAGAAGTATTATTAGATTTCGTGTAAATACTTTAAATTTTTCTGATGATACTTAAAAAACCAACTGTTATAGTTGGTTTTCATATACTTGTTTTTCAAGTTTTTCAAGTTTTGCTGTCGCTTTTTTAACAGCATCAAAAGCAGCTGTTCTAGTTGTTGCAGTTATTTCTGCAATTTCAGCATATGAAAGATCTTGATAAAAATATAACTCAAAAATTTGTCTTTGGTTTTGTGTAAGTAGATTTTGATATTTTTCATATAACATTGTGTATTTTTCAATGTTAGCAAGATCTTTTCTACTCATTAATTAAATCCTTTGTCATTTGGTAAATAAATAATTCTAAGTCAAACTCTTGTAAGTCTTCAAGCTTTTCACCTAAACCAACATATTTAACATCTAAACCATATTCATCTTTAATAGAAAGAACTATTCCACCTTTTGAAGTACCATCAAGTTTAGTTAAGATAACACCGGTTAAGTTTGCAATTTCCTTAAAGTTTTTAGCCTGTGATAAACCGTTTTGACCTGTAGTAGCGTCTAATACTAATAATGATTCATGAGGTGCATCCGGAATGAATCTTTGAATAATTCCTACCATTTTTGAAAGTTCATTCATTAAGTTAACTTTATTTTGCAATCTACCTGCTGTATCAATAATTAAGATATCATAATTTTCATTTGTTGCTTTTTCTAATGATTCAAAAACAACTGAAGCAGGATCTGCACCTTCTTTTTGTGGTTTAATAATATCTGCGCCAATTCTATCTGCTCAAACACCGAGTTGATTAACAGCACCTGCTCTAAAAGTATCACCAGCTGCAATTAAAACTTTCTTACCTTCTTGAATATATTTATATGCAAGTTTCGCAATAGAAGTAGTTTTACCTGAGCCATTAACACCGACAAAAATTAAAACATTTAATCTATCATTTTTAACATTTAAATTAGTATTTGTGATTGTGTTTCCGGTGTAAATAACAAATAATTGATCAGCAATTAATTCACCAATAAGTTTTGGATCATCAATATTATTTGTTCTAACCTCTTGCTTAATTTTTTCAATAATAACATCTACTAACTTTAAGTTAATATCTGACATGATTAATAATTCTTCTAATTCTTCAAAAAAGTCTTCATCAATTTCATTATATCTATTTTGAATCTCTAAAAGCTTTTTACCAAAAGAAGAGCTGTTTTCTAGACCGTTTTCATATTTTCTAAACTTTTCACTATTAACAATCTCTTTTTCTCTTTGTTCTTTTAATTCTTCTTTTAAAGTTTCAATATCTTTATTTTCTTTTTTGAAAACCTTATTAACTAAATTCTTAAAAAATCCCATACATATATTTTAATATATTTTAATATATTAAAAAGCGATTAAAAAACGGATAAATTAATTTGAATATCCTAAAAGTCATTTACAAGTATGTAATAAAAAACTGTAAAATAATTTTATAAAATTTTAAATATACAATACGGTATAGGAAAATAGAAAACTTTAAAATGTTTTCTCGTTGCTTTTGCTTATTTTTTCAAAAAGTAAGGCTACATTCAAGAGAGGTTTAAAATCACCTAAGTTTGATCAAAAATTTTTCTTTAGTTATTTATTCATCTCATCATAAAATAAATTTCTTCTTGAGTATAATGTCAAGACTTTTACCCTTAGGAATGAAATACTTTATTAATCTATACATTTTTTTGATTGATCTTTTTTTGTTATGAACTATATGGGAGATATTTGTTCAGCCTTTTTTTAGGGATTATTTTGTGCAATAAAACATTTTTCTTACATTATTGAAAGTTAAAGATTTAATGTTTAAACCAGACTTCTTAATAATATTATTTAAAGCTTGATAAATATATTTATAACCTCTTTTAGTTATTGTGGCATATGACTTTCTGGTTTGTCTTTCCAACAAGTTACTAAATACTTTTTACCATCAATTTTATCCATTATAATATCGAGTTGTAATGACTTATTTAAGATCTATTGTTAATATAATTTGGTTTTTTAACTATTTCTATAGCATTATTCAATGTTATTTATTTACTTTTTTGGTCGTTTCCTAATTATTAATCATAAAAGTCATATGCACTTTAACTTGCATATGACTTTTATGATTAATATTTTATATTTGGTTAAGTCAATTATTGAATTCTTGAAATTTTTTATTTCGAAAATAATTTGTATTATTTACTCAATCTGTTTTCTAATTCTTTAATTGCAGAATCTAAAAATTCTATATATTCTTTAGTTGATTGTGACTCTTTTTTAGCTGTTTCTAAAACCTTTTTAGCTTCTTTTCTAGCAGTTTCAATAATTAAATCTTTTTGTTCTCCTTCTTGCCCTAATTGAGATGCAATTTTCTTCGCTGAATCAATATTTAAATTGATAAATTTCTCTTCTTTTTGTTCTACAGTTTCTTTAGAGCAGGAAACAACAAAAGCAGGTATAGCTCCAAAAACTGGTGCTATTAATAATGTTTTTATAAATTTTTTCATATTTAACCTCTCATTTTTTGATTTATTATTAAGGATATTTTTATTTCTTAAAAATATAAACTTTAAAAACTCCAAATTAAAACAAATTCTTTAATTATATCTTTAAAAAATTTTTATGATATACCCCAAAATTATTTTAATAAAAAAAAAAAAAAAAAAGAAGCATTTTAGACTGGGAAAAATCACTCGGAAGTGTCCGAATGATTTTTCCCAGTCTACTAATGGATTATTTTTTGATTTGTAAAGTCTTTGATCTAATTTATTTTTTATAAGAAAAAATTAGAATAATTTACACAATTTATCTTATTATTCATATTTTGTATCTTTGCATTTTTTGTCAAAAATTAAGTTACCAAAAAATATCGACATATTAACAAGTGTTAGAATAGAAATTGGCATTATTAGCAATATATATAAATAATCCTTATTAAAATAATTAGCCATAGAAATAACAAAGTTAGCAACACCAAAAGCGAATAGTATTAATAAAATAATAAATAAAAAAATCTTTTTATTCCTTGAAAATTCTTTGGTATCTGCTTTTATTTTTTTTAATCTGAAAATCGGAAATAGCGAAGTTAAAAAACTATTTTTTTTAGCTATAAGTAAATAGAAAAAACTAAAAAGTATTATAAAAACATTAATTAAAACATTTGCTGCATGATGCAAAGAAAAATCCGCTAACATTGGTCTATAATACCCATACGGCTTATCTTGAACAACGCTCTCAAATAATCCAGCTTCATACATTGGGAAAAATGTTATTATGAAAAATATTAAAAGAATAAATGACATTAAATAAGTAATGTAAAAAATTTTATTGTAATCTTTTTTCATCTTTACTCCTGTCTTGATTTTTTAAAATAATTATATTTTTATCAAGAAAATAAATTAAGAATATAAATTAAATAATTTAATTATTTTCTATCATTTTAGTTATTTCTTTACCAGTGTATTCTTGATTATTTTCATTTTTATTAGCACTAATAGCGCTTATTACTGATATTTAAGGAAATAAGTCCATCATAAATAAGTATTTCAATTTCATAAAAACGTCTAAATAGATTTTAATCAAATTGACTAAGATAGACATAATAATTATATAACTTTGTAAATAGTGATTTAATAATTATTTTAAAAATATGAAATTATTAATTCGGAAAGCCATATACAAGTTAAACATGCATATGACTTTTCTAATTAATAGGTAAATTAATCATCCTTATAGTTAGTTTTCTTATACAAATAATGTAAAATTAAATGATTCAAAAATGTCAAGAAAATAGGAGGTAAAAATGGTAGATACCTTAAGTTATTCGCAAAACACTGGAAATAAATTTAAATATACTTTAGCCTTAATCATCTCAATTATGGGTACTGAGGCTTTAAAAATCGCTTCAGCAGTTTATATTTTTAAGTTAACCGACAGTTTTTGACTTCAATCAATCTTTTTCTTAATTCTACAATTACCTTCTATTTTTATTTTTCTATCAGGAAGCAAAATCCTCAACAGATTCACAAACAAACAAATAATATTTTTTGCAGATATATCTAGTTTAACTGTTGTATTAATAGTTTTAACAATCTTTTTGTCAATAGATGCTACCAAATATGCAAACTTTTTCTCCTGGGTATTAATTATTTCAGGTTCGTTATATAGTTTATTTAATGCTGTTCGGTTTTTAGCTGTTAAGAATATAATCTTCTATCTTTCTAATAATTCAAACGATATGAAAAAATATAATTTACTTAATAATATAGGTATTTTATTTGCTTCATTTATGTCGCCTATTTTAGGATTTGTATTATTCAAAAACCTGCCATTTTGATCAATTTTGGTACTTAATATTATCACTTATTTAGTTTCTACAAGTTTATACATGCTTTTAAAAACTAAAGTAAACCACATCGAATTTGTGCGTCAAAAAGATAATGATATTCATGTGCATGATCATAAAACTTTAAAATGAACTTTCGCTATTTCTTTTGGGCTATTAATTTCACTTTTAATTTATCCAAGGCAATCAGGTGTTAACCAGTTTTTCAAATTTATTAATTACGATTATAAGGAATGAACTTTTATATTTACTATTGTAATATTTGGGTTAGGTTTAGTTGGTGGTCTTTGTTCATTTTTAACTAATAGGCTTAACAACAAACGAAAATCAACAATGTTCAATATTGTAATTTTAATTATTGGTTCTCTCAATTTCATTTGAATGGTTTTCTTAAGCTCTAATAATGCTAAATTAATTTTAATTTCGTATTTAGTGCTTAATGCGTTGATTCAATACTTCCATTCACTAATTTTATCAATTGGAAATAACTATATTTTTATGATATTTGATAAAAAGGAATTCACCAAACAAAATGCATTTATTTTATTTATTAGAATTATTTTTTATAGTACATTAATTATTTTATTAACAGTTTTATACCTATATGTAAGCTATGAAGCTATGTTTATAACTTTTTCAGTAATTTTATTTATTACATGCTTTATAATCTTTTACTCAAAACATAAAATTGAAATTAAAAATTAAAAAAGAATATTTTAAAAGTCGCCTAAGGTGACTTTTAAAATTAAATTATTTAGTGAACAAAGAAAGAAATTGCATTCTTCATAGCTCTATAAATTAACACTTTTTGTTGATCAGTTAACTTAGATTCATCAAAATTAAACGACATCATAATCATGTTCATGATTTTTCTTTTAGCTTCTTCAACATCTTCTTCAGTCATGTCCGGATATTTATTTCTCAATGATTCTGCAAGGATTTGTAAGAATTCATTTTTAGCAGTTTCTACATCTGTATCTGTGTTTTTATTTTCTAATTGTTCATTAATTGTTCTAATTGCAATATCAATTGATCTTTCATAATCTTCATCAGTTGTTGAATGATATTTAGATCTTTCATTCATAATTTTTGCAATAACATCTTTTTGTATTTTGTAAATAGTTTCTTCAGATACATCTTTGTTTTCTTTTCTATATGTATCAAATAATAAATCAAATCATTTTCTTTCTTTTAGATTTAATGAGTTAAAGTTTTTGTAGAACTGAATTTTATCTTCTAAATCTTTAATTTTGTTTTCAATTGAAAGATTGTACTCATTAATGTCTTTGTTATTTTCTCTTAAGTCATTGATCATTTGAAGGGCTTCTCTTAACGATTGATTATCGGAAGCATTTTGATCTTTTTCTTTATTTAACTCAGCAACTAAATTAATAATCTTGCTTTCATTTTGATCAAATTCAATAGGTGTAATGATGTCTTCATGGTCATCTTCAGGTTTTTCTTGTTTTACTTCTTCATGTTTAGTGTTTAAGCATGAAATAGCTATCATTGGAGAAACTAATGTCAAACCAGAAACTATAATTAATTTTAAGAATTTTTTCATTTTTACCTCTAACCTTATTTTTTATATTATATACTAAATTGATTTCTACAGTCTTTAGGGTATGAAAAAATATCCATATTGGATATCTCTATTGATTATGTTTATTTTTGTGAACTAAATCTTCATATGAAATTATATATTCATTATCTTTTAGTAATCTTCTATATCTTGTAACTGTTCTTGTTGAAATTTTAAATTTCTTAGCAATAGCTTCGTTACTCATTTCAGGATTACTCATCACAAACATTAAAAGCTTATGCTTTCTCTTTTCATATTTTGTCATTGCTTTTTGCATTTTTACTCATTTCTTAATTTGACTAGGTAATAAAGACCTATAAGAGCAGAGTCATCACCAAGTTCGTCAAAATATAAATTAATACCATTAAAGTGATTTGGATCACTTATTTTTTTAGCTTCTTCAAATGCATCTTTAACTAATTGTTTTTGAGCAAGGGCAACGCTACCACCCACAAAAAAATTGTGAGGTGCAATAATACCGGCGTTAATTGCAAACATATTTGTTAAAGTATCTTTAGCTTCTTGAACAATTTCTAAGGCTTTTTTATTTCCTTTTGAAGCAAGTTCAAAAACCTCTTGTGCTGAATTTGCTAAATTGTAGTGTTTTGCTTTTGTTTGAATTCCACTACCTGAACAATGCAACTCTAATGCATTTTTATTTTTAAGTCTTGACGCACCTTCGAAATCATATTTAGAAACAGGAATCTGTGCAATTTCTTGAGCATAATAGTTATTTCCGTGAAAAATTTGATTGTTGATGATTAAACCAGAACCAAATCCTGTGCTTATTGTGTAGAATTGACTAACTTCATGAGATGGTCGATTAAAATAAAGATGGTTAGCTAAAGCCATGGCATTAGCATCATTTTCAAAAACAATATCTTTTAATTTGGTACCTTTAAGTAAAAAGGTTTTAACATCGAAATTCTCTCATGAACCACCTAAATTAGGGCTCTTAAGCACAATTCCGTTCTTATAGTCGCTTGGCCCTGGAATACATAAAGCTAAGTATTCAATATTGTTTTCAATAATTTTTTCTTTTATTCAACTACAAGTAGTTTCTGCTGATTCGAAGTTAGTTGATGTTTTTTCTTTTGCTATTATTTTCCCATTTTGATCAAATAAGGCAAATCTAACATTTGTACCACCAACATCTACTGCTGCATATTTACTAATCATAATATCTTCTCTCATAACCATAAAATTTTACTTTTTTATTTTTAAATAATGTGTAAATAATGAAATATGATGCATAGTCAAGTTTTTTGACTTATCAAGAATCATACAATTCTGCTTAAATTTATTTCATTTATCTTATAATAGAAACGTGAAAAAGTTTATAAAGTTATTATTAGCTAGTCCTATTGCTGCTTTACCAATTGTATCAGCAGTTTCATGTTCTAGCGAAAAACCATTTAATAAGGAAGAAGAATTAAGTAAATTACAAAAGAAAGAACTTAAAAATTGAAGCGACAAAAAGTTTGTAAAAATAATTAGAGAGAAAAACTTAACAAATTTAACATACCAAGATGATTTAGAAAATGTAAAAAGCATTGCGCCATTCAATAAAGAAGCAAAACGGTCAAATGTAATGTATCAGCTTACAGTTTACTCATTTGCTGATGGTAATAATGATGGAATCGGTGACTTTATCGGATTAAAGAATAATTTAGATTATTTTGTTAATTTAGGTATTGATACATTATATTTATCACCTTTTCACCCGGCTTCATCATACCATGGTTATGATGTAATTGACTATACAGATGTTGCTCCTGAGCTTGGTGGAATGGAAGCTTTTGATGCGTTTTTAATTGAGGCTCACAAAAAAGGAATTAGAGTTGTAATGGATATTGTTATTAACCACACTTCATACGAACACCCATGATTCCAAAAAGCACTGCAAGGGGATCCTAAATACATGAATTATTACTACATGTATGAAAATAGAGGACAAAACTTCAATAAGGAAGGAAGAGATGATATTAGAAGAATTTTTAGAATCACTAATGATACTGAAAATTCACTTAATAACCCCACTGACACAAACAAAAGATGAGCTGCAGAATTTTGATCAGGAATGCCTGACCTTAATTTAACTAACCCAGAAGTCATTCAAGAAATTGAAAACATGCATAGATTCTGAGCCAAAAAAGGTGTTGATGGATTTAGATATGATGCCTTCTATCACATTTTTGATTCAGGCAATCCTATCAAAGGTAATCGCAATAAAGGTAACGAACGCGATTTATTCGCAAGATTCAGAAAAGGGATGAATGAAGAATTCAAAAATGCTGAAGCGCAAGGCATTTCAAGATCATCACAAGATGCATTTATGTTTGGTGAATGATGAGGTAGTTCATCAGATGGTTATGCAAGAAATAATTGATTCTCAAAAGATGGACGTGATGTTGCATTAAGTAGTTTAATTGATGGTTCAAAATGAAAAGAAAATACTTTTGTATATATTTCAAACCATGAAGAATTAGAATTAATTAAAAATCTTACAGATAAAAATGGTAGAAAAAGAGAATGAATTCCATTTTTAGACAACCATGATATTGACAGATGAATTAATGTTTATAGAGCAAGTAAAAATGATAATGATATTAATGAAAATCCACACAAATTGTCTGACTCAGAAAGAGCAGCTTATGAATATGCATTGGTGTCATTATTATCTAGAGGTGGACTCCCAACTTTATATAATGGTAATGAGATCTTAATGCAAGGTGCTCCTAAAACAAAAGATGTTAATGTTAGAGAAGCATTCTGATGAAGAGATTCAAGTAAAAACGTTTACTTTAGAGAAGAAAAAGGACCAGATGATATAATTACAACAAAAGCTTCAACTGGTGAAGGAACAGTTGAAAGTATTGTTGCAAACCCTAATTCATCTTATAACATGCTTTCAAAAATTATTTCTTTAAGAAAAGAGTTTGAAAGTATGAGAGAAATGGATTTAAGATTCGTTGTAAATACAGAAGAAATTGTTGAATATGAAGGTATTAGAAATAACTTCTTTGATGCTGAAATGACAGTTAGAAAAAATGATGACGGAACTTATTTATTAATTCTTTATTCACAGAGAGATAATAAAAATCAAACTTTAAAATTAAAAGAAGGTTTCAAAGTTTCTAAAAAATTATTTGAAAAGAATTTAAAAGTTGAAAACAACAAGATTATAGGAAACGGAACAGGAAAAATCGGAGCATACTTAATTACAAAGGGATAAGTTTAGGTTGCTTGACTAGTCAAATCATAAAGATAAGTTCAATGGTGCACAAAAGGCCTCTTAAAGAGGTCTTTTATTTAATTTTGGTAAAATATAATTAAGAAATATGAAACACAAAACTAATTTTAGAAAAATTCCTTTTAAAACTAAATTAAGGTATGTTTTTTTAGGGAAATACCCATTGGAAAGAAGGTATAAACCTAAAATATTAGAATATTTATTTATGATATTTTCGAATATTATATTAATGGTTTTAAGTATTTTAGTTATTTTCCTGATAAAAAGCATAATTAGACAAAGTACTGAGGAAAATTTTTGGGGAAACATTTCCACTGAATTAAACAAATATGAGTGAAGAGTTTTAATATCAGTGGCAGTAATTTGCTACTTAGTTAATTTGGTTTTATCAATTCATGTTTTATACATATTAAATAAAACCGAATTTAATAAAAGGTTTGGTGTAGCTGGAGTTATTTTCTCTATTTTAGGGATGTCTCCATTAGCAATCATTTTTCTTATTATAGGATATCAAAAAAACGAACTAGCGTTCGAATAGATAAAAAGGATAAAAATATGAAAAAAAGTAAATTTATTTTACCAGCAGCAGGAATTTTAGGTGCAGCATCTATGGCTGCAGTAGTTTCATGTGGTACACAAAAATCATCATCATATGACAGTACAGAAATTGTTATTGCAGTTGATGGGGTTCAAAAAGAATTTTATGCAAAGGTTATGGAACTTTACAACAAAACAGATTCTGCTAAAAAATACAGAATTAGAACATTTGAAAAAGACGTTTTTGGTGCTTTAGATATTACTACACAAGGTATTAACAGTAGTGCAGTAGCAGACATTTTCTACATGCCAGCTGACCGTGTAACAGATTTCACACAAGCTAACAGATTATCATACATTGAAGACTTATTACCAAACATCTTTGAAGAAATTGCTACAAAAGTTGGTGCAACAGAAGAAGAAAAATCAGCTATGAGACAATTTGGTACAATTACAGGTCGTACAAGAGATAAAGGTGACGGAGTTACTGAAACTAAAAAAGAATTAATGGCTATTAGACATAATACAGAAGGTATTATTATGGCTTCTAGATTACCAGAAAGCGATGCAAGAGCAGTTCTTTCAGACGCGGACACAGATACATTAATTGAATTAGTTAAAACAGGTAGAGCTTTATTCAGATTCCAAGATTTCTGATTTGGAAATGGACTTTTAGCAGGGGCATTTGAAAAAATTAAAGAAGAAAATAAAGCCGATGCTACATTACAAAAAACAAACTTAATGCAAAAAATCTTATACACAGATGGAAAAACAAGTAAAGTTACATCAGGATTTATTGAAGGAAATGAATACAACGAGCACTTCAAAAAAGCTCTCAAAGTTATGTCAAGCATCTTCTTCCCAATTTACGAAGCTGCTTACCTAAAAAGTGAATCAGATTTTGCTAATACAGTTTGAGGACAAAAAGGTATTTCACAAGGGGACTTAAAAGAAACATTAAACAACAACGTTGGTAACGCACAAGCTAGAATTTTCTCATTAATGAAAGCTGGAAAAGTTGACTTCACAGTTATTGGATCATGAGATACACAAAATGCTGAAAAATCAGCTACAGCACAATCATTCTTTAACGTTGTTAAAACAGATGAAGACAATGAATACTTACAAGGTCCAGGGGCATGAGCTTACGGAATTAACGCAAGAAACAATGCTTCATCAAATGAAAGAAAACAAGCTTTAAGAGATGTACTAAACGCAATTTTCGAAGTTGCATCATACAACGAGTACTTCAAAAAAGATTCAAAAATTCCATTCACAGCAAAAACACAAGCTGATTTAGTTAATATTGTTAAACAAGCAAACAGTAAAGAAACAACAGAAGTTGAAGAATTTGCAAAATCATTAGGATATGCATCATACGATGAATTAAAATCAACATCAGTTTCAAATATTTCTAAACTTGCAGATTTAGCAAAAAGACAACCATGAGGAAACAGTTGATCAACTGAAACTAATAAAACTAGCCCAATGGCTGAAGAGAACCAAATAACAGCAGAATCATTAGGAAATGATCTTCAAAGACCAGAAATTTTAAGTGAAGGTGAATTCAATAAATTAAAAGGAAAATTAGGAAACATTTTACCATTAAGAAATACATTTTCAGTTCTTTTAGGACTTTCAAACATTGATCAATTAAATGGTAAAGCAAATAGTAATGATGCAGATTCACAAGTATGATTAGTTGGTAACCAAATTCTTAAACCTGAGGCACTTGAAGCTGACGAATTAAAAGAAGCAAAACACGGGGATGTTTCATTACACATTAGAAAATTAGAAAAATTCCTTTTTGGTGCAGACGGTGATGACGGTAATTCAAAAGAAGAGTTAATCACACAACTTACAACATTATTTGAAATGGATGCACAAAACGGTAACACAGCAAAATTTGATGAATTCAAAAATGCAGTTATCGCAAAAGCAAAAGACTTTGTTTCTAAGTATGCATCAAGCACATCAAAACCATCAGATGAAAATATTGCACAAGCAGTGACATTATACTTAAATACATATGCTAACCCAGCTAGAGTTAGATCTGTAGTTGCTGAGGTATTTGCAAATGGAACATTCAACAAAAAAGATGGTTCAGCAAGTGAAGTTAAAATTAGTGATGTTGAAGCAAAAATTTCATCATACGAGAAAAAATTAACATTCAACAAATTATTAAATGTATTCTCATCAAGAGATGAAATTAAAAATAATGGACTTGGAGTTCTTAAAGCTCAAAAATACCGTCCAGATAACTCAAACCCACAATTTGGTGGAATTTGAACAAATATGAATGATAATACATTCGGAAATGCTGAGTTATACAATGAAATGGCAAATCAACAAGTTGACACACTTGAAAAATTCACAGATAAAATTATGGATATTTTAAATAAAAAATTAAGTGAACAATCAGGTAAGTTAAACGCAACTAATGCAACTACATATGTAGAATTTGAATAGTTTTATGCAGAAGTATAAAGCAAATATAACAAAAATAAATTTTTATATATTCATTACACAAGTAGCGCTATTAACAATGGCGTTACTTGTTTGACTATTAATACCATTTGGAATGGGGATTAAAACGTCTGATTACAATGAGTTAACTAAGAATTTTAGTAATGATGAAGAGATAAGTAAATTAGGGCAACAAGTTGCTATGGGAACTTTATTCTCGTATATTGGTAATACCTTAATAATGATCTTTTTTGTGATTTACATATCGTTATTAAGACATAAATTAAAATATGGATATATATTCCTTATATCCTGAATTATCCTTTTTATTGCATTTTCAGCTGTTCCGTTTTTTCGAGGAACACAATACTTACCACAAATACAAATTGTTTTTGGCGGAATAATAAGTGCAATCACAATTTCGATAGTAATTCATTTAATATGAATAACTGTGCAATTCTATATACAAAGAAAATTTCACTACTATGAGTTATATAAAATACATAAAGGAAGGAGCAAATAATTATGAAAGAATTAAAACTTTATAATTGATATGGCGAATCTTTTGATAGTATATTACCTAGCTCTGTAAATAACTTAAAAGCTTACAAAAAACAAGTAAGAAAAATGTTTATGCGTGCAAATGATAAGATAAAGTCACAGGAAAAAGTTGACAAAGATCTTTATTTAAGAGCAAGAACTAAATTAACAGATAATCTTAAAAGAGAGTTATCGAGTCATAAAGTTGCGTATAAAAATAAAGTAGGAGTACTTAGAGATTCGATTAAAAAACTTTCTCACTTTGATACAATGGAAAGTTTGTTAAAGTTTGAAATTAAAAAATTGAACAAAAGCAAAAATGAAATTCAAAATTATGCACAAGATTTTGTTTATTCATTAACAAAATCAGCAGATGATGCAGATTACAAAATCCAAAGCATTAATAATTTAAAATCAAAAGTTTACCAAGATGAAACTGAAATCTTCAAGAAATATACAATTTACAATATTTTATTAGTTTACATCCAAAACCAATCTGATTTAGATTTTGATATTGCGAAAATTGAAAATTTACTTCTACCTATTGAACTTAATTGAGTTCGCAAATTACAGACTAATGTTTCAACTTTTTTCAAAAACATTTACTTTGAATTAGAAGAACAAAGAAGATCTTTACAAGCAAAAAAAGCTGAGCTTGAAAGACAATATAATGAAACATACTTGCTACAAAAAGAATTATTTAAAAAAGAACAATCTAACATTAAGTTAGAAACAAACAAAAAAATACTTGAAATAGAGTATGAATACAATACAAATTTAGCTAACCAAAGAAAACTTGCAAAAGAACAAAAAGAAGCAGCTCTTGAAAAAATCAACTCACAAAAAGATAAAATTCGTGCTGCAGAAGCAAAAAACGCAGAAGCGACAGAAAAAGTTAAACAAAAGTCAAAAGATGAAATTCTTGCAATTAAAGTTCTATACAAAAAAGAACTCGAAATTCAAAAACATAGATCATCAATCCAACTTTATAAAGACTTATACAGCTTCTTAGTTAAAAAACACTACAAGTTAGAAAAAATTGATTTTTCATATAACAAGCTAAACTTAAAACAATTACAAGAAAAACACACAGCATTAAAAACATTTTTTGATAACTTAAAAGATGAAGTATATAACAAATTCATCAAAAAAAATTTCTTATCATTTATTAATGTTCAAAGTAACCTTAAAGAAGGTAAGTTATTAGTTAAATCTCAATACAAACACTTACTCGCTGAGTCTAAGAAAACTTACACATATGATGGACATTACCATGAAGAAGAATCTAAAGCTTTAAAAGAACTATTCATCAATAGTAGACTTACAAGACTTAAATTCTTACATGAAAAAATTGAAGCTAAACTTCAATTAAATGAATTAGAAAAAACAGGTGTGCTTAATGCTGAAAAACTTTCATTCAATAAAAGTAAACAAAGAATTCAAAAAGAATACTTTACAGAACTTAATGCTACAAAACAAAAGTTAAAAACAAAAGCAATCTCAAAACAAGCTTACAAAAACAAATTAATAGAGCTTAAAATCCACAAAAAAGAAGCTATTAACGAAGAGAAATTAAAATCAAAAGTTCAATCAAATAAAGATATCTTAAAATCATTATTCTGAAGACAATTAGCTGAAAAACAAATTAACAAAAAACTATACGAAAGTAAAATCAACGAAGCTCAAAAATCAATACCAGTTGAAACAATGAGAAACTTACGTTGATTATCAGTTTTCTTAAACTTTATTCTCCCTGGTCTTTCAGAATTAATCTTCTTTAAGCAATATGCAAAAGGTATTATCATGAGCATTGTTTCATTGATCTCATGAACATTAATCATCCCATTTGCATTTGGATACTACTGAACAGAAATGGGTGGTATTCCTGGATTTAGCGATTTAGGAGCCCATTTATATAACTTTAAATTAGGGATCTTCCCAGATGCAAGGATTTATTTATTCGGGGGTGTTATCTCTGTTATCTTAATGGTGTTTGTCTTAATCTATCACTCAGTTTCATCACTAGGTGCTTATAGAATTGCTAAACATTTAGAATACGGATCACGTCCAAGTAAATGAACACACACAAAAAGATGAATGAACACAAGTGGATTCCCATGAATGATTTCATTATTAGGATGAGTATTAATGATTTTCATTGTTGCTACTCCTGTTATTACATCTATTTTAGTTTCATTCACTAACTACGGGTTCTTACATGAGGCTCCTGCACAACCAGTTGACTGAGTAGGACTTAAACAATGAGGAAAATGATGAATCTTTAGAGAACAAAATCTATTCCTTTCATTACGTAGAGTTATTTTATGAACAGTAATTTGAACAATAGCTTCAACAATTATTCCAATTTCACTTGGTATAATCATTGCTGTTTTAACAAATAACCAAAGAATTAAATTCAAAAAAGTATTTAGATTAATTTATATCTTACCGTGAGCTATTCCTGCGTTCGTTACATTAACATTTATACGTAGTTTATTCATGGGTGGAGATGATGGTATTATTAACAAGATATTCTTAGCAATGGGGATAATTGAAGAATCTAAAAACTGATTAAATACAATTATGACCGCTAGAACTTTAGTAATCATGGTTCAAACATGAATTGGATATGCTTGAATCTTCATGCTTGTTACAGGAAACTTACAATCGATTCCAAAAGACATATATGAAGCCGGATCAGTTGATGGGGCTAAAGGAAGACAATTATTCTGATATCTTACTTTACCATCACTACTTATTTCAATTGCACCAATGCTTATTGGTCAATTCGTAGGTGCATTTAACAACTTCACAACAATTTCTATCTTCACAGGTGGTGGTCCAGCATATGCTGAATCAACATCATTTGGTGAAGCGTCAACAGATATTATTATTTCATGAGTTTATAAATTAACAACAAGTTCAGGTCAATTCGAAGGTAACCAAGCCTTTGCTGCAGCCTTAACTACATTAGCTGCTTCATTCAGTATAGCAGTTAGTGCAAGAGGATTTATTAAATCAATGTCAAGGAGGGACTAATGCTTAATAAAGTAAAAAGACATTTATTTTATAGACATAAATTTGATTCTTTAAAAGTTAATAAAAAGAAACTAACTCCAAAGAGATTGACATTTAATGAATCTGATACTAAACCACCAACAGCTCTTGAAATTATTTGACTATTCTTCAATTACATTATTTTAATCTTTTGAGCAATTATTATTTTATTCCCAATTGTCTCATTATTACTTTCATCTTTAAACGTTGGTAACCCACGTATTATTGGACTTTCATCATTTGAATTTGGATTTGATAACTTCAGATACTTATTCGAAAGTGAACGTAGTTTATTTACTAGATGATATTTAAATACATTAATTATCGCTGGTTCTACATCAATTATTTCAACTTTAGCAGTTGCCTTAAATGGTTATGCTTACTCAAGATTTAAATTCACTGGATCAAAACACTCATTAACAATTATTATGATGTTACAAATGATTCCGGCTACATCATCATTAATTTCTTTATACATCTTAGTTAAATTGGGAGGAACTTTAGGAATACCCGCTGTTGGTATGTTAATCTTAATTTACTCAGGTGGAGCAATCGCAGGAAATACATTCATGCTTAAGAGTTATTTAGACACTGTTTCACCAGAACTTGATGACTCAGGAAAAATTGACGGATGTACAAACTGAGGATTATTTTTCAAAATTTTATTACCAGTTATTAAACCCGCTTTAATAATGGTTGCATTATGATCATTCCTAACTCCATTTACTGATGTTATCTTGCCTAAATTCGTTTTAATCGAAAATAGTGAAAAAACATTAGCAATTGGTCTTGACACATTTATTAACGCTGAGCCAAAACACATTAATTTTGGTGCATATTCTGCCGGATCAATATTGGCTTCATTGCCGGCATTTACCTTATTCATGTACTTACAAAGATACATTGTAGGTGGACTAAGTGATGGAGCCGTGAAAGGATAGAAGATGGCATTATTCAAAAGTAAATCAAACACTAAAAATGCTAACGCTGAATTAGAACTTAAAGACCAAGGGTTTGAAACAATTGATATTGATCAAATGATTTCAGAAGTTGGTGAGGTTTACAACTCTAATTCTGGTGCTCATATTAAACTTGTTAATATTTCCAAAAAATATGAAGGTAATGAAAACTATACATTAGAAAATATTAACTTAGAAATTAAACCAGGAACATTCTGTATCTTTTTAGGACCATCAGGATGTGGTAAAACAACATTATTAAGAATGATTGCAGGACTTAACTCAATTACAAAAGGTGACTTATTATTTAATAACAAAAGATATAACAACTTATTACCAAATGAACGTAATATCGCCATGGTTTTCCAATCATATGCTTTATACCCACACATGAATGTTTACAACAACATTTCCTTTGGTTTAAAAATTGCTAAAGAAAGAAAAGACATTATTGATAAAAGAGTTAAAGATGTCGCAAAAATCTTAAGAATCGACAATTACTTATATAGAAAACCAAGAGACCTTTCAGGAGGTCAAAGACAACGTGTTGCTATTGGACGTGCTATTGCTAGAAAACCACTTGTTTTCTTAATGGATGAACTACTTTCTAACCTTGACGCAAAATTAAGAGAAAACATGCGTAGAGAAATTGTTAACATTCACCGTATGTTAAATACAACAAGTATCTATGTTACACATGACCAACTTGAAGCTATGACAATGGGTGACCAAATTGTAGTATTCAATGATGGTAAAATTCAACAAAATGGTAAAGGAAAAGAACTTTACTTCAAACCAGCTAACGTATTCGTTGCTAAATTCATCGGTTCACCAACAATGAACACATTTGAAGCAACATACAGCAAAGGTTATGTGTTTGATGAAACTGGAAAAATTAAAATTTCTATTGACAAAGAAACTCAAGCAAAATTATCAGAAGGTCAAAAATTAATTATTGGATTCAGAAGTGAAGACTTAAGAATTCAATACAAACAAGTTGAAAACTCAGTATCAGGAAAAATTTCTAACATTGAGTTAATTGGTAAAGACCAATTAGTTGTTGTAAAAATCAATGACGAAACTGAATTTATTGTAAACGCATCAAACAATGAAGAATTTGAATTATTCTCAAATGTTCATGTAGAATTTGTAACTTCAAGAATTCATATTTTCGACAAACAAACTGAAGATAGAATTAACTAATATGTTTGCTAACAAACAACTAAAATTCACAGAAACTAATTATTTAAAAAGAAAAATATTTGTTTCACTTTTAATTGTCCTACTTTCATTAATTTTATTCTTTCAAATCATTATGTTCGCAAGATTTTTTGCATGAACTGATTTTGAATATGAACACATTAAAACAGGGCAATTGAGTAGTTCTTGAAGTGATGAAGAAGTAAGGAAAAATTCTCCTGCTTACCAATTAATTTACATTTTCTCAGTTTTAAATTCTGTAACTATATTATTATCACTTGTTTCGATTGTTTTACTTTCTATTGTTTTAATTAACTTATTTAGAAATAAATCAAATGGTGATTCATACTTAAGAATATTAATTTGAATCATTCCAATTATCTTTATTATCTTATTCTTTGTGATCGCACTACAACCTCAAGCAGTTTATAAAATTAACATTGTATCAACTCTTAATGAGCATGATGAAGAAGAATTACGTCCAAGAAAAGTTGCGCCAAGACAACTTAGCTATAAATTAATTTGATTCTCAATGTTTATTGCATTTTCAAACATTTTCTGAATTGCTTTAGCTAAAAAAACATTTGGATTTATTACAAAAGATAAAATCCTTGCAAAACAAGAGCATGAAACAACAATGTTAAAAGAAGAAATTGAAGCAAAATTAGAAAATAGAAAACCTAAAAACAAAACAATTGAAAAAGAAGTTTCATATATAAAAATTATTTATTCAAACGACAATAATTAATTAATTTTAAATAAAAGCCAACTTTTAATTAAGTTGGCTTTTTTATTTATATAGCTTTATATCATGGTTACACACAAATATTAGGCTTGTTTTAAACTTGATTGATCAAATGAAAAACAACAAAAAAACAAGTAAAATTATCTCTATGAAAAAAATTTATGAGAACCTTAAAAAAGAAATTATTTTTAAAAAATATTTAAGAAACCAAATTAGGAAGGAATATGCAATTTGAGATGATCCTAAATATACAAAAAAGGATTATAACTTAGATTACTTGGAACTTTGAAAAAATGCACCTAAAGCCAAACCTTTTGTAAAGAAAAGAAATACAAATGTAATTTATCAAGTTTTAGTTTACAACTTTGCAGATGGTAATAATGATGGTATTGGTGATTTTATTGGACTTAAAAACAAAATCCCTTATTTAGTTAATTTAGGAGTTGATCAACTTTGATTAAGCCCAATTCATTCTGCTTCATCATATCATGGGTATTCTGTAATTGATTATGCAGATGTTGCAGAACAACTTGGAGGCATGGAAGCATTTATTGACTTTTTATCAGAAGCGCATGAAAACGGTATTAAAGTTTATATTGATTTAGTATTTAATCATACTTCATATGAACACCCATGATTCCAAAAAGCTTTATATGGTGATAAAAAATATGAAGCATTTTATAGATTAGAACCTGAGTACATAGACAATGATGTTAGAAGAGATACAAAAGAAGTTAGATCAAAATACAAAAAACTTGATCAAAGTATACCTGCTACAAATAGACAATACTTAGGTAGATTCACATATGGTATGCCAGATTTAAACTTAGACAACAAAGATGTTATTGATCAACTTGTTGGAATACAAAAGTTCTGAACAGCACTTGGAGTAGATGGATTTAGATATGATGCATTTGCTGAATTTTTCTCAAGTGAGCAAGAAACAAAAAATAACTATAACGAAGCTAAAATCTTTTCAATCTTAAGAAAAGCAAGTAATGAAATTACATCATTAGAACCTGGTCGTGATGAAGTATTTATGATGGGTGAATGAGTTCACACAGATTCATTGAAAGCTTTAGAATACACAAAATATAATGATGATTTAGCTCTTGATACAGTGTATGATGGATTTAAATTCTTTAGACATAATCCTGATGTTAGGATACCTTATGATGAACTTTATAGAGTTACTAAAATGTACCAAAATGCATCAAGTAAATCTAAATGAATTCCATTTTTAGATAATCATGATGTTTTAAGATGACTTGATTCATATAGATTACAAGTTTCAAAATTAAAGGGTTATCAAAATGATAGGAAGTTAACATGTGCTGAGAAAGATGCTCAAAAAATTGCGATGATGCAACTTTTAGCATTACCAGGAACTCCGTTAGTTTATTATGGTAACGAATTAATGTATTATGGTACTAGAGAATATGGTGACCCTTCTTTAAGAGAACCAATGAAATGAGATAAAGTTGAAGAAAACAGTTTAATCTTTGACGATAAGGTTAAAGAATCAACTAAAGACCATGTGTTATTAACTTCAGCTTTAAGCTTACAATCAGCAGATCAAGCTAAAGCTGATAAAGATTCATTATTCCACTTTATCAAATTCATGAACGAATTAAGAGAACAAAATCCATTTATGAGCGAAAGCAATGTAAACACAATTATTAATCCTTATGAAGTTATTGATACTGAAGATTACTCAAGCTTTATTGTTAGAGCGGCTTCACATGATTCAAACAAATTATTATTATTTGGTTTCTGTAACTATCAAAACCCATTTTTAAACGCTACAAAAATTTCAAGAAAATTCCATTTTAAACCTTTATACATGTATAAAGCAAAAAGTAATAGCTGATTCATTGAAATCGAGCAAGGAGGAATTATAATTTTTGAATTAACAAGAAAGTAAATATTTGGTAAAATAAATCCTATGAATAAAGAATATAAGAAAAACATAGACTCTTCACCAAAGATTAAGAAAGTAATTAAGCGTAAATCATTAAATGACGAAGATAATACAAAAACAAACAGTATTATTCTTTACTTAATTGATTTAATTAAATCTAAGAAAGTGCCTGTTAATAAGATTATGCCATCTGAGCACGCTTTAATGGAACGTTTCAATTGTTCTAGAAGTGTTGTTGTTTCGGCATATCAAAAATTAAGTGCTTTAGGTGCTGTTTATTCAATCTCAAAAAGAGGACACTTTGTTGCAGAAAACTTTCACAACTTAATTAAACCCGTTAGTTTCCTACTTAATGTTGATAAACAATGAGGTGAAGAAATTCATGACTTTATAGAACCTGAGTGATTTGGAGAAAGAAATATTATTTTTGTCGACGGAACTAGAATGTTCCGTAAGTTCTTCTACAAAAAAGGAGAAGTTATAGCAGAAGCTGATATTTGAGTTTCAACAAAAAACTTAGATAAATATGAACCAATTGACTTATCAGTTCCTTTAATTGATGTTCTTTCTGAAAGAGAACCAATTAAAAACATTGTTTATGATATACACTATGAAAAAGAAGCTAACAGATTAGGTCATGAAAATATGATGGTGTTAATGATTTTTGGTTATGATGAAGATAGTATTTGTATTGCTGCAAAATACTACATCAAACCTGAACACTTTAAGTTCTACCACCAAGAGTTCTCATTGTTATAATTTTAAAAATCCAACACTTTGATGTTGGATTTTTACTTTTTTATTTAAATATTCATTCCAAGATTTTCTTACTTTTTTTACTTTCTTTACCATATACAAGTGGATTTGGTTTCATAAATGAAGGTGATTTAAAGTAACTTTTTTGGTTACTAAATGCTTTAAAACCATCAAACCCATGGTATCTGCCAAGACCTGAAGTCCGAACTCCCCCAAATGGCAAATTATAATTTGATAAGAATGAAATTGTATCATTTATAATAACGCTTCCTGACTTAAATGAGTTTTGAATTTCAAGGTTTTTCTTACTTTTAGTGAATATATATAGTGCTAAAGGATTTTGATAATCTTGTAAAATAGTCTTCAATTCCTCACTATTTTTAAACTTAATTACCGGCAAAAATGAACCAAATATTTCTTCTTTCATAATTTGTTCATTTAAATTTGTTTCAAAAACAATAGGACTAATTTCTAATTTCTCTTTATTGTAATTTAATTTATCAAGAAGGTTTGTGGGAAGAATATTAAGTAATCTTTCAAAATGCTTTTGTGAAATAATTTTACTATTTGAAGATGTGGAATGTAATACCTCAAATTCTTTTTTTAGTTCTTTTTGTAAATCATCTGCTACATTTTCGTGTACCAAAATAAAATCGTGAGTTACACATGTTTGACCAGAATTAACATACTTTCCAAAAGCAATCATCTTAGCGGCATTTTTGATATTAGCATCATCAAAAACAATTGTAGGAGACTTTCCACCTAACTCTAGAACACAAGGGATAAGATTTTCTGATGCTCTTTTTGCAATAATTTTTCCAACATGGGTAGAACCTGTAAAAAAAATAAAATCAAATTTAAGGTTGTTAAAAGTTTCAAATTCAAGTTGATTATTATTTGAACAATAAATTAAACTTTCTTCAAAGTTGCTATTAATAAGTTTCATAATTAAATCAGAAGTATTAACTGAATATTCAGAAACTTTTAACATAACTCTATTACCAGCCGCAATTGCAGCAATTAAAGGGTCAAAAGTTAACATGATCGGATAATTTCATGGCGAGTAAATACCAACCACTCCATGAGCTTCATACTTAATATAACTTTTTGACGGTTTTAAAAATCATGGTGTTTTTACTTTTGATTTCTTAGTTCATTTTGAAATGTTTTTAATAGTGTGTTTTAATGAAGAAAAAACTAAGGCAAGTTCTGAGTAAAAAGCCTGATTTTTACTTTTACCTAAATCTATAAAAAGTGCATTTTCTATTTCGTTTTGATTATCAATTAAAATCTTTTTTAATTTAAGTAAAATTTCGATTCTTTGCGACACTGAAATTTCACCATTTTTAAGGTAATCATTTTTTTGAATTTTGAACACTTGTAAATTTTTAGAATTATTCATATTTAAATAATACAAAATTTATCTTAATTTTTTACTAAAAAAACTGCATCAATGCTATTGATCTATCAAGTTAATTGTACTATTTACTATGTTGAAAGTCATAATATTTTATAATTTTTACACTATGAATTTAACTAGAAAAACATCAGATTTTTTTAAAGATTTTGATGCAAAATTCGCATATAAAAATAGCAATTTTGGAGCATCATTTTTAGGTAAAAAAATCAATATAAAATTATGACAACCTTTAGCTAAAAAAGTTGAGGTTCTTATCTTCAAAAAACATAGCGATTCAAAACCATTTTCAATGTTTGAAATGAAAAAAGAAAAAGTTATTAATGAAAATAAAAATGAAACTTTTATTTGAACTCTTGAATTAAAAGCAAGTGAATTTAGAAATATGTTTTATCAATATGCTATTACTCAAGAAGATGGAACTAAGACTATTGCTCTTGACCCTTTTGCTAAATCAATGGCTCCATTTAATTGAGAAGGCGAAGAAGATAGAGTAGGTAAAGGTGCTTTTATTGACTTTAGCTCAACAAAAGTAGGAAAAAAACCAAGAGATCTTAAAACAAAATGAAATAACTCTGTTGATGCTAACATTTACGAAATGCATGTTAGAGATTTCACAAGTTTACTAAAAGACACTTCATTCCACAAAAAGAAAGCATCATTTAAAAATTTAATTGATGCAGGTATCTTTAAATACCTTAAAAAACTTAATATTACACACTTACAACTTTTACCAATTCATTCAGCTTATACTGTAAATGACCTTAATAAGAAAATTTACAAAAAAAGTCAGGGTACAGGTTGAACAACAAACTATAACTGAGGATATGATCCACACAATTACTTTACAATTAATGGATTATATTCATCAAAACCAAGTGATCCATATTCAAGAATCAAGGATTTAAAAGAGTTTGTTGATGAAGCACATAAAAACGGCATTGGAATTATCTTAGATGTTGTATATAACCACATGATGACAAACTCAACTTATGAGAATGTTTTACCAGGGTACTACTATAGAGATAATGCTAAAGTTAAACCAGTTATCTACGCACCTCTTGCTGATGAAAGAGATATGACTAAGAAAATCATTATTGATTCTTTAAAATACTTTGTTGAGGAATTTAATGTTGATGGATTTAGATTTGACCTTTCTTGCTTCCACCATAAAGAAACACTTGATGAAGTTGCTAGCACATTAAGAGCAATTAAACCGAATGTTATTTTACATGGTGAAGCTTGACCATTTAGTGACTTAGAGTTTACTAAATCATATATTAAAGGTGCTAGAGGTAATGATATTAAATTTGGTTACTTTAACGACACATTACGTGATGCAATTAAGGGTTCAGAGCACGAAGGATATCACAAAGGTTTAATTCACGCATACTCAGAAGAAAACTTCAAAAAGTATGTAACTTCAGTAGTTGCTGGTTTAAAAGATTTTGATTTTAAAGACACACCACACTCAGCGCTTCCTTATGATTTATATAATAATGATGTAAAAGTTAACTTAAGTTATGCTGCTTGTCATGATGGTATGACTTTATGAGACAAAGTAAATATTTTTGCAGATAATAAATCATTTATGCAAAGAATTGAAATGTATCGTCAAGCTTTAATGATGACTATCTTAACTCAAGGTAGACAATTCATTTTGGCTGGAACTGAATTATTACAGTCAAAACCATGTGATATGAGTGGAGAAGAAGGATACAAATGTCAAGTTAGCCCATTTGATGACTTTAATGAAAAACCTGACAATAATGCTTATTCACCAAACTCATATAAAACAACAGATTATACAAATGGTATTAAGTGAGATCACTTAGATAAAAAAGAAGTTCAAAATTATGTATTTGATTTCTTAAGTGATTTAAATAAATTCAGACAAGAAACAGAATACTTAAGACTTGATACAAACGAAAAAGTATTCTCAAGAGTTAAATTCTTATTTAGTGACATTAAAAGCGGAATTTTAATTTATTCAATCGCTAATGAAGCAAACGATAAAGAATTATTAGCATTACACAACTTTGGAAACCAAAATTTTAAAACAGATAATTATCAAGGTAACTTATTATTTGATTCAAAAATCAAATCAATTAAAAATGTATTACAAGCAAATTCAACACAAATGATAGAAAGAGAAAAATAATATGAAAACAGTTAAATTAGAAGATAAAGTGTTTTACCAAATTTTCCCTCGTTCATTTTATGACTCAAATAACGATGGTGATGGTGATTTAAAAGGAATTACAAAAAAATTAGGGTACCTTAAAAAATTAGGGATTAATGGTATTTGATTAACACCAACTTATTCAACAAACTTTGTTGATGCTGGATATGATGTTTTAGATTATAAATCAGTTTGAGAACAATTTGGAACATTAGAAGATTTCAAAGAAATGTCAGCTAAAGCTAAAAAACTTGGAATTGACATTATTATGGATATTGTTTTAAACCACGTTTCAAATGAACATGATTGATTTAAAAAAGCAACAGAATCAAGAAACAATAAAGAACACAACTACTTCATTTGAAGAGATCAATTAACAGAAGAAGAGAAAAAAGCACAAAGTATTTTTGGTGGATCGGCTTGAGAATTCGTTCCAAGTGTTAATAGATACTACTTTCACTTATTCTCAAAAGAACAAGTCGACTTAAACTGAGAGCATCCAGATACAATTGCTGCTATGGTTGATGTTATTAACTTTTGATATGACCTTGGTGTTAGAGGATTCAGACTTGATGCAATTAAACACGTTGCCAAAACATTTGATGAAGTTGATAAAAACCCATACTTTGCATGAAATAAAGGTGCAGTTGAATTCTTAAAAAAATTCAATGAACTTGCATTTAGTGATAAACCAGATGCTTATACATTAGGTGAAGCTAGTGGAATTACAGCAGACGAATTATTAAAATATGGTTCAGGTGAAAGTAAAGTTTCTCAAAACTACTTTAACTTTGCTTGATGATGAATTGGTTGAGGAAAACAAACAGGCAGAAATGGTTATGACGCAAACTGAAACTACAAAGAATTTGCTTACCAACAAAAACCATTCCAAGAAAACGAAGCTATTAAACCATACATGTTCACAAACTTCTTATCAAACCACGATACTTCAAGAAGTATTTCAAGATGAGGAGATGAAGGTTTATTTAGAGAAGAAGCAGCTAAAACACATGCTTTAATGTTATTGATTCTTAAAGGTATTCCTTGTTTATACTATGGTGAAGAAATCGGTATGTTAAACATCAAATTTAATGATCGTAGCGAATTCCGTGATGTTGATATCAAAAATGGTTTCCAAGGACTTGTAGATGATAATCCAGTTTATAGTGAAGATGAGTTCATTAAATACTTAAACATTAACTCAAGAGACGCTGGACGTGGATTAATGCAATGAACAAAAGGTAAAAATGGAGGATTTAACAAAAACAGAACTCCATGAATTAAAAATGGTAGAAATAAAGAAGAAATTAATGTTTATGCAGCTTTAAAAGATAAAGAAAGTATTTTCTACTTCTACAAAAACTTAATCGAACTTAGAAAAAATAAATTTAGAGACGTCCTAGTTGAAGGGACATCAAAAATTGATGTAGATAACAATGGTGTTATTATAATTGAAAGACAATATGGAGATGACCACCTAGTTGCCTACATTAATGCAACAAACAAAGAAATAAACTTACAAAAAGGAAATGGTTCACAAATTTTATCTACATATAAAGATAAAAAAGAACCTGTAAATACATTAAGACCTTTCGAATCAATCTTAATTAAAAAATAGGAGTAACAATGAGTTTTTTAAAATATGATATAAAAAACAAGACGGTTTCACAAATCAAATTTGACAAAAGTGTAACTGCTAAAACAGAAAGTATCTTTGCACTTGGTAATGGATACATGGGTATCAGAAGTGCAGATGAAGAAAAAACTTCATACAACAAAGAAGACTTCTTCGTTAATGGTATTTTCAACAAAGATACTAGAGAAGATGTTTCAGAATTAGCTAACTTAGCTGATTCAATGACAACACCAATTTACTTTGATAATATTGAGTTTACTGTATCGAAAAAAGATAAATACAACAAAACTTTACATATTAGAGAAGGTATCTTAAAAAGAACAGTTGAAGTAGAAAGAGAATCAGGGAAATTCGAATTATCATTTGAACGTTTTGTTTCAAATGATGATGCAAATGTTTATGCTCAAAGAATTCAAATTAAAGTTCTAGAAACAACAAATAAAGATGGTGTTACTGTTTTAGTTAAACCTGGAATCAATGGCCAAGTGACAAACAGTGGGACACAACACTTTGGAGAAGGTAAAAAGTCACGTCCTACTCAAACATCACTTCAAATGGATCAAACTACAACAATTTCTAGACGTTATGTAGTTCACAATATGGTTACAAATGTCACAGTTAATGGACAAGCAATTAAACCAGGGACAGATGATTATGTTGTAGAAATGAAACGTCGTTACATCGGTTTCAAAATTAAAGAAAAATTACAAGCTGGAGATGTATTACAAATTGACAAAATTATGTCTGTTCACACTTCAGTTGATGACAAAAAATTATTAAAACCAGAAGAAATAAAAGCTATTGCAGATCAAAAGCACCAATACTTATTAACAACAAATTATGATGATTTAAAAGAAGCTTCAATTAATCAAATGAACTTAAAGGTTTGAAACCAATTCTATGTTCACATTGAAGGAAATGAAGAATCAGAATATGATGCATTAGCACTTGATTTTGGTATTTTCCACTTAAATGGATTTGTGCCTAAAAACTCAACAAACATAAATGTTGGAGCTAAAGGACTTTCAGGTGAAGGATATCAAGGTCACACATACTGAGATACAGAATTCTTCATTAACCCAATTTACTTATTCAATAACCCTAAAGTTGTTAGAAACTTATTAACATATAGATATAAAGGTATTGAAGGGGCTAGAGCTAAAGCTAAAGAAATTAAAGAGCGTCAAGAAGAAAGCAACTTATTAGGAGCACAATATCCATGAGAAATGGCTTGACCAACAGAAGGTGAAGTTTGTGCTTACTGAGGACAAGCAGACGTTGTAACTGGAGAACAAGTTCCAATTGCTTCAAGACGTCAAGAAATTCACGTTTCAGCTGATGTTGCTTATGCTGTTAACCAATACTTCCAAATAACTCGTGATTACAAATTCATGGAAAAAATGGGTTATGAAATGATTATCGATACAGCTATTTTCTACTCAAACAGAGCGGAATTACAACCTGATGGAACATTTGAAATTAAAGATGTAATGGGGCCTAATGAATATAAAGGTAACATTGATAATAATGCTTACATCAATATGTTTGCAAAACACAATATTGATTTAGCTATCAAATACATTGATTACTTAAAAGATAAAAAACCATTAATTTGAAGTAATATTGAACAAAAAATTCCATACAAAATTAATTATTCAAAATTAAAATTAGTTTCAAAAAATCTTAAGCAACAATTACCAAACAAAGACTTCATTATTGCTGAAAATGATCAATTCTTATCATTACCAAAAGTAGACGTATTACCATTCCAAATGTTAGGTGATGCTGGTAAAAAATTATTTAATACAAAAGAAGGTCACATTAGACTTGGATCACAATTAGTTAAACAAGCTGACGTTGTTTTATTATTAAACATCCTTCCACACTTGTATACTAAAGAAATTAGAAAAGCTAACTTTAACTACTACGAACCAATTACAACACATGACTCTTCACTTTCACCTGCTACTTATGCAATTGAAGCTGCAAGACTTAAAATGATTGATAAAGCATATGATATTTTCAAATATGGTATTAACATCGACTTAGGTCCAGCAATGCATACATCAGATGCAGGAATTCATGCAGGTTCATTAGCCGCTATTTACCAAATGATTGTATTTGGTTTTGGTGGATTAGACTAACATAATAACAGATTACACATTGAACCTATGTTACCAAAAGGGTGAGATAAATTAACATACAGATTTAAATACCAAAATGGATACTTTGAAGTTGTAGTTAAAAAAGATAAATTTACAGTTCAATTACTTACAGAAGAAATCAAAAACTCATTATGAATTTGAGTAAATGAAAGAAAAGTTGAATTCAAAGATAACTCAGTATTAGAATTTGAGGTAAAAAATGATTAAAGGGTTTGTTTTTGATCTTGACGGAGTAATTACAGATACTGCTGTATTGCACTTTAAATCATGACAACAAAGAGTTAAAGATTTAGGAATCAACTATACTGAAGAAGACAATGAAAAACTTCGTGGTATTCCTAGATTAGAAACTTTAAAAGAAATTATTAAATTAAAAAAACCTGAATTAAATCTTCCCGAAGAAGAATTAATTAAAATTGCTGATGAGAAAAATGAAATTTACAAAAAACTTTTATCAACAGAAATCAACGAAAGTTCAATTTTACCAGGTGTACTTGATTTATTAAATGATGCTAAGGCTAATGGAATTAAACTTTCAATTGCTTCAAGTAGTTTTAATGGACCTACAATTCTTAAAAAATTAGGAATCATTGATATGTTTGATTTTATAGTATATCCAGGTGATGTTAAACAAGGAAAACCTGCTCCAGATATCTTTATTCAAGCCGCAAAAGGGGTCGGGTTAAAAACAACAGAATGTGTTGGTTTTGAAGACGCTCCCGCAGGTGTTAAAGGTATTAAAGATGCTAATATGCCCGCTATTGCTATAACACATAATTCTTCTGAAGACTTTAGTAATGCAGATCTTGTATTAACAAGTACATCAGAATTAGATTTTTATGAAATTATGAAAAAATTTAATTAAAATAAGGAGATTCATATTGAATCTCTTTTTTATATAATTTGCTGATTTTTTCATAATTTTAATTATTATTGAGTTTTTTACTTTCATCATTTAAAAGTAATAATATTTGTGTATAGAAAATTATCTAAATAATTGTGATTAAAGATTTAAAAGCAAGCCTTTTAAACAATTTGCACAAAAAACTTTAATGATTAGTATTTATCAAGTGCATTTTCTTCATGGAAGGGAATTAATTTAAATAATGATGGTAGTATTTTATCTTGAAAAAATTATTTCAAATAAAATCACTCATTTAATTATGAAAACCACATGCAAAATGAATCGCATGTGGTTTTCATAATTGCAATAAATAAAATACTTATTTATTTTCTTGTTTTAATTCTGTTGTAGTGTTGCTTATTGTAATAGAATAAACAACTATTCCAAAAACAAAATTAGCAAAACCTAAAAATTGACCAACTACAGGAATAAGTCCTAATAATCCTATTGCACCGATTAAAATTGCTAAAGTTAATCATAAAACAAATAAGTTCTTGTGTTTTTGATCAATTTTTTGTAATTTAGATGCTTGAACAGCACCGACAATTGCAATAACAAAAATTGCAATTGATATACCTATGTTAGGTAGTAAAATACCTAAACCTGCTCCTATAATTCCACCTACAACTGATGTTTCATCTTTGGCTGTAGCAGCAACTGAAAATACAGCCACTATACCAAATATAGTTAGAACAAGAGAAACAAGTACAAGTACCAAATTAGTAATCGATAAATTTCTTAATGTTTTTAGTTTATTTATTTTTTCCATTTTTACCTTTCTATTTTTTAATAATTTCTATAAATAATTATAACTTTCAAAAAAGTTTTTTGCAATACTTTTTTTTAACATAATAGTTATGTTTATTTAAATTCTTCAAGGAATAATGCTGTTAAAAAATGTTACCATTAAAACCATTAGGATAAATAATTTGAAGATCTTGTCTATATGAATGAGTTTGAGCAGGATAAAGTTCTTTATTAGTTCCATCAATTAAATTAAAAAGTTTCATTACTTTATTTCCAATAGTACAATCTTTTGAAAGTAAGAAAGTACCAAAACATCTATCTCCAGCCACATACGCAATTGAAGCTGCTAGGTTAAAAATGATTGATAAAGCATATGACATTTTCAAATATGGAATTAACATTGACCTAGGTCCAGCAATGCACGCATTAAATGCTGGTATTTACGCTGGTTCATTAGCCGCTATTTGCCAAATAATTGTATTTTGTTTTGGTGGATTAGACTAACATAATAACAGATTGCACATTGAATCTATGTTGCTAAAAGGGTGAGATAAATTAACATACAGATTCAAATACCAAAACGGATACTTTGAAGTTGTGGTTAAAAAAGATAAATTTCCAAAAAACTTTTATCAACAGAAATCAACTAAAGTTCAATTTTACCAGGTGTACTTGATTTATTAAATGATGCTAAGGATAATGGAATTTAACTTCAAAGAATTAATGAAAAATTTAACCAATTGAGAAATGCTTCGTAAGAGGCATTTTTTTATTTTGTCTATTATTTCATAAGAACAAAATACTAAAAAATATTCAATTTTAAATACTAAAATTCTTTGATAAAATTAACTTACATATAGAAATGGTTGTAAATTTGCTATCTATATAGGAATAAAAATATATTTTTTATGGTTCACATAAATTTGAATAATTTTATTTTTATATGATATAATTACTAAGCAATTTACATTATATTTACATTATCTAACAAATTAACGTGGAGGAAAAAATGAGACAAACAACAATAGTTAATTCTCAAAAAGCAGATAAAAAATGATACGTTATTGACGCTGAAGGACAAGTTTTAGGACGTTTAGCTGCATTTGTAGCTTCAGTTTTAAGAGGAAAAAATAAAGCAACATTTACACCAAACGCTGACATGGGTGACAATGTTATCATCATCAACGCTGAAAAAATCGTTTTAACAGGTAAAAAAGAAGATAACAAAATTTACTACTCACACTCAGGATACCCAGGTGGATTAAAAAGCATTGTTGCCGCAAAATTAAGAGTAAAAAGACCTACAGCTTTAATTGAAAAAGCTATCCATGGTATGATTCCTCATACAAAACTTGGAAACAAACAACGTCGTAACTTATTCATTTACGCTGGTACAGAACACAAACATGAAGCACAAAAACCAGAAAGATTAGAGGTTAAATAATTATGAGTAAAAACTTAGAATACAAAGGATTAGGAAGAAGAAAATCTTCAGTAGCTCGTGTTAAGTTAACAAAAGGTTCAGGAAAATTCTTAATTAACAAAAGAGATGCTCGTGAATACTTAACATCAGATATTTACTTAAAAGATGCTAATCAACCATTTGTTTTAACAGAAACAACAGGACAATTTGATATTTCAGTTGTAGTTGCAGGTGGAGGTTTAAGTGGTCAAGCCGGAGCAATTAGATTAGGTATTGCTCGTGCTTTATTAGAAGCTAGTGCTGACTACCGTGGTGTTTTAAAAGCAGCAGGAATGCTTACAAGAGATGCTCGTGCTAAAGAACGTAAAAAACCAGGTTTACGTGCTGCTCGTCGTGCAAGACAATTTTCAAAACGTTAATTTTAATAATAAAGCTTGACTTTTATACTTTTATGGTATAATAGTCTTGCAAATGCGAGCGTAGCTCAGCTGGTTAGAGCACACGACTGATAATCGTGAGGTCGATGGTTCAAGTCCATTCGTTCGCACCATTTCAAGAAATTGACCAAAAACAACACTTACGTGTTGTTTTTATTTTTAACCAATTATAAATTTAAAATATCTATTAAATAAATATATGAAACTAAAAAAGCAATAAAAAAACAAGCCTAAGCTTGTTTGGTCAATTTCTTGAAATGGTACGTCCTAGAGGATTCGAACCTCTGACCCAATGGTTAAAAGCCATTTGCTCTACCTGCTGAGCTAAGGACGCACAACATGGTGCCCAGGACTGGACTTGAACCAGCACGATCTTGCGATCGAGGGATTTTAAGTCCCTTGCGTCTACCATTCCGCCACCTGGGCAATATCTTTGATTGCTTTAAAATTATAACACAAAAAAGTAAAAGCAAATATTTTTTTTAAAATTTTATGAGAGCAAAATATCACACCATTTTGTAGCAAAAATATCTAGTAATTTAGTATCAAAAAATATTATGAAAAATATGGAAACTTTACCATAATCACCCACATTTCACTCGTGTGAGCTTAGATAGTAGCATAATAAATATGCTAAGTTATCAACTGATTTAGCAACGAAAATTAAGCTTATGTTTAAAATTCCTTCGTTAAACATAAGCTTTATATTAAGTTATTTGAATTAGTTTGCTTTAAATTTCATTTCAATGTTTCAGCTCCTACTCAATGATTTTCAAATTATTTTAAAAATTAAGTTTATTTCTAAAATTACAAAAGTCATTCAAATAATAATCAAGAATTAAGCAATTATCTTACATAGTTCTTTTTTACTTAACCTATTAAAAAACTAAGAAATATTAATAATAATGTTAAAATAGTACTATGTTAGGATTTTTAGAAAAGAGAATGCAAAAGACACTAGATAAAGTGTCTAAAAAAATTAATTTAACTGAAGCAGATATTTTAGAAGTAACTAGAGATATTAAGTTAGCATTACTTGAAGCTGACGTTAATTTAAAAGTTGTTAAAGAATTTGTAAATAATGTTAAAGAAAAGGCTTTAAATGATCCAAACCTTAAAAAATTAAATCCTTCACAATACTTTATTAAAATTTTACACAGTGAACTTGTAAATATTTTAGGTGGAGAAACAAAAGATATTAAAATTCAAAAAAAACCATATGTAATTATGATGTGTGGTTTACAAGGTTCAGGGAAAACAACATCAACAGCTAAATTAGCATATTATTTAAGAAAGAAAAAATACATTAATAAACCATTAGTGGTAGCAGCAGATATTTATAGACCCGCTGCTGTCGATCAATTAGTTACATTAGCTAAAAGTATTCAAGTTGATTACTATGAAGAAGGTGTAAGTGTTTCAGTAGATAGAATTGTTGAAAACGCCCTTGTTAAAGCGAAAGAAAATGAAAACGATTTAATTATCATCGATACTGCAGGTAGACTTGCAATAGATGAACCTTTAATGGATGAGTTATTAAGAGTTAAGAAAATTGCTAAACCAGATGAAATTTTATTTGTTGCTGATGCTCTTTCAGGACAAGATATTATTAATGTTGCTCAAGCATTTAATGACAAATTAAAATTAAATGGAACAGTTATTAATAAACTTGATTCAGATGCTCGTGGTGGTGCTGCACTTAGTTTAAGATACATTTTAAACCTTCCGATCAGATTTATTGGTACTGGTGAAAAAGTTTCCAATTTAGATTTATTCCACCCAGATAGAATGGCAGATAGAATCTTAGGAATGGGTGATGTTTTAAGTCTTATCGAAAAGGCACAAGATGTAATCGATGAAGATAAAGCTACAAAAATGATTTACAAAATGTTTTCAGGAGAATTCACATTAGATGATTTACTTGAACAAATCCAACAAGTTAAGAATCTAGGTAAATTTAGTAAGATTTTACAAATGCTTCCAGGTAATCTTTCTTCAAAAATTAATGAAGAACAACTTGATAAAGCTGAAGAAAAAATATACTATTTCCAAATTCTTATGTCTTCAATGACTAAGAAAGAAAGACAGAATCCTAAATTATTAAGACAAGCTTCTAGAAAAGAAAGAATCTTAAGAGGAAGTGGTAGAACTGCTCAAGAATTTAATAAATTATTAGCTGATTATGATGCAATGGTTAAGAGAATGAGCGAAATGGGTAAAAAGATGAAATCAAGTGGTGGAGAATTCGACCCAAAAATGTTTGGATTCTAAAATAATTTAATAGTGTTTTACGGCACTATTTTTTATTTACTTATAAGTCTCACAAAATATCACCGTCCTTTTGAAAATAGTAATTTTTTAATTATTTGCTATAATAATAAAACATATGGAAATAGTAGTTAAATATAAAGAAAGAATTGATAAATACATTTCAAATAATTCTGAAATTTCAAGAAATGATATTAAGCTTTTAATTGAAGAAGGTGCAGTTTTTGTTGATGATATTAAGGTTAATAAACCTAAGTTTGAAGTACACGAAGGACAATTTATAAAGGTTATTAAATTAATTGATAAAGAGATTCATGTAGAGCCCGAAAAAATGGATCTAAATATCATTTATGATGATGAATACTTATGTATTATTGATAAACCAAGTGGTTTAGTTGTTCACCCGTCTCCAGGTCATGCATCAGGGACTTTAGTTAATGGTCTTTTATATCATTTTAAAAATAATCTTTCAAATGAAAACGGACTTTTAAGACCTGGTATTGTGCACAGAATTGATAAGGACACTAGCGGGTTATTAGTGATTGCGAAAAACAACCAAGTACATAACTTGCTTGCTATGAAATTTGCAGAACATGATATTAATAGAAAGTATTTAGCTATTGCTGATGGTATTTTAGAAGATAAGAAAATGCGTTTAAATTTACCGATTGGTAGAAGTCAACAAGATAGACAAAAAATGACTGTAACTAATCTTAATTCTAAAAACGCAATTACTAATGTAACCTTACTTAAAAGCTTTTATATTGATAATAAACCAAAATCATTGATTAAATGCGAACTTGAAACAGGTAGAACACACCAAATTAGAGTTCATATGAAATATATCGGAAACCCAATTTATGGTGATCCCATGTATAACAAAAATGTTGATGAATTTGGACAAAGACTACATGCTTATAAATTAGAATTTGAACACCCAATCACAGGTAAATACTTAGAATTTTACTCAAAGCCACCAGTTGAGTTTGAAGTATCAGAATTTGATTTTGATGAATTTTTAAAAGGAGAATAAAATGAAAAATATTTTTAGATTAAATCTTTATGATATTGATAAAGTTGATTTATGAAAAAACGAAAAATCACACTTTAGAATTTGAATCATAATATTCAGTGTCTTTTGAACATTAATTTCACTATTATCATTATCAATTCTTATTTACATGCTTGCTGACAAAACTGCTATTGTTAACTTCTTACATGATGGATTATCAAAGACCAATGAAAAACCATCATTATCTATGGCTGAAAGAGCTTTTTGAACAAGATTTATAATTGAATTCATTAGTGCATCAATTCCGGTTTCAATTTTAGTAACATTTGGAATCAGTATTTACAAATCATATAAAACAAAAACATTTATTAATATTTCTTCATGAGCACTAATTGTTTCTAAAATTCACGGATTTTTATCAATCATTAATTTAATTTCTTTTTTTACTTCTGGAAACAAAATTAGTGATCAAAAAACTTTTCAAGTTGTATACTTAGTTATTACTTTAATTATCGTTGTTTTAAGCATTTTTCAATTATTTGTCGTTAGTTGAAATATCACACAAATTAAAAGATTATTTGTTATGAAAGAAATGGAAATTAAAGCTAAAGAATTCATGGAACAATTTAATAAATCAATTCAAAATAATGAATTCCAAAATGCTTTTGGCATGAATGTAAATCCTTTTAACAATGTAAAAGAAGAAGTCAAAACTGAAAAAGCTCAAGAAGTTGATAAAGCTAAGGAAGAAGCTGTTAAAAAGATTTTAGAATTACCAAATGAACAATTATATAAAATGGCTGAAATGTTAAACATTTTTGGATACAAAGAAATGACTAAAGAGGAATTGGCTGAAATCATTTACATCAATACAAAGAAAACTAAAAAAGATTAATTAAAAGTTAGTCTTTTTTAATTCTTGTTTTGTTTATAAATTATATGATTTAGCCCTGAATTTGGTCATTTAAAAGTTTGGTTTTTCATTTTTTTGCTTTATAATATAAAAGATTTTTCAAAATAGAAAAAGGGAGGTCAATTATGGCTAACATTAAATCAAAAGTAAAAAGCATTGTTAAGATGGAACAAGCTCGTCAAAAGAATGCTGCTATGAAATCACGTGTTAAAACAGCTATTCGTAAAGCTAGAGAAGCAGTTTTAGCTAAAGATGAAAAAGCAAACGCACTTGTAGCTAACGCTCACAAAGTTATTGCTAAAGCAGTTTCTAAAGGTGTTTTCCACGCTAACAAAGGTGCTAGAAAACACTCACGTTTAGACCAATTTGTTAACAATTCTAAATAATCCATTATTTGGAATTTTTTTATACTTTTTTTCAATGTTTGGTAAATATAAAAAAAGGATTACAATTTAATTGTTATGTATCAAAGCAAATTAAACATTAAAGAAACACAAAGAGCTATTCAAGAACTTAAAAAGTTTTTTCAAAAGAATCTTCAAAAAGAACTTAACTTAACAAGGGCTACCGCACCATTATTTATTGAAAGAAAAACAGGTCTTAATGACGGATTAAATGGAGAAAAACCAGTTTCGTTTATACCTAAAGGAATATCTATTGAGTTAGAAGTTGTTCATTCATTGGCTAAGTGAAAAAGAAATGCTTTAAAAGAATATCACTACGAAGTTGGTGAAGGTATATACACTGATATGAATGCAATCAGAAGAGAAGAAGATTTAGATAACACTCATTCATATTATGTTGATCAATGAGACTGAGAATTAATTATTTCTAGAGAACAAAGGAGTTTAGATTTCTTAAAGCAAGTTGTTAATAAAATCTATACTTCAATTTTAAAAACAAAAGAAATGTTAATCAAAGACTTCCCTGCATTAAATAATAATTTAACAAAAGAAGTATTTTTTATTTCATCACAAGATTTAGAAAATTTATATCCAAACTTATCATTAAATGAACGTGAAGACGCAATAACAAAAGAGAAAGGTGCAGTTTTTGTTTATCAAATCGGCGATAAACTTAAATCAGGTTTAATTCACTCATTGAGAGCATTTGATTACGATGACTGAACATTAAATGGTGATTTACTTGTTTATTCACATGTATTAAATAAAGCATTAGAACTTTCGTCAATGGGTATTAGAGTTGATGCTGATTCAATTGTTAGACAAAGTAAAATGACTGTTGAAGAAGTTAAGAATGTCTCACCTTATCATAAAGCAGTTGTTGAAAACAAATTACCTTTAACTATTGGTGGCGGTATTGGCCAAAGCAGATTAAGTATGTTCTTACTTGAAAAAATTCATATTGGTGAAGTACAAGCCAGTTTTTGGCCAGAAGACTACAGAGAAGATTTAATCAAAAAAGGTATTAAATTACTATAGGATTTAAATAATTAAAGTTGCTTACTATGTGAGCAATTTTTATTTATTTGAAAATAAAAAACCAATCAAAAGATTGATTAATTATTAGTAATATGAAACATCTTTAACAATTGTTTTCTTTAAGAATATAAGTACAGGTAATATTGAACTAATGATTAAAATATAAATTGGTAAGATAATAACTGATCTTAAAATAATAGGGACCATTATTAATAGATATTTTTCTTCAAGCGAATAGAATTTTCCTAAATATCTATTAGCATATTGAATGAATGCATAAGGTCCTCAAATTCATCTTGCAAGTACAATCACAAATACAACTAGGAAAATTGAAAGTAAAATATATGATAATCTTTCTTTCTTTTTGTCATCTTTTGTTTTAATGAATCTAAATACAAAGATATTAAATACTATGAAAATACTGAATGAGAGCACTAAAAGAGTAATAAACACACCTAAACTCAATCTGCTTAATCCAAATGTTTTTGAAATTTTGATCCCCTTTGGATCATTGATATTTAATACAAATACATATGCAAGAACAGCGAAAACAATTATTAAAGCAATTTCCATTATAACAATTGAAACTTTTTGATGTTTTTTAAATAAGTCTAAGAAAAGACCGATCAAGATTGTCATGACAATTGGAACAATTGCATAAGCTTCATGATAAAATCCGATTCTTCCCGCTAATAATAAACTAAAGAAATCTGCTATAAACGAAAGTAAGGCACCTTTGAATTTACAAAAAAAGAAGGCAAAAATAATATAGAAAATAAATTCAAAATCAATTCCAACTATTCTTAATGGTGTATAGTTTTTAACGGCTGTAAGAATAAAGAATAAACATAATAAGACTCCCGCTAATGAAATTTCATATACTGAGAACATAATTTTATTTTTTCTTAAGCTTACTTTTAAGTTCGAAACTACATTACCATCTTCTTCAAATACTGAAGCTAAAAATATAAGTCTATATAGTTCAAAATAAACTAAATTAAATGAAATATTAATTCATGAAACTTTGAAAAATTTCTTTCGTTCTATATCAATATTACTTAGTAAGTTTCCTCACAAGTTCTTTTCTTTAAGATTTAAAAACACTTTAGTTGCAATTATTAAAACAAAAATTATTCATGTCATAGATATCATAATAGAGTTTTGGATAAATGACTGAGGATTAAATAAGTTTATAGTCCCTACTTGATTTAATATTGCAACAACTAAATAAAAAATTGATGTAATTGATAACAATAAATTAGCGATTAATGTGGTTTTAATTTGTGGTTTTCTAAGATTATAAGTAATGTTCATGAATTTATTTTAGCACACATATTAATAAAAAAATAACCTAATTAGGTTAATTTTAAAAATTTTCAACAATCTTTAAGTGGAATTTCGTATTTTTTGAAGTTTTCTTTAATATTAACAAACCTAACTCTCTTGATATAAATTCCGTTTGTTTCAAATTTAATTGCAGTTAAAACTAAGTATAATCCACAAATTAATAAATAAATAATAATTCCAAAAACAATAAATACAGGTAATGCAACTGGTCATTTTGATAATGGACCAAGCACAGATATTCCTGCTTGCCCTAAGTATAATCAGTTTGCATCAAGTCCGACTTTCACTTTCGGATTACTTGAAGCCATACCAATTGAGTTGAATATTCAGTTTAAGAAGAATAATGCAAATGTATAAATCAAGATATATATTGCACCTCTAATTAAATAAAATAAGTTGATTTTAGCTTTTTCACCATATGCTATATGTGTAAAAACAGAAATAATTAAAATGAATGAATGTGCTAATATAAAGTCTCAATACATAATGTTATCATATCCAACATTGAATCCTGCTTTTTGGTATTCAACTGTGCCTGGTTGTAAATTGTTGTATAGTCTATCATCTTCTACAAATTGCTTAATAACCCCAAGGTTAGCGAAAGCAAATCCCATAATAGCACCAATAATCGCAATGATACTAAACATTTTTATGTAGTGACCTTTTTTGAATAAGAAAAGTATAGGAATAAAGAAAGTAAAGAATCTACATAATTGTAAAGGTATTATTTCTGATTTTCAAGGAAAATCAATTGCAAATAAGAATATTAATCTAATAACATTAAAGAATAAAGCAGTTGCACCAATAACAACGAAAAGCTGATCAAGGTCCAACTTATTAAATATAAACTTCTTACCTTCTTTATTTAAATATCTATTAATGCTATCTCTATATATTCATAAAATAAATATAATAAGTAGTGACAAGGCAAAAAACCCTAAAAATAAGGGTCTTGCAGTTTTAAAATCTACAACATTATGTCTTCAGTGAAAAAAACTCATTATAACTCCTTTGAATTATTATAATAAATTTTTTAATTTAAGATATTTTAATGTTGTGCAGTTTTATATTTTGATTTTTTATAAATATAAGTTAATTTAATGTTTGACTTATAATCATCAAAACTGTCTCTAATTTTTTGAAGTATTTCAATTTCTTTTTCCTCATTAACTCTTTGGTTTAGTTCATTTGTTCCAATCTCATCTATATTACTTTTAAGGTTATCTTTTGAAATTCTGTAGAACCTATCAAAAGATAAGTATTTTGAATCAAATGATTCATCTAAAAATACTGAACCTTCTTTTTCTTCATTTGTTAGAACGCCAAATAAAATGTCATCAAAGACATCAATGATTGGTAAGATAACTTCACATTTAGTTTTTGCATATTTTTCAATACCTTTTTGTAGGTTTTCTTTTAGTTTATAAATTTTAAAAATTTCAATATTGTTCATTTTTACCTCGCTCATAATAATGATATTTTTTAGTTTCTCGTTAACTAAAAAAGAACTTTTTGTGACTATGCACAAGGACTAGGCATGTTTTGCAATCTAAAAATGAAAAAGTATTGTAAAATATTAATATATATATACAAGTAATTTTTTAAAGGAAATAGGTAAATGAATAAAAAGAACTCAGTTTTATTTGGGATGAATAATTCTCAAAATTTAGCAAAAGAAGTTTCAGAACTTTTAGGTATGGAGCTTTCAAAAATTGAACGTACAGTGTATGCTGATGGTGAAGTAATGTTAGTTTCTAATCCTACAGTGCGTGATAAAGACGTTTTCATTATTGCAAGTACAAGTAGACCAGTAAATGATAATATTATGGAACTATTATTATTTATTGACTCATTAAAAAGAGCAAGCGCAAAAACAATTAATGTTGTTTTAAGCTACTATGGTTATGCACGTCAAGATAGAAAAGCTAGTGGTAGACAACCAATTGGTGCCAAATTAGTTGCTGATTTATTACAAAAAGCAGGAGCAACAAAAATTACATGTGTTGACTTACATAACCCTTCAATTCAAGGATTCTTCGATATTCCTGTTGATGATTTAAAAGGTCAATATCCAATTGCTATTGCATTAAAACAAACAGGTGAAAAATTCACAGTTGTTTCTCCGGATCATGGTGGTACAGTTCGTGCAAGAAAACTTGCTGAATTAATTGCTAACACCGTTCAAATCTGTATTATTGATAAAAGAAGAACAGGAACAAACCAAACAGAAGTTATGGGTATCCTTGGTAACATTGAGAACCAAAATGCAGTTATTATTGATGATATTATAGATACAGGTGGAACAATTTTAAAAGCTGTAGAAACACTTAAGGCTAATGGAGCAAAAAAAGTGATTGTTGCAGCTACACACGGTATCTTTACAAAAGGGTTTGAAATTTTTGAAAACCACCCAGCTGTTGAAAAAGTTATTGTTACAAATAGTATTGACAACTATGAAATGGCTAAAAAATTCAAGAAATTACAAATTGTTTCATTAGGAACATTCTTAGCTAGAGTTATCGATGCTTCATTAAGTGGAAGCAGTATTTCTCAGATTTATAAAGATTTTAAAGACGAAATTTCTTCAAAATAATTAATATAAGGTGGTAAAAATGAAAAAGATTTTATTTACACTAGGTTCATTATCTATTTTATCTTTACCAGTTGTTGCTATTTCTCACGCAACTGAAAATCATACACAAGAACACAAAATACCTTTTATTCCATTAGATGGCATTCTTGAATTCAAAAAAGCAAGTGAATTTGAAAATTTACAAGAATTTTATAACTACATGGACTCTTTAGCAACTAAAATTGGTAGTTCAATGCAAGATGATTACTCATCAATTAAACAAATGCTTAATACATCCATGGATGTAGCAAAATTGCCGTTAACAGAACTAGCTTCTCAAATTGAAAAATTATCTGATATGTCTAATCCAAATTTTGCAGACATTAGCTTGATTTGAGATAGCGTATTCAATATTATGAAGGAACAAAATTTTAATTACACTAATATCTTAAAGCATGAGGTAAGAGAAAAGATTAAAACTTTTGAAGACTTAAGTGATGCTAATAAATTTGAAAGATTAAGAAGTGTTTTCTTAGAAAAACAAAATAGTGAACAATTACTTATTAAGTTTGCTGCTATAGAAATCGAAATACTTTCATATTTAAAACTTTATGAACAATCAGAAAACGCTGATTTATTAAGGGAAGCAAAAGCTGTTTTAACATCTGATACTGGAATTAATACAAGCAACGTAAAAATGAGTGATGCAATATTAGGTAATAAAGAAAAAATTAAATACATTAGAAATAACGTTAAAAATACATATGATCATAAACCTTCAAATGAAACTAAAGAAGAAGATAAAAATATTTCTTCAGATGACTCAACAATTGTTGATACAAAACAATCTCAAGATAGCAATAGATCTACAAAAACAGCCTGAGCAATATCTACTTCAATTATAGTTTCCTTATTAGCATTTGTAGCTTTATTAACTGTTGCAATCAAGAAGTTAAAAATTTTTAGTAAGAAATAATAAAAAAACCTCGAACAATTAAGTTTGAGGTTTTTTAAAGTTAATTAACTTCTACTAAAATACCTTTGTTTTGGAATGGTTTTGGATCATTACCAAAAATATTGTCCACAAGTCCTGGATAATCAATGAAAGGGTTTCTGATTTTTTGGAATTTGTATGTTTCATTATTTCTAATAACGTCTCATTTAGAAACAGTATCCTTTTTATGTCACTTAATGTATGTATCTAAAAATCCTTGTTTCATGTAAGGGTACTTTTTAGGTGTAAAAATAGAGTTTTTAGATCCTACTTTATCTTTACCGTAGTGTGATAAGAAATATAAATATGCTCTTGCTATATCACCTTTAAACTCATCAATAACTTCAAAAACAGTGTTACCATTTGCATCATTACCAAGCTTAGAATTATTTTTTGTAGTTTTAGTAACTGTTACAACATCAGCATGTGGATAGTTTCCTCTAATCTGGTTAACTTTAATATCTGTAGGTCACACAAATTGAGCATCATTTCTGATTGGGTTTTGTTTTCCAAATCATGATTGTGGAATAATGTGCTCTCTATTTGTTCCATCACCTTCATTTGCTCCACCTTCTGTAGCATAAACAGCAAAGTTATATGGATCTTCTCCATTAGGGTTCTCTGAGTAAAAATCCAATATAGTATTATCATTTTCATATATAGTGTCTTTAAAAGCGTTTGAATTATTATAAAACCCTGGTAAGTCTTTATATTCTTTGATAAATGAACGCTTACTTGATTGTAGGTTAATGATAGCTTCTAAAAGTTCACTACCTTTTTTACCATTAAGAGCCTCATAATAGTTATCACTTAAGTCGTAAACATATTTGTTTGAACTTTCTTTTTCATTATCAACAGTTGGTGTAGAAGGCTGATCATTATTACCTTGTTGTTTGTTTGGAACTGAAGGTTGTTCTACATGGTTTGAAGCATCATTTTTAGGTTCTTCTTGTTGTCTTTTCTGTGCAGTTTGATTATTTGTATTTGGACTACATGATAAAGCGATTGAAGATAATAATAATCCACTCATTAGTCCTAAAAATAGTTTTAAATTAAATTTTTTCATAGACTTAAATTATATTTAATTTAAGTCCTAATCAATAAAATTAAAATTAACTTGACTATTTTATATGAAAAAATTTCATAAAAAAAGCAAGATTTTATCTTGCAAATTTTTCTAAATAATCATCATAATCATCAAAATTAACATTATTGTCAATTCATTCTTTACGTTTAGATGAGTCGTTTCCCATTAAAGTACTTACTCTTCTTTCTGCAAGTGATGCGTCATCAATAGTTGCGCGAATAAGTGTCCTTGTTTCTGGGTTCATTGTAGTTTCTCAAAGTTGATCAGCATTCATCTCTCCAAGTCCTTTATAACGTTGGATTTCTAATGCACTCTTATTATTTTGTAAAATTTCTCTTAATTCTTCATCATCTCATACATATTGAATACTTTTCTTAGTTTTATGTGTTAATTTATAAAGCGGAGGGATGGCTATATATACATTTCCGTTTTCAATTAATGGTTTCATGTAACGGTAGAAGAAAGTTAATAATAAACATTGAATATGTGCTCCATCAGTATCGGCGTCAGTCATAATAACAATTTTTCCGTATTGAGATTTTGAAACATCAAAATCTTTACCGATACCAGCACTAATTGCATTAACAATTGTTGAAATCTCTTCGTTTTTTAATAGTTCAGTTAAATTGGTTTTTTCCGAGTTAATTACCTTACCTCTTAGTGGTAAAATTGCCTGGAAATTTCTATCTCTACCACTTTTTGCTGAACCACCAGCCGAATCACCCTCGACCAAGAAAAGCTCTCTTTCGGCAGGTTTTTTACTTGTTGCGGGAGTTAATTTATCACTAATAACTTTCTTTTCAGAAAGAGTTTTTTTAGATTTTCTAGCTTCATCTCTACGTTTTTTAGTTTCAATTCTAACATCGTATGCTTTTTTAATTTTTTCAAGTACATTTTTTGCAAGTTTTTTGTTTTCTTGAATTCATGTTTCTAAATAAAGAGAAACAACTTCCTCAACCACTTGTTTAGCTTCAGGAGTACCTAATTTTTCTTTTGTTTGACTGACAAACTCAAGAATATTTTCAGGTATTTTAACTGATATGATACATGTTAAACCTTCAAGGATATCACTTAATTCAAATGAGTTATTTCCTTTTAATGTTCCTTCACGGTGAGCAAAAGCATTCATTATTTTATTAAAAGCACTTTTTACACCAGTAACGTGTGTTCCGCCATCTTTGGTTTTAACATTATTTACGAAACTTAAAATTAATTCTTCATTATAAGTATCACTTCATTGGAATGAAAAGCTTACTTCAATATTTTTCTTTGTATCTGAGTAAGAAACTGGTGTTGTAATATTTGTTTTTGAATTGTTTAAGAAGTCAAGAAATGTCTCGAGTCCATTTTTATATTGAAATTTTCTTTCTAGTCCACTTTCTTCATCATAAAGTTCGATTAATAAGTTTGAAATTAAAAATGAACTTTCTTGAAGTCTTTCAGAAATTCTTTCAAAACTTAATTTAGCTTTTTTGAATAATGAATATTCAGGTCAAAACTCAACAGTAGTTCCTGACTCTTTGGATTTACCAATTTCATGAGTTCTTTGAACAATTTTGTCTTGTTGAAATTCAGTTAAGTATAATTTACCATTTCTAGCAACAGTTGCAATTAATTTAGATGAAAATGCGTTTGTAACACTCGATCCAACACCATGTAAACCACCTGATGCCTTATAAGTATTTGAGTCAAATTTTCCACCAGCATGCAACTCTGTGAATACAATTTCTACGGCTGTTTTACTCTCGTTTTTAGCTTTATCAACTGGAATCCCTCTACCATTATCTGAAACTAAAACAGAACCATCTTTTCTTAACTTTACAACAATTTTGTTTGCAAATCCAGCTAGTGCCTCATCTATTGAGTTATCAACAATTTCCCATAAAAGGTGATGTAATCCATAAACATCAGTTGAACCGATGTACATCCCTGGACGTTTTCTTACAGCTTCTAATCCCTTTAACTGTTTAATACTTTCTGCAGTATATTTATTTTCCATGTATATTATTATAATCTAAAACACTTTAAAGGATAAAAAAAGATTGATCTTATAGATCAATCTCGATTTGGTCAATTTCTTGAAATGGAGCGGGTGAAGGGAATCGAACCCTCATAGTCAGCTTGGAAGGCTGAAGTTCTGCCATTAAACTACACCCGCATCTTGCTTGATGCTTTAATATTATAACATGTTTTTAAAAATGCAAATAATTTTTTGAAAATTTTTTTTGCAATTTTTTAAATCAATAAAAAATATTTGGATTAACCAAATAAATTTTTTCTAATATTTTATTCATCTTTGAAAAGATCTTGAGTTAGCTCACTGGCGATTTTGTATTTTTTAGTTTCTTCATCGATTTTGTTTTCTAATATTCCAATTATTTGACCAATTGTTTTATCATAGGTTTTTCAATTTGTTCAGTTATTGAAATCGGTGTTTGATACAAAGTTTTTTTTAATATTTTTTCAAAAACTTAAATCTTCATCAAAATTAAAACTTGATTGATATCTACTTAATTCAGTCAAATCATTTATTTTTGATCCAACAAATTCTACAATTTCACTCATATATTTATTTTTATCAAAATTTACATATTCTAGAACTTGATCAATTTTTGATAATAAAGCACGACACTTCGAAATATTTCCTGCGTATTTGTCTCTTATCCATATTCTTTCATGGAATTTTTTGATTAATTGTTTTGTTTGTTCTTGATTTTTTTCTACATATGCAAGTTTTAGAACATCATCTTTGTTATATTTACGAACACAATTAAGAAGATGGTTCATTATAATTCTGTGAATTGCACCTTTGAACTTGCTTTTTGTTAAGTAATGCTTGTTTCCATTGATTAATGCTAGTGCACCTACAATTGCGGCAATCTTTCCTCCGGCATCGCCTTCACTAATTTTGTATCTACCAAGTCTTTGATTAAATAAATCACTGTGGAATCCTTCAAAGTGATTTTTTGTAAATTTGTTTTTAGGAATAAGTCTATCAAGACCGATTTGATCACCACCTGCAAGGTCATTAGAGGGAATTCCTAATGATTTCATTAAAATAGGTGTTTCTAAAGTTGTATTTCATGAATAGAATTCAACTGTGTTCTCATTAATAACAAATTCATCATCTTTAAGAAGGGTTTTAATACCTTTAATTAATTCTTTTCTTACACCTGCTCAGAATTCATTAATATTTCTATTTTTTTGAATTGGTTTTAAGTCAAATGCTGATGAATAAGTTCTAAAAAACTTATAGTTAATAGGGTCTTTAAAGTATCCTATTGTGAAATAAAAAGGAAGTTCAATAAGTTTATCTTTTTTTGTAAAAAATAAATGATAATCAATTCTAGATAAATAATTAAATGTGATAGCCTCGAAGTCGATATAAATTTTAATTTTATTATTTGTGGTCATTTTATAATTTAATTTTTCTATATTCTAGTAATTCATTTAATAAGGCTTCTTCGAGTTGTGGGATTTGATGTAATTCTTGTTCTAATTTTAATGATTCATCTAAATTTGGTTTTGTTACAGGTTCTTTAGGCGCAAATAGTTCACAAGTTTCATTAGCTTTAATAATTGATAAATCATAAGTATTAATCTTTTTGGCAATATTAATAATTTCATTTTTGTCAAAACTTAATAATGGTCTTAAAATTTGCATTGATGTTGCTGATCCGATTGTGTGTAATGATTCAAGTGTTTGAGAAGCTACTTGCCCAAGGTTATCCCCATTAGAAATGGCTAATGCTCCATTTTTGTGAGCTATTTTCTCTGCAATTCTATAAAAACTTCTTCTCATTAAATTTATTTTGTATCCTTCTTTAGACACAAAAGAAATATAGTTCATTAAATATGCATAATTAGCAATTATTAAGTTACTTGTTACTTGATATTGATTTAATACTTTTACTAATTCAGAAATTTTTTGCACAGTTCTTTCATCTGTTTGAGGAGGTGTAATAAAAGTTAAAAAGTCAACTTTAATTCCTCTTTTCATCATTTGAAAGGCCGCAACAGGTGAATCAAAACCACCTGAAATAAGGTGAATAACTTTACCTGAAACACCTACTGGAAGACCCCCAAGACCTTCAATGTAGTTTGAAAATAAATATGTTCTACCATTTCTTACTTCAACATAAAAGATTTGATCTGGGTTATGAACATCAACCTTTAATCCTCTTGTTTCACCAAATTCTTTTAATAAATGTGTTCCTAAAGTTCTATTTATTTCATCTGATGAGTATTGAAAAGCTTTAAAATTTCTTCTTGCTGAAATTTTGAAAGTTTTAGTTTCAGGATTAATTAAACTAACAACAGTTTTCTTAAATTCTTCAATATCGTTATCTACAACGACAACTGGAGAATATGAACTGATCCCGAATACATAGTTAAGTTTTCTAAGGTTTTCTTCACTGTAGTTAATATACATTCTGTCAAATTCTACTTGTGGTTTTTCGCCTACAATATGGGTAATATTATTTGTTAAATGGTTAATAAATGTTTTTCTATTTTTCTTTTTTAAAACAAGCTCACCATATCTGATTAAGATTTTTTTGTACATAATTCTCCTATGGGTTTTTTATGAAGTTTTTAATAATTTTAAATGCTTCTTTAAAGTTATTATTTTTAATATATATATCTGTTGTTTCTAGTGTTTCTTTAAGTTTTGAAGGTTGCTTATTTAGTTTAAGTTTAACAACATGGATTTGCAATTCTTCAAACATCTTTTTGTATTCAATGTTTTCAAAAATAACTTTGGTTAAATAAGAACTAATTTTAATTCATTTATTCATAAACTCTTTATCATTGAAAAAGTTTTTAAAGTTATTTTTTAAGCCTTCTGAATATAAGATATTCAATGTGTTTGTCATATCATCAACTGTTGCATTAAGTGGCAACATATCGTTTTGTGTTATTCAAAAATAATTGTTTGATAATTGAATAACTTTGTCTTTTTGTATTTTTTCAAGGTTTTTATCAAATGTATTAAGAACCTTTTGGAGTTCATTGTTTTGCAATAAAGTTAATGAGTTTTTTAGTATTTTCTTAATAATTCTTAAAGCCTCATGAATTTCGAGTTTTTTAGCTCCGAATAATGATTTATAGCATTGTTTAATTGTTTTAATTGTTTCACCAAAGTTTTCATTGCTCAATTTATTTTTAACATTCATTTTTTCTAAAGTTTCAAGCAGTTCTTTATAGAAATTAATATTATTTTGAATAAATGAGTTTAGTGCAAACTTGTTGAAATTATTCACTTTATAATCATTTATTTTACTGTAAATATCAATAATATCTTTTTGAGTTGTTAAGACATCTTTTTTACTTCATGAATTAGAAATTTTAATTCAATCATTGTAAACACTTTTATAAAATGACTCATCATTATAATTTTTAAGTGATTCAATACTTATTGGAAGGTTGTAAAAAATTAAGTATTCAATTTTTTCGATTGAGTTAAATTTATTGACTAAATCTTTAATATCATCTTCAATTTTTTCAGCTAATGAATTAGCTTTTTGGAAGTCGCCCTTGTATTTTAAAGTGTTAATTGTATCATATGATTTTCTTACATTATTTGCTCTAGTATTTGTATAAATAAAAGTGTGTTTAAGAAAACTTTTCTTGCTATTAAGTTTCATTTTTATGTGTTCAGTAATCTCTAATATACTAGAAAAACTACTATCAATTTGTTCTCATTGATATTCGATATCCTTAGTTAACTCAAGTAGCACAACTTGTTTTTTATTTATTTTTTTAAAAATTCTTGAAATTCTAAACAGCATAAATCAAGATTTAAGGATTTTACCTTTTTTAACATATTCTTTGTTAATATCAAAGTTTTTGTAAAGGTATCCAATTTTTTGAGATATATCAAAATTAATTTTTTGCACATCTAATGAAAGTTTTTCAAACTGCGGATCACTTTTTGCAAGTTGAGATAATTTTTGAATTGAAGTTTTATTACTGTTTTTAATTCTTCTTGCTTCGTTTCCTAGTTTTTCATTTTTATTTTCAAGTTTATTTAAAATTAGTTTTCTTAATAAAAAGAAAATTACGACTAAAAAAAGGATGATGAATAAAGATAAAAGTACTCATATAAATATTTTTAAATTCATTTCACCTCCTTTTTAGAATTATTTTTTAGTACTTTGTCTTTGAGAGATTTCTCTTTTTAAATCAAAATCTACTCTGTATAAAAAGTCATCAATAGCTTCTGCTAAACCGGCTTGTTCAACTGTTGATGTATAGTATTTTGCAAATTGCATTGTGTATGGATCAGTATTTTCCATTGCATATGAATAACCTGCAACTTGGAACATTGAGATATCATTTTGACTATCTCCAATAGCCATAACTTCAGACAAATCAGCATTAAAAACATTTTTACAGAATCATTCAATTCCTGAACCTTTTGAAACTCCAGGTTTTGTTATTTCAATGTGTTTTTCAAGAACAACAATGTTTAAATTGATTTTTCTTTCTTTTGCAAGCTCTGCAAATTTGTGTAATTTTTCTGGTTTTCCATATGTTTCAATTTTGTGTAAATCATTTGGAATTTCACCATTTTCAATTCATTGGTCATATTCACAAAACTCTGTAAAGAATTGTCTTTGATTATCAGTTGCATCTTTTAAGTAAAATCTATCTGTTGCAAAATAATAAAGTGGTAAACCTACTTCTTCAGCAAGATCTCATATTTTTTTAGCTTCATCTAAATCAATGTATTCTATATGAAGAACTTTTTTCTCATGGTTATCGTATAAAAACGCACCATTTGAAAAAGAAATATATCTACCTCCAAGCTCATCAGCAAGCTTTTTAATTTTGTCATAAGGTCCATTTCCGGTACTTATAACAAAGTGAACTCCTTTCTTAACTACTTCATTAACTTTTAATTTATTTAATTCTGGCAACTCTTTACCTGGAAAAGGGTAAATTGTTCCATCAACGTCACTAAAAATTGCTACATTTCTCATAGTATCACAATTATAAACTATTATAAAAAATCATAAAATTATGAGGAATTTTTAAGTCAAATTAACACTTTTTACTAAAGTAAAATATTAGAATTTTCGCAAGATAGTGTAAAATTTCTATTATGAATCCAATTATTAAAAGACTTAAAGAAAAACAACAACAAGACAAAAGAAAATTAAAAATTTACACAATACTTGACAACGTTATTTCATTCTCAATTATTATTTTGAATATTTCCTCAATTGCAATCGCAATTTATGCCTTAGTTAAATTGATTATGATTGCTCAAAAAGATCCGAAAACTACTCATAGTGCTTCATTTGTGCTTTTAATCGTTTTTGCTGCATTGCTTGTATTTTCATTCTTTTTAACAATAGCTTTATCAATTTACAAGCAAAATAGTAATACGGCCGAGTATCAAAAAATACTTAACACACTTTACTATGTGCAAGACAAATTCATTGCTAAAAAATTAACCGAAGAGCAATTAAATCAAATTTTAGATGCATTATGAGAAAAAGCTTCAATGAAAAGAAAACTTGCAATTAAAAATGCAATCCAAAGTGACTTAAAAACTTCGAATAAGGCGGTTAAATAATGGCTAAAAAACAATCACCATTTGTAAAAAGGTTTTTAGAAATTCAAAGAAATACTGAAATTAAAAAATATATCTTTGGAACACTATATTACTCACTTAATTTAGTCACATTTTTATCAGCTTTATATGTTGCTATTATTGCGGTTTATTTCATTGCAGGAAATAACAAAAATTACCCCGGGGATGTTAACCCATATCGTTTAGAGTTTTGAAAAGATAGTGCAAACTACATCTTATTTACAACAATTATTAACTCAGTTACAAGTGTTATTACTTCATGTATTTCATTTTTTGCTGTTAACTCAAAATTTGAGTTCCTAAAAAAGAAATCTAACTTATTAAAATTTGAATACATTTTATTCAAGAACAAAAAATGAATATATGCAAATGAAGTGGTTGCTGACAATGAATTTGTTCTATTTAAAAGAGCCTTAAGTATTTTAGAAACAAATAGATATAAATCTTCAACATTCTTAACATTTGATGAAGGGAATAAATAAGAAATATGAAACCAGAATTACAAGAAAAAATTAAAAAAGTTCAAAAGAAGTCATTAAAGAAATATTTAATTAGTAGATGAACATTCATTATCTTAAGCTTAACAGGGATTATCATTGCGGCCTTAATTGTTATCTTAAACTTATACGCAATTAGATGAAATGAAAAACCAGTTGAAACAATGGATTTATTTGTTAAAATCGCACTAACATCTGCTTTTACTACTTTCTTTTTAACAATCCAAGCTTTCTTAAATATTTCAGGAACTAAATCAAAAGTTAAACAAAATGTTGATAAAATCAATGAGATTGTAGATTTAGTTCAAAACAAAGAAACACTTGAACAAGAAGATGTTGATAATATTTTTGAGGTACTTTAGTGCAAAACAAAAATACAATATTAAATAAAATTAAATACTCTGAAATTGAGAACTTTGTTTTCGATTTAGATGGGACACTTTTAAATAAAGATTCAGAATTAATTCCAGAAAATTTACAAACAATTAAAGAACTTCAAGAAGACAATAAAAACATTATTATCGCAACAGGAAGACCACTTTATACAGCTCAGAAAATCATTGATCAAATTCAAGTTAAGTTTCCAGTCATTTTAGCTAATGGAGCATTGATTTGAGATAATAAAAAAGATCAGTTATACAAAAGTTTTGCAATCAAAAAATCCTCAGCTAAAGCTATTTACAAAAAATTAGTTGATATGCAATATGAATTCTTAGTTTATGTACCAGGAAAAATTCTTGGATTTAATTCAAATAAAACAGACTTTTTTGCTAAGAAAAATTACCCAATTAGAGTTGGTGAAAATCATTATGCTGAAGGTAACTTTTTAGAAACATTTGATAACTATGATGCATGTAAGTTTTTTGTTATAAAAAATTCAAACTCAGATGAAAGTTGAGATGAATTTAAAACATTTTTAAAAGATTATGATGAAGATGCTCATGGATTAATTTCAGAATGACCAAATTTAGATATTATGTCTAACAATTCATCAAAAGGTGAAGCACTTAAATACTTGTTTAAAGACTTTAATTTAGACATCAATAAAACAATTTCATTTGGTGATGCTGAAAACGATGTTTCAATGTTTCAAGTAACAAAATATTCAGGTTCATTTGCGAACTCAAAACATAAAGATGTTTTAAATCATGCATCAATTATCTTTGATTCAAATAACGAACCATGATTTGCAAATTTTATTAAACAAATTAGAAATAATAAATAATGCTACATTTTGAAATGTAGTTTTATTTTGCTTTCAATTACAGAGAATAATTTTAAGATTTATAAATTTCTTGTATAATAAAGTTCCAAATAAAAAAAGGTATAAAGAGGATGGTAGTTCGACAACAATAACCATCGCCAACCTGCATAATTGTAAGGTGGATAGTCAGGAGGCATTAGCCTTAACATACTATAAAAATTCTTTATACCTCCTAATAAAATAGAGAGGTTTTTTATATGAAAAAATTATTTACAAGTGAATCAGTTGGAAAAGGTCATCCAGATAAATTATGTGACCAAATTTCAGACACAATTTTAGATGCTTATTTAGCATTAGATCCGTCTTCTAAAGTTGCGATTGAAACAATGGCAAGTGGACACAACATTTTTATCGCAGGTGAAGTTCAATCAAATGCAGATATTCATGTTATTGAAATTGCTATTAACATTTTAAAATCATTAGGATATTTTACAAGTCAAACAAGTATTGTTACTGACATAAGAAAACAAAGCCCTGATATTGCCCAAGGTGTTAACTTACAAAACGATGAAATTGGTGCTGGTGATCAAGGTATTATGTTTGGTTATGCAACAAATGAAACTAAAGAATACATGCCTTTAGCAATCACATTAGCCCATGAATTAGTTAAAAGAGCAGAAAACTTAAGAAGTAATGGTCATTTCAGATGAGCGAAAGCAGACATGAAATCACAAGTTACATTAGATTACACAGATCCAAAACATACAAAAGTTGATACAGTTTTAATGAGCATCCAACACTCATCAAAATATGTTGAACAAGAATTTAAAGATTACATTAAAAACGAAATCATTGTACCTACATTAAAAGATTATGATTTAGATGAACCTACAAATATTTTAATTAACCCAACCGGGCAATTTATTATTGGTGGTCCAATTGGCGACACAGGTCTTACAGGTAGAAAAATTATTGTTGACACATATGGCGGTGCTTCAAGACATGGTGGTGGAGCATTCAGCGGAAAAGATGCTACTAAAGTTGATAGATCAGCAGCATATGCAGCTCGTTGAGTAGCTAAAAACTTAGTTGCAGCAGGATTATCTGATAGAATTGAAATTCAATTATCATATGCAATTGGTGTTGCTAAGCCCGTTTCAGTTTTAGTTGAAACATTTGGAACAGAAAAAGTAAAAGTTGAGTACATTGAACAAGTGGTAAGTCAAACCTTTGATTTAACACCAAAAGGAATTATTAATGCACTTGATTTAAAAAGACCGATTTTCTCAAAAACTTCATATTTTGGACATTTTGGTAGAACTGATGTAGAGTTTACATGAGAAAGACTTGACAAAGTGGAAGAAATTAAAGCTTTAGTTGCTAAGATTCAAAATGAAAATAAATAAGAAAAAGAACAAAGGTAAATTAAGTGACCTTTGTTTTTGTTAACCCTTACTTTTAACACTATGTGCAAGGCTTAAAGGTAAAATTAATCTATGAGTGTCTAAAAATTTTTAACTTGTTTGAAAGTGTTAATTTTCATTATTTTCAATTAAAAGAAAGAAAAAACCTACTTAAGTAAGTATATATACTTACTTGTTTTTTAATTTGAAATTATTTTACTCTTGGTTTTATAACTAAAAGTTATAAAATTAATTTATAAAGAAATCTTCAATCAGAGGCACAATGAAACATAAAAAACTTATTCCACTTTTCGCACTTTCTGTTGCCGCAGTTCCTCTTGCGGTTGTTTCGTCATTCAGAGATAATGACCACCACAGAATTATTTGACAAGATTCCAGTTTGTCATACTACAACAATAATAACTACAACATTAACGATTATGACTTTAGTACATGAATGAGCGAGATTAATGATAACAAATCATTCTTCGATTTAAGTATTCCAGGTTCTCATGACTCGGGTATGTGAGATGGTTCTGGTATTGCATGAGCTTTTGGAAGTAGACACGCTAGAACTCAGTCATTAAATATTCCAAACCAATTAAAAGCTGGTATTCGTGCTTTTGATATTAGGTTAGATAGCGAAATGTGATTAAGACACGGGGATACTTATTCAACATTGCGTTTTTGAGATTGAATGAACCAAATTGTAGATTTTTTAAAAGCTCACCCAAGAGAGTTCGTTGTTGCTAGAATTAAAGATGAAGGTTTCAATGTACATGATAGAGGATTGGCAAAACATGCTTCAGAATTGTATGAACATCAATTAAACTTACACAGTAGTCACATCTTCAACCACTGAGGTCGCTATAAAGATGACTTAGATTGAAGAGTTAAAAACCTTAGAGGTAAATTAATTATCATCAACAACTGACACCACAAAGTTAATGAGATGCGTCGTGGTGGTGCCCTTTACGATGATATTATTACTAGAACATATTCACTACAAGATCAATATCAACAAAGAAATACTAAAACAAAAGCTAGATTAGTTCATGAACACATGGAAAGATCTAACTCTGCTCCAATTAGGGATAAACAATTATTTGTTAACTTTACATCAATCAGTAGTGCTGGGGCACTTGGTAGTGACCCTTCTGGTTTTGCTGGAGACATGAATTGAAGAGTTAATGATAACGTTAAAAATAGACCTGACTTAACAAAATTAGGGATTGTATTTATGGATTTCCCAGGAGCGTCATTAATTCAAACAATTTTTAAAACAAACTACTACTTAAAGGACGAAGAACTTGCTTTAGGTTACCATAAGCCTTTAGCTACAAATGTAAGCGTTGATAGAATTTCTAACTCAAGCAACCAAGTTACAATTAATGGTAATAATTTAGCAGACTTAAGAATCGAAATTCGTTATAAAGGAAATACAGTTCAAAAAGTTATTGTTCCAGGTGATGTTGAAAACTCATATACTTTTAATTTTACTGGAGGAATTTTTGAAGTAGATGATAGCTATACTTTCCAATTCTACAAAGAATATCCTGCTTCATATTTCTACTCAAGTAAAAGATATAATCAATTCGAAATTACTCAACAAGCTCATGATGATGCATTCTATGAAAATGTAAATGCTCTTAAATCAAGAATTGAGAGTTTAATGGAAACTTACAATGGTAAGTCAAATGAAGTTAAGGATTATCTTAACAACTATTTCTTAAATAAAATTAAGTCATTAACAGTGTCAAATGCAACTAATAAAGAAAAGCTCAATTTATTGAGAGGTCAATTCATTCAATACCAAAGTGTATTTAATGATATTCGTACAATTATAACTGAATTCCAAACAGTTAATGATGAATTACAAAGATTGGCAGATGAGCTAAATGAATTTATTAAAAGTGACATTAGAAATGAATTCAATCAATTCTTAAATAACTTAAATCAATACTTAAGAACAGTTTTAATTGATAGTGTGAATATTGATCAAATTAGATTAAATGATATTTGAGATAACATTAGAAGTAAAAAACAAATAATGTCGAACATTATTATTTATTTAAAATCATTTAAGACAGTTAATGTGTCTCAACTTTTAAGTGAATTAAAATCTAAGGCAACTGAATTAGGTGTTGATCATGATTACATTAATAATGTTGATGAACCTACAAAATTAATCATCCTTAATGCTTCAAACCAATTAATGAGATCAGAAGAAACATACACTGAGCCACATTTAAATTCATTTAAACAAAAACTTGAAAGAGAAAAAAATAAATATCAAAAAACTCTTACAAAAATTAGAACAATTAAAACAAAATTAAATACCTTACAATTAACTCCGCAAGAAGTTAGTTTATTTGTTTCTAGAATTAATAACATTGTAAGAGAAGAAAATTCAAATCCTGAAGCATTAACAAATGACTTGCAAGAATACCAAAACTTAATTACTGAAGGTATTGCGTTAATTAATGCTGATGAAGAATTCCAATCAGATAATTACTTTGATAATATTACAGATCTAAAAACATCTTACTTAGATAAAATTGGTAACTTAAAAACATATATCTCTTTAAGAACAACAGAACCAGTTGACAAGTTAACATACAGTGACATCATTCCTGAGATTAAAAAAATCAAAGAACAAATTAAAGAAAAAACAAGAGTACAAAAAGAATTTGTTAATAAGATTAATGCTTTAGAGAAAATTTTCCCTAGACAAAAAGAATACTTTAACAACTTAGTTAAATCTGATGATAATGTAGGAACTCAAATTTTTGATAATGCAGAAGCTCTTAATGAAAGGGATTATGTTGGTAAATTTGCTCTTCTTACAGATTTAAATGAAGCTCAACATAATAGATATATTGATGAAATTGGTGAAATTGTCGATTATGAAGAAATTGAAACAATCTACAACAAATACATCATTTTAAACAGAAAAATGACTGAATTAAAAGAACTTATTAATGATTTAAGCGATTATGATAGTTTAGATAGTTTTGGGTCACTTACACAAGAAGAACAAAGAGCATTTATTTCAATTTATGATGCAGCAAGAGAAACATTTGAAGGTGATTCTGAAATGCCTGCAGTAATTAATGCAATTGAAAACCTTGAAAAATACTTCTACTTAAAATATGCTGAATTAAACAATAAAATTAATACACTTAGACAACAAATTAACTCAGATAAAAAACTTTATATTTTCTAAAAAAATAAACTTCTTACAAAACTAAAAAGAGTTAGAAACAATGACCAATTTGATGCTGTTCAATCAGATTATGACTCAATTATGTCTAATTACTTATATGACCAAGATTGAAGTTTCTTTTCAAGTTTAGCAGATGTAAAAATTGACCATATTATGAACTCATTAAAAACATTTACAAATGAAGATGAGTACAATGCTAGAAAAGCACATTACTATGCTGTTAAAGCTGCGCTTGATCAAGCATTAAATGTAAAAGCAAATAACGAAGACTACAAAAATGCTAGATATTATGTAAGAAACAATGAAGCAGCAAAAATAAAACTTGACCAAACATTCAATGAACTTAAACAAGTAATTGAAGATGATACATTAAGCATTACAGTTATTAATGAAAAAAGAGAAAACTTTATAAACGCTATTAGAGAAGCTGAAGAATCCAGTTTAGAATTCATCCATGATGAAGAGTTAAGGGCTGCAATCACAGAATATAGTCAAAGAAAAAATAATGTACTTGAAAGAATTCATAGAGAAAGAATAACAAACACATTCCCTCTTAAAAAACAATTTTTAGATGAGACAAATAAAAAAGTTGCAGCTTCTGAATCCATTGCTTTAGCGGCAAATGCTAGATTAGAAGACATTAAAGCGCAAATTAAAGTTATTAAAGATATAGCGGATGGTTTTGATGGAGAAATAAGAAAAATCGATGACCAAATCAACAAAGATTTAGAAATTCAAAGAAAGCTTGAAGAGTATGTCAAATTAATTTATTATACAATTGAGGATAAAACTAAATTATCTAGCCAATATACTCAAAATGAATTAACATTAGTAAATAATACACCTGCAAATGTTCTTAACTTAAGAATTACTCCAAATGATAGAAAAGGTAGAATGCTTTTAGAGTTCACTGTATCATATGAAGGATTTTCAAAAAGAAATAGACAAATCTTAGAAGGATTTAAACTAAATGAAGATGGTGCTAGAGAGCAACTTGAATCACTTAAAGCACAATTCAGAAAATTAAAAACAAAAGCCGAACAAAAACTTTCATATGTAAATGATTTAGGATTTAAACCAGTTTATGACAAGTTAAATAAATCATTAGTAAAAGCTGATGCTATATTTAATAGAGAGTCTTTAGTTTATTCAGATGGATTAAATGCATTTAATGAATTAAATGAAACATACAACAATATTGATGATCTTATCAACGAAGAAAAAAATAACTTAATTATTGAACTTCAAAAACTTAAAATTAATTCTAGGGAAGAAAGAAGAAAAATAATTCAAGGTTTACCAAACACAAACATTTTAACTAATGAACTTAATTCGATTACAAACTTCATAGATGAAATTGATGTTAACAATATTGTTGATTTAAGCAAATCATACAAAAGAGCTTCACAAAAATTTAATACACTGCATGGAACACTAACAGAAACATTAACTACTTTCTTGAAACAAGAAATTTCAAAATCGTCAGCTACATTAAGAAACTACAGTGTTATCCCATCAACAATTAAAGCTAATGAAGTTGTGTTCTCACACAATAACGCTTTAAATATTTCAAATATTGTACTTATACCAAATGATTTAGGTTTAACATTAACAGTTAGTGCAAGATTTAATTTATTTGATTTATATGAAGATAAAACATTCTATATTTCAGGATTTAGATTCGATAAAAGTGATTTAGATCAATTAAAAGCAAAATATGATGAGAATGCAGTTAAGATTAGAGAAAAATTAGTTGACTTAATTGAACATCATCAAGAATTTGTTAAAGAAAAATTATCAATAATTAGTGCATTAGATAAAGATATGACTACAGAAAATATCACAATCTACAAAAACTCATTAAAAGCATTAGAAACAATTGTTAAAGAAATTTCATCATTAGAGTCAAGTCAATCATCAAACCAAAATAACTCATTAGTAAATGATTTCAAATTGTCATTAGATATAGAAGATCGCGAAAACTATTGATCAACAGATATTAGTGAACAAAGTTTATCTTATGATTCAGAAAATTACAATGTAATTTCAATTAACTTAATTCCAAACCTTGAAGAAGGTAGATTATTAGTAGAAGTAAAAATCGATATAGATAATCAAACAGTTAATAAACACTTTGAATTTTTCGGTTTCCGTTCAAGAGAAACTCTTCAAAGTAAACTTAATAATATTCTTAATGAAATTAATGAGTTATCAAAAAACATTCAAAAAGCAAGCGATGAAGAAAAAGAGTTTATAAATAATTTCAAAGAATCAGTAAACGCTTCGAAAAATGACTCAAACATTTTATTATTACAAGATAAAGTTGAAAGAGCATATCCTACTCAAATGGAAAAACTTTATGAATATTTCAAAGATAAAGATATTAACAACTGAAATCTACTTTGAAGTTTACTTGGAATACCTGTTTTAGGAGCATTAGTAGGTATCTTTATCAAGTTTAAATGATTCAAAAAATAAAGCAGAGGAAACTCTGTTTTTTATTTAAGCTTTAATGAGATTATTTCCATATTAACTAATTTTGACTTTCTCATTTGGTATAATTATTAAGTTAAATAAGTTATATAAAGGAGAGTAATTATGCAAGAAAGAAAAGAAGTTACCATTGGTTTTGACTTAGGTGTTGCTTCAGTGGGTTGAGCAATTGTCGACAGTAATAAAAACACAGTTTACCACCTAGGTTCAAGGCTTTTTGATAACCCAGAAACAAGTGTAGAAAGAAGAGAAAAAAGAGGTGCTAGGCGTTTATTGAGAAGAAGAAAATATAGAAACAAAAAGTTTTATAACTTAATAAAACGCACAAAAGTATTTGGTTTTAAAACAAGAGAAGAGATTGAAACTAAATTTACAGAATTAGCAATTAAATATCCAAACATAATTGAACTTAAAGTTAAAGGATTAACTTCACAACTTAATTACGACGAAATTGTTTGAGTGCTTCATGATTATTTAAAAAATAGAGGGCATTTTTATGAAGTAAAAGACATTAGTATTGATCCAAATAATATTAAGTTAGAAGAATTACCTTCATTTAAACTTCATGAGTTTTACAAAAAGTATGGATATTTTAAAGGTGCATTAGGTGAAAAAACCATTAATGACAAATTTGGTCAATTCTTTAACTTTTCAAATAAAGATTGAACTAAAGAAGTTGATTATTTCTTTAATGTGCAAAAAGACTTAATCACAGAAGAATTCATTGAAGAGTTTAAAAAACTCTTCATGTTTACAAGAGATATGTCTAAAGGACCTGGAAGTGACAATATGCCTAGTCCATATAGTGTTTATGGAAAATACGGGGATGATGGTAAGGGTGGAAGATACGTAAATATTTGAGATAAAAATATCGGTAAATGTTCAATCTTCACATCTGAAATTAGAGCACCAAAATACTTACCATCTGCTCTTATCTTCAATTTATTAAATGAATTAACAAATATTAGGTTATATAACAAAGAAAACAAAAAACTTACTTTACTTTGAAGATTATCGCCAGAAGATAAATTTGCAATTGTTAAAGAAGTCTTAGAATATTCAAAACTAAAAGATGACAAATTAACAAACAGTAAAATCAATAAAATAGTTAAAAAAGTTTCTCTTAAATCAATTGATATTGAATTAGAGAAAAACGGATATGATATCGAAGCTATTAAACTGATGAATCAAAATAGTGAACCAAATGTTTATGGATTAGGTTTATCAGGTTTAGATATCGAAAAGAATGATTTTAAATTCCAAAAATTAGAAACATTAAATGAGTTTACAAAATATTTACACCAGTTAGAGATTGATTTTGATTTTCATAATTCAGAGGAATTATTTAAAACATTAAAAAATATTGATGATTTATATTTATTATTAATTTATCAAAACAATGCTAGATCAGTTAATTTTGAAATTAAACAATTTATCGAAAAACATAGTGAATGGCAGGTTGAGGGACTTGAACAAAAGATAATTAACTTATTTAATGAAATTGGAAATAAATTTGAAAATCATACTTCAAAAACACATAGTTTATCTTCAAAAGCTATTTACTTTATTTCACCAAAATTATTAAAGAATACAGAAGGTTGAAACCTAGAAGCTTTAAAATTTAAAGACCAAGAATTAATGGAAGAAATTGAAAAACAAAATTCTTTAATTATTAAACAAGATAAAAAATATTTATCAGATTCATTTTTACAAGAGGCGATTTTACCGCCAAGTGTCAAAGCGACTTTTAAACATGCAACAATTATTTTTAATCAGATAATTAAAGAATTTTCATCAAAATACGACATTACTAAAGTTGTTATTGAGCTTGCTAGAGATATGACCAAAGAACAACAAGAAGAAGCAAGCAAAAACCTCAAGAGTTCTGAGAAAGAAAAAAGACAAAAAGTTAAAAAATACTTACAAGAAAAAGGGGTAGATCTTTCAATTTTTTATGAAAATGGTACAGAAGAAATTTCTAACAAATATGTTTATAAATTATTCTTATGAATTTCACAAGATTTTAAAGACCCATACACAGGCGAGGAGATTAGACCAGAACATATTATTCGCAATAATGTTCAAATCGATCATATTATTCCTTATAGCTTATCTTATGATGATTCTGGAGCAAATAAAGTTTTAGTTTTTGATTCAACCAACCAAGTGAAGGGGCAATCATTACCATACAACTTTATTACTTTAAAAGGCGACAATCATCCGTGAAATTGATCGACATTTGAAAAATATGTTGAAAGAGTTATTGTTAAAAATCCTGAATCAATTTTGAGTCCTAAGGAAAGAAAACGAAAAGCAATTAATTTATTAACTAAATCATTTGATCAAAGCGAAAACTCTGGATTCTTAGCAAGAAATTTAAACGATACTAGATATGCAACAATTTTATTTAGAGATCAATTAATAAACTACTCAGAAAATCATAAAAGAGATAATGACAAAAACATGTTCCAAGTTATAGCTATGAATGGAGCTGTTACTTCATTTTTAAGAAAGAATATGACAAAAGACAGTGGTTTAAAAGTCAAAGACAGAGATGACTATTCACACCATGCTTATGACGCAGCTATTATTGCACTATTCTCAAATTATACAAAAACTTTATACCACTTACTTAATACTAAATTAAATGGAACAATCACAAAAAGAGATGAAGGTAATTGAGTAATTGAAAACCCAATAACAGGTGAGATCAAAAAGCTAAGCCATGAAGATTGACAAAGTATTAAAAATAATAAAGAAGCAAAATTAATAGCTAGAGATATAGAAAATTATTTAGTATATAAAGATGATGAAGTAATGTTCTATAGACAAACAAAAAGAAAAACAAATAGACAATTATTTAAAGAGACAATTTACAGTATAGAAACTATAACTAATGAGAATGGAGAGAAAGAATACTATAAAAAAGAAAAAATAAATATCATAAATGAGAAAAATATTTATTATCACCTTGTAAAAGATAGACATACATTAATTATAAATAAGTCAAATCCAGAAGTAATAGACAAGATGATCGAGATCATTGAAAAATATGGAGAGGGTAAAATTCCTTCTCGTCATGAAATATTAAATGGTAAATCATCAGAAAATAAAAGTATAAATTATAATGATTTCCTAAAAAAATATATGAATGATTTATATGTAGTGTTTCCAGATAAATTCACAAAAGAGTATATTGAACAAATGCTTACAAATAAAACTTTTATTCTTTATGACGAAATTAATGATACAGTTAGAAATCTTAAGTATTTAAGAGTTTTAAACGACAAACCAATCGAAGATATTAGAAAAAATCAAGTTATTAAAAAATTCAATGCGAAAGATGGTACTCCAAAAGCATTCTATGAAGATTTTAATTCACTTGGCGCAATTGTATTTAAAAACGCAAGAAACGAGTATAAGAAACTTGCAATTAATGGACAAATTGCAACTTTTGGAGATCCAAAATTTAACTTTGAAGACTTTAATAGTTATGATCAAGAAAAAATCAATTACTATAAAAATGTATATGGAATTGACGAATCATTTGAGTTTTATACATTCATTTTCCCGGGAACTACACTAGTTAATAAAGATACAAAAGAATTATGATATGTTTCTAGCATTCAAACTATCAACAATGTTTTTCAAATAAAATACATTAATATGGTTACCCCAAAACAAAAAATGGTTAATACACAGTCACTAATCAATAATTATGAACAGATAAAAATTAATCCTCTTGGTATAAGTAAAAAAAGTATTGTTGACAAATAAAATATGCTATAATATATGAGTACAAGATATTATTCTTTACCCAAATATTGTACATCCTAAATATAAGGCACTTTTTATAAGTTGCCGTAATTTACTGAAGGCATAGCCTTCAGTTTTTTATTAAATGACAAAGAAAGTAATCGAAATTTCACAAAGTGAATACGTTTCATATTTTTTAAATTCTTTAATTGTTAAAACAGAAAGCCAAAGAGTAATAATACCTATTTCACAAATTGATACAGTTTTAATTACTAATCCAAGGTGCACAATTTCTGTGCCCCTTATTAACGAGCTTGTAAATCAAAATGTTAATATCATTATGTGTGATTCAAAATTTAAGCCAACTGTTCAAATTTCACCAATTAATGGGTATTATTCAAATAAGAATTTTCTTTCGCAAATAAAATGAGATCAGGATTTCAAGGGATCCAATTGAAAGCAAATAATTAAGTTAAAGATACTTAATTACACAAAGTTGATACACTTTTTTGACATTTCTAATACAGAAGATATCGAGAAGTTAGTTTGATATTATGAAGCAGTATTAGATCACGATAAAACTAATGCAGAAGGCCATGCTGCTAAATTAACTTTTAAGATTTTATATGGTAGTGAATTTACAAGGGATGATGAGAGTATTATTAATTCATTTTTAGATTATGGGTATACAGTTTTAATGACTTATGTTTCAAGATCCATTGTTAAAAATGGATTAGATAATAGAATTGGAATCTTTCACAAAAGCTTTAATAATCATTTTGCATTATCATCTGATGTAATGGAACCATTAAGACCAATTATTGATAAACTTGTTTATTCACACATTCAGTCATATGATAAAAAAGATTTTATGCTTTTCAAAAAAGATTTATTTTGCTTATTTGAAGAGAAAATTAAAGTAAATAACTCATTGTTAACAGTCAATGAATATATTGATAAACTAATTAAAAAAATGATTCTTAATGACATTAATATCGAGGAGTTTGTCATTGAATGAGAGTAGAGGTCGTAAAATGAGAATCATTTTAATGTACGACATTTATAATGATGAGAATCAAAAAGAATCGGCAAACAAGTTTAGAAAGCACATAATTTCTCTTGGATATCACATGATTCAATATTCAGTTTATTCAAAGTGCATTGGGTCTCATACAATGTATAAATATGAACTTAATAAAGTAAAAAGCAAATTACCAAACAGAGCGAATATAAGGGTTTTAATGGTAACAGAAGATCAATATAAGAAAATAGAACTTTTAACAGGTCAAAAGTCATACAATAAATTAATTAGTGAAGAGGAGAAATACATAGAAATTTAATTATGCTAAAAATTAAAATACATTCAAAATCGATTGTTAATTTCACAGGATTAACATGCATAAATGTAGATAATACTACAAAATACTTACAAAAACTTTTTCAATATGAAACCACAAATAGTGAAAATGTATTACTAATTGATGGAATAAATATAAGTATAAAGGATTGTTTAATAATAAGCCCGTTAACCAAAATGGAAACATTATACAATTTTACAGCAAAAAGCATCTTAAACAAGATGGTAAATAACTATGACTGAGACATAAATAAAATTCTTAATTTCAATTATTTAAAAAATGTTGCAAATGATATTAATAGCAAAATTGGTGTAGAACTTTTAAATGTTAATGAGTCACCAAGCAAAATTTTTAAATCAATGTTAGATGTTGAAAATAATCAATTCATTCACCCTGAACAGCTATACAAATTCTTAAAAAACTCTGAAAGCGCGGAAAGACAAACTATTATACTTGTTGATTTTGATGATATTAGTGTTGCTGAATTGTTTAAATATATAAGTAACTTTAATATTATTATTTTAACTAATAATGCCTTTGATCTAGTTAAGAGCCCAGAAGAAGTGCCGTTAATTAATTTTATTGACAAAAACTACAAAACTTTAGAATTTATAGAAACACAAGAAATATTCAGATACTTTGTAGAAGAATATTTCCAAAAAGACTTCGACATCATTGATGTCGAACATATTTTTAATAAAGAATTTATGGAAAATATGAAAATTTCAATTTTTTTAAAATAAAAAAGTTGAAATGAGGTTTTAGCGTTGTACAATATTTGGGTAAAGAATAACTTTAATATTTCTCTCACTGCTATCGTTTCGGTTTTAGAGTTGTACAATATTTGGGTAAAGAATAACATATGTTAAAAATTCAAGAATTAAAAAATGGTTTTAGAGTTGTACAATATTTGGGTAAAGAATAACATATGTTAAAAATTCAAGAATTAAAAAATGGTTTTAGGGTTGTACAATATTTGGGTAAAGAATAACAAAGAGGTATTTAAAATGATTATTAAAGAAGTTTTAGAGTTGTACAATATTTGGGTAAAGAATAACAACATAATGGAAAATATTTATCAGTATATGGTTTTAGAGTTGTACAATATTTGGGTAAAGAATAACAATGAGTTTAAAAGGTTAATTGATTATATTGTTTTAGCGTTGTACAATATTTGGGTAAAGAATAACTAAATTAATGTTATATAAAATATTAGGTAAGTTTTAGCGTTGTACAATATTTGGGTAAAGAATAACAAAATATTGATACTACTATAGCTATACCAGGTTTTAGCGTTGTACAATGTTTGAACAAATAGTATTAAAAAAATATTTGGACTTATACACCAAATATTTTTTATATTTTGTTATGAAATTTTATTTTATAACCTTAAGTACTGGTTCTTCCATTGTTGCAACTTCTTCGCTCACAAATAATGAGTCAATATTTGATGCATTGCTTTCAGGTAAGATTGTCACAATAACATCGGATGAGAAATTATTAGCTCTAATTTTAGCTAGGTCAACTTCAACAAAACCATCACCTTTTTTAACTTCATCACCTATGTTAACTTTTTCAGTAAAACCATCACCTTGCATTTTTACAGTATCAATACCAATGTGAATAAATACTTTTAAACCATTTTTGCTTTCAAATACATATGCATGTTTAGTTGGAAACATAACTTCTAATTTTCCACTAATAGGTGCTTTTAATAAAACTTTTGTATCAGCATTACTAAATTCAACCGCAAAACCTTTTCCCATACTTTCGCTCGAGAAGGCAAGATCATTAACTTTAGCAAGTTCCTTTATTTTTCCAGGATAAACTGAAAAAACCTCTAATTCATTTGTTGAATTATTTTTTTAAATAAATTTGAAAAAAATCCCATAAAGACTCCTTAAGAAAACATTTGCATATATTATATAACTTTCTGCAGTTAAATCATATAATTTAATTCAAAGTGAATTCAAAAAAATGATTTATATACCTATACGAAATACAAAAACATTGCTAACCCACCCATTTTTAATTTATGAGCCAAACAAAGAAAAGTGGTATAATTTAATTGTTACGAATCATAAAGAGGAGTTGCACAAGTGCAACTCTTTACTATTTTTAAGGAGTTTTATGGATTACAAAAAAATGTTAACTGAAACATTTGGTGATGTGATCATCTCTGCTAAATTAACAGATACTTTTGGTAAAACACTAGAAGTTGTGGTTGATTATAGAGATTTAAACAAAGTAGAAGAGATTTCTAAAAAAATAAGTACATACCTAGATGAACAAGAGTGATTTAGTGATGAATACTTTTTAGAAGTCTTATCTAAAGGTGAAGATATTGAAATAGCTGTTGATAACATTCAAATGTTTATTAACGAAACGGTTAAAGTAAATTTAATTAAACCATTTAGTGGTCATGATACTTTAATTGTCAAGGTACTTGAAAATCAAGAAGCACAAATTATGTTTCAATGAAACCAAAAAGGTCGTATAAGAAAAATTTTAATCGACAAACAAAACATAAGTAAGATCGAGAAATACATAAAATTTTAATGAGGATATATGTCAAGAAAAAAAGAAGAAATCAAAGATAATAACTTATCACATTTCGAGCAAGTTCACTTTTTCGAATTATTAAGTGGATTCTCTGAAAGCAAAAAACTAAAAAAAGAAATTATTACTGAGATCTTTAGAAGTGAAATTCAAAAGGTTATTAATAAATCATTTGACCCTGAAGCTGAAATTGAAATCCAAATTAATGAAGATGAAAAAACAGCTAAGTTATTAAACGTTAAGGGTCAAGCGATTTCTAAAGAATCAATTGATTCATTTTATGATGGAGCAGAAAACTCAGAAGTTCACAAATTTATTTATTCAGTAATTGAGCAATTACCTTCAAAAGAACAATCTAAATATTCAGATGGTGATGAAATTGTTATTGAATTCACATTCAGTGATTTACCACAAAGATCAAAAGCGGCTATTTTAAATGGTGTTAGATCTGAAATCAAAATCGCTGAACAAGTAAGAGTTCAAACATTATTTGAAGATAAGATTGGACAAAACTTCCAAGCAGAAGTTAATACAGCTATGAAGTTTGGTTATGATATTGAAATCCATTTCGATGGTGACCACTTTAGAGCTTTTTTACCTAAAAATAAAGCTAATAGAAGTAAGAAACTTAACCCGGGTTCAATTATCGAAGTTATTTTGGAAAAAATTAACTTAGAAAAAACAGCTTTTTCACTAGAAGTTTCAATGATTGATCCTAAGGAAGTTGAAAAAGTATTAAAAGAAGAAATTTATGAAATTGAAAATGGTGATATTGAAATTGTAAAAGTTGAAAGAGATGGGGGGAACAGAACAAAAGTTGCTGTTAGATCAAATCCTTCAAGAACATTTGATTTTGATGTTATTGGTTCGATTTTTGGTGAAGGTGCTAAAAGAATTTTAGCTGTATCTGAAAGAGTTGGTGAATCAATTGATATTGTTAGATATTCAGACAATAAAAAAGAATTTATTAAGAATGCAATTTCGCCAATCAAACCAGTTGATGTTTTAGTTACAAGGAATTTTGAAAAAGCATTTGCAATTGTGCATGATGAGGATGTTACAAAGGCAATTGGTAGACGTGGTATTAACGTTGAGTTAGCTTCAAAATTAACTCAAATTAAAATTGAAGTTTTAAGTGTATCTGATGCAGATAAGAAAAAATTACCATACAATAAAGACAACTTACACACTACACCAAAAAGTTCTCTTATTGATAAACCATTATTCAAGAAATCTCAACCAAAAATTAATAAGAAATCAAAAGCTGCAAAATTCCTTGATGCTATCGAAATGGAAAGGGCTTTAAGCAATTTTGATGACGATTTACAAACATTTATTTCACAAGATGTTCAATTAGAGCAACAATCACAAAAAGCTTCACCAAAACCTGAGAAAGTGCAAAAACAATTGAACTCACAAGATATTGATAGTATTTTTGATGAGTTAAACAACACAATTGAATCAGAAGAATCAACAAAATATGATTTTGTTGAAAACTTAAATGAAATGTGAGACCCAAGCTTCGTTGATGGAGATGAAGAGTTCGATAACCTTGAAGAACAAGTTGAAAAAGAAGAAGTTAAAGAAAATAAAAAAACAAATAACAAAGAAAATAAAACAATTATTAAGGAATACAAAAAGATTAAAGATTTCAAAGTTGATAATGATTTAGCTAACTATGGTTTAGATAGTGATATTGACTTAAGTGATTTTGATGAAGATGACTGAAAATAATTCTTTTACAAGAAAATGTATTGTTACTAATCAAATTATTGAAGTATCTAACTTAATTAGATTTGATTATAAAAAACAAACAAATGAAATTAAAATCGATTGAAATAATAATCTAAATGGAAGAGGTGCATACTTCATTCCGACAGTAGATAATTGACAAAAACTCAAAAAGACTAAATCCTTAAATAGAGTTTTTAAAACCAATTTTACCTTTGAGAAGTACGAAGAAATCGAAAATGAATTAAAGGAGTTACTATGAGCAAAAAGAACAACAGAATAAGTAACGTTAAAGATATTAAAGAACAATTACAAACTACTAAAACAGAGTTAAAAGATGGTATTTTTGTTTTTACTGGAAAAATGTCAATTAGCGACTTTTCTCAACTAACAAAAATCAATGCTAATGATATTATTAAAAAATTCTTTTTAAAAGGAAAAATGTATAACTTAAACCACATTCTGGACGAAGAAGAAATTGCAGAACTTTGTATAGAAAATGGTTACGACTTCAAAAAAGAAACAAATGTTGACGGTTCTAACTTTTTAGATGAAGTTTTCTTTGAAGACGAAGAAAAAGATCTTGTAAGAAGATATCCTATCATTGCTGTTATGGGGCACGTTGACCATGGTAAAACAACACTTATTGATAAAATTAGAAATTCAAACATTGTTTCAACAGAATCAAGTGGTATCACACAACATACAGGTGCTTATCAGATTTCACACAAAAATAGCAAGATTACGTTCTTAGATACACCAGGGCACGAAGCTTTCACAAAAATGCGTGCTAGAGGCGCTAAAGTTACAGATATTATTATCTTAGTTGTTGCTGCTGATGATGGGGTTATGCCTCAAACTAAAGAAGCAATTATTCATGCTAAAGCTGCTAATGTTCCTGTTATTGTTTTTGTTAACAAGATGGATAAACCAAATAAAGATTTAGATAGATTGAAAGGTGAATTAGCTGAAGCAGAAGTCGTTATTGAAGAATATGGTGGTGATACACAAATTGTTTATGGTTCAGCTTTAAAAGGCGAAGGGATTACTGAATTATTTGATGCAATTATGTTACTTTCTGAAATACTTGACTTAAAAGCAAACCCTAAAAGATACCCAATTGGTACAATTATTGAATCAAGAATTGATAAAGGTTCTGGTGCTGTATCAACAATTATTGTTGAGAACGGTACTTTAATGAAAGGTGACTTTATTGTTGCTGGTTCAAAATATGGAAGAATTAGAACATTAACTGATTCATTAGGTAATTCATTAGAAAAAGTTATTCCTGGATCACCTGCTATTATTACTGGATTAAACTATGCTCCAGATGCAGGGGATAGATTTGTTGGGTTTAACGATGAAAAATTCGCTAAGAAATTAGCAAATGAAAAAGCTATTTCAGAAAAAATGAACTTATTACATGACAAGAGCTTAACAGCAGTTAACGCTGACGGTAAAAAAGTTATTAATGTTATTGTAAAAAGTGATGTTCACGGAACAAGTGAAGCCATTAAAGGTCAAATTAATGGTTTAGAAAATAGTGATGCTATTATTAAAGTTATTGCAGCAAGTGCAGGGCATGTAAATGGAAGTGATTTATTACTTGCTCAAGCTTCAAAAGCTATTATCTTTGTGTTTAACTTAAGAACACCAGTTACTATGAAACAAAATGCTGCTAACCAAAACATTAGTATTATTGAGCATGATGTTATTTACAAAATTATTGAAGACTGTAATAACTTCCTTGATGGGGAAAAGGCCCCAATTTATGAAGAAAGAAAAACAGGGGATGCACACATTATCAAAGTCTTTTTCTATTCAAAAGTTGGTAAGATTGCTGGATGTATGATGGATGCTGGTTTTGTAAAAGACAAAGCAAAAGTTAAAGTTTATAGACGCGGAAAATTAATTCATGAAGGAGTTATTGATAGCTTACGTCGTGAATTAAATGATGTTAAAGAAGTTGTTAAGGGTAAAGATTTTGGTACACATATCAAAAACTTTAACGATATCGAGGAAGATGATGTTCTTGAATTCTTTGAGGACGTCAGAATTAATTAAGGATAATTATGAATATAAAAAATCTTATTAGAGATGTTAAAGACTTTCCCAAACAAGGTATAGTTTTTAAAGACATTTCACCATTATTAGCAGATGGAGAAGCATTGAATTACACAATTAAAGAAATTGCTAAACACGCTGCTAGTGCCGATATTATTGTAGGGCCAGATGCTAGAGGTTTCTTATTTGGTACACCAGCTGCTGCTTTCCTTAAAAAGCCATTTATTATGGTTAGAAAGCCAAAAAAATTACCAGGTGAAGTTATTTCGATGTCTTATGACTTAGAATATGGTTCAAATGTTTTAGAAATTCAAAAAGGTTTCGTTAAACCTGGTCAAAAAGCAGTTATTGTTGATGATGTTCTAGCAACAGGTGGAACAACAAAGGCAATCATCAAGTTACTGGAATCACAAGGTGTAGAAGTAACAAAAGTTGTTGTTCTTTTAGAATTAGAAGAACTTAAAGGAAGAGAATTAATTGGACAAAATATTGAAATTGTTTCATTAATCAAAGTTTAAAACATACAAAAAAGTAAGCCTTAAAACTTACTTTTTATTTATTTCTTTTCGAAATTTCTTCAACATTATTATTAAACTCATCAATTAATTGACCAGAAATTTCTAACTTGCTATCAAAGTTATGTGCAATTTGGGTATTTCTTTTATGTAATTTTAAAATACGTTTTTCATTTAAGTAAAATTTGTATGTACCTGCAAATTTAATTACGACATAAACTAAGGTTGCAATGAATAATAAAGCAGAAAGAGTTACTTATAAAAGTCACATAACTGATCATGAATTTGAAAAATCAAAATTAGGATCTCATTTTTCTTGTAATCAAGCTGAAAGTTCTCAAATTCCTGAAACAGAAATAAATGAAGTACCCATAATCACGAATAGAGAAAGAACAGTTTGTTTAAAAGCTTTTTTTGACTCGTATTTTGTAATGATACTTAATTTCTTTTTATCTTTGTACTCATTTATTTTTTCAAATAATTCATCAAACTTTTGACTTAACACATCACTTAAAGAAGTTGCAAAAGTAGAATACTTCTCAATTAAATCGATATCATATATAGTAAAGAATCTATCATCCTCTGTGTATGATCCTTTGTTGTTAAATGAATCATTCATCTTTCTCTTTATCAATCTATTTTGATATGTATTTAAGAGATTTCAACCTCATGTTAAGTAATAAAAAGCTTTTGTCCAATTTGGGTTAATATTAGGATTTAATAACTCGTGTTCAAATTTATAATTATTAAAGAATTCAAGATCAACAACTCTAATATCTCATTCTTGAATATCGAATATATCATTATTACTTGAAGTTAAGTTCACTTTAAATTTATTAATAATTTCTCGATCAAGATCAGCATCATTAAAAAATGTAACATCTCTAGTTTTTGTTTTAAGTGACTTGATTAAGTACTTTTCAAAAATATCAGGTACTATATCAGCTTTAACAACCTTAAACAAAATTTGATAAAAGATTTTTTTAGCTACTTCAAAATTTAATTGTTTCACTTTATTTAAGTCTTCTTCAAAGTTTTCATATTCATTTGCAAAAGCGGTTTGAATAATAATTGATTCATTTGGTAATACAAATAAATTAGCATTATTGTCAATTGATTTTGATTCACCAAAAGTTTCTTTAATTGCATCTTGAATATTAAGTTTGTAAATTCTTTTTATTTTGTCTTCGATTGAATTTTCTACAATCTTGATCTTATTATCGATATTGATCATTCCATCAAAAACTGAATCACTATAATCAAATTTTTTGTTTTTCTCTAGTTTATCAAAAATCAATTCATGATAAATTGCATTTAAAGAATTTTTTTTAGCTTCTCATCCGCTTGTTGAAGTTTTGAAGTTTAAGATCAAATCTTTTACATTGATTTTTGTAATAACTCTTGAATAAACTGTTTGTTTATTTATAATCTTTGACTTATTTTGTTTCATGCTTGATATTATAATTTTTTTTAATTAATTTAGAAATTAATTAGGGATAAATGAATAATTAAAATCCTCTTGATAGAGGACCGAATTATTATTAATTTGTTGCTTGCGCAGGGAATGTTGCTTCAAATTTTGAACTTACTTCTGTTTCAACTGTTTGAACATTGTTTAAGTTTTCCCTAGTTGCATAATTAACAACAGCATTTAATTTAGTGTTAAAAATTACTTTATTATTTGTTTTATCAAATTCTAAAACAGTTCTTTTGAAATTAATAGATGAATTAGATGATGTTTCAAAAGTAGAAATAATTTTTCTTAAGAAATTCTCTTTTTCATTAACATTGTCTTTGACTTTGTTATATTCTTCTTCAAGTTTATTTATGTTATCAAATTTCTTAACTTCAGCTTCATTTCAAGAAATATTTTTAACATACATTCCATCTTGAAATACTTTTTCAGAATACTTTTGGAAACCCTTTAATTCATAAACATATTCAATGTTATCACTTAAGTAATTTGCACTTTTGTTTTTGAAAATAACTTTTAAATATAATGTTCCTTCAATGTCGTTAGCATATGATTTAAAGTCTAAATTATAATCACTTAAGAAGTAGTTTAATGTTAATCCGTTTGGTTGGTTAAATCCGAATAATTTTTCTTTATTTAATTTATCTTTTGTGAATAAAGTTTTAAAAATTAATTGTTTTTTTCAGAAATCTTTATCACCTTTTGGTGTGTTGTATGAATATCTAATGAATGTAGGATAATTAGCATATTTACTTGCTAATGTTTGTGATTTATCTAAATTACCTGTTTCAAGCGCAAATGAAGATAATTCAACATTTAAAATAAGATTTGAGTTAGTTTTGCTTTCATTATTTTGATTTTTTTCTGCTTGTTTTTTAGAATTAGTCGCTAAGTAAACAAGCGTTAAAGACGTTACTGTAGTGATTCCTAAAAATAAAGCACCAAGTTTCATTATTTTACTCATTTGATTCCTCCATAAAGTTTTCATTAATATCATTCATTAATTCATTAATTCTAAATCCTGTTTCAGATGAAACAATAAAGTATTTAAAGCTTCCATATTTAAGTTGAGATGCTTTAATATCTTTAAGTAATTTTGATTTATCTTTTTGTTTAAGTTTATCTGCTTTTGTATAAATTAAAGTAAATGGTAAATTAATGTCTTTTAAGTAGTTTATAACCACATCATCGTTTTTGGTGATTCCATGTCTAGAATCGATTAATAAATAAATGTGTTTAAGATTTTTTCTTGTTTCTAAATAGTTTTCAACCATTAACATCATTTTCTTTGACTGCTCAATTGATACCCTAGCATATCCATAACCAGGAAGGTCAACAAACACTGCTCCATTTTCATTTTCAAAGAAATTTAATAATTGTGTTCTACCAGGAGTTTTAGATACTCTGGCCATTTTTCTATTTAAAACAATTGCATTTATAAGACTACTTTTACCTACATTAGAGCGCCCTCAAAAAGCGATTTCGTAATTAGGATGTTGATATCAATTTGATTCATTTGTAGCAGATTTAACAAACTTAAACATTATTTACCTTTCATTGCCTTAATTAATGAGGAAGAGTGATTTAAATATTGATCATCAGGTATTAATAAAATAGTTTCAAGATCATTGTTAATAATCTTATTACCACTAGCTAAATCTAACTCATATTTATAATCTAAATTATTTCTAGCTGACCTAATTAAAAATTTAATATTTAATTCTTTAGCCACATTTGCTGTAAGCATTTCTTGGCACCCCTCAAGAACTTCTGCGTTTGTGATGTCTTTAATCTTTGATTTAACATCATTAATGTTTTTAATTATATCATTTTTTTCTTTTTCTGGATTTTGAGCAACTAGTACATAAACCTTATCAAATAGTTTGCAAGCTTTTTTTAAAACAGACAAATGCCCTTCATGCATCGGGTTGAAAGAACCTGCATAAAGGGCATTTTTCTTTTTAATTTGCATTATTTACTAATATTAACTGAATTTCTTGCAATAACTAATTCTTCGTTTGTTCTAATTACGTATACTGGCACTTCACTATCAGGTGTAGAGATTAATTTGTAATCACCGATTTTACCTCAGTTTAAATCTTTGTCTAATTTAATTTTTCTAAAGAATAATTTTGAAACAATTTCTTCACGAATTGCTGCACCGTTTTCTCCAATACCTGCTGTGAAAACAATAGCATCAGGATTTCCTCCAATTTTGTTGAAGTAAATTGAAGTATAGTCGGCAATTTTTTGTGAGAAAAGATCTAATGCAAAAATAGCATCTTGATTACCTTCGTCAGCTTTTGATCTTAAATCTCTCATATCACTTGAAATACCCGAAACACCTAATAAACCACTTTGTTTATTTAAAATATTTGTGAATTCTGAAATAGAGTAGTTTTTGGCCTTCATAACAAACTCATGGATAGAAGGATCAATATCACCACTTCTTGTTCCCATCATAATACCTGCTAATGGTGTCATACCCATTGAAGTATCAAATGATTTAGAATCCTTAACAGCACATAAACTTGCTCCATTACCTAAGTGTAAGTTAATGAAGTTAACTTTATCTTTTTTAAGAATTTCTTGAAGTTTTTCTGTGATGAATTGGTGACTAATTCCGTGTGCACCAAATTTTTTGATACCTAATTCATCTGTTAATTTTTTAGAAATTGGGTATGAATAGTTTACTTTTTGAATTGTTGTATGGAAAGCTGTATCAAAGTCAGCTGTTAATTTTGCGTCTGGGAATACTTTTTTGAACCCTAAGATTGATTGCAATGCACCAGGGTTGTGTAATGGTGCATAGATTGAACATTTATCAATAATATCAATAACTTTTTCATCAATAACTGTTGTGCTTTTAATGTAATCTCCACCTTGAACAACCCTGAATCCAATATTTTCAATTTCTTCTTTTGATTTAACTAAGTTGATTTCTAACATTAATTTGTATAACTCATTAACTGCAACTTCATGGTTTGGAAGCGGTAATTCTTTTTCAAATTTTTCGCCATTAAATTTAATACTAATAACACCCACTGGCAATGTAATTCTTTCGGCAAGACCACTTGCAATTAAACTAAAATCACTTTTTGAGAATAAACTCATTTTTATTGAGCTACTTCCTGCATTAATAACTAAAACTTTACTCATGTTTTCTCCCTTGTGCTCTTTGAGCAACTAAATATATTGTATTTTTAATATCTTCTACACTTAGGTTTCCTGAAATGTGAGCGATATTTTCTTTAACACCTAAAAAGATTTGGCCTGAAGTTTCATATTTACTAATTAAACTGATAATATCATAAGAAACATCATATGTATTTTTGTTGGCAAAAATCAATCAATTTTGATTTGTGTCTAACGCTTCATTCAATCTAACCTGGTTTTGAACTTTAATAGATGGATCAATATTTTTAATTACCTCTAATAGTTTAGATTGATTTAAGTCTTTATTTAATAATACTAAATCACCTAAGTCTGAAATTTCTTTTTTGTACTCATTTAAGTTCACAGCAACTTGTGAAAGTAAATTAACTTCATTTTTCTTAACTTCATTTGTATAAGACATAAAGAAGTGTTTTTCTTCATTTTGTGCAAATGAAACAAATGAAATAATTTTATCTTCATTTAAATAACTTAAACTTGATTTTAACGAATCAACAAATGTCTCAAAAGAACTTGTTAAGCCACCAATAATTCCATCAATTCTTTTTTCCTTCAATAACACTAAAGAATGAAATAATGTTTTGTTAGTAGCGAATAACTTTTTAGTGCTTTCATAATTAAACGTACCATTCGTTAATTCAATAAATCTTGCAAGGTTATTTTCCTCTTCTTTTATATTCTTTATATCAATTAAATCTTCCAACTTAAAGAACTTAATATTACTTAAAATTCCGATGCTTTGAACTGCTTGTTTTACTTTTTCATTTTGACTATCTAAAAGTAAAATTCTTACACCAGAACTCTTCTTTAATTTTTGTTCTACTTGTTTAAAATAACTCATAATTTTCCTTGTATTAATTTTACTTTTAAAAAAAAGATTTTTTAACAAAATCTTTTCTTTTGTTTTTTAAATAATTTAGACTACTTTAATAAGTACTTCTTTTGAAAAGTGTTCACCTTTTAAATGATCTCTCTCGACGTGAATAATTTCAATTTTCTCGTTTGCTTTTGTGTGAACACCGTGTTTTTGACCACGACGGAATCCTTTTATTAATCCTTCTAATTCTTCTAATGAATTAGCTTTAGCGATAATTTCGCTGCTTGATAATAATTTAGCTTTGTATTTGTACATAACTACCTCCGTAATACATATTTATTATATAAACTTACGATAAAAATATCTTAAAAAAGAACAAAAACTTGACTAACTTATGTTAATTTTTCATATTTTTTCCACCTTTAAGACAAAATAAAACAGAACAAAAAGGCACAAAATACTAAAAATTACAAAAAAATGTTATTTTTATGCACTTTTCTAACTTTTTCCAAAAAATAACTATTTTTAATTGAAATATAATATATAATTTTTTTATAAATAATTTTTTAAACAAGAAAGGCTTCAATATGAAAAAAGTATTATTTTTAGATGGTGCAGTTTTTAGCAATAACGCATCATTCTCATCAGCTTTAATGAATGAATTTCACTCATTATTAGGTAAACCAGAAAGAATCAACTTAAACGACACAGAATTTGGTCAAGTTTCATTATGCAAAAACACATTCCCAGCTTTCTATGGACAAGTTGAAAGCGACAAATGAATTAATAAATTAAAAGAAACAGATTTATTAGTTCTTTCATCATCAATGATTAACTTTACAGTTCCAACAGTTGTTAAAAACTTCTTTGATGGAATCGCAGTTCCAGACAAAACATTCTCATACAGATTATCAAAAGATGGAAACCCTGTTGGATTATTAAACAACTTAAACGTTATTTTTGTTACAACACAAGGTGGACCTCAAGCAGAAGGTACAAAATCATTACAAGTTCAATGATTAGAACAAGTATTCAAATTTGTTGGTGCTAAATCAATTAACTTCATCGAAGTTAATGGTACAAAATTACCTCCATTAGCTGGAATTAACCCAGAAGAATACGCTAAAACACGTGCAGCTGAATTCAAAAAACTTGTTGACAGCTTATAATTAAAAAATCGCAGAATTCTTTCTGCTTTTTTTCATGCCTTTTATAAGGCATTAACTTTAAAAATTTTATAGTAAAATTTAAATGTAATTCGAGGGAGGGGAAAATGAATTTAAAAAAGTTTTTTAAATTACCATTAATCTTAGCTTTCGCTTCAGGAGCTTCATTTTTAACATCATGCAGCTTTCTAGAAAGAATTATTGAAAATGTTATTGGTGACGAAGAGGAAACAACTCACAACACATATGAGGTAAAACCAAATTATCCTAATGTTGATGAAATTTCAACATTCAAAGAACTTTTACCAATAACAGATAAAGAAGTTTATATTACATCAGGTATTAGTGAAAAAGATAAAGAAGCAACTTTAAAAAGTTATAATGCTACATCAATTAATGATTATTCAGAAATTAAAGAATACAAAAGAAAAAATACTTCAAAAAGTCAATACTATTTAGAGTACAAAGATAAACATACAAATGTTATTTTTAGAGATTTTAGTTACCATGTTGATGAACAAGGAAAAAGAAGATACTTACTTGGAAAACGTGGTTTAGTAATTCTTGCTCAAGAGTTTAAAAGAAAAATTCCATTTGGTAGTGAGATTTATGATTTTAACTCAGTCAATATTAATGATTTTGAAGTTATTAATGATAAAGCAAATGGATTATATATCCCATTAAGTAAGAAAATGTATATTAATGGATCTACATATGCTGAAAAGAACTTTTCTATTTATGAAATTATTGGTGGAATGATGCCAACAATTTTCCATGAATACATGCACCATTGAGCAACTATTTATGCTGAGTCAGCTTTAGTTAATGATGCTAAAGTTGATGTTGCAAACGGCGATAATATTGAAGAAAGAAAAACAACATTAATTTATTATGATCCAACTACAACTGCGGATAATGTTGATCACAATCATGGTGTTACACAGTTTTGAAATGCTTATTTTGCCTCTAAGTTTTACAAACTTTTAAACTTTGATGTTGATAAAAAAGCAAGCTTAAAATTTTCAGCCTTGCAAAAATTAGGTGTCGACCTTAATGATCTACCAAACTTTTTATATACAAGACTTTCTTTAAATGATATTTGAAGAATTTCAAATGAATTAGAAGTCCCCGATCATTTAAAAAATAACCCGCCAGCTAATTTATCAATGCATTTTTCACCAAGTGGAACATTCTCAGTAACTAAATCTAAATTAAAATATACATTCTCATTAACTGAATTGGTGCCTAGAGAATATTCAAAATATGCTTTTGAATCATACTTCTCAATTAGGGATGAAAATGAATCATATAATAATGTTGCAACAAAAAAACCTACATTAAATTGATTCGGAATTAGATACTTTTCAAAGGATTCAAACGGTAAAGAAGTTAAAGTTTTCTCACCATCAGGAAATGCTGAAGACTGATCTAAAACATACTTAAATAATTTTGACTCATTAAGAAGACAATATTGATTCCAAAACGGAATTGGTAAAAATGAGTATGATGATGAAGACAAATTTAATGCAACAGTCTTTCCAAATTCTGTTTTTGATATTAGTGCATTCAGATATAAAGTTCAAGGATATCCAAATTATTTAGCAGCTTTACCAAGCGATAAAACCAGATTAAGATCTGTTGAATTTTACAAAATGTTTCTTGAAACAATGGGTTATGGAAAAACCATCAGTCAAATCTATTATCAAAATGCTTTTGCTTCAGAATCAGCTAAAAATGTTGCAATTGATAAAACAAAAGTAACTAATATTAAGTTTACTGGTTTTGTTAAAACAGACGAAGTTGTTACAGGTATTGCTGTTAAAAATAAAAACGGAATTTATAAACAATCCCCATTTGATTATTCAGCTTCATTTAGCTTCTTTGGTCACAAAAACTATGATGAAGGGGCAACTTTATTTAAAGAAGAAAATAACAAAATCACAGTTAGCGAAGATCGTAAAAAACAAATTGATAATAGACTTTACCCTAAAGATGCAGGTTATGCAGATAATTATTTAAGTTACATAACTCGAGATTGAATTAATGTTGATGAAGATGGAATGTCTGTTTACTTATGAAATGATTTAAATAATGATGGAAAAGCTTCTGAAGATGAATTGCTTGATAGAGAAATTTCACTTCCAAAACAAAGAGCTGTTTCAACCTCAAGATCTACAAATTACTCTGATAGAGACTTTAAAAAATACTATGTTGAAAAGATTGATGGTAAAACAATACTTAAAGGAATTAAATAATGGAATGAGATTTTAGCGCGATAAAAGTTGGAAAAATGGTTAATATTCAAGCGTACAAACATGATGGTTTTCTTTATAGACAATGATCAAATGCTAAAATCATTTTTCACAACAAAAGACATATAGTTTTATCATTAAAAGGAACAAGAGTAACTGAAACATTAAAGAGTCGTAAAGGGTGATCTTATAAAGATGATGCTTTATGATTTATTCCTAAAAAATCATTTTATAACACAATCGTAATGTTTAAAGCCGGTGTTGGTAAGTCATATTATACAAATCTAGCTTCATATCCAATTTTTGAAGAAAACACAATTAAGTTCATAGACTATGATTTAGATCTTAAAAGTTACCCAACAAAAGAACTTCAAATTGTTGATAAAGAAGAGTTCAATGAAAATTCACTTGCTTATGGTTATTCACCACAAATTAAGAGCAAGATCTTAAATGAAGTTAAAAACATTGTTGAACTTTATAGTACAAATGAATACTTTTTTAATGATGGAATAATTGATTATTACCTCGAAATAATGCACAATGACAAACTTATTTCAGAAAACAAATTCAATGCTTATCGAAGTGTAAAAAGACATAGTTTATGCGAAGAAACAGATATGATTAAAAATCTTAAAAACTTCAAAAGAAATAAATAAGATATCACTTTATGTGACTGGGAAAAAATCATTCGGAGACTTCCGAGTGATTTTTTCACATATTTAAAAAAGAATATTTATAAGACATTTAAAAACAGAAAAATGAGTAAAAATCTTTAACGCATATGATGATTTCAAAAATCTAAAGATCGGTAAATTTGAATTCGAACAAATTTCTTTTTCTATTAGACAAAATTATTGGAATAAAGAATCATTAAAAAAGAATGTTGAAAAAATAAAAATGTATAAGTTTAAAATGAATATTCAATCTAAAACTGGTAAATCAACCAATAAAGCAAAGATTTTATTAATAGCAAGATCAACATATTACGAAAATTAAAAGTTAAAAAAGTCGAGAAACAAAAACTTATTAAACACGAAGAAGTTATTCGTCAAAGTTTTGTGGATAACAAAATGAGATATGGCAGAAGAAGATTATCCAAATATTTATTTTTAACTTATAACATTGAAGTGAACTCAATAACCCTTGGTAACTACATGAAAAGATTAAATCTATTCACTTTTGTACGTAGAAAAAAACAAAAAGAACATAAAAATATTAATGTTAAGTTTGCGGATTTGGTTCAAAGAGATTATAATTCAAAAAATAATATAATTTGCGCAACTGATGTAACTTATATACCAACACCAAAAGATATTAATCAAAACCATATTTATTTATCAGATATAATTGATCATAAACAAAGTTTGTAACATATGAAATATCATAAAATAATGATACTAAATTAGTTTTAAATATATATTAGTCATTATTTAGACAAAATGTATGTTTTTAAATAATATTAATAACCAATTCAATTAGTAACCAGTTACCTTTTATTTTCTTGATAATATATTTCGTTATACACATGGAAACATTTCCTAAAAACTAATTTTTTTCTTTAAAAAAAGATATAATTAAATTGTTGATAAAAACAATAAAGGATAAATAACATGAAAAAAAGATTTTGATCACTATTGGTTTTACCATTTTTCTTAACTGTTGGATGTACTGCCGGTAACCCAAATACCGAACAAGATAAAAAAGTTATTAATGAAAACGATGTAACTGACTATGATTTTAGTGAAAAAAATTTTTTTGTCGATAAACGTTGATATGATTTATTAAATATTTATCACAAGAATAATTTTGATAATAAAGAAAAATTAAAACTATTAACAAACGACCAATCATGAGTTATATTAAAAATTATCAAAGACAAAAAATATAATAATGAATACAAGGGAATAATTGAAAATTTTCTAAAATCATTAACAATTGAAAAATTAGATAAGTCAGCTTCTTTAAATTTAAGTTATTTAATGCATATTAAGTCAGTAATGATAGATAATGAACCGAATAATATTGATTACTTAAATTTTGTGGATGAATCAAAACTAAACAATGACAAAGTAATAAAAAGTAAATTAAATTTTGATAGTCTTTTTCAAAATGTTTTAAACAGACAAAAAGAGGATTTAGTTGAATTAAGAAATTCTTTTTATAATTTAAATCACAAAAACATCATTTTTAACTTTAGTAACTACCGATTAAAATTTTATAGTGATAATATTTTTGAAAGGAAATATAAAGATATTTTTGATACTTTTAATGATTATAACATTTATCAAATGCATGAAACAAGACCACACCCATTTTATAATGACGGATTGCCAAGAGATTTGTTTCCGCCTTATGCTTCTTTTATAGATAAAATGGAAGCTCCTTGACCAGAAGGCTTTCTTGATGATCTTAGAATTGTTATGAAGAAAGAAGAAATTAATGCAGATGATATTAAAGCAATAACTAATAAATCATATGAAGAAGGAGTTAAAGTATCAGTTAAGGACCCTTATTTATATAATGATTTAAACTCATCAGGTTTACCAACAACATATATAAATTTTAAAGTAAAAAGAAACTTAGATAGTAATAAAAAATATTATATTCAATCAGATGAAACTGTAGTTAATAATAAATATATTTTAAGAACAATTGCCATTAACGAAAATAAAAAAATAATACCTGCCAAGGAATTTGAAAGCTACTTTAAAGGAATAAAAGAAGAACCTAATTCTCAAAAAGAGTTTTCAATGAGTTTAGATACATCAAAATTATTTGATAAAAATAACTCACAACTACCAGTAGTTTATTTTATGATCCCTGATTTAGTTTTTAGTAAAGGAGTTATAGAATCAATACAAAAAATTTTGAATAATTATCTGGATAGTGTAAAAGAATTACCACCTACTTCGATTATTTCTTTGAACAATTTATTTCCCTTCTTTAAAAGCAAAGAAGAATATGAAAGATTTTTCAATTAAAAATAAAATTTTAATTGAAAAACCAAAAGCAATAGACTGCAAAAAATCATTCGGACACTTCCGAGTGATTTTTTCAAAAAAACTTATTAGTAAGTGAGTTCTCTTATTAAATATAAAAACCTGCTTCTCTGATCACGTTTTTATAATGTTTTTTTAGATTATAGTCCATGTTGTAACTTACAACAGTTAGATATCTTTTAAAGCTGTTAAAAGAGGCTCACACAGCACTTAGGTATTCAACGCTATTATTTTCAACTTCTATAAAGTGTTTATTACACAAAAACCCGCCTTTATATAGATCAAAACTAATTAAGTTATTCCTGCTTTTGCAAATTCTGCAACCATCATAACTAGGATTAATACCAAAATAAAACATACTTTGTGCATAAAAAAAAGTAAGTAATTTTTTATTATTATCTTTACTTAAGTATTCAAAAGTTCTTAAATATAATTCGAATAAGTGGTTGCTTTCTTTGATGTTTGAAAACAGCTTCTCAAGAGAGTTAAAATATGAACTATTTGAGTAATTTGTCATGTCAAAAATTTGCAACATATTAGCTGTTTTTAAGCGTCCAATTGAGCCTTTTAACCTTGCTCCAAAATACTCAATTTCAACTATTGAACCTGGGTGTAAATTAGCTCTATTTTTTGATAAAGGCTTGTGTAAGCCGTTAGCAACTAAGTCAAAAACACCATTGTGATTAAAGAGTCTCACAATGTGATTATTATCATGTCTTAATGTGACTTTTAACACTAATGCTTTAGTTATTTTGCTAGACATTTTACCCCGATTTAGCTGTTATTTTATTTCTTTTAAAAATGTAATTATATTTTATAATATAAATTATTATATTTTCACTAAAAATGAGAATATTAGAATATTTAATTTTTTTCTTAAATTAAGTAAACGAGGTAATTATGAATATTGAAGAAATCAAAAAAATTTTTATTAAGATTATTACATCAACACCAGGTATTAAAAAACTACATGGACTATCATATGTTGACTCTATTCTAACTATTTCAGAAGATTCGACTGATATGTCTCTTGAAGATATGGTTATTGCGAATGAGACTCCAGAAGGATGAAACTTTCAAATCGCCATTTCGGTTTTAGAAGAAATCAGAGTTAAAGATTTAAATACCGAGTTATACAAAAAGTTATTTTACGAATTTAGAAGAAAAAAAATTAAGTTAAAAAATTTAACAATTATTTTGAAAGGAGTTGTTAATGGCTAGAAAAGTATTTTTAGATGGTCTGACATTTGCTAAAGCAATGGTCTCTGGTGCAAACGCACTTAAAAATTCCAAAGACCGTATTGATGCACTTAATGTCTTTCCTGTACCTGATGGTGATACAGGAACAAACATGTCATCAACAGCTATTTCGATTGTTCCTAAAATGCAATTAGTAACAAAAGATACTGATATTGCAGAAGTTACTAAAACAATTTCGACAAGCATGATTTATGAAGCTAGAGGAAACTCTGGTGTTATCCTAAGTCAAATTTTTAAAGGGTTTGCTTTAGGGTGTGAAGAAAAAATGGATTTAGACTTACAAGAGTTTCTTGTGGCTTTACAATCTGCAGTTGACAGATCTTACAAATCTGTTTTCAAACCAGTTGAGGGAACAATCTTAACAGTTATTAGAGAAACAACAGAAAACATTGTTAAAAAATATAAAGGAGTGGATGAGGATAAAGTAACCATCAAAGAAGTTTGAGGTGACTTATTAGAATTTTGTAGAAGAAGTTGTGACGAAACTCCAAACAAATTAAAAACTCTTAGAGAAGTTGGTGTAACTGACTCAGGTGGTGAAGGGCTATACAAAATCTTCTGAGGAATTAACGAATACTTAAATGATAGACCAGTTGAAATTTCTGATGTTGCTGAAGATGTTTCTGTGTTCTTGAGTGATACAGAAGTTTATGAAGGTGAATTTGGATATTGTACAGAGGTTTTAATTGATCTTAACGAACCAGAAAAATTTGATAGAGAAGCTTTTGTTAAGAAAGTTGAAAAGAAAGCTAACTCACTTGTTGTTGTTAGTGATGATAATATCTTAAAAGTTCATGGTCATACATTAAAACCAGGTGAATTCTTAAATATTGCTCAACAATATGGAGAGTTTATTAAGATTAAATCTGAGAACATGACTTTACAAGCAAATAACTCAAAAGCAAATAACGAAAAGTTTAATGAAGCTAAAAAAGATCAAGATAGAGTTAAATGTGCAATTATCTCATGTAACTTAGGAAGTGGAATTATTGAGAAAATGAAAGAACTTGGTGCAAGTTATGTAATTGAATCAGGTGAAACTCAAAACCCTTCTGCTCAAGATATCATTAATGCAATTCAAGCAACTAATGCTGACAACATCTTTGTTTTACCAAACAGTTCAAATGTTATTTTGGTTGCTCAACAAGCTGCACAAGTAGTTGATGACAAGAACATTATTGTTATTCCAACCAAAACACAAATTCAAGGTTTAACAGCTGTGCTTAACTTTAGCCCAGAAGCAGACGCTGAAGATAACTTAGAAATGATGACTGATTCAATTAGTGAAGTTCAAACTGGTGAAGTTACTAGAGCAATTAGACAAACTAAACTTAACGGTGTTGAAATTAACAATGGTGATTATTTATCAATTCTAAATGGAAAAATAATTGCTTCTTCAAAAACAGCAAATCAAGCCTTAAGAAAACTTGTTAAGAAAATGATTAAAGGTTCAAGTGAAATCATCTCAATTTACTATGGTGATGAAGGTAACTTAAGTGAAGCTGAAGAACTTGCGAACTTCATTGATGCCAACTATGATATCGAAGTAGATATCATTGAAGGGAATCAACCAAACTATCATTACTTAATAGGGGTTGAATAATATGAAGAAAATCATAATCGACACTAATGGTCTTGATAATGGAGCTCAAGTAGTTTATGATGCTGCAGTTACCATTCTCAAAAAAATTAGTGATTTAGAAATTACTTTAATTGGTGATACTTCAAATATTAACAAACACACTGAAATTCAAAATATCAATTTTATAGAAAACACAACCAAATTATCTGACCCAAGAAATATTAGACAATCATTAAGAGAAAATACTTCGATGAATCAAGCAATCATGGATTTAAAAGAAGGAAATTATGATGGAGTTATTTCTGGTGGTGATAGCGGGAGCTACATGGCTTCGTTAACATTCAAGTCAGGAAGAATCGAAGGTATTTCTCGTCCAGTCTTTATGCCAATTGCAACAGGATTGAATAAAAGAAAAACTTTATTCATGGATGTTGGAGCTAACTTAGAAGTAAAATCAGATAATTTATATGAATGAGCAAAATTAGGAACTGCATTTTACAAAACAATGTTTAATGAAAATTTTCCAAAAGTAACTTTATTAAATATCGGAACCGAAGATTACAAAGGTTTTGATTTTATAAAAGAAGCAGCAGAATTAATAAAGAATGATCATTCATTAAACTACATAGGTTTCTCAGAGCCGAGAAATCTTTTAAAAGGTGAATATGATATTGCTTTAATAGATGGGTATGGTGGTAACTTAATTCTTAAAAGCTATGAAGGTGCTATATTCACATTCAAAGATGCTATCAAGGAATCTGCATTCAAGAGTCTTAGAACTAAAATTGGTGCATGATTAATGAAACCTGCATTTAAAGATGTTATGAAAAAACTAGATTATCGTAATGTAGGTGCTGCATGAGTGCTTGGTGTTCAAAACTTAGCATTAAAAATACATGGTTCAAGTGATGCAAAAGCTGTTTACAGTTCAATTGAACAAATGTATCATGCAATTGATAAGAAACTTGCAGAAAAACTCAATGGGTGAAAAAATGTCTAATAGCTATACTCAAAACATTTTGAACTTCTTAAAACAGGAAAAAATAGAAGCAAAAAACATTGAAGTTTTTTATCAAGCTACAACTCACAAATCTTTCAAACACAATAAAAAAGATATGAGAAAAGTCAACTATGAAAAGCTAGAATTTTTAGGTGATTCAGTTTTAGACTTTATCGTTTCAGCTCACATTTTTCAAAACAATCGCGAAAGTTCACAAGGGGAATTAACAAGATATCGTGCATCACTTGTTCAAACAGATACACTTTCAGCAATAAGCAAAAAACTTGGTATTTTAAAATTGATCAGAACAGGGCCAGGTCAAATGAAAAATGAAGTTTTAAATTCAACTAAAGTTCAAGCAGATGTTTTTGAAGCAATGGTTGGAGCAATATTTGTTGACCAAGGTTTTATTGAAGCTAAAAACTTTGTAGACAAACATTTACTTTCTCAAATTAAAAGAAATGAAAGCTTAGCGATCTCTGATCATAAGGATCCAAAAACAGAATTGCAAGAACATTTCCAAAGTTTTAGTAGAGAAAATATTTCTTATTATGTCGAAGAAAGAGAAAACAAAACTTTCGAAGCAAAAGCAATGCATGACAAGAAAGTTTACGGTATTGGTACAGGTCTTTCTAAAAAAGAAGCTGAAATTAATGCTGCAAAAGATGCATTAAATAAATTAAAATAGGGGTTAAAATGAAATTAATTAAATTAGAAGCTCACGGATTTAAGTCTTTTGCTGATCCTGTTGTTCTACGTTTTGATGGTGGAGTTGCTGGAATCGTTGGGCCAAATGGTTCAGGTAAAAGTAACATTAATGATGCCATTAGATGAGTTTTAGGGGAACAAAGTTCTAAAGAATTACGTGGTGATAACATGGAAGATGTTATCTTTGCTGGTTCAAAAACAGTGCAGCCAATGAACAAAGCTCAAGTTTCTTTAACATTTGAAAACAAAGACAGATTATGTTCAATTGATTCTGATTATGTTGTGATTACTCGTGCTTTAGAACGTGGTAAAGGAATTAACGATTACTTTATTAATGGTGAAAAAGCTAGATATAAAGATATTAAAACAATCGCAATGGAAACAGGGATTGGTAAGAGTTCACTTGCCATTATTTCTCAAGGTACAGTTTCTGACATTGCACAATCTTCTGACGAAGATAGAAGATTAATTTTTGAAGAAGCAGCTGGAATTTCAAAATATAGAACAAGAAAACTTGAAGCTCAAAGAAAACTTGAATCAGCTGAACAAACTTTAAAAATTGTTGATACAAAAATTAGTGAAGTTGAAAAGAGGCTTGAAATTCTTAAAAAGCAAGCTGAGAAAGCTTACAAATACAAACAAATTAGCGATGATCTTAAAAATGTTGAAATTGGATATTTAGCATACAACATCGAAAAAAATGCTGCTATTCATGATAAATTATCAGAAGAGCTTGCTGGTGTTAAAGAAACAGAAGAAGCATACAGAAAAGACATTGACACAATTAATGAGCAACTTCAAGAAAAATCAGAAAGTCTTAAAGGTATTAACAAATTAATTCAAGAAATTTCTGCTGGTAAAAATGTTCTTGAATTACGTATTAAAGCTTTAGAAGAAAACATTGCTCAAGCTAAAGCACGTAGAGATGTTATGCTTGAAGGTAAAGGGACTCTTGATGAGAAATCAAGATTACAAGCTGTTATAAGTGCTGTAAATAGTCTTGAGTTCGAATTAACAACTCACAAACAATCATTTGATGAACTTTACTCAAAAGAAACTTCATTATCAAATGAAATTGAAGAATTAGAGAAAAAAGTTAACGAGCTTAATATTTCTGTAAATAAATATAAAGAAGAAGAAAGAACTATTAAAGCAAACTTAAATCTTTTAAAACAAACAAAACAAAACAAAACAAACTTATTCAAAGGAACTAAAACAATCCTTGATAACAAAGCAAGTTTTAGAGGATTCAAAGGTATTGTCGCAGATTTAATTACTGCACCAAACGAATATCTTCCAGCATTAGAAACAATTCTTAAAAATGCTGCGCAACACATTGTTGTGGATCACTCAGATACAGCTGTTAAAGCAATTAACTTCTTAAAAGCAAACGATGGTGGTAGAGCTACATTTATTCCTCTTTCATCTATTAATGCCAAATTCGTTCGTGATGATTATTTATTAGTAACAAGAAATAATCCAGGTTTCATTGGTGTTGCTTCAGAGCTAGTTACAGTTGCAGAAGAATATAGAGTATTAAGCCAATTCTTATTAGGTAACGTTATTGTTGTTACTGATATTAAAGCAGCCAATGAAATTGCTACAATCATCGAGAAAAAATACATGGTTGTTACACTTGAAGGTGACATCATTAGAGTTGGTGGTGTTATGGTTGGAGGTACTCAAGAAGCTTCAGAAAATATTCTTGGTATCGAACAAAAAATTAAAGAAAACGAAGAACTTATTCCAGGGTTACACGCAATGATTGAAAAATTAAATGCACAAGCCCTTGAATCTACAGAATTAATTAAAACAAAAACCAGAGAGTTATCTCAAACAAGTGTTCAAGTAAGACTTTTAAATCAAAAAATCAAAGAACTTGAAAATGATATTGAAAAACACAAAACAGATTTACACGTTAATAAATCAATTTTAGATGGAAAACAACTTGATGGTGATTTAGAAAACTTAACTTCTGCAGAAGCAGAAATTGCAAAACAAAAGAAAGATCTTGCTTTACTTGATTTCAATTTATTAACAAACATTGAACAAAAAGAAGCTGTTGCTGCTGATAGAGAAGTTCTTTCAAAAAGATTAGCAGATCAATCAAATCTTTTAAACAACTTGCTTTCTTCATTTACTAAAAAATCTGAAGATAACATTAAAGCAAAATCGCAATTAGAAGTTGATAAAGAAAGATTGAACACATACTATGGGTTAACTTTAGAGAATGCTAAAGAAAATTATCAATTAACAATGTCTCCTGACGCTGCCGCTGAAAATGTTAGAGAGTTAAGAATTGCTATTTCTGAATTAGGAAGCGTCAACTTAGAATCAATCGCAGAATATGAAGAAGTAAATGAAAGATACCAAAACGATATTCAAAACCGTGATGAAGTTATTGAAGCTAAAAATATTTGTTTAGCTGCTATTGATGAAATGGACAAGAAAATTGTTACAAGATTAACAAACATTGTTAACGATGTTAATCAAGAAATGCACAAAGTATTCTCATCAATGTTTGGTGGTGGTACTGCAAAAGTTGAATTTGTAGATCCTAAAAACATTTTAGAAACAGGAATTAGTATTTACGCTCAACCTCCAGGTAAAACAGTTAAAAACTTAAAATTATTCTCAGGTGGTGAAAAATCACTTATCGCTATCTCATTATTATTCGCGATCTTAAGGGCTAGACCATTACCATTATGTATCTTAGACGAGGTTGAAGCTGCACTTGATGAAGCCAACGTTGTTAGATATGCAGAATACTTACAAGAACTTAAACACCAAACACAATTCTTAGTTATTACACATAGAACAGGAACAATGACAAGGGTTGATGCTTTATTTGGTGCCACAATGCAAAAACGTGGTGTTACAAACTTCTTTAGTGTTGAATTAGAAGAAGCTAAAAAACTTATTGATCAAGATTAATAAATAAAAATTACAACCATTTTTGTGGCTGTAATTTTTTTAATTTGCCTGTGTTTTAACAAAATCAAAAATATAGTAGTAAATTAAAATCAATTCATAGTAGTAAGGAATGTAATTTTTATCTTCAAAAATTTTCTTTAATAATCTACCGACATATTCTTTTTTGATAATGATTTTTTGCACACCGTCTGCAAGTGGAACAACTTGCAATTCATTTTCAAGATTTTTTTGTCTACTTTTAACTAAATTATAGTTATCTGCGATATATTTTGCAAGTTTTTGATGCTCATTTGCAAAAAATTCCTTATCTGTAAAAGTGCTATAAAAATTATTTCCACTAACTACAAGTCTAATCATGTAGTAAATTTCTTCTAACATTTTTCTCATTGTTGTAGTGTTTTCATTGTTAAAAATAGACTCAAAATTTGAAAAGTTATTATCAACTGCATCTGAATTTCAAATTAAATTTACCATGTGGTTTGGGTATTTTTTAACAACTGTTCTAGTTGCTTGATTTGCAGCTTTAAGTCTATCATTCATTTGTTTTTCTTTTCCAAGTATTTTCCTATTAGCTGTGAAAATATAATAAATAGTATTACTTTGAAAATCATGAGGACGTGATGAAAATACTTTTCATGCAAAATCATCTCAGTTGTAATCTGTTTTACCTTGTGAAAGACTTATTGCTTCTAATCTAAATTCATTGTTTGGATCTTGAGGATTATCTGATGAACTATTTCTGCTGCTATCAGGCTCTGAAGCAACAGGAGGATTAGATGTTTCTCCTTCTTTGGTAACGTCTGCATTTGATGCATTTGAACTGTCTGGTTTATTTGCGTCAGTTGATGGATTTTCTTGGTTATTTGAACCTTTATCATCTTTTGAGTTTTCAGATTGTTCAGAAGCAGGAGTTTCCACTTTTGGGTGTTCACTTGGTTTTGAACCATCTTTGCTAGGCTCTGATGTTGATGAACCACTTTGTGTATCCTTCTCTGTAGAATTGTCTGTAGTTTTAGTGTCTTCACTATTATCTTTTGAAATGTTACTTGGTTGTTGTGTTTCAGTCTTAGTATCATTACATGATAATGAAATTAACATGGGTAAACTAGCCGAAACTGCAATTGCAAGAAGTTTGATTTTTTTATACATAACACTCACCTTTCTTTAAATGTTAAGTAACCCCACGTTTCCATTATACCAAACATTTAATAAAAAAATCAACTTTAATTTCAAGTTGACTTAAAAAATATAAATATTTTATAAATTTAAAATAATTCATCCTTAGCTATTAATTTATATTCGCCCAACTTAAGGTTGTTTGGCAAGTCCAGGTTATTAAACTTGATTCTTTTAAGGTAAATGACTTTTAAATCAAATTTTTGAAACATTCTTTTAATTTGATGAAACTTACCTTCGCTTATAGTTAAGTTTGCTTCATTTTTCTTTAATATTATTAACTCAGATGGTTTTGTTATTTTGTCTTCCTTAATATCAACGCCATTTTTAAATTCATCAACCAATTCTGGTTTAATTTCTCCATCAACTCTTACGAAATAAGTTTTTGGTACATGTTTTTTAGGTGCTAATAAATTATGAGTAAGCTCACCATCATTTGTGATAATTAATAACCCTTCGGTATCGATATCTAAACGTCCTACAGTGTGTAAATCTTCTAAGTTTTGATACTTTGGATCAAGTAAATCAAAGACAGTTTTATGTAAACTATCACGATTTGCACATACATAATTTGCAGGTTTATTCATTAAAATATAAACATTACTTAAATCTTCAATAACATTGTTATTAACTTTAATAATATCATTTTTAGATATCAAAACTGATGATTTAATGACTTGTTCATTAATAGTTATTTTTCCTTGTTTCATTAAGTTTTTAATTTCAGATCTTGAGTAATTTGTATTATTAGAAATGAATTTTTCAAGTTTAATTTTTTTCATATTTTTAATTATATATTTTTTATTTAACTATATAAGTACAAAATGAGTTATTAAGCTAGTTTTAAATGTGAAAAATTTACATAGTTTTCAAGCTTATAAAATTATGTATAAGCAACAATTCTAGTATAATTTATATTACATAATTCAAGAATATTATTAAGGAGTAATTATGAACAAAAAAGTTATTGCTTTCTCAAGTGATCATGCCGCATTCGGTTTAAAAGAAGAATTAAAAAAATATGTAGAATCATTAGGATACGAAGTAGTTGATTTAGGTCCAGAAACAGATAAAGTTTCAGTAAGTTATGCTGAACAAGGCCATGCATTAGCTAACTATGTTAATGAGAAAAAACCAGAATTTGGAATCGCTATGTGTGGAACAGGTTTAGGTATTTCATATGCATTAAACAGACACAAACACATTAGAGCTGCTAGAGTTGTATCAGTAGAAGATGCACACTTAGCAAAATTACACAATGACGCTAACGTTTTAGTTTTCGGTGGTCGTCAAATTGATTTTGAAGAAGCAAAAAGAATGGTTGATGAATACATTAAAACAGAATTTGAAGGTGGACGCCACCAAGCAAGAATCGACCAGATTGATGAGGATTAAAATATGGATAAAAAAGAATTAAAAGCTGTATGACACATTACAAAAGATAAAGAAAAAGATAAATGAAGAGTTTATAGAGAAGGTGCCGAAAGAGCAACGATCTTATTCGATACACAAAAAGAAGCTATTCCTTACGCAAGAGATTTAGCAAAGAAAAATAATGGAACATACTACATTCACGGTGAAAACGGAAAAATCCGTGATGGTAAAGGGTACAAAGATAAATAAAAAAACAAAAGCCATTTGGCTTTTGTTTTTTATCTTGATAAATACTAAGGTTTAGTATCTGGATCAGCTTTCCCCATAGCTTTTCACTTTTCTAATAAAGCAATTCATTCTTCTTCGTTTGAACATGATAAATACTCTAAATCATCTGCATTGATGCTTCTATCAAATTGTGGAGAAGTGTTGCTTTGTGTGTATTTAGCATATCAATCTTTAACTTCTTTTATATCTGATAAAACTTCATGTTCATTAACTTTAAATGGATATGCTTTAATGATTCTTTCATTTAAGTCAACTTTTTCAGGTTCTAAATAGTCGTTAATATTAAGTTGTTTATCTTCTTTTAAAAATGCAGCAACAATTGTATACATTTCAACTTTTTCGTTTAACTTTTTACTCATTAAGTATGCATATAATTGAGCTTGTTTTCTGTAAGCTGGATCAACATTACTTTTGTTTCACAGCTCATATTTTTTTTCACCTGCCGTTTTAATTTCCAAGATGATTTTCTTGCTTGGTATATAACCATCAGGAACCCCGCTAATAACATCATCAATACCTTTAAAGTAATCATATTCCACTTCAGAAGCAACGAAGTTCTGAATTTCTAGCCCTTTAAAACTAGATCTTAAAACATCAAAGATTTTTGGCTCAAGAACTACCCCAGCATTAATATATTTTTTACTTAAAACAGGCATTTTAAGTCTTGTGATATGGCAATAAGCCTTAAACTCATTTTTAAATGCATCACCTTTGATTAAGATGTCACCTACCGAACTACCCCCAATTTTCTTAAAACCATTTCACTTATCAAAAGTTAGTAACTCTTTATGAAATTCAGACTTTAAAACAAGTACCTTGTTTTCTCAATCAATTGTGTAATGTACATTATTGTAATATTTTCTTGATACTTTCATATATTTATTATACTCCTTTTGCCTATTGATTTTAAAAACTTGAGTATATCTCAAGTTTTTAAATTTATTTTATAAAGTTTTCAATAACTGTATTTGCAACTATTTCTACTGCAGTAAAGTTAGCTGCTCAGTTTCTATCAATTAATGTATCTTGAGGAACGATGTGGTTAAATGTGAATGTTAATTTATCAAAACTAATTTCTGTTGAATTATCATCAACTCCAGGTACGAATTTTTCAGCATCCATGAATTTTTCAATTCTAATTGATACAACTTTAACTTCATGCCCTTCTTTAATGTTTTCATTTAACATTTTTACATTTCTAATAAAGTAATCAAGTTCGTTTGGAAATCTAAGGTCATCGATTAAATATAAACTGCTTGATTCATGTTTAATTGACTCTTGGATTGTTTCGTTAATCTTATCAAATACTTTACCACATCAAATATTATTATCGATGTTTCTACCAACTTCTCCCATTGCGATTCAAAGTGGCCTAACAACTTCTTTGTTTTTACCATCTCACTCTAATTGTTTTAAGATAGGTTCAGTAATATCTTTAATTGGTTGCGCGAATGAAAAGATGTGTACATTATCATTGAATCTTTTTAATGACTTTTCTTTAATCGCGTTTGTTAAAAGGCCCTTTCCACTTCTTCTTTTACCATTTATAAGAACGATTATGTGTTTTTTCTTTTTCATATTTTCTCCCCGTTATTAGTTGTGGTTTATTTATTATATAAAAAGATTTACCATTGGTAAGAAAAAAACAATTTTATGTGCACTTATAAATGACATAAAACTGTTTAATACTATATATCATATGTTTTAGTTAATTTTGATATGTGAAATATTCCACATTTAACTAAACAAGTTTAAATAATTGTTTTGATTTTTCTGCTTTAGAAGCAACTTCTTGAATGTTGTTTAATGAAGAGAATTTTGTTGTAGAAACAACAATGTGTTTATCAATGTTTTCTGAATCAAATTTTTTAAGATTTAATTCAAATAATAATGTTCCAGCTTTAACTTCTTCATTTAATTTTACTTTTGGTTCTAAACCAATTCCATCAAGTTTATAGCTGTCTTGGCCTAAAACTACAACTAATTCAACACCCTCTTTTGAAGAGAAAATAAATTGATTTTTGTTAGCGGGCATCATTGTAATTTTTCCATCAAAAGGAGCAACAACTTTACTATCATCAGATATTAAGATAGCGACTCCGTTACCAACTAAACCTTCTGAGAAAATTCCGTCTTTTAAATCTTTAAGTGCAACAATTTTACCATTAACTGGTGATAAAACAACTTGTTCACTTACTTCACTTACAACTTGATTATTTGTGTTTTTGTTTTGTTCAATAGCTGATTTAACTTGCTTACTCATTGCTCTTAAAAGTGGTGAGTATTTTTTAACATTAAAGTTAAGTTCTTCAACACCTTCACCTAGTTCAACTTGAACGTGTTTTGTTCCTTCAAAAATAACAACTTTCTTAGCACCAAGTTTTTTAAACTGTTCTTCATTAACTAGTTTAACATTTTTTAAATCATATCTTAATTCTGAAACACTTGCATTGAATCCATTGATGTTATCGATTCCTCCAAATGCTTCTACAATATTCATGATATTTTGTGGAACTTCTTGACCACATACACAACCAAAAAATGGTTTGCATGAACAACTATTATTTAATTTTTCCATTAGTAACTCCTGTATTTATGAAACTTTATATATTTTACCAAATTATGTATTCTTCAAAAATAAATGAAAAAATACTCTAACTGAGGGATTAGAGTATTTTTTATGTTTTTATCTAAATATCCTACTTGAATAAATCTATGAATAATATAAGAAGTTAAAAGTAACCAAATTTATACTGTTACCAAATATAATAATTGTGAGTTTAAACTATGCAAAGTGAATAAATTGTTTTTTATAAAGTATGCGACATAAAGTTAAAGGAAAGAGAATTTACATAACAAATTATAAAAAAAGAAAGGATATGTAGAATATTTAGATCAGTATTAAGACCAAAATACTTTAAACATTTAGTAATTTTAATAAATGTTGCTTAGATACGAGATCTAAACATCAAAGTATAACACAGAAATACATTGCTATAAAGTAAAATAAAAATAAATTGTGGTAAAGTTACCACAAATCTTGATATTAAAGCAATTATGAGGTCAAATTTTAGTAATTTGCTATCATATCGTTTTGTGAAATACCTTTATAAAAAACAGCATAAAAAAATGGTGGAGATAACGGGAGTCGAACCCGTGTCCACACATAAATTATTTAATGCGTCTACAGTTTATGTTATTTTGTAATATTGTTAACAAAAAATAACCAAAACAATTAACAATATTTAGCTAAATCTCATTATCAGTTCGCAACACTGAAAACCATCCTTTAAGACCTACTTATACACTAAAGGAGTCATGTATAAGCAACTTGTTGCTATTTATTAAGCAAAAGCAAGATTTGTGTTTTGTGCATACATTGGGTATGCGAATTTTTCTTCTTGTTTTCCGTTTAAGAAAGCCTAGTAAGAATTATAGTCTCTCACACTACTGCAACACTAAATAACCCATGCATGTCGAAACCATTATATCCCCATTAAAAGTTTTTAAGAAGTTTGTTAATTCTTTTTTGAGTCTCTTCTTTTGCGATTTTTTCACGCTTATCATATTTCTTAAGACCTCTAGCAAGCGCTATTTCTATTTTTAATAAAGAGTCTTTATTAAAATATAGTTTTAAAGGAATTAAAGTAATTGGTTGAGTATCTAGTTGAAATTTAATCTTACGAATTTCATTTTTATGCATCAATAATTTACGATCAGCTGTTTCATCGCCTTTAACCTGCATGTATTGTTTAAAAAAGGAATCTTTGATTCATAATTCATTTTTATAAATTGAACAAAAAGCATTAGTTAATGAGACTTCACCAGCTCTAGCGCTTTTTACTTCTCAACCTTTTAAAGCAATACCTGCTTCAAATTTTTCTAAGATTTCATAATCCCTGAAAGCAATTTTATTATTTGACACTATCTTCATAAGCAATATAAATTTTACTATAAATAATCTAAAGTGATTACTAATTGCGTTAATGAATGTTTAAATGTACTTTTAAAGTATATCTTATGAGTTTTAGTTGTGAAAAATTTTCATAACTTGAGTTTTTTTCTAGCACATTAAACAAAAATGTTATAGAATAATAAGTACATGGAAACTTTTTCAATATAAGTTTCTTTTGTAATTAGTTTTTTTTATATGTTTTTAAGGGGGTTTAATGGAAGATAACAAAGATTTAATCGAACAAATTGATGAAGAAGTTATTGAAGAAGTTAAAAAGGATAAAAATCTATTTTCAAACAAAAGTAAAAAAGATGAAATTGCAGATGCATTAATGGGAAAAGAGATATTTTCAAACAGTCTGGTTAAGAAAAATACTGTTTATAACCGTACCAAAATGTCAAACTTTGGTATTAAGTTAAGTAGTTTATATTCACAAATGCCTGCATGAAAATTAGTATTAATAACAACAGTGACCGCTTTATTCTTTGGAGTAATCAGTGTATTCTTTGTTAAAAACGTAGGTATTTATAATTTTGGTCTAGCAGCTTTCGGGCAATCAATTGCTAGGTTAACAGTTGTCCTTTTTAAAGAAGGACAAATTACACCGGTATTAAGGAATTTAATTGAACAATTCATTTTCTGAATTGCTTATATTATTTTAAGTATTCCAATATTTATTTTTGGGTACAAAAGAATTGGTAAAACTTTTTCTAACTTAACAGTTTTATTTTTAGTTGTTTCGTCAATTACATCATTTTCAATTGGATTGATACCAGGAGCAAATGAAATTTATTTAATTGGTGATTTCTCAAATGGTGAAGTTAAAGCTGCTTTACCTGAATTCAAGAAAAAATTAAGTTCAATTATCCCTTTACTTTGAAAAGACGGTGGTAATATTATTGCGTTATTTGTTTATGCAATTGTTTATGGATATTTATTAGCATGAATCTTTGCGATTATTCAAATAATCGGAGGAACTGCAGGAGTAACAGGAATTATTGGTGAATGATATGCGAATGAAAAACAAAAATCATTTGGAACAATTTCAGGTTACATGAATATTGTAATTGTTTTAATAGGGGTTGGTGTTGGTTCATGATTACCAGGTTCATTATTATTATCTGAAGCCGGTAAATTAGGAACAGATGAACATCTAAAATTAATTACATCTAAAGCTTGAAGTTTTGAACTTTACCTTTCACCAAACTTTATAGCAACAGTTTTAACAAACGTTGTGTACATTATTGCACTTAACAAACTTTATCCTAAATTCAAACTTGTTAGAGTTGAAATCTTTTCTTTAAATAAATCAGCAGATATTGCAACAATTATTACACAAGATAAGAAAATTGTTACAGGATTAACTGAATTTCATGCGCATGGAGGATTCTCAAAAGAAAAATTAAATGTAATTACAACAATTACACTATTCAGGCAAGTTAACAGGATTATAAAAGATGTAAGAAAAATTGATGCAGAAGCATTTATATCTGTATCAGATGTCAAAAGTATAGACGGGCACATTTACTTACCGAAAAATAAATTCTAATACTAAAAAGCCATATAAGCATTGACTTGTATGGTTTTTATATTTTTATTTTCAAAGCACAAAAATCCTTTTATTAATTATGGAAAACATACCATATTTAACCACTTTTACACGAAGAATTAGGAATATATATTTATACATATAATTTTAAAAAACAATTTAAGTACAGGATTATGAAGAAATTTTTCAGGAATATCATTTTTTTGTAACGCTTATTAGTTTGTCTGTTATCACAATATCTTGTTCAACAAAACAAGAAATCGAAGTAAGTGAAACAAATAAGTTAGAAAACGAGTATTGAGAATTGTGATTAAAAGAGAAAAAATTAAATGCTGAATTATATAAATCTGAAGAAGCGCTATTTTCTGGTAGTGTAATGAAAGAAAGATTTAATATAAAATTATTAGAGTTAAAGAAAAAACAGATTATATATCTAAATGTAAAAAAAAGGAATTAGAAGAGGCTATTAAATGGATGAAAGTTATCATTAAAGATTATGAATGACGCATTTGAGACAAAAAGAGAAAGAATGATTGAAGACAATAATAGATTAATTCAAACAAAAAGACCATACAAGTTAATTCTTATATGGTCTTTTTGTTTTGTTTAAAAATGATTTGCTTAGGTTATTTCTTGTGTTTTTTATTCAATTAAATAGTTTATTTAATTTAAAATCATTTTTAATGATTCAATAAAATATCTCGAGCAATATAAAGAATAAAAATGCAGGTAAAATTAATGGGAATATGCGACCATATAGGTTCTTTTCTTGATAATCGTTGATTTTTTCAGTTATTGTTATAGTCGCAAAAACACCATATGAAATACCATTTCTAAATGTATTTTCATATTCAAAAACAATTAATGATCTAATGTCCTTGAATGCTTCAGGAAGAATTCTCTTTCTGTATATTCATCATGTTGAAAAACCTAATGAAGAACAAAGTTTTAATTCATAATTTGAGAATGCATTTATTTTGCTATTAAAATGCTTTGTAAGTGATCTAAAAGCAACTAATGATAAAACAATTGTTATTGAAGTTACTGGCTCTAAAAACGTGTTAAATAACACAAAATAAACTACTACTGGTAATGACTTAATTACTACTAATAGCACTTTGAATGTAAATGAAACTCATACATTGTTTATTCTCTCGCTCATGTAAAATGCAAAAACAATCGAAATTAAAACTGCAAAATATAAACTCACATAAGTTTTCATAAAGATTACTCAGTAGTCTAAATAATAAACATAATTTACTTTTATATCGCTAAAATCAAAAACATAAAAGTCTTTTAAGTATTTTCCAAATTTTGTGAAATTAATAGTTGAATTTGCTAAATCGACAAAGCTTATTATGTAAATCACAAGAAAAACAATTTTAACTATTAAAAGGATAATTCATGTTAAGTTATAAATTGGAGACTTTCAATAATCTTGATCTTTTGTTCTTTTGTGAATGTATGATTTTAAGTATTTGTTATATAAGAACATAAATATCTCGATAACAAATACAACCATAAATAAGTAAAATAAACTAATACCTAAGTATGAAAAATCACTTGAAAATGTATCGATTCAAAATCCTATACCGATAATTCCTATTCTTCCTAAAATTGCGCTTCAACGTACGTTTGATTCATATGATAAAAATGAATTCATTACGTATCTGTTTCTATTTGATAAATAAATGTTTTTATAAAAGCTCACAAGTTTACTTTTACCAAGTTTGATATCTAATCAATAATATTTAGTTTCGGCACTTTCTATAATTTCTAAATAATATTTATGCATTCACAATCATGTACTTCAACAAAATATCATTCATGCAGCTAGAAAGCTGCTAAATATACTTTTGAATAATAATATAAATACAACAAATGGAAACGCCCTAAAAAACACTAAAATGAATTTTAAAATAAATGATGGTTCCCTATTTTTGTGGATATTTGTAGCTGATAAGTATGAAGTGATTGATGATAAAATCAATCCTGTTATAGTTCCTCCAGTTACTGTTTTAAGTGTAATTCAAATGTAATCCAAGTTTAATTTTCATAGCGAATCACCAGGTAAATCCGGGTGTTGACTATTAAATTTAAACAATTCGCTTAAATGGTGTTTTAACCTTACAAAACCTTTTGTATATATATGACTAAAGAAATTTAGTTCATACATAAAGTAAATTAATATGACGAATGAAAAAGCCCAAAGAAATATTTTGATAAAATTTCTTTTATCAATCTCACAATTGAATTTTTTATATGTCATAGTAATATTTCCCAAGACTTTCGATATCAAACTCATTAGAAGGAATTTCGAACACACCATCATTAACTCGATCAAAAGTAAATAATCTGTCAAAATGATATGCAGAACTTAAATCATGAATTGCTATAAAAATGATTTTGTCACTTTTATATCTGTTTAATATTTCAAATACATGTTTTGAATTCAGGATATCTAAATTGCTTGTTGGTTCATCAGCTAATATAATTTCAGGTTTGTTAAATAACATTTGCACTATGCTTAATCTTTGTTTCTGACCTGACGATAGATTTGAAATTTTTTCAAATGCTAAGTCTTCTACATTAAATTCTTTTAATAAATAAAATAATTCAATTCTTTGGTGTTTAGTTAAAATCCTAAAGAATTTATAAAACATGTTTTTATAATGTGGGTAACTTATTAAAATGTTTTGGTAAAAATCGGTAAATTCTAATAAGTTATGATCGGGCCTTAAATAATATATTTTGTTTTTAAATTTTTTGAGTAATGATTTTGATGCTTGTTTAATTGATACATTATCAAAAATAATTTCACCATCAATTAACATTTCTTTATCAAATATTGCTTTGAGTAATGTGGACTTTCCACACCCACTTTTACCAATTATTCCGTTAATCTGCCCCTTAAAAAGTTCTAGATTAACATTCTTTAATACAACTTCTTTGTTATACCCTATGTTTGCATTTTTAAACTTCATTTAATTCCTTATTCAAAAGATTTTTTTACTATGTTTCAGAATTGATCATTTTCATTTTCAATAAATGAATATCCGTGGAATCCTGAATGCGGACCTCATGGGTCTTGTTTTTGTGTTGCGAGTTCATTAAGAACTTCTGATAAAACTTTGATTTGTTTTTTAGAAATTTTATTACTGAAAAGTCCTACATTGTATGGAAGAACATCAGATACAGTTAAGAAAGAAACCTTTTGATTTGCTCTTTTTGATTCATCAACTGATAATTTATCATTATCTTTGTATTTTGTTCATGTGTAAACACCTTCATTGTCGAAGAAGATTTTCTTATTAATATTACTTTCCTCGTTCATGTTTTTTCAAGCAGCTTTACTTACTTTATCACTATGGTTACGTACTAAGTTTAAAAATGAAGTAAATTTATCGCCAAAGTGTTTTTTCATTAAGGCTTGAGGCAATAAGTATTTGCTTCCAGAACTTGAACTACCAATTCCGATTCCATAACTCACGAATTTTTCTAAGTCTTTTTCATTTCAAGCTTTAATAATGTTGTTTGTATCCTCTTCGTTAGCTACAACAACAATTAAACCTCTTTGGTAAGGTGTTGTACCTTCATTAAAAAAACTTCTATATACACTTCCATCTCAATTATTTCCATTTTCTTTATCATTTCAATTTGATCTCGGAATTCTATTAAATAATTCTAATTGAGCTTTTGCAATCTCTCTAAGAGGATCATTTTCTAAACCATCTTTATAAACTTCATTGTTAGAATTTTTAGAGCCTTTAAATGAAAGTCCTCTTGTTTGGATACCTACAGAAATATTGTTTGCAACAATTTCTTTTTGATTAGAAAAAACTTGTCCTGCAGATACAAAGACAACATCTTGCTTTTCTTTTAAAATATCATCAAAGTTAACCTTGTAGTTATCTTCACCTTCAAACGAGAATTTAACATCAAAGTTAAAACCTTTTGCTTTTATTAGTTCATTAACCTTAGATTCAAATTCAATTGCTTTTGGATCTTGGCCATTTAAACTATTGTTTAATTTAATTCTGATTAATTTTGCTTCTGCAACATTTCCTTGATTTTGTTTTTGTTCTGAACAAGAACTTACAATTAATGGTACAGAAACTAAACATGTAGTTAATAATAATTTGTTAAATATTTTTTTCATAATTTCTCCTTAATTTTAGGACAAAAGTAGGAGAGTTGAAGACTCGCTACGCTAGTATTAACTAGATCAGCTATTAAGAGTATTTCTCAACTATTTAAAAATAGTACCCCTGTCCATGTTTTATATTATATTACAATAGTCAAATTAATAAAAAAACTAGCATAGCTAGAATTTTATTTAGTTTTAATTTTTAAGATTGCTTTTCATGCAAAACCTAGTCCTGCTGGTGCTAAAAATGCAATTACAAATAATAATAAATCAAGAGTAACAATTAACCCTACACTACTTGTTTTGATAAAGAACGGTCTATAGAAATGCAAGAATGAATAAATGATAGCTCCATTTTTAAAATCATATTGTGAACCACTTCCAAGATACACAAACATTGCAAAGAAAAAGTATGCAACAACAATTAAAGATAATGAATAAATGTTTTTAAAACTCACTTTAATTTGTCTTCTCATTAAGAATAAAACGATGAATCCTAAAACAGGATTAACACAATGCGTAACAAGTGAACTAATTACACTATGAATTTTGTTCCATTTTTGTGTTCATGAAATTAGTCCTCAATAAATAAAGAATGTAATTGTGATTAAAACAACTGAATTAAAGAATCAAATTTTAACTTTCTCACTTTCTGGTTTATAAGCTACCAAAAGAAGCATAACACCTAAAAATATATTAGTTAAACTTGTGTAATATAGCAAGTGAACAAAAACACCAAACACTTCATGAAACTTAATGTAGTATGAATTTGTTGACTTTTCATAACCAAAAAAACCTTGAAAAACCATTGCAAAAGTTATAAAGAAAACACTTGATAATAAAACAAATATCCCTGATCAAAATGCAATCTTTTGTTGTTTAGGATAAGATATAAAATTTTTCATAAAAAAATTATACAAAAGAAAGGTTTTTCAGCAAGTTTTTTACAATTTTGCATAATATTTACATTCAAAAAAGCACATTTTTTTATATAATATTAAACAATTATGAATAAATCAAAAATCAAAAATTTTGCCATCATTGCGCATATAGATCACGGAAAGAGTACTTTAGCTGACGGTATTTTAGAATTAACTAATACAGTTGCAAAAAGAGAACTTAATGAGCAATTTTTAGATTCAATGGATCTTGAAAAAGAGCGTGGAATCACTATTAAGTTAAATGCTGTTCAAATTAAGTATAAAGATTATATTTTCCACTTAATAGACACCCCAGGACATGTTGACTTTACATATGAAGTTTCAAGGTCACTTGCAGCTTGTGAAGGTGCTTTATTAATTGTTGACGCAACACAAGGCATTGAAGCTCAAACATTGGCTAATGTTTATTTAGCATTAGAAAATAATTTAGAGATTATTCCTGTAATTAATAAAATTGACTTACCAAGTGCTGACATTGAAGGTGTAAAACGTGAAATTGAAGAAGTTATTGGTATTTCAACAGAAAATGCTGTTTTAGTTTCTGCTAAAACGCGTTTAGGTGTAGATAACTTGCTTGAAGCAATTGTTGAACACATTCCTAGCCCAAAAGATGCTGATGATGATAAGCCACTTAAAGCGCTAATTTTCGATAGTTACTTTGATCCTTATCGTGGTGTAGTTATGCTTGTTCGTATTTTTGAAGGTCAACTTAAAACGGGTGATAAATTCAAATTTATGTCTAGAACAGATGAAGAAAACTCATACCATGTTATTGATTTAGGGGTTAGAAATCCACATGAATCAAAAAAAGATCTTCTTTCAGCAGGTGAAGTTGGTTGAGTTTCAGCAGCCATCCGTGATGCTAAAGAAGTTAACGTAGGAGATACAATTACTTTAATTGAAAATCCAACTAAAGAAGCTTTACCCGGATACAAAAAAATGAAACCAGTTGTTTTCACAGGATTTTATCCAGTTGATACTAGAGACTACTCAATGTTAAAAGAGAGTTTAGAAAAAATTTCATTAAGCGACTCTTCAATAACATGAGAACAAGAAACTTCAAAAGCATTAGGATTTGGATTCAGGGTAGGTTTTTTAGGTCTATTACACATGGAGATTTTACAAGAAAGACTTGATAGAGAATATAAAGTTGGAATTATAGCAACCAGCCCTAGTGTTGAGTATAGAGTTACAATGACTAATGGTGAAGTTGAAATGATTGCCAACCCAACATTACTTCCAGATCGTACATTTATTGAAAAAATTGAAGAACCTTATGTTGAAGCACACATATTTGTTCCAAATGAATACATCGGAAACGTTATGGAACTTTGTCAAAACAAGAGAGGTATATATAAATCATTAGATATGATTGATTCAAAGAGAAGTTCAGTTGTTTATGAATTACCACTGGCTGAAACAATTTTTGATTTCTTTGATAGATTAAAATCGACTACAAAAGGTTATGCATCATTTGAATATGAATGATTAGGATACAGAGAAAGTGATTTAGTTAAAGTTGATATCTTACTTAATGGGGATAAAGTTGATGCTTTCTCATTAATCACACACCGTGAACGAGCTTATGAAAATGCGCGTGAGTTATGTCAAAAACTTAAAGAAGCAATTCCGAGGCAAAACTTTGAAGTTCCAGTTCAAGCAACTATTGGTGGTAAGATAATTGCAAGAGAAACCATTAAGGCATATAGAAAAGACGTTACTGCTAAGTTATATGGTGGTGATGTTACTAGACGTCAAAAGCTTCTTAAAAAACAAAAAGAAGGTAAAAAAAGAATGAAAAAACTTGGGAGCATTGAAGTTCCGCAAGAAGCATTCTTATCAATCCTTAAAAATAATATTGATCCCAAAAAATAAGGAGGTTTTATGAAACCAAATTTAAGAGATGATTTTTACGAATACGTAAATCATGATTGACTTAAGGAAGCAAAAATTCCTGAAGATAGATCATCAATTGGTTCATTTGTTGAAATGGACATCGAATTAGAAAAATTATTAAAAACAACAATTGATAAATGATATAAAGATGCATCTACTTTACCAGATGATAAATTAATCCACGAGTATGTAAAATTTTATTCAATGGTAATTGATGAAGAAAAAAGAGCAGAATTAAAATGAGAACCTGTTAGAGAATTTTTAAACAAAATTGAAGAAATCAAATCATTTAAAGAATTATTTAATAAAGAAAGAGAATTCTGATTAAAGTACACTGCTTTACCATTTGATGTTGAAATTTATGATGACTTTGTTGATAACTCAAAAAGAATTTTATGAGTATCAAATTCAAGTTCACATATTTTACCTTCAAAAGAAACTTATTCAAATGAAACAGAAAGTACAAAATTACTTACAGCATGATCAAACATGGTGATTGACTTATTAGTAAGTTACGGTTTTTCAAATGAAGAAGCTAAAGCTAAAGTCGAAAAAGCATTAGACTTTGATTTATTCTACAAAGACTTTTTATTAAGTTCAGTTGAAAAAGCTAATTATGTTGCAATGTACAACTTACAATCAATGGATAAAATCAAATCTTATTCAAAACAATATGATTTAGAAAAAGTTGTAACAAGCATTCTGAAACAAAGACCAGAAAATGGTTCAGTTGTTAATGCAAGATTCTTTGAAAACTTTGACCAAATTTTCACTGAAGAAAGATTCGAATCTTATAAAGCCCACATGTTTATCTTTAACTTACTTTCAACTACTTCATTTTTAAGCGAAGAAATTAGACTTAAAGCAAATGAATTCAAAAAAGCTTTATACTCAATTGATAAATCAAGAAGTTTAAGTGATTTTAGTTTTGATTTAACTAATAAATTTTTCGGAATGCCTTTAGGTATGTATTATGCTAGAGAATACTTCGGTGAAAAAGCTAAAAAAGATGTTGAACATATGGTTCAAAGTATGATTCAAATCTACAAAAATAGATTAACAGAAAATAAATGACTTTCAAAAGAAACAATTGAAAAAGCAATTAAAAAACTTTCAAAAATGGATGTTATGGTAGGATACCCAGAAGTTATTAGACCATATTACCAAGAATTCAAGGTTACAACATATCAAGAAGGTGGCAACTTATTCAAGAATGTTAAAGAATTTTCAAGAATAATTGCTGAATATACATTATCTTTATACCTTAAGAATGAAGATAAAAGATTTTGAAGCATGTCTCCGGCAACAATTAATGCTTACTATAGTCCACTAAAAAATCATATCGTATTCCCGGCAGCCATTTTATCTTGACCATTTTACAACTTAGATAGAGTTTCATCTGCAAATTATGGTGGAATTGGTGCAGTTATCGCTCATGAAATTTCACATGGATTTGACAACAATGGTTCACAATTCGATGAAAATGGTTCATTAAACAACTGATGAACAGATTCAGATAGAAAAGAATTTGAATTAAGAACTCAAAAAGCAATTGAATTATTTGATGGAAGAGAAACAAAGTTTGGAAAAGTTAACGGTAAACTTACAGTGTCTGAAAACATTGCTGACCTTGGTGGTTTTGAATGTGCTTTAGCAGCAGCCAGTTTAGAAAAAGATTTTGTTATTGAAGAATTCTTTAAATCATGAGCAACAATTTGACGTTCAATTTATAAAGAAGGCGCAGCTAAAAGACAACTTGAAGTTGATGTTCACTCACCAACAAAAATTAGAGCAAATGTGATTTTAGCTAACAATGAAGAATTTGCAAAATTATATGAAATTAAAGAAACAGACAAAATGTATGTTTCACCTGAAAAAAGAGTTAAAATCTGATAAATTAAATAATGTCAAAAGTCATGACCTTCTCATGGCTTTTGATTTTTTTAAACTACATAATATTGACTAACTTTTTGCAAAAAGTACTTTTTTAATTTAAATTTTAACTATATAATTAATTTATATGAAAAATGCTAGAGTTTACAAATTAGTTAATCAAGACAAAGAAAACTTTTTAAAAGAATTTAATATTAGTGAAAAACAAGTTCAAGAAAACAATTTATTTATTACAGATATTAACCTTGATGAAAACCTTTTTCAAGTATTTACTTTTATTAAAAACACAATTAATATTACAATTTCAAAACTTAAAAAATTAAACTGAGAAACAAAAAATTCAAAAGATTTTCAATACGTGGATAAAACAATTAAATTTGAAGATAAAATCAAAAGTCTTATCGAATTTGAGCAATTTGATGATATTAATGATTTTGTTGCAAAAATTATGTTAGTTCTATTGCAAAACCCTCGTTTAATCAAATCTAATAAAAGATTTTATTTAACATTTTTATTAGTGTTACTTAAGTCATTAGGATATAACTTTAAACTTGGTGGTAACTTTGAAAAAGAATTTGATTTATATTACTTTTTTATTGCCCTTTCAAATGTTGATTCTAATTTTATTTTAAGTGATTCATTTTTCTCTTCAGAAAGAGGAGATATTGATTTAAGTCAATTACACAAAAAAGTTCAAGAAAGATTACACAATAATTGTTCAAATATTTCAGTCAAAGAAAGACATTTACAAATCTTAAGTGAAATCAAAGAATTCTTAAAAGAAAAAATGTTAATTGATTTTGATCAAAACTATGAACCAAACAAATTATTAATAGAAAGAAAAATTATTTTACCTACCGAAACGGATATAGAAAAAGCTTTTGATTCACTTATTAATTCAATTGAATGAGAAAGAATTTATAATAAACTTATTTCACTTTCTAAGATTTAATTACTCAATGTGGAAATTTATTTCCACATTGAGTTTTTTTATTATTTTAAACTTTATAAAATTATAAAATTATTATATGGCTAATGAATATCAAATAATTGAAGATTACTTACTAAAGAATATGAAAAAGATACCTAAAAAAGGTGATTCAAAATGAAAAATTCTTGACATGATTGAGAATCGTACAGATGAGTTTTTAGAATGTAATACGATTTCACTTTCTAAAAAACTTGGAGTAAGTCAAGCTGCCGTTTCAAGGTTTGCAAGTGCACTTGAGTTTGCGACGTTTAATGATTTACAAATTTATGTTTCATCAAGAAGTCAAAAAAGAGAAGACATTGAACTAAATTTAGTACAAAAGAAAGGCATGTCTTTAACAGACATGATTTCTAACATTAGATCACATTATATTTATGCAATTGAAAAAACAATCGAATTAATAGCAACAAATAAAGAAGTTAAAGAATATATTGATAGAATGTTAAAACACCCAAAAGTTACAATTATTTTCGGAATTGGTGAATCGGCGCTCGTCGCAAAATACTTTGCAAATAATTTAAGAAAAGTAGGATTTAACGCCATTTTCTTAGATGATGTACATGACTTTTTCTCATTTAGTCAAATAATGAAAGATAAAATTCATGTTACCTTAATTTCGAAATCAGGATCAACTTTAGAGATCAAAAAAGTTTTAAATTATTTAGATGAAAATAATCTTGATTATGCAATGTGAACAAAAAATAAAGAGTTAATCAATGATAAAAGAAATATTATTTTATTTGATAGCATTAAGCAATCTTACAGAATAGGGCCACTTGGTTCAAAAATTTCTGCCTTCTTAGTTGCTGATATTATCTTCTCATATTTAGCTTATAAAATTGACAAAGATAAAACCATTTTTAAAAATGTAGATCACTTATTAGAAGATTGAAACTCTTTGATACCAAATCAAGATAAGTGATAAATCACACCTGCTTTATATAGTTAATTTATATAAAGCATTTTTCATATATTTTTTTGTAATATATTGTATTGTGCTATAATAGTATTGCCTTTTGAATAGGCAAACTAAATTTAAAATAAAAAAATAAAATAATATTTTGAAATTTTAAAAACATGTTATAATATTCAAGCACAAAAGATATGACGTTGCCGATTTAGCTCAGCGGTAGAGCAGCTGGCTGTTAACCAGTTGGTCGTTGGTTCAATCCCAATAATCGGCGCCATTGTTTGGTCTGTTGGTGAAGCGGTTAACACACATGGTTTTCATCCATGCATGCACGGGTTCGATTCCCGTACAGACTGCCATTATGGAAGATTAGCTCAGCTGGGAGAGCGTCGCCCTTACAAGGCGAATGTCATGGGTTCGAGTCCCTTATCTTCCACCACGCCGTCTTAGCTCAGTTGGTAGAGCAACTGACTTGTAATCAGTAGGTCGTAGGTTCGAGTCCTATAGACGGCACCATATTGAGTGCTTTTTTTAATGAAAAAATTGACTTACAACAAGTAGTGCGCGAATGGTGAAATTGGCAGACACGCTAGATTTAGGCTCTAGTGCCTTACGGTATGAGGGTTCGAGTCCCTCTTCGCGCACCATTTTTTTATGAACTTATCCATATTATTTTACAAAATTAACCCCTCATATTTTTATATGCTAAGTTTGTAAGAAAAACAATTTGATGTAATTATTATTTTATTATCTTATTTTTTAAAGTTCATAGATTATAAACTTGCCCTTGCGAGTCGAACTACTAGGTGAATCATTTTTGCATTCTCCTTCTCCTATCATCTTGATATATTACAGTTAGATTTATTTTTTTATTTGTTTTTGTAATATTTTGTTTTTATCCCTTTTGTACATTACATCAAATCATAAACATTATTCTATATATTTTATTTATAACTTTTATAACATATTATTTATTACAAAAAAATCACTATTAATTTAGTGATTTTCTTTTTTATTTTTTATTAATTGACATTAAGTTTAATATTATTATAAATAAGTTGAAGTAAGTAATTAAGAATTCAAGAGCATAATACATGCTCTTTTTGAAAAGTGTTTCATTATTATCAAAGTAAATGTTTTGAGCTTCATTACTCATCATTTTAAAAGTTCAAATAGTCATAACACTTAATAAGACAACTTCTAAAACTAATAATCAGAAGTATGCCCTATATACAAAGAATGAAACAATGAATGTTATAAATACTGCTAATCCTAATGCGATTAATAAGTAATTTAATCTGGCGAAGCTAATTACATTAAATACTGATAAACATGCTCCAATGGCAATAATAATAATCGGGATTAATGCTGCAAATAATAAACTTCTTGTATCAAATGTAGATCCTAATCTTAAAATAACAAATTTAAGAACAACCGAAGCAACGAATGATCAAGCAAGTATATTTAGAACAAGCAAGATAACATTGACTACCATTCCTTTATTAATTGTATTTCTACTTCTAAATCAACTTAGCAACATTATTACTATTCATGCTGGTATCATTAAGTAAAATGTTAATGAGTTATCAATTCTTGCAATTAATGATAGGAATAAAAACATTAAACCAAAGAATGCTAAAATCCCTAAGGCAAAAATCCCAAATACAGATCCCCAAAAAATATTTACTTGTTTTGTTCTTAGCTTACTGTAATTAATATCTAAATTCATAAGTTAAATTATAACATATTTTATCTTCAAAAAATAACAAAAGTGTTCGTAAAATGTCTACTTATAAATTACTTTTAAGTCTATGAGACACACATTTTAGTAAGAATTTAGCAATAAAAAATATTGTCTCTTTATATGAAAAAATTTCAATTTATCTAATTTTTAATTACTAAAAAATCAATAAATTGAACTTTTAGTCCTATATTTAAGTGACTTTTTAGCAAAAATCTTTTTTTAAGATTTAACAAATAATATATATAATATTATTAAGTTATAAAAATAACAAAATCAAAATAAAAATATTAAAAAGGACATTTATGAAACGTTTATTATGTTTATATAAACCAAGTTTAGACAAAAACTACCCTTGAGCTTTAAAACACCCAAAAGTTGACTCAGCTTTAGCTCTTTTCAAAACACGTAAAGATGCTTTAAACTGATTCTTATCATTAGATTATGATTGTGCAACATGATTCCAAACAAGCAAAAAAATCTTTGGTGGATTATTAATCTCAGAAAAAAATAGTGATTCAGTATTTGAATTTGACTTAGACGTTGAAAGATTCGATGGAAAAGTTAACTATGCAGAAGCATTAGAAGAAATCTATGTTTCACCAAAAACAGGATTAAGAGATCAAAAATTAGCTGATAAATATGTTGATCAATTAAAAGATTTCAAAATTTTAAGAGACCACAGAACATACTTCCCGGCAGATGACGATTATGTAGTTGAGAGAAAGAAATCATCAAAAGATATTCAAATTGAAAAATTAACACAAGAAGTTAATGAATTAGATGAATTATTAAAAGACTCAAACGGAAAATTCACAAAAGAAATCGAAGAATTAAAACTTAAATTACAAGACAGTAACGCTGACAAAGAAGCTTTATTAAAAGAAATCGAAGCTTTAAGAAAGAAAATTGTTGCTGAATCAGTAACACAAACTAAAGCTGCTGAAAAAGCTGTTGCTGAAAGTAAAAACTCAAAAGAAGAGAAAAAAGTTGTAGAAAAAGTTGAAGTTATTAAGGAAGTTATTAAAGAAGTTCCTGTCTACATTGAAAAAGAAGTTATTAAAGAAGTTTTTGTTGAAAGCAAAGGAGCAAAAGCTCAACCAGTTGAAAGCAAGAAATATGCTTACATTAATGATTTAGTTTTAAACAAACAATTAGAATCATTAGCTTTATACGCTAAAAAATTAGAAAAAGTAGCTAACTCATACGAAAAAGAAGTTATTACTTCAGAAAAAGACTTTAACGAAATTAAAGTTGAATTAGATAGAGTTTTAGTATTAGAAAAATCATTATCAAAATCATTAACAGATAAAGATGCAAAACACTTATTAAAATTAGTTTCTAAATCATTAGCAGTTTCAGTAGAAAAACTTTCAAAAGTTGTTAAAGGTTCAAAAGATGTAGAATACATCCCTGCAAAATTTGTTTACTACAGAGACTCAAAAGAAAACATTAGATTAGCTCAAGTTATTTCATACGTAGCATATGAAGGAAAACACATCGGATTCGTTGCTGAAAAAGATTATAAATACTCAGTATTTGCTTCACCTTCTAAAGATTCACACTTTTTAGTGTTTGAATCAATTGCAGATGCACAAGTTGTTGCATCATCATCTTCAAAAGAAGTTGTTAAAGTTAAAGATGAAAATTCATGAATTTACACATTCTGATCAATCATTTTATATGGTTTAGCATACATCATTTTATTAGCATTAGTTATTGTTTTAGCTATCGCTTACTTCGGATAATATAAAAAAATAGAGGCATTATTTGCTTCTATTTTTTATACACTTTGAAGATTGTTATGATTTATTAGACCATCATTATATAAACGCAATAAAAAAACTTATAACATGAAGCTATAAGTTTTTTTATTATTATAAATCAATATTTTTAACGTATTTAGCGTTTTGTGAAATGAATTCTTTTCTGGGTTCAACGTTTTCGCCCATTAATGTTTCAAATATTCTATCTGCTCTATATGCATCTTCAATTTGAACTTGTAGCATTTTTCTTTTCTCAGGTAACATTGTTGTTTCTTTTAATTGTTGTGCATCCATTTCTCCAAGTCCTTTATAACGTTGAATTGTTATTTTTGTAGAACTATTTAATGAAGCTAATATTTCTTCTTTTTCTTTATCGTTGAATGCATAAAACACTGATTTATTTTGTTGAATTTTATATAAAGGAGGTTGAGCGATATAAATAAATCCATATTCAATTAAAGGTTTAAAATATCTATAGAAGAATGTTAATAATAATGTTCTAATGTGAGCACCATCAACGTCAGCGTCAGTCATAATAATAATTTTATGGTATCTAAGTTTATTGATGTTAAAAGTACTATCGATTCCGGCACCCATAGCGTTTATTAATGACATAATTTCTTCATTCATAAAGATCTTATCTCTTTTAGCTCTTTCAGTGTTAAGAATTTTACCTTTAAGTGGTAAAATGGCTTGAAAAACCTTATCTCTACCCATTTTAGCTGAACCACCAGCTGATTGCCCCTCGACTATAAATAGTTCACAAATTTCAGCATTTTTAGACGAACAAGGCGCAAGTTTACCAGGCATTGTTCCACTTTCAAATGGAATTTTCTTTCTTTCATTATCTCTAGCTGCATTAGAAGCAATTCTACTTCTTCTTGCTGAAATAGCTTTTTCAATAATCTTTTTAGCTAAGTCTGGATTTTCATTTAAGAATCTTTCAAAGATTGATGAGTAAACTTCATTAACTGCTTTACGAGCATCTTTAGAACCTAACTTACCTTTGGTTTGACCTTCGAACTGAGGGTCTGGGTGTTTAATAGAAATAACTGCAACAAGACCTTCAACTAAGTCATCTCTAATGAATTTATCGGCTTCAGATTTAATAAAACCTTTTTCAATTGCATAGTTATTAACTAATCTCATTAATGCATCATAGTATCCTGTTAGGTGAGATCCACCTTCATGTGTTGAGATGTTATTTGTATATGTTATTAAGTTTGATCTATAAAAATCAGAAAGATATTGAGAAGCAACTTCTACACCAATAACTACATCTTTACCTGTGATTTCATGTTTGTATGTATAATCACCACTTGCATATAAAATGCTTGTTAATGGTGTTGATCCTCTATTTAATTCTGTTACATAATCAACAATACCATTTTCGTACTTGAATTCTTGATATGTGTTGTCTCTTTCATCTGTAACACTTACAAATAAACCTTTATTTAAATAAGCAATTTGTTTAGCGTGATCAGCAATTAACTCTTTATCAAAAGGAAGTTTTTCCATAATTGTGTAATCTGGTTTAAATTGAATTTTAGTACCTGTTCCACCTTCAGAATAAGTATCAATAATTTTTGTATGTTGTTTAGTTACACCACCATCAGCGAATTCTGCGAAATAAACATTACCATCTCTTTTTACTCAAGCTTTCATCGAAGTACTTAAAGCATTAACAACACTGGCTCCAACCCCGTGTAATCCACCACTAACTTTATAAGCATTAGATTCGAACTTACCACCAGCGTTTAACTTTGTTAAAACAACCTCTAAAGCACTAATTCCAAAAGTAGGGTGTGTACCAACAGGAATACCTCTACCATTATCTTCGACGATGATTTCATTATCTTTTGTGATTGTAATGTTAATTTTGTTAGCAAAACCAGCCATACATTCATCAACTGAGTTATCCACAATTTCTCAAACCATGTGGTGTAAACCAGTTTTTGAAGTACTACCAATATACATTCCAGGACGTTTTCTAACGTGAGCAAGACCTTCTAAATAGGTAATATTAGAAGCATCATAATTTTGTTGCTTTTCTGACATTCTTATCTCCTTTTTTATTACATATATTTATATATGTAATAAATTATATCACAAAACTCAATTTTTAGTTTTGATCTAACTTATGATATATATCGCTTAGTTTGAACTTTCAAATTCCTAACTGTTTTATTTTGGCACTTTCTTGTTGCTGTATTAAAGTTTTATGAAAGTTGTACATTTCTTGTGTTTTGGTGTAAAACATTTTATTTGGCGAATGAGATTGTATGAATGCAACTCTTGCAAATCCTTGCGCAATTAACTCTTCATTTAGGGAAGGATTTTTATTGTTGAGGTAAAGTATTGCAACGGTTCTATTATACTGATCACTTGTTATTCGCTTTAGATAAATCATATTAGAATTGTCTTTTAATCTCATTATTACATAATTTTTTGCTATATTTGCATGGATATTTTCATACTTTGCTAATTCGTTTTCATTAACATTTTTCTTCAATGTTTCTGGTGTATCAATACCATAAAACCGTATAGTTTCTGCCTTGTTATTCTCATTTTTAAGAACTATAGTATCACCATCAAGAACTTTTAACACTTGCATTTTGGTGTTTTGTTCATTGAATGTAAATGAACAAGAAATTGAAGGTATAGAGATAAATAACAATAATGTTAGGATTAATCATTTCATATATTTTAATGATATAGTTAATAAAAATGTGAACAAAAAAAGCACCAAAAGGTGCCTTTAATTATGATTAATTATGCTTTGTTGTTTGAACCAAATTCATGAATTTTTTCTTTAACAGTTTCACACATTGCTTCAAATCCTGGTTTGTAAAGTTTACGTGGGTCAAAGTTTTTGCCTTCTAAGTCTTTACCACTTAAAATGTATTCTCTTAAGGCTTTGTGGTTAGCTTGTTGTAATTCTGTGTTAACGTTAATTTTTGTAACACCTAAACTAATAGCTTTTTTAATTTGTTCTGTTGGAATACCACTTCCACCATGTAAAACAATTCCAATACCTGCTGCTGCAGAAATTTCTTGTAATTTATCAAAGTTTAATGATTCTCATGAAGCTGGGTATGGACCATGAATGTTTCCAATACCTGCTGCTAAAACATCGATTCCTAATTGTGAGATTTTTCTTGCTTCTTCTGGATCTGCAAATTCTCCGTTACCAACAATACCATCTTCTTCACCACCGATTGTACCAACTTCAGCTTCGAATGACATATTTTTAGATTTAGCTAATTCAACTAATTCTCTTGTTTTTGTGTAGTTTTCTTCAAATGGGAAGTGTGATCCATCAAACATTAATGATGTATATCCATCTGTTTCAATAGCTTTTTTAGCACCTTCATATGATCCATGGTCTAAATGTAAAGCAACTGGAACTGTGATGTTTAAGTCATTAATTAAACCTAAAACCATTCCACTTACAACGTTAAAACCACCCATGTATTTAACTGCACCTTCACTTGTTGCTATGATGATTGGTGATTTTTCTTTTTCTGCTGTTAATAAAGCAGCTTTTGCTCATTCTAAGTTATTGATGTTAATGTGAGGGATAGCATATTTCCCTTGTTTAGCTCTTTTTAAAATTTCTTTTGCATTAACTAATGCCATTTCAAACTCCTTTAATTAAAATTTTTGTGTCTTGAACTTCAAGTTCCATCTTCATTTCTAAAGAATTTTTTATCAACAGTTAATAAACGGTATAATTCACCAATTCTTTTTTCTCTAATTTTTTCATATGTTTCATTAGGATCTGTGATTAAAAATCTTTTCATTCAAATTTCTTTTAACTCATTTTCAACAATTTCAAAGATTTCGTCAAAAGTAAAGTTTCTATTTGGTTCACTTAAAATTACTTGGCTAGCAACTTCTAGCATTGTAGTATTTTTCATATTACACCTAACCTTCCAGATGATTGTAATTTTTAATAATTATATATTAAAAACCATTTTTTTAAACTCAAAAACTGGAATAGTCATGTTGTACTACAAAAGAAAAAATAAAAAAGTCATGTTATAAACATGACTAAGATTATTTTAAATAAATAATTACATTGTTTCAGGCGCATTTACGCCAATTAAATCTAATGCAACTTTAAAGACTACTTGAACAGCTAAAACTAATGAACTGTAGTGTTCTTCATATTCATGACCTATTAATTTTGTCTCAGCATAAAAACTATTGAACAAGTTTGATAAGTTAAGTAAATATTGACTTAATAAATTAACTTTTGAAGTATTAATAATTGTTCTAATTAATTCAGGAAATTCGTCAAGTAATAAGATGATTTTCTTAGCTTTTTCGGTAATATTTGCTTCAAAATCAATTTTGTAAGGTTTTAAGTTTTTCAGTAATGAAACTGTTCTCGCATATGAATATTGAACATTAAATACTGGGTTATTTGCATCTTTTGAGTTAGCTTCATCAATATCAAAATCGTATTTTGTATTGATTTCTCTTGTTAACATCATAAATCTAATCGCATCAGATGAAGTGTTATCAAGTAAGTCTGCTAATGTAACGCTTGTACCAGCTCTTTTAGACATCTTGAATTCTTCGCCATTTTTAATTAATCTAACTAATTGAATAATTAAAAATTCAAGATTTTTTGGATCATAACCTAATGATTCAATGGCGATTCTCATTCTATCAACATAACCTGAGTGATCTGCTCCCCAAATATTTACTAAATAATCACATTTTTGAAGTTTTGTTTCATGGTAAGCAATATCTGGTGTTAAGTATGTATAAAATCCATCACTCTTAATTAAAACCCTATCTTTATCATCTCCAAATTTAGTTGTTTCTAAAAATAATGCACCATCTTTTGTATATGTATTTTTTGAAAGTTTTTCTAAAACAGGCTTAATTAAGTTATTTTCTGTAAGTTTTTTTTCACTTGAAAATGTATCAAAGAAAACATTAATTTTAGATAAATCTGATTTAATTTTGTTTAATAAAATTTCAGTTGCAACTTCTTTAAGTTTATCGATTTTAGTTTCGTAATCATGTAAAAAGAAGTCGCCATATTTTTCTTTAATTTGTTCAGCTGCTCAAATAATATCTGTTCCTCTATAAGAATCTTCAGGCATTTGCGTAGAGATGCCGAATAATTCTTTATATCTAACAATAATTGATTCAGCTAAAATATTAATTTGATTACCAGCATCATTAACATAATATTCTGCTTCAACTTTGTGACCTGCATGTCTTAAAATTCTCACTAAAGAATCTCCGAACACTGCACCTCTAACATGACCAACATGTAAAAATCCTGTTGGGTTAGCCGAAACAAATTCAACATTAATTTTTTTTGAATCAACAAAGTTTGAACCATAAGATTTGTCTTGATCAATAATGTTTTTAATAACTTCTGAGTATAAAGTTTTATTTACAACAATATTAATGAATCCAGGCGCAGTAACACTTACATATTCAAGATTTTTATCAGATTCTAAAACTTCTTTTACTTTATTTGCAATTTCTAATGGTGCTGCTTTTTTGAACTTTTTAAGAACAAATGCTAAGTTAGTAGAAAAGTCATAATTAATTTGATTTAGATTACTGCTTTCAGGCACATTGGGTTCAGTGATTAAGAAATTTAAATTCTCTAAATCAACTTCTGAATCAAAAAAGTTTTCTTGATTAAGTTTAGCAATAGAATTACTTAAAATTTGTTTAATTTTTTGCTTTAATGTCATAATTAACCTTTCGTTTTTATTAAGATTTAATAGGTATTCTGTATTGATTATTTATATTAATTTTATAAAAAATAAAAAATATTTATAATATAAATATGCTAAAAATTTATGTTTGTGGCCCAACAGTCTACAATTTTGTTCATATCGGTAATTTAAGACCTATTTTAACTTATGATTTAATGCTTAAAGCAGCAAGAAAGCTAGGTATTGAATTCAAGTTTATTCACAATATTACAGACATTGATGACAAAATAATTAATCAAGCTTTAAAAGAAGGTACTAGCGAAAAAGTAGTCGCTTCAAAATATGCAAATGATTATTTAGATTTATTAAAAAAATTTAATGTAGACACTATTTCGAATATAGAATATGTGACTGAAAATTTAGGTGAAATTGATGCTTTAATTAATCAGATGAAACAAAAAGGTGATGCTTACCAAATTAATGGTAATGTATGATTTAATGTTCAAAAAAATGTTGCAAATTATGGTTTGGTTTCAGGTCAAAAACTTGAAAATATGAATTATGAAGATCAAGAGTTTGAAAAGCAAAATGCAGCAGATTTCGCTTTATGAAAAGAAACTGAAGTTGGTATCAAATATGATTCTTCATTGGGTTTGGGAAGACCAGGATGACATACAGAATGTGTTGCTATGATACATAAACATTTTGGTGATGAAGGATTAGATTTACATGGTGGAGGAATGGATTTAACCTTTCCTCATCATGAAAACGAAAACATTCAATATTTTAGTATAACAGGTAAACCGATTACTAAAAAATGATTAAGGACAGGACAAATAAATTTAAACAATGAAAAAATGTCTAAATCATTAAACAATGTTTTCTTAGCAAGAGACTTTATCGCTAAATATTCAACAGATCATTTGAGAATGGCTTTTTTATTAAATTCAATTACATCAATTATTAATTTTGATGAGAATTTATTAAATAACATAAATTTACTATTCAAAAAAATTAAGAAAATTTACTTTTTTAGTTCACTATCAAACGACGATAAAAATCAATATAATGAAAGTGAATTTAAAAGTTTCATGACCGAAATCTATGGACTTAGATTTTCAAACTTTAATAAGAAGTTAAATGAACTTATTAAAGAAATTAATGTTTCAAAAAACCCTTTAAGCATTAATTTATTAATAAATATTCTTGACTCATTAGGATTTAATTTCAAGCAATTTGATTATGATAAATTTGTTCCAATTTATCATGAATGACAAGACTTGTTGAAAGGTAAAAATTATCAAGAAGCTGACAAATTAAGAACAATTTTGCTTGAAAATGACCTTGTTTAAAGTTTACTAATATTATGAAAAATAGGAGCTAGTTATATGAAAGAATTATTAGTGTGTGGAAAAAATTCAGTTATTGATGCATACAACAGCGATATCAAAATTAAGAAGATTTTAATTAGTAATAAAGAAAACATGAAAATGTTCGATAACAAGAAAGTGTTAGTAGAAGTTAAGGATAATGCATTCTTAAATAAATTAACAAATGACAACCACCAAGGATTTGTCGCCTTAATTGAAGAATTGGCATATAGAGATATTGAATATTTAATCAAAAATAAACCAAATATTGTTTTAGTTCTTGATAAAATTCAAGACCCACATAATTTAGGAGCTATTTTAAGAACGGCGAATGCTTCAGGAGTTAAACATATCATTTTTCCAAAAGAGCATTCAGCCTCAATCAACTCTACTTCATTAAAGGTTTCTTCAGGTGGTTTTGTCGGAATGAATTTTTATAGAGTAAATAGTTTATCTGCAACAATAACAAAATTAAAAAAAGCCGGATATTGAATTTATGCTACAGCACTAGATGAACAAGCTGTTCCACACACAAAAGTTAATTACAATGACCCAACTGTTATTGTAGTCGGAAATGAAGGGGATGGTGTATCAAAAAGTGTATTATCAGTTAGTGATACAAAAGTTTATATTAATCAAAGAGGATCAGTGCAATCATTAAATGTTTCAGTAGCGACTGGAATTATACTTTTTGATTACTTAGCAAAATATGAAAAGGATAAAAATTAAGGTTAGTACCTTAAATCAAAATATTATTAATTTTCTTGAATTATCAAATTTAGAAACAATTTCTGAAACTAGATTAATCAATAGATTTCAAACAATGTATGCCAAAGATATTAATATAATGTCTAGAAAACTACATTGGTTATATACTAAAAATAATATTGAATATGATGAAATTAAAAACCAGTTATTAATATGTTTTTGAGATCTTGTAATAGATCCAAATTCCTTAAGTCAACCATACGGGAACTTTAAGTCTTACTTTTGACAAACAATTAAACTTAATTTGCTTAATAGGTTTAACAAAATGTACAATACTCAATACTCATTTGAGTCAACAGTAAGCTATAATAAAACAAATTTAGCTTCACTAAGTCAAAAAATTGCAAGAGCAAATATTGATGTTAAAAATAACTTAACATTAGATAATCTTAAAAGATTTTTAACAAGTGATGAAATGACTTATTTAAACAATAAATTAAACTGTAGAAAACAACTTTTATCAAATCACAAACAGTCAGAAATGTTACAAAATATTAAAAAGAAAATTCAACTATACTTATAAAACAAAGCAACCACTAAAATTGTGGTTGTTTTTTGTGAAATTTTTGTTATTTCTTTTCATTTAATTAGAAAAGTGCTAATATTAAGTTATATAACTTAAAAGTAAAATAAAAGGAGTATTTTATGCCAAAATTTAGAAGAGTATTCATGATCGTAACTGACGGTCTTGGAATTGGGCCTGATCGAGATCAAAAAGCTTTTGGTGATGCAGGTGCAAATACAATTAGATCAGCTTCAATGGTTGAAGAATTTAAAATTGATAATTGAAAAAAATTAGGAATTGGTAATATTACAGATTTAAATGGTAACTATCATGTTTCTAAACCATTAGCTTACATGGCTAAAGTTCAAGAGGTCTCAAATGCTAAAGATACATTAGCGGGACACTGAGAAATGATGGGTATTAAAACACTTGTTCCATTTCCTACATTTACAGAAAATGGTTTCCCAGAAGACTTAATTAATGAACTTTCAAAAGCTTGAGATGGAAGACCAATTGTTGGTAATAAATCATCTTCAGGTACAGATATTATTAATGAATTAGCGCACGAAGAAAAAGAAAGAGGAGCAATTATTGTTTATACTTCAAATGACTCAGTATTACAAATTTGTGCTCATGAAGAATGAACAGGATTAGATAACCTTTATAGATATGCTAAAGCAGCAAGAGAAATTTGTTCATCACGTCCAGAATGAAACGTAGGTCGTATTATTGCTAGACCATATGTTGGTGATTTTGGAAACTTTACAAGAACTTTCAACCGTCACGATTACGCAAATAAACCAGATGAATTAATTTTAAATCGTTTACAAGAAAAAGGTGTTGAAGTTATTTCAATCGGTAAAATTAATGATATTTTTGTTGGTCAAGGTATTTCAACTCACTACCCAAGTGAAGGTGATGCTCATGGAATGGATATCACAATTGACTTAGCAACAAAAGATGGAGAAAACCAATTAATCTTCACAAACTTAGTTCAATTTGACTCTCATTATGGTCACAGAAGAAATGTAAGAGGATACGCTCAAAATATTGCAAACCTTGATGATAAAATCGGTAAACTTATTAATGCTATGAGAGAAGATGACTTATTAATTATGACATCTGACCATGGTAATGACCCATTATATCCAGGCTTCAACCATACTAGGGAATTCTTACCAGCAACAATCTTTTCAAAATCATTTAAGAGCCCAAAAGTTTTACCAAACTTTGAAGGTCTTGGTACATTAGGAAATATTATTGCAAGAAACTTTGGTGCTGAAATTGTAAAAGAAACTGGTGATGACGTTTTCGATCAATTAGTTTAATAAATTTAATACATAAGATAGCCTCTTATGTATTTTTTACACCAAATATATAATTAGATCTTTATTTATATTAAAAATAATATTAGAAATAACTTTGAGCTTTTAAATTCAAGGATACCTAACCTAGAAAAATATTCAAATAACATTCAAAAAAATTCAATTAGAAAAATTGAAAAAGCATTCGAGGAGAAGTTTTACAAACAAAGTTTACTATTAAAATTAGAAAATATTAAAACTCTAGGATATGATAAAGTAGTTGATATAAAAGATGCAGAAACTATTGAATTAGTTTCATTAGAAGAAAAAGAATAAAAGCCATTTTTCTAACAAAAAACACAAAATATGATTGAAAAAAATAAAACAAATACACAAAAGTTACCATTTGCTTATTTTTTTACACCATTAAAAAAGTGCTTTTTTACTCAAAAATAGTAAAAAAATTAAACTTTTTTTATTTTTTAAAAAATAATAAACATACTATAATTTATTAAGTTTTATAAGGATTTATATGAAAAACAAATTTACAGAAAAACAATTTTTATTTTATGGATTAAATTACATTATTGGATTTGGTTTTATAGCAACTATTTCTAGCGTTGTAAGCAAAGGACTATGAGGTATTTTAATTTTCGTTTTAACAGCATTTATCTCAATGTCAGTTATGCTTGCTTTTGCAAGAGGAAGCCAAAACTACGGTAAGGAAGTTGGTGGGACTTATGCATATGCAAAAAAAGCCTTTCCAGGTGATGATTTAAAAAGCAGATTAATTTTATTTTTACAAGGTTGAAACCAATTTGCACAGGTACCATTGTTTTCAGCTACAACACCATTATTTTTTATCGGTTTACTTGGTGAATTTGATTCAGGACATAAAACAATTTATCAATTCTCCGCAATCGCATTCTTTGTTTTATTAACTGTAATTAGTTCCTTTGGTATAAGAACTTCAAAATGATTTATTTTCTTTACTGCAATTATTAAATGATTAACAATTGCAATTGGTTTAAGCATAGTTGCATATTACTCATTTTCAAGTTTCCAATTTGGGGCTAACTTCGAAAAAAACCCAACAATTGATATTAGTATTATAGTTACTTCAGTACTTTCATTCATTTATGCATTTGCTGGTGGTGAAGGTTTAGCGGGTATTTCTGCTGATGTAGAAACAAAAAGATTCAAAAAGATTTTAATGATTATTTTTGGTGTTGTTTTAACATTCTACTTCGTGTTTTACATGGTTTATTTAGGTTTAGATAAAGCAGTATTAAATGGCGAAGGAAGTAGTTCAGTAAACTTTGCAAGAATATTTAGAGTCGGAATGGGTCTTACAGGTGTAATTATGTTTACAGTTGGAACATTCTTTAATAGAGTTGGTTCATCACTCAGTTCATTAATTTACTATGCAAGAACAGTTGTTCCTTTAGCGCAAGATGGATTTATCCCTGGAATTTTTGCTAAAAAATCTAAGAAAACAGGAGAATATAGAAACGCAATTATTTTTGTTGCAATTTTCTCGATTTCATCAATGTTAATTTTTACAACCATTCCTTACTTTTTAGGTATTGAAGACCAATTTGGTGCAGTTTTAAATGCAGGTAATATAGTGTTCTTGATGCAATACTTACTAACAATGTCAACAATTTTATATTTATCAAGAAAAGATAAAACATTCGTTGTACCAATTTGAGAAAAAATTCTATACGTATTAGCGATTTCACTTATCGCATTTATCGTTTTAACAGCTTTAATTCCGCCAATTGTTGGTACAAAATACAGTGTTTCAAGCGCAATTTTATTACCAAGTTATGTTGGTACAATGTTGATTGGTTACTTAATTTGATACATTTGATATTTAATTCAAAAATACCACCCAAACAACTGATTTACAAGAAGTGAAAAAGAAGAAAAAATAGAACCAGCATTCATTTATTCTGCAAATGAAATTGAATAAAAGTGAGCTTTGGCTCATTTTTATTTCGAATTTTACTAGTTAAGAAAACTTGTATACATTTACACATAATTAGGGTAAAATTTATTTATAAATTTAAAACTCATTTTAGGAGAAAGAGATGAAAAAAATTAGAACACGTTATGCACCAAGTCCAACAGGATATTTACACATTGGTGGTGCAAGAACTGCATTATTTAGTTACTTATTTGCTAAACACTTTAATGGAGATTTTGTTTTTAGACTAGAAGACACAGATGTTAAAAGAAATGTTGAAGGTGGTGAAGAATCTCAACTTAATAACCTTGCCTGATTAGGCATTATTCCTGATGAATCTCCGCTTAAACCAAATCCTAAACATGGTAAATATAGACAAAGTGAAAAACTTGAAAGATACTTATCAATTGCTAATGAATTAATTGCTAAAGGTTTTGCTTATAAAGCTTATGATAACACTGAAGAACTTGAAAAGCAAAAAGAAGAAAGCGATGCAAAAGGGATTCCAAGCTTTAGATATGATAAAAATTGATTAAAAATTTCTGATGAGGAAAAATCTAGAAGAGATGCAAATGGCGAATACTCAATTAGATTTTCAATGCCTAAAAATCAAGAACTTTCATGAAACGATATTGTTAGAGGTGAAATTTCATTTAATTCAGATGAAATTGCAGACTGAGTTATTTATAAATCAGATGGGTTTCCAACATATAACTTTGCTGTAGTTATTGATGATTATGATATGGAAATAACACATATTTTAAGAGGAGAAGAACATATCGGAAACACTCCAAAACAACTTGCTATTTATAATGCTTTAGGTTGAGAAATTCCACAATTTGGACACTTAACTATCATCACAAATATGGAAGGAAAAAAACTTTCAAAAAGAGATACTTCATTAAAACAATTTATTGAAGACTACAAAAATGAAGGTTACATTCCTCAAGCAATTTTCAACTTCTTAACTTTATTAGGTTGAACAGCTGAAGATGCTTCTGAATTAATGTCAAAAGAAGAAATTATTCAGAAATTTGACCCAAATAGACTAAGTAAAAGCCCTTCAAAATTTGATATCCAAAAAATGAATTGATTCTCAAAACAATACTTCAAAAACTTAGATAATAATCTAATTTTAGAACAGTTAAATTTAAGCAACATCAATAAAAGTAGTAAATGATTAACTTTATTTGTAGATACATTTAAATCAAGTGTTGCTACAATTTCAGAACTTAAAAATGAACTTAATGTTTACTTAAATTCAAACATTGAAAAATTTGATTTTAATGAAGAAGAATTAAAGGTTGTTAGCGAATTCAAGAACCTATTAAATCAAGCAAACGAATTTACAGTTGAAAATATTCAAGCATGCATTAATAAAACATCTGAAAATACTTCTGCGAAAGGTAAAAAATTATTCTTGCCTATTAGAAAAGCTACTACATCACTTGAACATGGCCCAGAACTTGCTAAAGCAATCTTTTTATTTGGAAAAGAGAAAGTCGATAAATCATTGGAGCAATACTAATGCAACTAAAATTTAAATCAGAAATCAATCAAAATGATAATGTAAAGAACATTGAATTTACAGTTCCAGTAACCGTTTATGATGAAGAAAAATTTAAAGTTCTTGCATTTGATGAACCAAATACAAACTTAAAGAGTATGATTGAACTAAGCGAAGATGAAATCAATATTCACAACAGTAGTTCAACAATATATTTAAAGTATCAGCAAGAACATGAATTCACATTTCATTTAGATCACCAAGGTAAGTTATTTGAGCTTTTATGAGTAACAAATTGAACTAAAAAAGAGTTTAAAGAAAACTATTATAACTTTACATATTCAATCAAATCAAATAATTCACATATTGGTGAATTTACAATAACTTTAGAACTTGTAGAATAAGATTATCACTAGCATTTTGCTAGTGATTTTTTACATCAAAAGAAACTAAAAAATGGTATAATGATTTTAATTAATAAATATATTTATTAAACCTTTTTGTCATTAAATAATTATTTTAGGAGGAAGAATGGAAAATGTTCGCATTTTTGCATTAGGTGGACAAGATGAAAACGGTAAGAACTCATATGTTTTTGCTCATGAAGAAGATTTATATGTTATAAACGCAGGGGTTAAGGTTCCAATTAACTCACAAAACGGTGTTGATACTTTAATACCTGACTTTACACACTTAGAAAAAAACAAGGATAAGATTAAAGGTATTTTTATAAGTGATATTCGTAACGAAAGTTTTTCAGCTTTACCGTGATTAATTATGAAAGTTCCCGGGTTAAGAATCTATACTTCACAACTTAGTAAAGAAATTATTCTTGAAAGACTTTCGAAATATGGAATCAAGAAAGATTCATATAAAATCATTGTTTTAGATGAAAGAAAAAAAATTGGTAACATTTATGTTCAACCAATTTCATTACCAGGTAGTGTTCCAGGAAATATAGGATTTGACTTTATTACAAAAACCGGTGATTATGTTTTTATGTTTAACTTTGTTGAAGGTGATTTAGATATTTTTGGAAGAACTTGATTTTTACATTTACCAAAATTATTTAACAAAAGAAAAGTTGTTGCATTAGTATCTGATGCAGGTAAAACAAACTTTAATGGTAGAGCAATTGATAAGAATAAACTTCCTGACTCAATTACTAAAACTTTTGAAACTGCCAAAAACAATGAAAGAATTATTGTTGGTGCATATAGTGAAGATATGGTTTCATTACACAAAATTCTTAAACTTGCAATTAAGCACAAAAGACCAGTTGTTACATATGGTAAAACTTATGCAGATCTTTTAGAAATCACAAAGAAGCTTGCAGATCAACTTAATAAACCATTAGAATTACCAGAAATTATTGATTACAAACAAATTTCAAAAAATAAAAACGCAGTTGTTTTAGTAACTGGAGCAATTGAAAGATTATTTAGTAGATTTTTAAGAATTACATCAGATGAAGATGTTTACTTAAAATTACTTCCATCAGATAACATTATCATGATAGCTCCCCCAGTAAATGGACTTGAATCACAAGCCGCCTTTACGTTAGATGAAATTGCTAGAGTTTCTAAAAAATTAATTGATGTAGCAGATAATGAATATTTCTACTGTAGACCATACAAAGATGATATTTTAAATTTAATCAAGAATTTAAAACCTAATTTCTTTGTTCCGGCTCAAGGGCTTTATAGATATTTAACTGATGCAGCCAATCACATTGAAAGTGATGATCTTTCAAAAGAAACACAAAGCATTGTTTTATTAAATGGTAAAATACTTCATTTCCAAGATGGTCATAAAATATCACACAGCGGAAAAATTAAAGAAGTTGGTGATGTTATTGTTGATGGTTTTGGAGTTGGTGACATTTCATCTGAAGTTATTGCTGAAAGAGAAGTTTTAGGCAGAGAAGGTGTAATTATCATTAATTCACTTTATGATGCAAAGCAAAGAAAAATTATTGGTAAATTACACATTAACTATGTTGGTGTAATTGACGGCAATGAGCAAGAAGAAATGAATAAATTAATTAAGTCTGTAATCATTGAGTTAATCTCAGGCAGAGTATATTCATCAATGTTTGAACTAAATGAAAAAGTTAGAAAATCAATTAGAAAGAAAATATTTAAAACAACAGGCAAAGAACCATTGGTTGCTTTAACGCTTACACAGGTTTAATCTTATGAAATTAAAACACATATACAATAAATTAAATATTAAGTATGTTGAAAAAAATGACAAAATTTCTTTATCAAGAAAATGAAATAAAAAAGACATTATTTTAAATAGTATCTTTATTACTTTATTTTTATTTATGGTTGCAAATGCAATTGCATACTTAGTACCTAATGTTGCAGACAATTTTAAAATATTTTATATATTCTCATTTGGTATTGCTTTTGGTGGAGCAATATGAATCTTTATTCCATTCATTGCAATTATCTTATTATTAAGAATAATTAATTCAAACATGGAATCAAAAAGCATTTACTGAACTACAAGAAGACATAAAGTTTATTGATGAGTTTTCAAAAAGAAAGTTACTTCAATTGCCTTAATGTTATTTATTGCTTTAGTATTACTTTATCACGTTGTTTTACATTTTGTTAATCCAGAACTAAACACATTTGATTTTAACACCGCGAACCTTGATGTTTTATTTACAAAAGGATGATGATACCAATTTTATGATTTATATAAAGACTCAAATGATATTAACTTAAATTTAATTAACAACTATTCGGTTTTTAGAAATGTAGGATTTTTATTTGATACTTTATCAAATATTACATACTATCTTTCTATATCATTCATTTCACCAATCTTATTAATTATTATTTTAATATTAGCGTCAATCAAAATTTTATTTGCACCAAAATTATTTATCAAAATCAATGGTAAACGAAAATTATGATTCAAAAAATCAATCATTGATGAAAAGACATACATCAAATCACCTAAATCTATATTTATATTGACTGAATCAACTGAATTGATTTTTGAATTCTTTGAATTTTTAGAAACTTTAAACAAAGATTTAAGGCTTAAAAATGAAACAGTTAGAAGTTTAAGGAAAAAGGTTCTTAAATCATTATCTATTAATAACTTAGATAAAGCAATCGAATCATTCTTAAAACTTAAAGCAAACGAGCAAATTGAACAAGCACCTGAAATATTTGAAGAAACCTATATTGATGATCAAGTTGATGAAGCACACCAAATAGATGATAAACTATTTTATGAGACAGCTGAACTTGATATTCCTGAATTTGAGCAACCAATTTTAGTACAACAAGAAATTAAGAAACCAGAACCTATTATTGAAGAACATATAAATAATATAGAAGTTGCAGTTCAAAAAGAATTTAATGTTAAGCATCAAGAACAACAACCTTCAATTAATAATGAAGGAAAAGTTGAAGATAAAAAACCAGAGTCTAAAAAAGAGAATGAAAAACCAAACTTAGAATGGCTTGATAAATTAGCGCCATTTGATTAGGAGTTATAATGTTTGAAAAAATGACATGAAAAAATGCTGAAAACGAAATTAAGAAAAATAAAGATTTAATTTTCCTTACTTTTACAACTGAATGATGTGGTGATTGTAAGATGATGAAAAGAACTTTTGATAATATCGCAAATAAATTTAATGACAAATCAGAGATTCGTTTCATTAACGTGGACGCTGAAGAAGCCAACTTATTTAGAAATCCCGATACAAAATGAAAAGTTTTAAAAGTCCCAACAATGATTTTACTTGAAGGAGAAGAAATCGTTCAAAAAGCATTTGAATATGTTCCTGAAGAAGTGTTATCAAACTGAATTGAGAAGAAAGCTTTATAGTTGATACACCAAAAGGAGTTGTTAGAAAATAAAACGGAAAAAAATGATTTCCGTTTTTTATTTTTTGAATTATAATAGATTAGCAACTATAACTGTGAACTATAAGGTTGTTAGCCCGCCAAATGTTGTTGAGGACGTGCTAAGTTTTTATAGGGAGTTATGTTCAAAAAATAGAACAAAGGAGACAACCCAAATGAGTAAATTAAACATCAAGGTTAAAGGGTTTGACCACGTTACTGTTGACCAAGCAGCTAAAAAAATCTTTTTAGCAGCCAAAGAAGAAGGTGCAAAAGTAAGTGGACCAATTCCATTACCAACAAAAAGAGATGAAATTACTATTTTAAGATCTGTTCACGTTAACAAAAAATCACGTGAGCAATTTGAAAGCAGAACACACCAAAGATTAGTTGTAATTACTGATGCTTCTGCAAAAGCAAAAGATAAAATCGAAAGACTTGAATTACCAGTTGGTGTAGGAATTCAAATCAAAGTTAAATAAAAAAATATCTTAAGGAGAAAATATGAAAGGAATCTTAGGACGTAAAGTTGGTATGACTCAAATTTACAGCGAAACAGGTGCAAGAATACCTGTTACTGTAATAGAAGTACAACCAAATGTTGTATCAAAAGTTTTAACAAATGATAAAAATGGTTACGTTGCTACACAATTAGCATCATTTGATAAAAAAGAAAACAGATCAAACAACCCAGAAAAAGGTCATTTCAAAAAAGCTAATACAACACCTAAGCGCTACGTAAAAGAAGTTCGTGACATGTCAGGTTATGAACTTGGACAAATTATTAAAGCTGACATTTTTGCAGCAGGTGAACTTGTAGACATTACAGGAACATCAAAAGGTAAAGGATTTGCTGGAACAATTAAAAGACACAACCAACACATTGGACCTAAATCACACGGTGGTGGTGGTGGATCACAACCGGTAAGACAAACAGGATCACTTGGGGACATCTCAGGTAACAGAGTTTTCAAAGGTATGACAATGCCTGGACACTTAGGACACGTTAAAACAACAGTTCAAAACTTAGAAGTTGTTAAAGTTGATTCAGAAAACAATTTATTATTAATTAAAGGATCAATTCCTGGTCCTAAAAAATCATTTGTTGTTATTAAACAAGCTGTTAAAGGGTTACCAAACCGTGAACAAATTAAACTTGTTGACATTGCTGAAGTTTTAAAAATGAATGAATTAGTTGAACATGCTAAAAAATATGGAATTGAAGTTAAAGTTGGAATGCATTCATCAGAACTTGAAGCTTTAATTAAAGAAGCAGAAGAAAAAGCTGAAGGAGATAAATAATGGCTGAAACAAAGAAAAAAGTTGCTTCTACTGCAACTGCAACAAAAAAACCAGCAGCTAAAAAAGCTACATCAACAACTACAAAATCTACAACAGCTAAAAAGACTACTTCTACATCATCAAAAACAACTACAGCTAAAAAACCAGCAGCTGTTAAATCAGTTAAAGTAAGTGTACAAAAAGAAGCAAAAGTACAAAAAGTTTCATTTGAAGCTAAAAACTTACCACAAAACTTATTTGCAAGTGAAAAAATTTATGAACAAGCAATCTTTGACTCTATTCTTTCAGAAAGAGCTTCAAGAAGACAAGGTACACACCAAGTTAAAAACCGTGCTGAAGTTTCAGGTAGTGGTAAAAAACCATGAAGACAAAAAGGAACAGGTAGAGCACGTCATAGCTCAATGCGTTCACCTATTTGAGTAGGTGGTGGTAGAGCATTTGGTCCACAAGCTAACAAAAATTACTCACTTAAAGTTAATAAAAAAGTTAAATACGCAGCATTCTTATCTGCATTAACATTATTAGCAAATGATAAAGCAGTTTTAGTAAACGATTTATCATTAAAAGAAATTAAAACAAAAGCTTTAGTTAAACAATTAGAAGAATTAAAAGTAAATCACTTAAAACACATTTTAGTTGTTACAGAAAATGAATTTGTATTTAAATCATCATTAAACTTACAAAATGTTAATGCTGTTAAAGCGAACTCAGTTACTGTTGAAAACTTAATTGGTGCAGATGTTATGATTATTTCAAATGAAAGTCTTGAAATCTTAAAAGAAAGAGGTAGATAATTATGGAATTAACAAAAGTTATTAAATCACCTATTCTTACAGAAAAATCAGATAGATTAAGATCAAACGAAAAAAACCCAGTTTTCACATTTAAAGTTGACTATGCAGCAAACAAATACCAAATTAAAGAAGCTGTTGAAACAATTTTTAATGTAAAAGTTGAATCAGTAAACACAATTAAAATTGATAAACAACCAAGAAACATTGGTCGTTACCACGGGTTTACAAACCGTTACAAAAAAGCAATGGTTAAATTAGTTGAAGGAAGCAACCTTAACTACTTACCAAGTGATGAACAAGAAGCAAAAATCGTTTCTGACGATAAAAAAGTTGCTAAAAAAGAAGCTAAAGCTAAAAAATCTTCAGATGTTGAAGCAAAAGTTGCTAAAAAAATAGCTACTAAAAAATCAGTTGCTACAAAAACAACTGCAGTTAAAAAACCTGCTACAACAAAACGTAAAGTTGGTGGAGAATAATTATTTCACCTTCTAAAAAAGAAAAATAATAAGATATTAAATATAAATAAGCGGAAATAAGTGCTTAAAAGACAGATCCGCAACTATTTTTAAGCAAAGGAGAACATATTATGGCAATGAAATATCATAAGCCAACTACTAACGGTCGTAGAAATATGTCATCTCTTGATTTCAAACAAAACTTATCAGGTCACGCACCAGAAAAATCATTATTGGTTAATTTAAAAAACCATGCTGGTCGTAACAACCAAGGTAAGATTACTGTTAGACATCATGGAGGACGTGTTAAACGTTTCTACAGATTAGTAGATTTCAAACGTAATAAAGATAACATTCCAGCTATTGTTAAAACAATCGAATATGATCCAAATAGATCAGCAAACATTTGTTTATTAGCATATGCTGATGGAGAAAAAAGATACATTTTAGCTCCAAAAGGTATTAAATTAGGACAAGTTGTTGTTTCTGGTGAAACAGCTGATATTGTTGTTGGTAATGCTTTACCATTAACAAACATTCCAGAAGGTACATTTGTTCACAATATTGAAATGCAACCAGGTGGAGGTGGAATTATTGCACGTAGTGCTGGAGTTTCAGCTCAAATTCTAGGTAAAGATGACAACGGTAAATATGTTGTCTTAAAATTAAAATCAGGTGAAACACGTCGTGTGTTAGCACGTTGTCGTGCTACAATCGGGGTTGTAGGAAACGAAGAACACTTATTAGTTAATGTTGGTAAAGCTGGAATTAACAGACATAAAGGTATTAGACCTACAGTTCGTGGTTCAGTTATGAACCCAGTAGACCACCCACACGGGGGAGGGGAAGGGAAACAACCAGTTGGTCGTAAAGCTCCTCTTACTCCATGAGGTAAAAAAGCTCTTGGTGTTAAAACTAGAAAAACTAAAAAATCTTCAAACAAACTTATTTTAAGAAGAAGAAAGGATGCTAAATAATGGCTCGTAGTCTTAAAAAAGGTCCATTCGCAGATGACCATTTACTTAAAAAAGTAGATGCCATTGTTGAAGGGAAAGCACCTAAAAAACCAATTAAAACTTGATCAAGACGTTCAACAATCTTCCCAAGTTTCGTTGGGTTAACATTTGCAGTACACAATGGAAAACAATTTAATGAAGTTTATGTAACTGACGATATGGTTGGTCACAAATTAGGAGAATTTTCACCTACAAGAACATTCTCAGGTCACGGTGCAGATAAAGGTAAGAAAAAATAATGAAAAACCAACAAGCTCAAGCACACGTTAAATTACAAAGAGTAAGTGTATCAAAAGCTAAATTAGTAGCTGCATTATTCAGAGGAAAAAACGTAGATATTGCTTTAGGTATCTTATACAACACATCTAAAAAATCAGCGCCAATTTTCATTAAATTATTAAACTCAGCTATTGCAAACGCTACAAACAACCACGGAATGAACGCATCAAAATTATTCGTAAAAGAAGTTCGTGTAAATGAAGGTCCTACTCTTAAAAGATTTCAACCAAGAAGTAGGGGAAATGCTTATTCAATTTTCAAACGTACATCTAATTTATCAATTATTTTAGAGGAGAGAAACTAATGGGACAAAAAGTCAATCCTAATGGATTCCGTTATGGAGTTTCAAAAGAACACAATTCAAAATGATTCGCAGATAAAGACAACTTTGGTTCATACTTAGTTGAAGATGCTAAAATTTACAAATTCTTTGATAAATTAATTCGTCAATACCAAATTGGAAAATTAGAAGTAAGAAGAAATAAAGAAAATAAAGTTACAGTTTTAATCCACACAGTTAAACCAGCAGCAGTTTTAGGTCAAGAAGGTAAAAATATCCAAGAATTAACTGTTAAATTACAAAAATTTGTTCAAAACAGAAAACTTAATGTTAACTTACAAGTTGTTGAACTTAAAAAACCTGATTTAAATGCAAAATTATTAGCAGAAATGATTGCTACAAAATTAGAAAACCGTGAAAGCTTCCGTTCAGCACAAAAATTAGCTATTAGATTAGCTATGAAATCTGGTGCTAAAGGTATCAAAACAATGGTAAGCGGACGTTTAAATGGTGTTGATATGGCTCGTTCAGAAGGTTATTCTGAAGGAGAAATGAAATTACATACATTAAGACAAGATGTTGATTATGCAACAGCTACAGCTAGAACTACATACGGTGCTATCGGTGTTAAAGTGTGAGTTTCATTAGGAGAAATTTTAGGAGGTGATAAATAATGTTACAACCTAAAAGAACCAAATACAGAAAACCTTTCTTAGTAAAACACGATAAACGTAAAGCTACTAAAGGTAACACAGTTTCATTTGGTGAGTTTGGATTACAAGCAGTCACATCTGCATGAGTTACAGCTCGTCAAATTGAGTCAGCTCGTATTGCAGCTACTCGTAGAATGGGTCGTGAAGGACAAGTTATTATTAGAATCTTCCCTCACTTCGCAAAAACTTCTAAACCAATCGGTGTACGTATGGGATCAGGGAAAGGTACACCTGAATTATGATATACAGCAGTTAAAGTAAACACAATGATGTTTGAAGTTAGTGGTGTTGCTGAAGACATTGCACGTGATGCATTACGTCTTGCAGGTCACAAATTACCAGTTAAATGAAAAATTGTTAAAAAAGAAGGAGATAATTAATTATGGCTTATGCAGATTTAAAGAAAAAGTCAGTTGAAGAACTTGAAACATTAGTTTTACAACTTAAAGCAGAATTATTCTCTTTAAAATACAAAAACACAATTGGTGACTTAAAAGAAACACACAAAATTAAAGAACTAAGAAACAACGTTGCAAAAGCCCTTACAGCTTTAAACGAGAAAAAAGGAGCTAAATAGTTATGGAAAGAAATACAAGAAAAACCTTAACAGGTACAGTTGTTTCAGCTGGTAAATCAGCTAAAACAATTATTGTAGCAGTTGATACATACAAAAAACACCCATTATACTCAAAACGTTTCAAATCTACAAAAAGATTTGCAGTACACGATGAAAACCAAGTAGCGAAATTAGATGACGTTGTTGTTATCATGGAAACAAGACCACTTTCAAAAACAAAACGTTTTAGATTAGTATCAGTAACATCTTCAAAAGAAGGAAATAATTAATGTTATTAGAATTATCAAGAGCAAACGTTGCAGATAACTCAGGTGCAAAAGAAATCGGTGTTATCCGTGTTTTAGGTGGATCAAAGAAAAAAGTTGCTAATATTGGTGATATCGTTGTATGTTCAGTTAAAAAAGCTATTCCTAACGGAATGGTAAAAGAAGGTCAAGTTGTTAAAGCGGTTATTGTTCGTTCATCATACGGAATTCACCGTAACAATGGTACATACATTCGTTTTGATGACAACGCAGTTGTAATACTTAAAGAAGATTTAACTCCACGTGGAACTCGTGTTTTCGGACCAGTTGCTCGTGAAATCCGTGAAAAGTTTCCAAAAATCGTTTCTTTAGCACCAGAAGTTTTATAGGAGTCAATTATTATGTCTAAAATTAAATTTAAGAAAAATGATGAAGTTATAGTTATTGCTGGTAAAGAAAAAGGAAAAATCGGAACAATTGAAAAAGTATTACACGAAAAACAAAGAGTTGTTATTAAGGATGTCAATATCGTTAAAAAACACAATAAACCTACACAACAAAATCAAGATGGGTCAATTACAGAATTTGCTGCTCCAATCCATGTTTCAAACGTTGCATACTTAGTTAAAAAAGCTTCAAAAAATCAACCAAATCAATTCTCAAAACTTGGATACAAACTTAATAAAGATGGAAAAAAAGTGAGAGTTGTAAGAAAAACTCAAAAGGAAATCTAATATATGTTAAAACAAAGATATTTAGAAAAAGCAGTTCCTGCTCTTAAAGAAAAATACAATTACTCATCATCAATGCAAGTTCCAAGAATTGAAAAAGTTATTTTAAACATGACTGCTGGTAAAGAAGTTTCAAACTCAAAAGCTATTGAAGAAGTTTTACAAGAATTAACACTTATTTCAGGACAAAAACCATTCGAAACAAAAGCTAAAAAATCAAACGCTTCATGAAAATTACGTGAAGGTATGCCTATGGGTGGAAAAGTTACACTTCGTAGAGAAAGAATGTGAGATTTCTTAGAAAAATTAATTAACATTTCATTACCACGTGTTCGTGATTTCCGTGGTGTAAATCCTAAAGCATTTGACGGTAGAGGTAACTTTGCTTTAGGTATTAAAGAACAAATCATTTTCCCAGAAATCGAATTTGACAAAATTCGTCGTATCAAAGGGCTTGATGTACTTATTGTTACTTCAGCAAATACTGATGATGAAGCTAGAAGTTTATTAGAACTTTTAGGTGTACCATTTGAAAAAAAAGGAGCTAAATAATGGCTAGAAAAGCATTAATTGAAAAAGCTAAACGTCATCCAAAATTCTCTACACGTGCTTACACACGTTGTGAATTATGTGGAAGACCACATTCAGTTTTAAGAAAATACAAAGTTTGCCGTATTTGTTTTAGAAATTTAGCACACGAAGGAAAAATTCCAGGTGTTAAGAAAGCGAGTTGATAATTATGTTTATTACAGATCCAATTTCAGATTTAATCGTTCGTATTAAGAACGCAAACGCTAGAAAACATAAAACTGTTTCAATTCCATTTTCAGTTAAGAAAGAAGCTATTGTTAAGTTAATTGAAAGTCAAGGGTACATTTCTTCATACACAGTTGAAGGTGAAGGAACACAAAAATCATTAGTAATTACATTAAAATACAAAAAAGGTCAAGCAGCTATCGTGGGAATTAAAAGAGTTTCAAAACCAGGTTTAAGAGTATATGTAAAATCAGAAGAAATTCCATCTATTCTTTCAGGTTATGGAACAGTAATTATCTCAACTTCAAAAGGATTAATGACAGGAGCAGAAGCTAGAAAGGAAAATGTAGGTGGTGAAATTATCGCTTACATTTGATAGGTATTTAATATGTCACGTGTTGGAAATCGTGTTTTAACAATACCTGCTGGTACATCTGTAGTAGTAGAAGGTTCAAAAGTTACTGTTAAAGGTGCTTTAGGAGTATTAGAAAGAGAATTCAGTCCATTAATCTCAGTTGTAGTTGAAGGAAATCAAGTTACAACAGTTCGTGCAAACGATGAAAAAGTTACAAAACAATTACACGGAACAACTAACTCTCATATTTCAAATATGATCGAAGGTGTTTCAAAAGGATTCCGTAAAGATTTAGAAATTAAAGGGGTTGGGTACAAAGCTGTTTTAACAGGTTCACAACTTGTTATTTCTGCAGGATACAGCCACAACGTTACTTTAAATGTTCCATCAGACGTTAAAGTAACAGTAGCAAAACCTACTGAAGTTTCAGTAACAGGAATCAATAAACAAAGTGTAGGACACTTTGCATCAATAATTCGTGATGTTAGAAGACCAAGCGTTTATTCAGGTAAAGGTATTTCATACAAAGGTGAACAAATTAGACGTAAAGAAGGGAAAACTGCTTCTAAAAAATAATAAGAAGCTAGTTAGGTGAAAATTATGGCAAAATTATCAAGAAATGAAGCTAGAAAACAAAAACACTTTCGTGCTCGTTACCGTGTTAGCGGTACAGCTACAAAACCTCGTCTAAACGTATTTAAATCACACCAAAACTTTTATGCTCAATTAATCGATGACGTTAAAGGTGTTACATTAGCAAGTGCATCAACATTATCATCAAAAGAATACGGTGGAAATGTTGAATCTGCAAAAAAACTTGGTTTATTAATGGGAGATAAAATTAATAAATTAGGAATTAAAGAAATCGTTTTTGACCGTAGTGGATACATTTTCCATGGGCGTGTTAAAGCATTTGCAGAATCAGTAAGAGAGAAAGGAGTTAAATTCTAATTATGTCACAAGAAAAAGAAACAAAATTAGTTAAAAATGAAGCAGGAACAAAAGAAGTTGTTGCTAAAAGAGCTCCAAGACCTAAAAAAGTTGAAGAATCAGCTAATGGTGAAAAACAACAAGATCGTCGTCCAAGAAGAAATAACCAATCAAGAGATCGTCGTCCAAAAGTAGAATCAGAATACACAGAAAAATTAATTGATGTTGCTCGTGTTACAAAAGTTGTTAAAGGTGGAAGAAGATTCAGCTTCTCAGCTTTCGTAGTTATCGGTAACAAAAAAGGTAGCGTTGGATACGGACACGGAAAAGCAAACGAAGTTCCAGATGCTATCAAAAAAGCAGTTAAAGATGCTAAAAACAATTTAGTAAATGTTCCATTAAATGAAAAAACAGGTACAATTCCTCATGAAACAAATGCTAAATTTTTATCATCAAAAGTTATGCTAAAACCTGCTCCAAAAGGAAAAGGACTTATTGCTTCAGGAACAGTTCGTGCTGTTGTTGAATTAGCAGGATATTCTGATATTGTTACAAAAACATACGGATCACGTTCAAAAGCTAACATTGTTAAAGCTACAGTTAAAGCGCTTCAAGCATTAAGAACACCAGAACAAATTGCTGAAATCAGAGATAAAGATGTAAAGGATCTTAAATAATTATGGCTATTAAATTACATTCATTAAAATTCACAGAAGGTTCAAGACCAGAAAAACACCGTAAAGGTCGTGGGCATGCGGCTGGTAAAGGTAAACAAGCTGGTAAAGGACAATCAGGTCAAAACAAACGTAAAGGACACAGACTAGGATTCGAAGGGGGTCAAACACCATGATTCCGTCGTATCGGGAAACGTGGATTTACAAATGTTAACCATGTTGAATACCAAGTTGTTAACTTAAAAGACATCGAATTAAGATTTGAAAATAACTCTGAAATTACAATTGAAAGCTTATTTGCTTCTGGATTAATTAAAAGAAACTTACCAATCAAATTACTTGGAAATGGAACTTTAACAAAAAAAGTTACAATTTACGTAAACAAAGCTAGTGAATCAGCTAAAGAATCTGTTGAAAAAGCTGGTGGAAAAATCATCGAATTATAATTATAAAATCAACCATTACGGTTGATTTTTTGTATCTTAATAAACAAATTTAATGTTGATAAGTAAAAATATTCAAAAACGCATGAAATGAAAGTTTATTTGGTTATTTAAATCAATTTTATTACCCTTTTAAACTTAATTTATGAATAAATATCAACTGTTAATTAGTTTATTTGAAAGTTATAGAAAAACTAGCTTAATTTAAGCTAGTTCTTTTATTATATTTTGAATGATTTTTTAATGTAGTCAGCAACTTCTTTTGATTCTTTTTCTTTACCAATTTTTTCTAAGATGCTAATGCTTGTTGATAAGTAATCTGAAATATTTTTAGATTCTTCTGCGCTTGCAAGTTTTTCAAATAAAGCAACAAATTCATTTTCTTTTGCTTTAATTCCTTCTTTCATGTACTCTCTAACAAATTCAATAGCAACTTGTTTTTCAGCTAATTGTTTAAATTCTTCTTCAACTTTCTCTTCTGTTGATTTAACTAATTTTAAGTATTCACGCTTTTTCATTCCGAATGATTCTAATGATTTTTCAAATTCTTTTCTTAATTCATCAATTCTTGAACTTACAAAAACACCATTTAATTTCATACCTGCTTTTTCAAATGCACTGTATGCTAAATCATCTAAGTAAGCATTAAGTTTTGTTGTAAGACCATTTAAGTGTAATTTAAATGTTGTGAATTTTTCAAAGTCTTTTAATGATTCAACGTTTGGTATTCCTAATGATTTAATCATTTCATCTGAAACGTTAACTGTTTGTTGTCTAAAAATCTTATTAATTTTAACTTGGAATACCGCTTCTTTGTTTGCATATTCTTTAACAAAGTAATTTGCTGGGAACTTAACATTAACATCACCTTTGTAACCAACTTTTTTATCTAATAATTGATCTTCAAAACCAGCAATAAAACTATTTGAACCTAATTCTAAATCATATCCATTAGCTTCACCACCTTCGAAGGCTTCATTATTAATGAACCCCTTGAAGTCAATGTTAACTGTATCGTGCAATTTTGTTTTTTCAGCTTTATCTTTAACTTCTGTTTTTTGTGTTAAATGACTTGTAACGTGACTCATTTCTGTTTCAACGTCTTTTTTAGAAACTTTAGGTAATTCAAATTTAACATCAACTTTTTTGAAATCTAAATCATCAAAAACTGGTAATGTTGGATAAGTAACGATAATTGTTAAATCTTTTTCTTTTTCATTTTTAACATCAATGTTAGAAATCATTGGAATGTATTTAATTTCTTTTTCCATTAAGTGTTTTGCGATTTCTAGTCTTTTTGAATCAAGGTATTCATTTAAAACTTTGTTTTCAATTGCATGGTAATCAACTCTAGCAAGTAATTTATCTTTAGGTGCTTTACCAGGTCTATAACCAGGAACTTTAATTTTTGCGCTAGCTTCTTGAACTAATTTATCAAATCTTGCTTTAAAATCTTCAAATTTATAAACAAGTTCAACAGTAACTAAACTACTTTTTTTGTCATATTTGTGTTTTAACATTATGTCTCCATTTCTTATAAAAATATATGAAATATATTTTACACTATTTCCTTACTAATTTTTAAAAATGAATTAATTTTATCAGGTTCAGTTTTGCCCATTAAAATTGAAATAATCAATTTAAAAATAGTTGTTTGTATTTTTTCTACATATAAAATTTCAGCAAGAACTTTAGCAGCTTCTTTTCCTTCAACAGTACTAGTATACTCACTATTAGCTCTTTCTAAACCGTTTTCAGCTAAATATTTACCATAGCTATAATTTCTACTTTTGTCTGATGTGCATGTTAGAACAACATCACCAAAAGTTGAGAAATCAAACATTGATTTATATTTCTTTTCCTTTGCGATTTTATTGTAAATTGCTAGAATTTCTTTCACACCCATTGTTAAGAAAGCAATTGTTGTATTTTTTGAATCATCATAATGAGATAAGATACCCATACCAATCGCCAATGTATTTTTTAATGAAGCAAATAACTCGGCCATAAACCAATCATTCATTTGTGATAAAGCGAAATAATCGGTTCTAAACGCTTGAGCAACTAGTTTATTGAATTTAATATCATCACCAATAATATTTATTACTGTAGTTTTCTTTTCAAATAATTCTTGCGCAAATGAAGGTCCAAGGATTGTGGCGAAGCCATTTAAATTGTTTTTCATTTTTTGCTTAATAAACTCTGAGAAAAACATCCTTGTTGAGCTTTCAAAACCTTTAGCGATATTTATAATATTAAATTTTTGATCACTTCTTAATTCAATTATTTTGTCGATAACATCACCTATTGCAAATGATGGAACAGCCAAAACAATTATTTCTGAATTATCCAAAACATATTCTAAGCTTTTAGTAGCAGAAATTAATTCAGGATTTGTAAATTTTGTTTGATTAAAATATTTAGTATTGAGTCCATTATTTATATCTGATATTTCTTTTTCATTGATACCATACATAATAACTTCATAGTTATTAGTTGTTAAAGCGTTTGCTAAGGCCGATCCATAAGCTCCGGTACCTATGAATCCAAATTTATATTTCTTTTCCATACAATTTAAATTATATAAAAAATGTTTAATAAATAATTACAAATATCTCATAATCATTTATTAAACATTTATTTGGCAGGAGTAGCAGGATTCGAACCCACAACACACGGGGTTGAAGCCCGTTGTTCTACCGTTGAACTATACTCCTAATTGCTCAATTATTATACAATAAAATTAGGTTAAAAAAAATTTTTTTATTATTGATTTTTTTAAACTTTGTGTATAATATTATAGCAATCCGGGGGGATAGCAAAGCGGCCAAATGCGGGTGGCTGTAACCCACTTTCTTAGGATTCGGGGGTTCGAATCCCTCTCCCCCCACCATTTTGCCCCATAGCCAAGCGGTAAGGCATCGGGTTTTGGTTCCGACACGCGTTAGTTCGAATCTAACTGGGGCAGCCATATCATCACTCTCTAAGTGATGTTTTTTATACTCTTTTTCTATAAAAAAGGTATAATAGAATAACTTATGAACAAAAGAGAATTAGATAAAATTACACCAATGGAAGTGGATTTTGCCAAATGATATACAGATGTTGTTAAGAATGGTAATTTAATTGCTTATGGGCCAACAAAAGGTTCATTAATTTTAAAACCAAATTCATACGGTATTTGAGAAATGATCCAAAAAGAATTAAATGAAATTTTTAAATCAAAAGGTGTGCAAAATGTTTATATGCCTTTATTAATACCTGAAAGTTTATTCTCAATTGAAAAAGAGCATATTGCTGGATTTAATCCTGAATTAGCAACTGTAACTCATGTAGGTGATAAAGAGTTGAGTGAAAAATTATTTATTAGACCAACATCAGAAGTTTTATTTGCTGACTTATTTAAAAAATCAATTAATTCGCACAATGATTTACCGATGGTATTAAACCAATGAGCAAATGTTGTTAGATGAGAAAAAACAACAAATCCATTTTTAAGATCAAGAGAGTTCCTTTGACAAGAAGGACACACATGTCATTCAGAAACAACAGAAGCCAGAAGATTCACAAGAGAAATGATTAATACATATGCTAAATTTCTTAAAAACTATTTAGCTATCCCTACAATTGTTGGGAGAAAAACACCAAGAGAAAAATTTGCTGGCGCTTGTTCAACATATACAATTGAAGCAATGATGAAAGATGGTAAAGCGCTGCAATCTGGAACTAGCCATTATTTAGCGCAAAACTTTTCAAAACCATATAACATTAAATTTAAAACAAGTGAAAACACAGAAGAATTTGTTTATCAAACTTCATGAGGTGTTACAACAAGATTAATTGGCGCTTTAATTATGACTCATGGTGATAATAGAGGAATCATTATTCCACCTCGTATTGCTCCTACTCAAATTGATGTTTTAGAAATTTTTGGTAACAAAGATGAAAACGTTGGTAAAGTTGCTAAAAAGATTGCAATTGATTTAGGTAGAAAATTCAGAGTTAATCTTGATTCAAGTGATAAAAATCCAGGATTTAAAGCTTCAAACAGTGAAATTCAAGGAGTTCCATTAAGAGTTGAAGTTGGACCTAGAGATTTACAAAACGATGAAGTAACCGTTGTTAGAAGAGATACTTTAGAAAAAGAAGTTATTAAAATCAAAGATCTTAAAGAAAGAGTAACTGCTCTTTTAGATGAAATCCATGATAATTTATACAACTCAGCAAAAGCAAGAATGGAAGCAAGAACTGTTTCAGTTTCAAATTACGAAGATTTCAAAAAAGAAATTGCAAATTCCAACTTTGTTATTGCGCCATTTTGTTGTTCAGATGAGGCTGAAGAATTTATTCAACAAGAAACAGGGGCAACAGCTCGTTGCATACCAATTAAAGATTTAGTTAAACCAGAAGAAAACGCAACATGTATTTTCCCAGAATGTAAAAATGGAACAAAAAGATACGTTGTATTCGCTAAAGCCTATTAAAATGTGGAAAAAACCAGGGTTTTTTTCCTTTTTTTGTTCCTTTTTTAGTTTTTTTCTTGCTCTATCAAGAAAAAGTCATAAACTTTAATTGAAGGAGATCAAGATGAGCGAATTTGAAATGAAAATGTTTGAGCTTGAAATTGAAGGTAACAAAGACTTTTATGCGAAGGTTTTAAAATTTATCGAAGACCTATTTGCGAACTATTTATCATTTCAAAAAGTATATAAACAATATTTACTAAAAATGAAATTAGAGGAAAGATTTTTCCCTGACGACAAAGAAATAAAAGAAGTTAGAAAAATTTTAGAAAGACGACTAAATAGTAAAACACACTTAATTACAATGATTTTAAAATCACTTTCGCCTGAATCTTCATGAATTATTGAAAATTGTTATTTAAACGAAAATACAAGAGATTACACTGAGTGATATTTAAAACATTTTTCAAAAACAACTTTTTATAAAAAGAAAAGAATTGCAATTTTAGAGTTCGCAAATTACTACTTTGGTTTATTTTAATCAATCATTACAAGTCAGAGAAAAAGAAAAAGAATCTAATATTTTAGTTCGTAATCAAATCGAAAGTAAACTTTACTTAAATGACGAATACAAAAACTTTGATATTTCTAAATTAAATTTTGAAATAGAAATATTTAACACATTAAAAAGCCCTAAGCAATATATCTATTTTGATTTTTCAGATAAAAGTAAAATGCATTACTTAAGTTATTATTACATTGTAAAAATTAACAGGGAAAAGTCACTATCAATCATTAGATCAAGTAAATTATTTTTAGATCTTAACACTATATTAAAAGGCAATGATCAACTAAATGATATAAGTATTGAAATATACAAAACCCATTCAGAAAAACATATTGGTACATATAAGTTTAGTTTTAATGATGAAAAAAGAAACAATTTATCAATCAAAAGCAGCGACAAAATCAAAAGAGTGAAAGTAGAATATTCAACTATTTTCCAAATTAATAAAGGAAAAATAAATACAACTCACAAATATCTTAATTTAGCTATTAAATGAAATGATTTATCTAAAGAAGAAGAGATTAAAGAAGTTGGAGAAATTACGTATTATTTTGATATACAAAGGAAAGATATATTAAAACTATATGATATAAACAATGAAAATTGAGTATTTAAAAATCCAAAATTATTTATCCCTAAAATTTATAAAGATAAGTTGGGTATTGAGTTGGTTGAACGAAAAGTTTTTAATGATAAAGTTAAAAAATCAAAATTAATTGTTAATGATTCATTGTTAACAAATTTTGAAAAAGGTGAAATTACTAAAAGTGATACATACGAAGCGCAACGAAGTATAAAAATGCCTAAACAAGTTAGTCCCAAACAAGAATTCACTTTATCATTTACTTTCTTAAATTCACAAATTAACTTTTCATTAAATAATGCTGGCTTTAAAAGAGAATTTACTTTTACATCTACAGTTCCTAAAATTTTAGAAAATAATTTAACAAAACAAGGTAGTTATAGATATAAAATTAGCGGTGAAGAATTGTTAAAAATATTAAATTCAGATAACAAGAATTTTAGAATTGAAAAGTTCTATGTTCCAAATAAAAAAGAAGATTACTAAATCAAAAATACTTGCAACACTTTTATTATCAGTTTTTGTAGGAACAATTTTTTACATTGTGATAAAAGAAGTTACCAAAGTTAGCACCAAAAAAGAACAAGAAACTGAAGAAATAATATTTGACAAACCTCAAAAAGAATATAGGAGCATTTTTCCTGAGATAACTTCAGATTTTATTCAAGAAATAATTGAAAAAGATGAAAGTGGAAAAGTAATTTTTGATGAAAAACTAATTAATAAAATATTCAAATCGATTTTTATAAGGTTAAACGTTTTTGTAGGTAACATAGAGTTTGATTATGAAATCTTTGAAGAAGATAACAAGATAGTTTTATACTTTAAACATGTAAATGGTGAGGAAATTCTGGAAACTAAAAGTTATGAGATTATTTTATAATTTTGTATAATTTGGTTATGAAGAATATTAAACAACAGGTTTTAGATAATTTTACAAGAGTAGCTAGAAAGAAAGTTACAGAAAATGATGATATAAAAGCATTGAATATTGATTCATTAGATTTAGCTGAAATTATTGTTTTAGCAGAAGAAGAGTTTAATATTTCAATATCAGATGAAGAACTAATGTCTTTAGTTCTAGTATCAGATGTCATCAAATTAATCAAAAGCAAACATGAGTAGTCATTTTTAAAAAACTGGTCCTTAGACCAGTTTTTCTAATTCTTATTTAAATTTTCCAAGAATTGATTGGATTCTTTCTTTTGTCGGTTCAACAACTAAGAATGTACCCGCAACAACAGCATCAGCACCTGCTTTTAAACATAATGGACCAGTTTCTGAATTAATTCCACCATCTACTTGAATTAAGTAATCATAAGAGTTATTATTTCTGATAGATTTTAATTCTTTAACTTTATCAAGTGAAGATTCCATAAATTTTTGTCCACCTTTTCCAGGTTCAACAGACATAACTAAAACAAGTGATAATTTATCTAAAAAGTTTTTGATTGTTGCAACACTTGTGTTCGGTTTGATTGCTAAACCAATTTTTAATTCATGTTTATTTTTTTCTAAAAATTCATTAAATTTATCTAAATCATTTTCAATAGCTTCATAATGGAAAGTTAAAATATCAACATTATTTTTTAACTGTTCAACATAGTCATATGGGTTAACAACCATTAAGTGAGCATCTTTAATGTGTTTTTTAGCATTTTTATCAATATTAACAATTTCTTCAACTTCAATAGCTGTATTAGGAACAAAATTTCCATCCATAACGTCATAGTGGATTCATTTAATTCCATTTTCAATTAATGTTTCAGCCATTTGTAATCTTTGTTCTTTTTCAACGTTTAATAAACTTGGTGTAACGTATTTTAACATTATCTTTTCTCCTTAATTTCTTTTAAAAGTTTTAAATAGTTTTCGTATCTAAACTCTTCAATTTCTTGATTTTGTAAGGCTAACTTTATAGCACAATCATTTTCATTTTCATTAAAGTGTAAGCAACTTCTGTATTTACAAAATTGAGCAAATTCCCTAAAGTTTTTAAAGCTTTTAGCTAATTCTATTTCTTCCATTGGTACTTCAAGAGATGAAAAACCCGGTGTATCAATTAAAAAACCATCTAAAAAGTCAATTATTTGAGTGACTCTTGTGGTGTGCTTTCCTCTACCTAGAGCTTTTGAAATAGTTTGTGTATTATAATTAAAGCTTCCTAATTTATTTATAGCAGTTGTTTTACCAACCCCACTTTGCCCCATAAACAAAGTAAACTTATTTGTGAATAAATGGTGCAAGTGATCTAGATTTTCTTCTTTTCCTAATAAAAAGACATCATACCCCATCTTTTTATATTTTTCACTTCAATAGATTGCATCATTTTCATTTAAGTCAGATTTTGTAATAAAAATAATTGGTTTAATATTCTTAAATTCAATAATACTTAAATACTTATCAATTAAGAAACTACTAAATTTTGGTTCTTCAATAGACATAACAATAACCACTTGATCAATGTTAGCAACTTTTGGCCTAACTAACTCATTTTCACGTTCTTTAATATCGACAATTAAATCGTTTTTAATTTCAACAATATCTCCAACTAAAGGAGAAATATTATTATATCTTAATTTACCTGCTGCGGGAATTTTGATTCTTTCTCTATTTTCAAGATTACAGATTTCAAAACTACCAGCAACAATTGAAAATATTCTAAAATTACCCATTGAAAACCCCTAACTGTCAACCCGTGATTGCGAGTGCAGCAATTATTAAAAGAATAACGATTACTGCAACAATCATAAATGTAGTTGAGTTTATAATATCTATAAGAGATTTCTTAGTCTTCAGAGTTTTGATTGAAATAGGCTTCTCAAGTTTCCTATAGTCTTTTAATGATGTTAAAACATCTGATCTAAAGTCTCAAACCGATTTATATCTATCATTAGGATTTTTTGCCGTTGCTTTAATAATGATGTTGCAAACAGATTGAGGTAAGTCGCGATAATTTTTAGGATTTGGAAATTCCATATCTCTATGCATTAAAATAGTTTGATGTTGTTGTTCACTTTCGAAAGGATATTTACCAATTAACATTTCATAATAAACAATACCAATTGCATAAATATCAACTGCCTTTGTGATTTTAGCGTTCTTTGTAACATATTCGGGCGCTGAATAATGTGGTGAACAAACTACAGCATTTGTTTTAGTGAATCTATGTGATTCTTCATCAACAGATATCCCAAGATCTATAATCTTGATATAATAGTCATCTTGAATCATAATGTTTTGTGACTTAATATCACGGTGAATTATTCCGTTTGAATGAAGTTCACCAATTGCATTAGCGATTTGTCTAATGAAATTGTTTGCTAAATTTACAGGTAGTTGCCTATTTTTTTTAAGCATGTCATATAAAGTTTCGCCTTTTACAAGTTCCATTACATAAAACTGTTCTTTTTCATCTGAATGAAACTCAATTAATTTTGGGAAATGTTCTGAATTAATTTTCTTAAGAAGTTTAATTTCACTAAGGAATCTTTTTTTAGAAACCTCATTAAAATCATCATATCTATACTTAAGTGCATATTCAACAGTTGGATCACTTTTTAATCTTACTGAACAAACAACACCCATTCCGCCATACCCTAGAATTCTACCAATCTTGTACTTTTGGTGAACAATTGAAGTTTCTCGAATTTGTAAACTTTTAACATTACTCATAATCAATCTCCATTAAAACAGCACTTATATTATCATTTGATTCATTGATTAAAGCGCTTTGAACCAATTTATTAAGTTTTGTTTCTGTTTCTCAATCTTGATTACTTACAACAAAATACATTTCATCATTATTTAAGAATTCATGCATTCCATCAGATGTTAATAAAATTTTTGTAATTGGGTTTTCAGGATCATAATCAAGGCTGATAATATCGACTTTTGTATCAAGTTCAGCCCCTAAAGCACTTGTTAAATATCTGTGGTAATGGTAATTATCTACAAAGTTCTTTTCTTCGATTCCTTCATCAATTCACCTATTGAGTAAATTATGATCTTTTGTTGCTTGAATAAATTCCCCTTTTTGTTTATAAATGTAGCATCTTGAATCACCACTATAAAATAGAATAATCTTTTTAATTTCTTTTAAGTAAATAAAAGCAACAATTGTACTACCCATATTCTTTTTATCAGGTTGTTCAAAAATTACTTTTTTCATTTCATTTTTAATATTTGAAATAGAGTTAAAAATAAATTCTCTAACATCAGGATATTCAATACTTTTAAATGCATTCATGAAATCTCAACTTAAAACATTAATTGCAATGCTGGCTGCATAATCTCCATTTTTATGACCACCCATTCCGTCACACAATACACCTAAATAAGCATGATCATTAATAAAATATCCAACACGATCTTCGTTGTTGGATCTAACATTACCTTTTTCGCTTATTTTACTTATTCTTATCAATGCCTAACTCCTTGTGTAAGATTTCTCTAATTTCGTTGGCGGCTCTTTCAGGTATATCGTTAATTATTTTGTATCTAAAAATTACTGATTCAGCAATTTCGGTTTCAGCTTTTTTAAGTCTTTCTTTTAAGGTTTGACTATTTTCTGAACCTCTTGTAATAATTCTTTTTCTTAAGTCATCAATTGAAGGTGGTGCTAAAAAGATGGTAATTAAGTTATATTTTTCATCAAGCTTTTCGTTCTTGAATTTATTAATAACTTTTTTAACTCCAGTTGTTTCAATTTCAAGCATAGGAACCATTTTTTTATCATGAATCTTTTTTAATTCAGAATAAAGTGTTCCATAGTAATTATTTAAGTGATATGAAAATTCTAAAAATTTACGACTTTTCATCTTGTCTCTAAAATTCTCAGTGTCGATAAAATAGTAATGAATTCCATTAAGTTCACCATTTCTTGGTTTTCTTGTAGTAGCAGAACATGAAAGTGAAAGATTAAGTTCTTCAAACTCAAAAAGTAGCCTCTCAATTGTGCCTTTTCCTACTCCACTTGGGCCAGTTAAAATAATAATGGGTTCTTTAGAATTCATTTCTTTTTTCATAATGCTATTTTACCACATATTATGATCTTTTTGATATATAAAAATTATAGTTATTTAATAATAAATAAAAACATAAATGATAAAATACATATAGCTAAATTTACTACTATAAAGGATTCTATGTTTTACAAATTTTATAAAAAGATTGGTGACTTTTCAAACAAGACAATTCGTCAAATAGCAAAAGAAGTTAATGCTGATAAAATTGGTCATATTGGAATTTTAGATCCTCTTGCAGAAGGATTAATGATCTTTGCTACAAATGAAGATACCAAGTTATTTGAATACATTAAAAATGATAATAAAACTTATATTGCTTCAGCTAAGTTTTTTCAAAGTAGCGACACTTTAGATATAACCGGAAATGTTATTAGTCATGATAAAAAAGTTATAACTAAAGAAAAGCTTGATGAAGCAATAAGTTGAGCTAAAAGTTTAAAAGAACAAATTCCGCCGATTTATAGTGCTAAAAAAATTAATGGTAAAAAAGCTTATGAATATGCTAGAAATGGTGAAGAAGTAAAAATGAGAACTCAAAAAATCACTATTCACAATATTGAGTTACTTGAATTTAATGGTGAAGATTTTTTAATTAAAACAACTGTATCATCAGGAACGTATATAAGAGCACTTTTGGTAGATATTGCTAAATATTTAGGTACAACATGTGTAATGACAAAACTTAAAAGATCAGCTGTTGGCCAAGTTAAATTAGGAAACTTAGAGCCTGATCAATACTCATTAATTAACAATAATGAACTTTTTGATATCGAAACTTATGAAGCAAATCAAAAAGAACTTGCTGAATTAAGTTTTGGAAGAAAAATTTATATTAAAACAAATGATAAAACATTGTTTATAATCAATCCAATAACAAAAGAAATTTGCTCAGTTGGTAAAGTTGAAAAAAATTACTTTTATCCTAAAAAAGTTTTTAACAAGAGGTTACAATGAAACAATTAAAAGACATTATTAAAATTGCTGCATTTGATGTAGATGGAACAATATTACCTAATGGACATACAAAATTCCAAGAAAAAACTAAAGAAATGTTCAAATTACTTAAGGAGAACAATATTACCACTGTTGTTGCGAGCGCAAGAGAATTCGCAACAATTGGTGACTTTTTAGAACAATTAGGTCATGTAGATTACTTTATTGGTGCTAATGGTTCATTTATTTGAGATGTAAAGAATCAAAAATTCATTTATAAAGCCACAATTGATAAAGAAGTTGTTAAACAAGTTTACAACAAATTCAAAGATCAAATGGTCGCTATGGCTGTAACTGACTTTGATAAAGTGTATAAAACACCAAACTTAAAAACTGATACATGATTTATTAAGCCATTCCAAGAAAATTACTTAGACTATGATGAAGAAAAGCTTAATAACACAGATTTATATTTAATTACTTTTAACACTACAGACCCAAGAAGCCTTTCAGATCAAGTCGAAGAGTTTATTAAAGAAAAAAACTTTGATGTTGAAATTGCTTCAAGGTGATCAAGAGGATTTTGAATCAGCCCTAAAAACATTAATAAAAGTAGCACTTTACAAATTTTATGCAGACATTTAGGTATTTCGATGGATAACTTAATTGCATTTGGAGATAGTTCAAATGATTATGAAATGCTTAGAGATGCATATTACGGTGTTGCAATGGAAAGAGCAAATAATAAACTTAAAGAAATTGCTAATGATGTTGCAATCGACTGTGAATATGAAGGATGTTATTTAAAACTTAAGGAATTACATTTAATTTAATATGAATGACTTAAAAATTTATAGTTTAAAAAACTTTGAAACACTTCAAAACGATATTTTCATGTTAGGTAGTTTTGAATCATTTCACCTAGGTCATTACCAAATTTATAAAAAGGCACAAAGCCTTAAAAAAGAAAATCAAAGGTTAATTTTAGTTACTTTTAAACAAGAAACTTTTGATTTCAAAAACAAAGGCAGCTTTTTTCAAAGCAACAATGCAAATTACTTTAATTTAGTGGAACTTGAATTTGATGCAGTTTTAGAAATTGATTTTCAAGAAATTAAAAACTTGCAAGCTCTAGAATTTTTAAATTTACTTAAAAAAGATAAAGCTATTAATTTATGTTTTGGTCAAGACTTTAAGCTTGGAAAAGATAAGCAAGCATTGAATGAAATTGATTTAAAACTAATACATAATATTAATTTACATATGGTTGAAATTTTTAAGTTTAAAAACAAAAAAATTTCAACATCATTTTTAAAAGAACTGGTCACTTTTGGTGATATTAAGTTTTTAAATGAATTATTAGTTTATAACTTCACAATTGAAGCAGATTTAAAAGAAAATGAACTAACAGCTAACAGAAAACAGCTTTTACCTCATGCCGGATTTTATGTTGCCAAAGTTTATTTAAATAACTTAATTTATTTTTCAATAATTCAAGTTAATAAACAAAATAAACTAAAATGACATTTAATTGACTTAGACGAGTTATTCCAGAATAGCATTAAAGATGGAAAAATGTATATTGAGTTACTTGATAAAATTCATTTAACAGTCTCTGATTATGATGATTTTTTACAAGAAGAATTTAAGGAAAAAGCTAAAAAATATTTTTTAGAATCACAACTATAAAGTGATATAATAAGCAAGCTTAAATATAGCAAACACAAATTTTAGACTTGGTTAGTTCACAAAAGTACTTGCTAGGTTTAAAACATAATACAAAAAAACAGGAGATATTATGGTTTCAAAAGAAAGAAAAGCTGAATTAATCAAAAAATTCGGTAAAAATGCAAAAGACACAGGAAACACAGCTGTGCAAATCGCTATCTTAACAGAAGATATCGAATCATTAAAACCTCACTTTTTAAATAACCCTAAAGATAACCACTCACGTAGAGGTTTCTTAGCTAAAATTTCACAACGTAAAGTTTTATTAAAACACCTTAAAGAAGCAAACTTAGAAGAATACAACAAAGTTATCGAAGCTTTAAACATTCGTAAGTAATTGGTGAATTAGGAGAATTAGATTATGGCAAGAAGATGTCAATTATCAGGTGTTGGTCCTTTAACAGGAAACACACGTTCACACGCTATGAATGCTTCTAAAAGAAAATTTAACGTTAACTTACAAAAAGTTAGAGTTACAATCGATGGTCAAAGAATGACTTTACGTGTTAGTGCAAAAACTTTAAAAACTTTAAAAACAAAAGGTTTAGTATAATTAAAAAAGTTAGCCATTTAATGGTTAACTTTTTTAAATTATTCTTGATTACAATTATCGAAAATCTTTCAACGGGTTTATCATCCAAGAGTTGATAATTTATATTGACTTTAAATTCAAATAAATAACTACCATCTCTTTTCTTAGTATGTTTTGTAATTTCTAATGGCTATCATTCAAGAACTCAGAGTCACTAATTGCGCTAAGTTCAAAGTTTTCAATTGTCATTTGATCAACAGGTTTTTCAACTTTTCTTTTAATCACAATTGAATTACTGCAACAAAATTTTTTTATTAATAAACTCTGCATTTTCATACATTCCTGAATGACTTTTATAAAAGATATTATATTGATCACCAAATTCACTTGCAATTTTATCGATTAAGTCTTGATCATTTTTGCTATATGTACCAAGAACAATCAAACTTTCTTTACCATTCCCGCTTTTTGCTTTAGAACTTTATCTTTTTCTCTTCTTCAATAATTACCAATGATTGCAGTTCAATAAGTAGATAATCTTTTCTTATTTATATCCCTTGTGTTAAAAATTATATCTTTGAGTTTTTAAGAAGCTTTATATTCAAAAAATGAATAATGATTTTTTAATTCTAAATGTTCAAAAAGTTTTGTTGTTGTGGATTGCTTCATAAAATATTAACATTTTTAAAATAGCTAGAAACAATATATTGATTACCTCTATCTGAATCTTTATATTTGTTAACTACACTAACTCAAGCATTTGCCATTCTTTATAATTAACATTTTTAAATCAAGTCTGATCAAAATAATTTTCAATAATTCATTTGAGCTTTCTAAATCTTTGGTATTTTTTTACAACTCTATTATTTTTAAAAACTTTCAATGAACTAATATTAATATCCTTATGTTAGTTACCAAAATCAGGAGAGACATAAAAATGTGACTCAGTTTTTGATAACATAGCTAGCCCTTATTAAATTATAAAAAGGTTGTACACCGAAACTTTAGAAGTATAAATTAACATCTGTTTGATCTTGTAAGCCTAAAATATTTTGTGTTTTATCTATTTCAAAATTTATTGTGTCAATTTTTGATTTTCCATAACAAATTTATTAATTTTATTTTTCCTAATTTCATTTGCACCATATAAAGAAAAAACTGATATCCCCCCACCTATTAATAAAATTTCTAAACCAAAAAGAAAAGTTTTAGTAATTTTTTTCATGTTTTTAGTAATATCACTTTTTTAATTTACAGTAAAAGCAAAATGAAAAAAGCACAAACTGGATTCGTTCCATTTATATAATTAATTTTATTAAATAATGAAAAAATAACGCTTTAATTGCGTTATCTTTAAATAAGAAAAGGGTTATCAAATGTCGAGAGAGATAACACTTAACTTAAAATAATTGTAAACTAAAAAAATAATTCAACTAAATAAAAAAATATTTTTGTTCATTTTTTTATTTCATATATAAATAATATAACTTTTTTTTGAATGAATTTTCTTTTTAAAATAAAATATAAAAAATTCTTTGCAAAAAAAATTATGTGCTATAATTATCTTGCGCTTTTGATAAGCGTGAAGTTCTTTGAAAACTAGATATACACAAAACATGACAGTCAATTTTTTCGAGAGTTTGATCCTGGCTCAGGATGAACGCTGGCTGTGTGCCTAATACATGCATGTCGAGCGGAGTTCTTAGGAACTTAGCGGCGAATGGGTGAGTAACACGTACTTAACATGCCTTTTAGATTGGGACAACGATGAGAAATTATCGCTAATACCGGATACTTATATGGTTCGCATGAACTATATATAAAAGGAGCTTTACGGCTTCACTAAAAGATTGGGGTGCGGAACATTAGCTAGTTGGTAAGGTAATGGCTTACCAAGGCGATGATGTTTAGCGGGGTTGAGAGACTGATCCGCCACACTGGGACTGAGATACGGCCCAGACTCCTACGGGAGGCAGCAGTAGGGAATTTTCCACAATGGACGAAAGTCTGATGGAGCGACACAGCGTGCAGGATGAAGGCCTTCGGGTTGTAAACTGCTGTTATAAGGGAAGAAAAAGCAGTAGAGGAAATGCTATTGCCTTGACGGTACCTTGTCAGAAAGCAACGGCTAACTATGTGCCAGCAGCCGCGGTAATACATAGGTTGCAAGCGTTATCCGGAATTATTGGGCGTAAAGCGTCTGTAGGTTGTTTGTTAAGTCTGGCGTGAAAACTTGGGGCTCAACCCCAAATTGCGTTGGATACTGGCAAGCTAGAATTGTGTAGAGGTTAGCGGAATTCCTAGTGAAGCGGTGAAATGCGTAGATATTAGGAAGAACACCAACATGGCGAAGGCAGCTAACTGGGCACATATTGACACTGAGAGACGAAAGCGTGGGGAGCAAACAGGATTAGATACCCTGGTAGTCCACGCTGTAAACGATGATGATTAGCTGATAGAAAACTATCGGCGCAGCTAACGCATTAAATCATCCGCCTGAGTAGTATGCTCGCAAGAGTGAAACTTAAAGGAATTGACGGGGATCCGCACAAGCGGTGGAGCATGTGGTTTAATTTGAAGATACGCGTAGAACCTTACCCACTCTTGACATCTTCCGCAAAGCTATAGAGATATAGTGGAGGCTAACGGAATGACAGATGGTGCATGGTTGTCGTCAGCTCGTGTCGTGAGATGTTCGGTTAAGTCCTGCAACGAGCGCAACCCTTGTCCTTAGTTAATTTTCTAGGGAGACTGCCCGAGTAATTGGGAGGAAGGTGGGGACGACGTCAAATCATCATGCCTCTTACGAGTGGGGCAACACACGTGCTACAATGGACGGTACAAAGAGAAGCAAGACGGCGACGTGGAGCAAATCTCAAAAAACCGTTCTCAGTTCGGATTGTAGTCTGCAACTCGACTACATGAAGTCGGAATCGCTAGTAATCGTAGATCAGCTACGCTACGGTGAATACGTTCTCGGGTCTTGTACACACCGCCCGTCACACCATGGGAGCTGGTAATGCCCGAAGTCGGTTTTGTTAACTACGGAGACAACTGCCTAAGGCAGGGCCGGTGACTGGGGTGAAGTCGTAACAAGGTATCCCTACGAGAACGTGGGGATGGATTACCTCCTTTCTACGGAGTACATTAAGTTACAATTCATTTTAGTAACAATTACCTATTTTACATGGTTATCAATTATTTAATTTTAACGTCATGTGTCGCATGATAACCCGACAGTATATCTAGTTTTGAGAGAATTTCTCTCTTTGTTCTTTGAAAACTAAATAGTAAAGATAAATTAATATAACAACGACATCAAAAAATAAATTAGTCAATTTGTTTTGTGATACCGAGTAATTATTATTAATATAATAATTTATTAAAATGTCTTTGAATACATCAACAACAATAGGAAAATATTGATCTTTTAAATAAGTAAGAGTTTGTGGTGGATGCCTTGGGTCTGGAAGTCGATGAAGGACGTGATTACCTGCGATAAGCCTCGTGGAGCTGGATATAAGCTACGATACGGGGATTTCCGAATGGGGAAACCTAGTTAGAGTAATTTCTAACTGCATCAAGATGAATACATAGTCTTGATAGCGAGACACGTTGTGAACTGAAACATCTTAGTAGCAACAGGAAGAGAAAATAAATAATGATTCCATCAGTAGCGGCGAGCGAACGTGGAACAGCCCAAACCATCTATATGATGGGGTTGTAGGACTATCTACACGAAGTTACAAATTTTTGTTATAGCAGAAAAAGTTGGGAAACTTTAGCATAGAGGGTGATACTCCCGTATGCGAAATGGCAAGAACTTCTGATAGTATCCTGAGTAGGGCGGGGCACGTGAAACCCTGTCTGAATCTGCCGGGACCATCCGGTAAGGCTAAATACTAACCAGACACCGATAGTGAACTAGTACCGTGAGGGAAAGGTGAAAAGAACCCCGGGAGGGGAGTGAAATAGATTCTGAAACCACTTACTTACAATTAGTCAGAGGCCGTTAATGGCTGATGGCGTACATCTTGCAGTATGGACCGGCGAGTTATGTTAACATGCGAGGTTAAGCAGAAAAAAGCGGAGCCGTAGAGAAATCGAGTCTTAATAGGGCGTTTAGTATGTTGATATATACCCGAAACCATGTGATCTATTCATGAGCAGGCTGAAGCTTGGATAACACCAAGTGGAGGGCCGAACCGTAGTACGCTGAAAAGTGCCCGGATGACTTGTGAATAGTGGAGAAATTCCAATCGAACTTGGAGATAGCTGGTTCTCCTCGAAATAGCTTTAGGGCTAGCGTGTGATGTTAAACTTTGGTGGTAGAGCACTGAATATGGAATGGCCGCGCCTAGCGGTACTGACTATAATCAAACTCCGAATACCATTGTGTATTGTCATGCAGTCGGAACCGGGGTGCTAACGTCCCGGCTCGCGAGGGCAACAACCCAGATCGTCGGCTAAGGTCCCAAAATTATGTTAAGTCAGAAAGGTTGTGAGATTTCATAAACAACTAGGAGGTTGGCTTAGAAGCAGCCACCCTTTAAAGAGTGCGTAATAGCTCACTAGTCAAGAGATCTTGCGCCAATAATGTAACGGGAGTAAAACATAATACCGAAGCCACGGGTACGAAAGTACGTTAGAGGAGCGTTCTTAGTGCGGCGAAGTCAGACCGTGAGGACTGGTGGAGCGCTAAGAAGTGAGAATGCCGGTATGAGTAACGATTCGTGGTGAGAATCCACGACGCCTATTGGGAAAGGTTTCCTGGGGAAGGTTCGTCCACCCAGGGTTAGTCAGGGCCTAAGGAGAGGCTGAAAAGCGTATCCGATGGACAACAGGTTAATATTCCTGTACCGCCTTGATATAGTGATGGAGTGACGGAGAAGGATAACACTACCTATTATTGGATTTAGGGGTAAGTAATAACTGGTGAATATAGTCAAATGCGTATTCTACAACCGGGAGTTACGATGCATAGAACTTAGGTTTGAATTGTGTGATTTCATGCTTCCAAGAAAAGCTTCTAAACGTTTAAATATCAGGGTGCCTGTACCGAGAACGGACACACGTTCCCAAGATGAGTATTCTAAGGCGAGCGAGAAAACCAATGTTAAGGAACTCTGCAAATTAACCCCGTAAGTTCGCGAAAAGGGGTGCCAACCCTAAAAAGTTGGCCACAGTAAATTGTGAGGGGCAACTGTTTATCAAAAACACAGCTCTCTGCTAAACCGCAAGGTGATGTATAGGGGGTGAAGCCTGCCCAGTGCCCGAAGGTTAAGTGGATGCGTTAGCTTATGCGAAGCGTTGAAATGAAGCCCGGGTGAACGGCGGCCGTAACTATAACGGTCCTAAGGTAGCGAAATTCCTTGTCGGCTAAATACTGACCTGCACGAAAGGCGCAATGATCTCTCAACTGTCTCAACATTGGACTCGGTGAAATTATGGTCCCAGTGAAAACGCTGGGTACCCGCATCAAGACGAAAAGACCCCATGGAGCTTTACTACAACTTCGTATTGGAACTTGGCCTAACATGTGTAGGATAGGTGGGAGACGGTGATGCTGAGGCGCTAGCCTTAGAGGAGTCGACCTTGAAATACCACCCTTGGTATGTTGAGTTTCTAACCTGCCGCCGTTATCCGGCGGGGAGACAGTGCGTGGTGGGTAGTTTGACTGGGGCGGTCGCCTCCTAAAAGGTAACGGAGGCGTTCAAAGGTACACTCAATACGGTCAGAAACCGTATGTAGAGCGCAAAGGTAGAAGTGTGCTTGACTGCGAGACCTACAAGTCGAGCAGGTGCGAAAGCAGGACTTAGTGATCCGGCTGTACGTCATGGAACGGCAGTCGCTCAACGGATAAAAGTTACCCTGGGGATAACAGGCTTATCTTGCCCAAGAGATCACATCGACGGCAAGGTTTGGCACCTCGATGTCGGCTCATCGCATCCTGGAGCTGGAGTCGGTTCCAAGGGTTTGGCTGTTCGCCAATTAAAGCGGTACGCGAGCTGGGTTCAGAACGTCGTGAGACAGTTCGGTCCCTATCTGATGTGGGCGTTGGAATATTGATGAGAGCTGCTCTTAGTACGAGAGGACCGGAGTGGACGTACCGCTGGTGTTCCAGTTGTTCCGCCAGGAGCATAGCTGGGTAGCTAAGTACGGAAGGGATAACCGCTGAAAGCATCTAAGTGGGAAGCCTCCTCAGAGATAAGTATTCCCTTGAAATTCCTTGTAGACTACGAGGTTGATAGGATGGAAGTGTAAGTGTGGTAACACATTCAGCTGACCATTACTAATAAATTGATAGGTTTAAAAGAAATGTATTCAAGACATTTTAATGAATTATTAATTACTATTTAGTTTTCAGAGAACACGCTCCATATGGAGTATTTTTTTATACTTTGTAAAAAAAATATTCAATTTTTTATATGTATTAAGAAAAATATGCTATACTATATGAGCAATAAAAAATAAACAAAAAATATTTTTGGATATTAAAACTTTTATTGTATAATACTATAGCCTAAAAAAACGGAGAAGTAGCTCAGCTTGGTAGAGCACTACATTTGGGCTGTAGTGGTCGCAGGTTCAAATCCTGTCTTCTTCACCATTTATGGGGGGTTAGCTCATTTGGCTAGAGCGCCTGCCTTGCACGCAGGAGGTGGTGGGTTCGAATCCCATACTCTCCACCATATTATGGCACTGTAGCTCAGTTGGTTAGAGCATCCGGTTCATACCCGGAAGGTCAAGAGTTCGACTCTCTTCGGTGCTACCATTAAATAACCTAAGCTTCAGGACCTATAGCTCAATGGTTAGAGCAACCGGCTCATAACCGGTCGGTTACAGGTTCGAGTCCTGTTAGGTCCACCAAATATAATGGGTGATTACCCAAGTCCGGCTGAAGGGAGCAGTCTTGAAAACTGCCAGGGGCTTCACGGCCCGCGGGGGTTCAAATCCCTCATCACCCGCCATTATAACAAACTGATATATTCACATCGCGGAGTGGAGCAGTTTGGCAGCTCGTCGGGCTCATAACCCGAAGGTCACAGGTTCGAGTCCTGTCTCCGCAACCAAAAGGTCCAGTGGTAAAGTGGTTTAATACGCCTCCCTGTCACGGAGGAGAACGCGGGTTCGATCCCCGTCTGGACCGCCATTTATGGCCCTGTAGCTCAGTTGGTAGAGCAACAGATTGAAGCTCTGTGTGTCGCTGGTTCGATTCCTGCCGGGGCCACCATAAAAGTAATAACTCTATTTTATAAATTGATGATTTCACTTTATAAAATAGAGTTATTTTTTTACAAAAAATGCATCTATAAAATGCTAAATTTATATAGTAAATTTTGTATAATTTAAATATTATATTTAGATAATAAAAAGGAGTTAAAATGGATTATAAAAACACCTTAAATATGCCTCAAACAGACTTTGAAATGAGAGCAAATTTAACAAGTAAAGAAACAGATTATAGAAAGTTTTGAGAAGAAAACCAAATTTACAATAAAGCAATTTTAAAAAATAAAAATAATGAAAAATTTATTTTACATGATGGGCCACCATATGCAAATGGCGATATTCATATTGGTCATGCTTTAAATAAGATTCTTAAAGATATTATTGTAAGATACAAATCAATTAAGGGTTTTTACTCACCTTTTGTTTTGGGTTGAGATACACATGGTTTACCAATTGAACACAAGATGCTTTCAGTGGCTAACTTAAATAAAGAAGACTTAAATGCTGTAACTTTAAGAAAAAGAGCTGCCGAATATGCAACTGAACAAATTAAGAATCAAAAAATACAGTTTGCTTCATTACAATTATTTACTGATATGAACAAAGTTTATATCACAATGGATAAAAAATATGAAGTAGAGCAATTAAAAGTTCTTAAAAAACTTTCTCTTGATGGACTTGTTTATAAAGCGTTAAAACCTGTTTATTGATCACCAAGTTCACAAAGTGCTTTAGCTGAATCAGAAGTTGAATATCATGATGTTGTTTCACCTTCAATCTTCGTAGCTTTTGATGTTGTGAAATCAGAATTTGATAAAATCCAAGCTGGTGATCACTTAATCATTTGAACAACAACTCCTTGAACATTAATTGCTAATTCCGGGGTTGCAGTTGGTAAAGATATTGAATACTCAAGAGTAAAATACAATAATAAATACTACGTAATTGCTTCTGAATTACTTGATAATGTTTTAGCTACTTTAGAATGAGAAGGTTTTGAAGTTATTTCAACATTCTTTGGTAAAGATATTAATGATGTTTGATATTCAACACCAATTTTCAAAAAAGATGCTCCAGTTGTGTTAGGACACCATGTTACTACAGAAAGTGGATCAGGATTAGTTCATATTGCTCCATTATTTGGTGAAGATGACTTCCAAATTGGTAAGGCAAATAATTTAGACATGATTATGCATATTTCAGATAAAGGATACATCTACAACACAAATACTAAATTTGATGGTATGTTCTATGATGATGCTAATAAAGCAATCTCAGAATTCTTAGGTGAAAAATTATTACACTTCAAAAGATTTAAACACTCATACCCACATGACTGAAGAACAAATAAACCAATTATCTTTAGAGGAACACCGCAATGATTCGTTTCGATTGATAAAATTAGAGACAAAATTCTATATGAAATCGAACACAAAGTTAAAACACATTCAGACTGAGCTAAAAAACGTTTAAGCAAAATGATCGAAAACAGAAATGATTGAACAATCTCAAGACAACGTTCATGAGGTGTACCACTTATTTTCTTCTATGATCAAAATGATAATCCTGTAATTGAAGAAGAAATCTTTGATTATGTAATTAACTTAGTTGCAGAACACGGAACAGATGTTTGATGAGAAAAAGAAACAGATGAATTATTACCTGAAAAATATAGAAACAAAGGTTTCAAAAGAGAAATGGACATTATGGATGTTTGATTTGATTCAGGTGTTTCATCAGTTGCAACAAACATTGATGATGGATTTAGTCAATCACCATTTGACGCTTACTTAGAAGGTTCAGACCAATACAGAGGATGATTTAACTCTTCAATTATTAATTCAGTTGCATACAAAGGTGTTAGTCCATATATTAACTTAATTTCTCACGGTTTCACATTAGACGAAAAAGGTGAGAAAATGTCTAAATCAAAAGGTAACACAATTTCACCACTTGATGTTGTTAATAAGCGTGGTGCTGATATTTTAAGATTGTGAGTAGCAAATAGTGAATATACAAATGATGTTACTATCTCAGATAAAATCTTAGATCAAAATGCTGAAATTTACCGTAAGATTAGAAACACAATTAGATTCTTACTTGGTAACCTAAATGGTTATACATATAATCCAAACACAAAACGCGAAGGAATTCACTTATTTATTAAAGAGCAACTTGAAGAACTTAAATTAAACATTCAAAATGCTTATGATCAATTTAAATTCATTAACGTTGTTAAGTTAATTAATAACTACATAGTTGAATTATCAAGCTTTTACTTATCGGTTACAAAAGACATTTTATACATTAGAGAATTCAATGATCAAGAAAGATTAATGACATTAGCTAACATGTATGAAATTGTAGAATACTTAATTATTGCTTTAGCTCCTATTTTACCTACAACAAGTGAAGAAGCTTACAAATTCTTAAACAAAGCAAATAAACAAGAGTCAGTAATGCTTGAAACACTTGAAAACATTTCAAAAGCAAACATTAATTACGAGGTATTAGAACAATACAAAGAATTCTTTGAATTAAGAGATAAAGTTAATGTTTTAATTGAAAATGAAGTTAAAAACGGAAGTGTTAAACGTGCTAATGAATTAGAGTTATTCCTTAATGTTAAAGATAATGAATTCTTAAACTCACTAGATCTTAAAAACTTATTATCAGTTGGTAAAATCACATTTTCAAATGATGAATTTAAAGTTCAAAAATTCGAATCTGAAAAATGCTTAAGATGTTGAAATCATTTTGAAAAAGACCAAATTAAAGAAGATCTTTGTTTAAATTGTTATGGAATCATTAAAAAACAAATTTAATAAATTTTTAACAAATATTAAAGTTAACAAAGACAAAATTATTATTTCATATATTATTTGTCTTACAGCATTTATTATCTTCTTGTCTATAGATCAAGTTACTAAAAGTTTACTTTTTGAACATGGATCAGTTTTTGAAGGTAAATATGATGGTGATTTATTTTATGTAAAGCTTGCAGATGAAAGATTCGTTATTGCTGAAAGTATTTACCCAAAGGAATCAGATCAATGAATAAATTATAAAATTATTGGAATAAGAAGTATTTGACATGGAGGAGTAACCTTCTTAAAAACAAGGAACCAAACCTTCATTCAAGGACTAAGTATTTTATTCTTGATAGTTATGCCGTTTACTTTATTATTTAACCACAAACGTTATAAATTAATCGGATTCATTATTGGTTTAGTTCTTGCAGGAACTGCAGGAAACATGATTGATAGATTTGTTTTCTTAGGACACGTTAAAGATATTTTATTCATTCCATTTGTTAGAGATAGAGGCACATTTAATGCTGCTGATGTGGAAATAATGTTAGGAATTGCTATCTTTGTAATAAATACATTATTTGGTTCATTTAGAAAACGTGAATATCAAAATATACAAGACTTAGTTGTTTAGCAACTTAGTCTTTTTATTTTTGTTTATTATAAATATCTTATAATATAAATCCATATAATAAGGTATGCAATACCTATGATTCATACTTAATTTTAATACCAAAATGTCATTAAGTTTTTTATACTTTTGAATATCAAAAAAGCAAAAAAATAGTAAAATTTTCTTAATATGAAAATGACTTCAAATTTCACGAAAAAAATTAAAAATAAATGTTGTAGAATGCTTGGTATTAAGCATGAAGAAAACCTTGATGATTTAGAAAAAGTTGACCCAGAAGTACACCTAAACTCAATTGATATTGAGATGCACAAACTTAAGTATAAAATGGGTAAATACTTATACAATACTAAAAAAGAAAAATTATCAATCCAAATTCTCTTTAAAAGATATTGATATAAAGTTTTACTTCTTTTAGTTGCTGCCGCAATATTCAATGCTGGAATTCAAATTTTTTTAAATAGAGCAGAAACTATTCCTTCCGGTGTTACAGGGATACCAACATTAATTCAATATGTTGCTAAGGATACAAAAAAATATTTCGCTTTAATTTATTTAGGATGTAATATACCTTTATTCTTACTATTTGGTTTCAAAATTAAGAAGAGCTTTGTTATTTTAACTCTAATCTTTATGATTTTCCAAATACTTACAAACTTAATTTTTACTCAACCCACTGTAGCTCAATGATTTGAAGAAAACATAAAATTAACTGAGAAATATGATTCCTACACAGGGTGAAGTAACTTAATATATACATTCATTGGAGCAATGTTTGTCGCTGTTGGGATTGCCATTTCATGAAAAGCTGGTGGATCAACTGGAGGAACTGATATTGTCGGATATTACTTTTCAACTAAATCTAAAAAAAGTGTTGGACAAGTTTTATCAATTATTGGATTCACTACAGCAATTATTTTCCTTGTAATATTTGCGTTTATTAAACCAAACTACTTAAAAGAAGAACCATTAAGCATTGAAAAAGTTCTTGCGTTACCAACTAATGAATATGTTGAATTACATGATTATAAAGGTATCGCTCAAGAAGAAGCAGCTGTAACTCAAAGATATCAATTGCTATATAAAAATTGAAAAGAATCAAGAATTTATTTTGGAATGCGTGAAGTAAGTACATTCTTTTATATCTTAGTAACTAACATTGTTATTAATATCTTATATCCGAAATACAAAAAAGTTTCATTAACTATTGTAAGTTCAAATCCCGAAAAAGTCTTAGCTTACTTTAAATTAATTAACTATTGACATTCATATAGAATTGAAAAATATACATCAGGATATACAGGTAAAGAAGGTTACAAAATTGAAACAGTAATGCTTTTACTTGAAACAAATAACATCATTTCTGACCTTAAGAAAATCGATAGCAAAATCTGAATTTCAATCAAGGGTGTTTCGAATATCGTAGGAAGCTTTACCACAGACTTTGTTGAATAATAAAGAATCATCGCATGATGATTTTTTTATTCCTTTTATTGTTTATTATTCACAAAAAAATATTTGTGAAATGAAAGGAGGTAAAATGAAACTAAGTAATTTGAACAAAGTTCCTAAAGATAAATGGAAAATGATTAAGCCATCATTTGCAATATCAAGCTTAATTGCAAGCATCCCAATGCTTATGGGTTCATTAGGAAGCATTGTAGGACTATTTAAAGCAAGTTTCTCGATAAGCGGAGAAATCAAAGATAAATTAACAGCGTACAAATGAGATAACACTAAAAAAGTGCAAGAAGATGCATCATTTAATATTTTTTAAAATAACAGAAAAAAATCATGCAAGGCAGCATGATTTTTTCATCTTATAAGTTTTCTTTAAGTAATTCTTCAACTTGTCCCATAGTTGATAAATTAATCGCTTTTTCAGCTAATTCTTGCATTTTATTAAACTCTAATGAGTTAATTAATTCTCTTGTAGCTAAGATATTGCTTGAACTCATTGAAAATTCATCAAGTCCTAAACCAAGTAATAAAGGAACTGCTCTTTTATCACCGGCCATTTCTCCACACATACCGGCTCATTTTCCGTGTTTATGTGCACCATCAATAACCATTTTAATTAATCTTAAAATAGATGGGTTAAGTGGTTGGTATAAGTAAGAAATGTTTTCATTCATTCTATCTGCAGCCATCGAGTATTGAATTAAGTCATTTGTTCCAATTGAAACGAAGTCTGCATGTTCACAGAATTTATCACTTAAAACAGCTGCCGCTGGAGTTTCCATCATTAAACCAACTTCAATTTCATTCATTGGTTTAATGTTCTTATTATCTTTAGCAACTTCTAAGTAAGCTTCTTGATAAACTTTTTTAGCTTCTAAGAATTCATCAACATTAGTGATCATAGGGAACATAATAGCAACTTTTCCAAATTCACTTGCTCTAATTAAAGCTCTAAGTTGCGTTTTAAAAATATCTGGATTTTGTAAACAAAATCTAATTGCTCTATAACCTAAAAATGGATTCATTTCTTCAGGGAACTTAAAGTATTTTAAAGTTTTATCTCCACCAATATCAAGTGTTCTAATAACAACTCTTTTACCATTCATTCCTTGTACAACTTTTTTATATGCTTCGAATTGTTCTTCTTCTGTTGGTCAATTATCATTATCCATGTATAAAAATTCAGATCTAAATAATCCAACTGCTTCACCATCATTTTCGAGCACACTATCTAAGTCTTTAGGTGTACCAATGTTACCTGCTAATTCAACATGTTTTCCATCTGATGTTTTAGATTCTTTTCCTTTTAATTTAGATAATCTTTCTAAGTATTCTTGATATTTAATTTTTGCTTTCTCAAATTTAGCTAATTCATCACCTGTAGGATTCAAAACAACTTCACCAGTTGAACCATCCAAAGCAATATAATCATTAGATTTTGCATGTTCCATAATAACATTTGTTCCAACAACAGAAGGAATACCTAAACTTCTAGCCATAATTGCAGTATGTGATGTAGGACCACCAATATTAGTTACAAAACCTTTAACATATTTTTTGTTTAATCTAACAGTTTGAGATGGGCTTAAATCTTCTGCTACAATAACAACTTCTTCTGAAATGTTTTCTAAATCTGGTTCTTCGATATTATTAAACGCATATAAAAGTTTTTTAAGAACATCTTTAACATCAGCTGCTCTTTCTTTTAAATATGGGTCATCTAACATAGCAAATGTTTCAGCAAAACCATTGTAAAATTCGCTGGCAGCATATTCTGCTGTTTGTGAATTGTCTTTAATGCTATTTTCAATTGTTTCAATTGCATATGGATCTAAAACAAAACCAATATGTGCATCAAAAATTGCGCTGTGTTCTGGATCATGTGCTAAAGCTTTTGTTTTCTCAATTTTGTTTACAACAATATCTCTAGCACTTTTGTATAATTCTAATTCTTTTTCAATATTATTTGTTGTTTGTGTAATTTCTAAAGGAAGTTCTTCAATCTTAAAAATCTTTGAGATTGCAACACCTTTAGAAGCACCAATACCTTTGATTTTCATAAATACCTCTTTTTGAATGTCTTATACATTAATTTTATAAAAATATTTTGATTAAAAACCTTTCTCATAAATTTATCACAAAAAATAATGGAAACAATTCCATCGCTTTTGATAAATAAACAATTTATTTAATTCTTATCAGCTACTTAATATAAAAAATAGGTTAAGACCTATCAATATTTGAAAAAAACTTATGAGTTTTAAAATTACATGTTATAATATCCATGATCCTTACGTAAGTAAGAGTGTGTATTATTTATAAATATACTTCTTGAGCCGCTATATAATGCTCCTTTCCCTTGAATAATACATTAAAAAAGTTTCACATTTGTGGAACTTTTTTCATATTTTTTTTGTTATAATGTCTTTTATGAAAAATAAAGACAAAAAAACGATCTCATATAAAGAAATTGCTGAACAAGCTAAAACATCAATCTCAACAATTAGTAGATACTATAATGATGGTTATGTTTCAGAAAGAACAAAAGAAAAAATCTTAGAAGTAGTTACAAAAAATGAATACTTTCCTAACCATGGCGCAAGATTAATTAGAGGTAAAGATAATTCGATTTTTGTTGTTATGCCTATTTGAACACAAAGCTTATACAACTCAATTATCAGTGGAATAATTACAGCCGCAACAAAAAATGGAAGAAGAGTTAACGCAACTTATTCAAACACAAGTACAGTAGATTATATTGAAACAATTAGATATGCACTTTCATGAAAACCTTTAGCTGTTGTTGTTTTAGTGCCTCAATATGATAAAGACTTATTTGACTTCTTAAGAAAGATTCAAGATACTACAATAGTTGTTTACGGACATAAAGTTACAGGTTTAAACTGAATTAAACCAGATTTAAAACAAGGATTTTATGATGTAGTTAAAAAGTTTATTGAACCACAATCTAAGAAAGTTGCGTTTGTTGTAGATACAAGATTAAGTGAAAGTCAAAAAACAGAAAGAATTTCTGGTTTCGAAGCTGCATGTAGAGAACTTGATGTTGAAGGTGTGGTTTTAACAATTGAAGGTAAAAAAGATTTAGCAGCTCTAGTTGAATTGAGCAAAAACCTTAAAAACCTTGGGATTAGAAATGTTGTATGTTCAACACACGAAACATATGTTTCAATTACAACAACATTAGGAACTAAAGAATTTAATGTTACAGATATTGGTTACCAATCAATTTATGATAATATCAAAAACTATAAAGCTAAAATATTTATTGATTACCCTAGAATTGGTTTGATTATTGACAAAATGATTACTGATGTTAAAGAAACAGGTGAATTACAAGAAAAAGTTATTAACACCATGATTATTTCATCAGATAAAAACTAATTTAAGGAAACACAATGAAAATTGATCTTAAAAAGAACTATAACTATTTATTTGATAATTTCACAAACATTATTTGAAATATCGAAGTCGACAAGCAAAAATTCTCACCAATTAATTACAGAATCTTTAGATGAATTAGAAATACTTATTTAATTTTGGTTGCAATTACATGTTTAATTTCACTGCTTACTTTGTTTAAACCAATTGATAGTATTGCGTTTGTTTGAAATATTATTATTTCCATTTTACAAATTTTTTCATTCTTCTTCTTTGTTTTTGATTATGTAAGTCACTTCATCACTTATCAAAATTTTTTAGCAAAACAAGGTAAGAAATACAAATCATATAAAATGGTTCTTAAATACATTTTCTCATTTTTTGGAATTTTATTATTTTTATGTATTTTAAGCTCCATTCATGTTATTTCAAATATTGGTGCAATTAGTCATGATGCACAAAGAGTTTTTGATACAATGAAAATCCTTAACTTAGCAAGAGTTGTAAGATTCTTTGCTGTATTAACAATTTTTGCACCATTCAGAACAATCTTTGGAGTATTTAAAAAACAAAGAAAAGTATTAATTAACGTGCTTTTAATCTCGTTATTTTTAATTGTTATCTTCGCATTGATTATCTGAAATGCAGAAGTGCAACACTTAGAAGATACTAAAGCTGAATTCTTATCACAAAACAATATTCAAAACACTTGAATCTCAATTTACCAAAACTTTATTAAAGAACAATTTGTAACAGAAGAAGCTAAAACACAATGATTACAGGCGAATAAAGTTACACAAGCTAATATGGACTTAGTTGCTTCAAAAATTGATGCATATGAAGGCTTAAGTTCAGGCTACATCACAACATTCTTTGATGCAGTTTACTTCGCAACAATTACATTAACAACAATTGGATATGGTGATTTATTACCACATGCTACAATGAGTAGAATTATTGTTACAATCAATAGCTTACTTGCCTTAGCAATTATCGCTATCCCATCCGGGGTTATCGCAAGTGAATTCCTTTCTGCAACTCAAGACAGAATAACTACTAAGAAAAAAGAAAAAGAAAATAACGAAGGAAAATAATAAAATGATTAAATTAGGTTCTCATATATCATTTAAAAAACCAGGTTATTTACCAGAAGCAATTCAAGAGTCAATTGATAATGGTGCTAACACAATGATGATTTATTTAGGTGCTCCACAAAGCACTCAAAGGGTTCCGGTCGAAAATTATAGACTTCAAGAATACTTAGAAAAATATGCTCAACATATTCCACAAGAAGATATTATCGTTCATGCTCCATATGTTATCAACCCTGCTAATCCAGATAAAGCAGACTACTCTAATAACTTTTTAATTCAAGAAATCAAAAGAATGAACTATGTAGGTGCAAAATATTTAGTTTTACATCCAGGAGCTTCAACAACATTCGAAACTCAAGAAGCTTTAGATCAGCTTGTAGATAGTTTAAAATTCATTTTAGAGCAAACTAAAGATGTTGTAATTTGTATTGAAACAATGGCTGGTAAAGGTACTGAAATTGGAATTAATTTTGAACAAATTAAATTCATTCTCGATTGAGTTAAATCAGATCGTTTAGCTGTTTGTCTTGATACTTGTCATTTATGAGATGCAGGATACGATTTACAAGAATATGAAGAATTTAAAAAAGAATTAGTTAAATATGACTTACTTAAAGATGTTAAAGTTATTCATTTAAATGATTCTAAACATGAAGTATTCTCAAGAAAGGATCGTCACGCAAATATTGGTCAAGGTACAATTGGACTTGAAACATTAAGAAAATTTGTTCATGACAAAGATTTTCATAATATTCCAATTATTCTAGAAACACCATGAGTTGATGATAAACCAATTTATAAAGAAGAAATTCAAATGCTTCTTAACAAATAATAACAGACTCCTTTTAAATATGGGAAAAACCATTCGGAAGTGCCCGAATGATTTTTCCCAGTCTATTTATAGGAGTTTTTTTATTCCCTTTTTAGTTTATCACTTCATAAATAACATTTTTTTAGTACAATTTAAATTAGTAATTACAAATAACATTACACTATTAAATAAGGAGACATTCATGAAAAAAACAGTATTAATTGTTATTGATGGTTTAGGTCTAAGGAAAGAAACTCAAGGTAATGGGTTTGCATTAGCTGATACACCAACATTTGATAAATTATTTAAAGAATATCCAAACTCAATCATTCAAGCATCAGGTCAATATGTAGGGTTGCCAGAAGGGCAAATGGGTAACTCAGAAGTAGGTCACTTGAACATTGGTGCAGGTACAATTGTTTACACAGGATTATCATTAATCAAAAAAGCTTTAAATGACGGAACATACAAAGATACAAAAGCCTTTGTTGAAGTATTTGAAGATGTTAAGAAAAACAATTCAACACTACACTTAATGGGACTTTTATCACCTGGAGGAGTTCACTCACTAGAAGATCACTTATTTGAGTTATTACATGCAGCAAACGCATACGGACTTAAAAAAGTTTCTGTTCATGTTTTCGGTGACGGAAGAGACGTTGCTCCAAAATCAATCAAGGCTTCAATGGTTAAACTTGATGAAATTTGCCAAAAATATGGATACAACATCGCTACAGTAGCGGGTAGATTCTACGCAATGGATCGTGATAAGATGTTTGATAGAGTCGAAAAAGCTTACCAAGCTATTTTAGGTAACTCAGAAAGTAAATTTGAAAATGCAATTGATTTTGTTGAATCACAATATTCACAAGATATTACAGATGAGTTCTTTGTTCCTTCAATAAATTCAAAACTTTCAAAAGATGCATTCGCTAAAGATGGAGACTCAATTATTTTCTTTAACTTCCGTCCAGATAGAGCAAGACAATTAACTCACTTATTCATCAATTCAGATTTATATGATGTCAAAGCATCACAACCAGTTAAAATTAATAAATTTGCTTCAATGATGAAATATGAAGGTTTAAACACAATTATTGCTTTTGATGAAATGGAAATTCCAATGCCCATTGGTAAAGTTCTTGAGCTTGCTGGTAAAAAACAATTAAGAATTGCTGAAACACAAAAATACGCTCACGTAACATTCTTTATGGATGGTGGAAATGATATTGAATTCAAAAATTCAAAACGTATTATGGTTGACTCATTAAAAGTTGAATCATATGCTGATGCGCCAGAAATGTCTGCTAAAGGTATAACAGATGAATTACTTAAAAACGCACTTGATTATGATGTAACAATCATGAACTTTGCTAACCCAGATATGGTTGGTCACACAGGTAACTTACAATCAACAATTAAAGCTGTTGCATTTTTAGATACACAAATTAAACGTATTGTCGAGTGAGCTGAAGCAAATGATGTAACAGTATTTATTACAGCAGATCACGGTAATGCTGAAATTACAGAAGACGAAAATGGTAAACCAGCTACAAAACACACAAGTAGCCCAGTAATGTTAATTTGTACAGATAAAAATGTTAAATTAAAAGACGGAGCATTAGCTAATGTTGCTCCAACAGTACTTGATTATATTAAAGTAGCACAACCAAAAGAAATGGATCAAGATTCACTTTTAGTGAAATAATTTTGCCTCACTTTTTATAAAGTGATGCTTTTTATTAATTTTTTAAAGGAGTTATTATGAAAAAACAAACAAAATTTATTATTCAAACTGGTGGAGTTTTATCAGGTTTAGGAAAAGGCGTTACCCTAGCAAGTATTGGTAATTTACTTAAAATGCAAGGTTTTAGTGTTTTTGTTATGAAACTAGACCCATACTTAAATATTGACCCAGGAGTTATGTCGCCAGTAGAACATGGTGAAGTATATGTTACTAGCGACGGAGGAGAAACAGATCTAGATTTAGGACACTATGAAAGATTTATTGACGTTAAGTTAACTAAAAAAAGTAACTATACAACAGGTAAAATCCTCACTCATGTTTTTGAAAAAGAAAGAAAGGGATTATACAATGGTAAAACAGTTCAAATCGTTCCGCATGTTGTTGATGAAATAATTGAAATAATTGAGAATATTGAAAAAGAACAAAAACCTGACTTTATGTTAATAGAAATTGGTGGTACAGTTGGTGATATTGAATCAAACCCATACATTTATGCTATTTCGAAATTTAAATCACTAAGGAAAAACGATATTTTATTAAGTCACCTTGCTTTTGTTCCTTATCTAAGTGCTTCAAATGAATATAAATCAAAACCTTCCCAAGTATCAATCTCAACACTTCGTTCATTTGGTTTAAACCCTGATTTACTTTTATTAAGATCACAAGGTAAAGTAGACCAAAAAATTGTACAAAAAGTAGCAGAAGCATCATTTTTAGATTCTCAAAATGTTATTAATATTCCTGATAAAGCGAACATTTATGAGATCCCACTATTCTTAAAAGTTCAAAATGTACTTGAAGTAATATATAAACACTTTGGGATTAAGAAAACTATTAAAGAAAACGTTTACAATAAATGAATTAACTTTGTAAGTCAATACCTTAAAGAAAATAAAAACAAAATTAAATTACTATTAGTAGGTAAGTACACCGAACTAGAAGATGCGTATTTATCAATCATCACATCATTAAAAATATCAGCAGCACACAATGATATTGAGTTAGAATACAAATTAATTAATGCGGATTATATTAATGAAGAAAACATTTCTGAAACAATCGACAAGTATGACGGTGTATTGATCTTACCTGGTTTTGGAGCTAGGGGCTTTGAAGCTAAAGTTAGAGTAGCAAAATACACTAGAGAAAAACAAATACCAACTTTAGGAATTTGTTTAGGGTTTCAAGCAATGAGTGTTGCACAAGCTAGAATTAAAGGTATTTCAAATGCAACAAGTAAAGAATTTGCAGATGAAAGCATGAGCCAAACATTTGTATTAACTCCTTTTTATGAAAACGGTGATAAAGATATTCTTGGTGGAACATTAAGACTTGGCGAATACCCAATTATCGCTAAAGACAACACGCTAGCAAAAGAAATTTATGGTTCAAATATATTTTATGAAAGACATCGCCACAGATATGAAATTAACCCTGAATATAGAAATAAATTAGAGGATAATGAATTTAAGTTCTCAGGAGTACATCCTGAAACTGGTGTAGCAGAAATTTGTGAAGTTAAAAATCATCCGTTTTATTTAGGTGTTCAATACCACCCTGAGTTTACAACAAGAGTTTTAACTTCGAATCCACTATTTGATAAATTTATAAGTGTTGTAAAAAATATCAAATAATGTGTAATATCAATAAAAAAGCAATAGTATATTAGTTACTATTGTTTTTTATTTGTACCAAATGTAATTGTGAATTACAAAGAAAACATTACTCTAAATATCAGACAAACCAATTAATAAATCTAAGAGTTATTTAATTGTAAATAATTACTAAAATAATTTAATCATAACTTTAGTAAATAATTTTATAAGAGATATTTTCAATGTTTAAGTGATTATCAATAAATCAAAAAAACTTGCACAAGTGATTTTTAAATTTTATAATAAAAAAAAGTTAACTTAATAGTTAACATTAGTTAAATATTTAAAACCTCATCCGGAACACTTATCATGTATATGGCAGGGGTTAAAGGAATCGAACCCTTACATTCAGTTTTGGAGACTGCAGCACTACCATTATACTAAACCCCCACAAATATTTACTATTTGATAATATTATAACTTATTTAAGAAATCTACACAAGAGCTTAGTTATTGTATTTTAATATTTGATGAGAAAATTTTACTTAATTTAATCAAATTTTTATTAGTGTTCGCAATTCTTTTGAATAGTAAAAATCATTTAAAATGTTATAATACAATTTATGAAAAAGATAGCTAAAAAGATAATAAAAATTAATTTTCAAGAGATAAATTTATTGCCAAAATGAACCATTAAAAAGATGGTTTTTGTTGCCATATTAATAGCGATTTCAGTAAGTTTTGCTGTTGTTGTTGTACAAATTATGCCTTTAGCTATTATTCCTTCATTTAAGATTTCATTTATTGGATTGCCAATCAAAATTACAGGGTTTATTTTTGGACCAGCTATTGGGGTTTTTGTTGGTTTGATAAGTGATTTACTTTCGATTTTATTTATTCCCCCTGCTGGATATCATCCACTATATACTGTAGCTGCAGCTATTAACGGACTAGTATCCGGAATTTTCGGGGTTTATTTTACCCATGTCTTAAAAACAGCATTTAGTCCTGAATATAAAATTCAAAGAATAGTTCAAAAAATTTCAATTCTTGGAGTTAAGTATAATGCAGCAAAAATGAATCAAAATTATAAACTTGCAGATAAGTATGCATTAGCCATTATTAAACTTGACAACAAAAAAGCATACATTAAAGAAAATGAAAGCATAAGAACACTTAAAAATATCAATGTTATTGTTTCTTTAGTTATCTTAACTTTAGTTCTTGGTATTATTTCAATCATAATTTATTATAGTCCACAAGAAATTTTAGACAGATCATTTATTTCGGATAAAAGAATTTTACTTCCGCTTATGAGTTTAGGAACTATTTCGATGATGTTCTTTGTTTCGATCGGTAGGTTTAAATTTAAATCAAAAACTTTCTTAGCGCTTGCGCCAATAGTTTCATTTAGTGCAGTGCTTGAATTAGTTAATTTACCAGTTCTTTCATATGCAGATTTATATTCAATTGGTGGTGGTGAAAAATCTGATATTTTCATTTGAATTACTCAACATGTAATCTTAAGCCCAGTTAAAATTTGGTTTAATGTTTTTGTTATTTATTTCTCTTATTCAATTGTTTATAAATTAATAAACAAAAATAATGCTCTTTCTTACAAATAATTATGAAAAGTAATAACTTCTTAAAAATTTCAAATATATTTGAAAATTTTGAAAAACCATACACTCTCAAAAACGAAAATAATACAAAATTAGAGCATTATATTAACATACCAGAAATATATCTTGATAAAAGAAGCACAGCCTTTTATATTTCGAGAAATAACAAAAACTTAAACTTTAAAAACATTTGGAAATCATTAAAGTCAAATAAGAATAGCACTATTTTCTTCAAAAACCTTATTGATGGCAAAGAAACATTTTTAACTAAAAAAGCTGATATTTTCAAGAAGATTGCATTTGTTGATTTTCACGAAGAAGACAACAATACAAACAACATTTTACCCTTTGTAGATATTTGGCAAGCTTGTGTTGATTCATATGAAAATAACAAAAAAGAATTTGATTTAAGGATTTTTAATAAAGATTTTGAGTTAACAATGAAGAATTCATTTTTCTCAAAGATTTCATTTTATTCAAATAGTATACATTCAATAAACTTATCGTATGAAACATATTTTAGTAACATTATTCGCCAGTTCCATGAAAAACAAGGTAAAAATAAATATTCACATGAGTCAATTATAAATTTACTTAATTCAACAAAAGGAACATTATCAGAATATAGATTTTTAATGTCTAATACTTTAATTGCTTTCTTTAAAGAGTTAAAAGAAAACCACACTAGATTAATTGATGAATATGAGAAAACTGACTTCAACCTTTCTAGAAAATCAATTGAACAAAACCAAACAGCTCTTAGATATATGAAGAAAATTAATCATTCTTCTATCCAAAAAGTTTGAGCAGATATTCAAAAAAGAGATGTCGAAACAGAGCTTAATTTTTTCAAAAGTTACAAAGCTAAAATTACTAAGAAAAATAAAACATACATTCTTTCAATTATTAAAAAAATTAAAGGTGAAAGAAAAATTCTTAAAATCAAACTTAAGAATCTTCCTCGCGATGATGATAAGTGATTAGAAGTTTATAAAAACTTATTAATCAAGAAGAGTTTAGTTAAATTCTGAAAAAAGCACTTCAGGGATATTTTATACCTTAAAACCAACATGATTTTTGAACTAGAAAATTACATAAATCACGAAATTAAAATGTTCTCTGAAAACCGCTTCTTCCCGATTCTTAAATCTAAGAAAAGTAAATATGAAAAAATCAAAAGAATAAAAGAAGTTGTTCATTATGAATTTGATATTCAAATCGATTTATATACTTCTGAGTCTAATAAAACAAAAGCAAAAATCAATAATGAATTTCAATGCTTATATAATAAGAAAAAAGAATTATCTAGCCTTGTTTTCACAAGAAAAGAAATTACAGCAGAAAAATCAAGTATTTTTAACTTTGAACAATCAATCAAACTTGCCGAAGCAGAAGTTAGATGAAGTGATTCGTCACAAGAAAAATTATTTAATTCATTTTTAAATAAAAAAGAATTAAAGGTTTCTAAGTTAGAAAAAAATATTAAGAATTATAAAAAAATGATCGATCCACTCCTTAGCTTAATTGAGTCTGCGGTATCAAAATCATTTGACCCAAAAGCTATTAGAGAAACACCTGTTTATAATGAAATAAAAAGGCTTAAAAAGCTTTTAACATTCAAAGAATGGGCGTTAGATTTACTTATTTCTTTAGCTAAGTTCACTTCTTCGAAAGGAAGAGTTCCAAAAAGCCTTGAGATTGAGTATTTAGCATCTTTAAAGTTTATTAACATATATGAAAACATATCAATTAAAATTGATAAGTTCTTTGAACCATATAAGAACCTTGACTTTAAAGATAGATTTAAACTGAAATTTGTTAAACATAGTCTTGAAGGTATTAAAATCTTGTTTGTTCAAGATGATGAAGAAAATGTTTCATATGACTCTAAAAAAGAGATTTTAAGAACATTGAATAATATTTCTGATAAGTTCAAAAATTCATTTGTCTTTATTACTGATGATTTAGAAATTATTGAAGATTTATTTGACGAAGTTTACTTTTTTGATGATTATAAACTTCTTGAATGAGGATCACAAAAAGAAATTAAGAAAAAACCAATTAACCCATTTGTTTATGAATTGATCAAAAAAGGAAGAGTTGGTGAACAACTTAATGAAATGTATAGAAATAATCAATTCTATATTAACGACGGCGTTATTACAGCCGGTAACAAAAAGCATTTTGTTTTAGCTAGTTTACAAGATTTTGATAGATGAATTATTAAGAACTATAATGATTCTAAATTGCGCTTTTTAAATGATTCTAAGGTCATTTCTCCAACACAAAAAACTAAGACAATGGAAGCCGTTATTATGAAAGGATACTTTGATGGTAACGAAGTCTTTTTAGATGAAGTTAATGAAGATTACTATGATTCGTACTTACAAAAAAGTTATATGGTTGATGACTATGTTAACTGAAGCAAAGAAAACGAACAAATCAAGCACGAAGTTTCTCAAGAAGAAACTGAAAAAGTTGTATAAAAAGAAGGCAATTGCCTTCATTTTTTATAATTTAGAAACTTCAATAATTGCTTTTTTGTTTTTAAGATTGCTTTCAATAACCTTAAAGGCAATCTCATTTTCAAGAACAAAGCGCATGTTTTTATATAGTTTATTTTTATTAGTCTTTTTAGTTAATCAATCTGCAAGACTCATATCTTCTTCATCTTCTTCAAGATGACTTGTTTCAATTTCAAGTTGTTTAAATAATTCTCACATGATAACATCTTCTTCAACTCTAGATTTTTCTAAAGAAATTTCATAGATCTTTTCTTCGTTATCATATTCATCATATATTTCACCAATGATTTCTTCAATGATGTCTTCAATAGTGATAATTCCAATGATTTCTGAACTGTTGTTATTTTCTGTAACAAAAGCCATTTGTGCTCTAGCGGTTCTCATTTTTTCAAGAGCACTTGACAAAATTGAGTTAGCCGAAACAGTAGGCACTTGTTTCATATAATTCATGATTTTACCTTTTTGCAAGTGGAAAATATCTTTAAGAAGTAAAATCCCAATTAGTTTTCCATCTTGTTCAATAGGTAAACGTGAGTAGTTAGTTTCTTTAAAAATTTCATGAGCTTCTTTTATGTTTGCTTTAAATCTTATTGATGTAACATCTTTTAATCTAATATAGTGTGATAAAACTTTTGTTGAGTCTAAGTCCAATGCTTTTTGAGCAAGGATACTTTCTCCAGTTTGTAATACACCTTCTTCTTGAGCTAAGTTAATAATTGATTTTAAATCTTCTTCAGAGTTTGTTACATAAACCTTTTTTGAAATTTTAGAAATAGGTCATGTTAAAAGTCAAAAGATTCAATAATTTAAGTCAATATATCAACCAAAAAATTGTAAATATCTTTTTGGATATTGTTTAGCAATTAACTTTGGTGTAATTTCTCCGAAAATAACTAATAAAGGAGTAACAACAGCTGTAGAAATGATAATAACTAATTCATCATTATCAACAATCATTTTACCTAATAAAAAGGCTGTTAAAGTTGAAGAAACAACGTTTACTAAGTTATTACCAATTAATATTGTTGTTAAGATTCTATTGTATCTTTTATGGTGTTTTTCAATTAAAGAAGCAAACTTCTCGTTGTTTTCTTTCATTTCATGAATTTTAACACTCGAAAATGAAGAATAAGCAGTTTCACACCCACTATAAATAGCACTAAGCATGAAAAGAAAGATTAAGAGAACTAAAAGTCCTATTTGAGCTCCTAGACTAATTGAATGCATAAGAACCCACTTTATTTAATGTTTTAAGTAATTGTTTACTATAATACGTTTCCATTTTTGCCCCTAAATTATTATGATTTTTCATCAAAGAAAGTAACAATATTACCTTTATATAACATTTCTGTATAGCCTGGTTGTCCGTTACGGTTTTTTGCAACTGTTACTTGTGTTAAGCTATATTCATCAAATTTACTTGCATCATCGTCTTTTTTTGGATCGAGAATATTTCTGCTTAAAAAGATAACAATGTCAGCATCTTGTTCGATTGCCCCTGATTCCCTTAAGTCACTTAATTGTGGTCTTTTTTCGGTTCTTTGCTCAACTGAACGAGAAAGTTGCGATAATGCAATGATCGGAATTTTAAGGTCTAATGCAAGCACTTTTAAACTTCTAGAAATCTGAGCAACTTCATTTTGTCTGTTACCATTTAAATTGTGCCCACTTATAAGTTGTAAGTAATCAATTACAACTAGCTTTAAACCACCAGGAACAATCTTGTGTAAGTGCTTGATTTTTCAAATTAAATCAGTGATTCTACTTGATGTATTATCATCAAGGAATAAATTTTCATTATTAATGTTTTCCTTGAATGAATTAGCTAGAATTTCAAGTTCATTTGATTGTAATAAACTTGGTTTTTGTAATTTTGCCAAGTGGATATTTGTTATAGAAGAAAATAAACGGTATGTTAATTCAGTATATGGCATTTCAAGAGAAATAAATGCACAATGGTTTGGTTTGATAGTTGTTATACCATCTTCTGATATCTCTGTAACACTAGAAATGTTTTTAACAATATTTAATGCTAATGCTGTTTTACCGACTCCAGGACGAGCAGCTAAAACTATTAATTGTCCTGGTTTAAATCCTTTGATAATTTGATCTAGTTTATCAAATCCAGTTAACAAACCTTCAGGAAGCTTGTTTTCAAGCGCAAGGCCTATTAACTCTTCCATTTCCTTTGTCGCAGATGCAAAACTAATGAAAGAACTGTTTTGTAGTGAACTTAAGTTATTTTCTTCTAAAAATGTTTCAAAATCTTGAACTGAACCATCTCATGTGATTTTCTTGTTATGGCTCATTGCGTCAAGGGATAAGTTGTAGAAGACTTCAAGGTTTCTCATTTTGTTTAACTCAATTAAGTTTTCAACGTTATTTAAGAAGTTTTCTTCATTAACAAACATTGAACTAATTTCGTTAATTAAATTGGTTGTTACCAATGGATATTTAATTTTTGATTCTTCATCTTCAATCATGTTTCTGATTTCAAAGAAGTCAACTGAAGAACCAAAACCAATAAGTTCTCTTTTATCTTTTATATATCTAAATAAGTCTTTATGTCCTTGATAAAAAAAGTGTTCATCAGTAAGATATTGAGTTGCTAATTGTTGTTTTTCTGAATCCGCCATCATGAGGTTTAAAACAGTTTTTTCAATCACACGATTTTGGAATAAGGTATTTTCATTTGTTTGTTTTATAAAGTTTTCAAAGTTATTGTACTTTACAAAATTCTTATTTTTACTTTTTGACATTAGTAATGTTGATTTCTATTCTTAATTTTGCCTCGATATCTTTGTATACATAAACTGCAATTTCATGAGATCCATGTGAAACAAGGTGGATTTTTTGTAATGCATGTTTTTGTAAGTTGAACCCAAGTTCTTTAAGTTTTTTATCTACATCTTTAGTAGAAACTGAACCATGAACGTTTAAGTTGCCATTGCCGTCAATGTTTGATGTTAAGTTGAATTTTAATGTTAACTCTTCAAGTTTTTCTTTTAATCTTAAAGCATTTGTTCTGTGTTCATGTTCATCTGCTGCAAGATTATCTAATCTTTTGTTTAATTGAGCTAATGTTTGTTCGTTGTAAGGCACAGCTAAACCTTTTTTGATTAAGAAGTTAGTTCCATATCCTCCTGATACTTCAATAACTGTATTTGCTTTTCCGTCTTTAGAATCTTTAATTAATATTACTTTCATTGTTAATTTGTCTCCCTGATGTTGTTATTGCGAATTTTATGTTATCAACAAAAATTTCTAGATCTTCTTCACTTGTTGCAGCAGCAGTACTAAAGTGTCCACCACCACCAACAGCTTCACAAATAATCTGAACATTTGTTTCTATACCTCTAGCACTTAATTTGTAAGTGTTAGTTCCTTCTAATTTAGCTACTACAAAGGATGCAATTCTACCTTTGATTTTTAAGATCTCATTAGCAGCAATTGAAATTACGTCATTTGTTGCTTCAATATCTGAATAAGCTAAATAGTATCCTTCTTTAATCTCTAGTGTATTAGCAAGGATCTTCTTAATTTTTTCTTCTGTATCTTCATCGATTTTTAATAATTCACCACTTTTAAGTGAACTTGCTCCTTTTGCTTCTAATCAAGAAGCAGCTTCATAAGTTCTTGGTGTAACTGATTTTGAGAATTGGATTGTATCTAAATAAATTCCGTTTAATAATAATTGTGCACAAGTTTTAGAAATAAGTACTTTGTATTCTAAGAATGAAATTATTTCGGTAACAATTTCTGAAGCACTTGAGGAACTGGTTTCTACGTAGCAATTTGTTTTTGGTGCAAACTCAATTGATCTTGCAAGCCTATGGTGGTCAAAAACAAATATGTTTTCTCTATGCACATCGTCAATTGCGTTTGGATTATCAGTTCTATTTGGATCTGCAATATCTACAAAAACAACAAGTGTTTTGTGTGTTGTGTGTTTAAGTGCGTAATTAGATTTAACAAATACACTAGCAGATTCTGTAGCAAAAGAATCTTTGGTATCTTTAAATAAACTTTTTACTGTATTATCAAATGTGTCTAAAACAATATGAACATCCTTATTAAAGTTTTTAGCTATTTCATAAATACCATAAGCTGCACCAATTGCGTCCAAGTCAGCTCATTTATGCCCATAAATAAAGATATTTTCGATTTCAGGATCATTAAGTTTTTTCTCAAGGTTCCTTGTTATGTTTTTGATAATTGTTCTATTATTATCGATTAAGATCTCTGTATTTGATCCTAAGTAGATAGGAGGTTGATTGTTTGAATAAATGGTAATTTGATCTCCACCACGTGATTGTGCTTGAACTAAGGCTTTTTTAGCTTGTTCAATTTTTTTCTTAAGCGATGTTCACCCATATGCAAAACCACCACTTAAAGAAATTTTGTTAATTGATGGATCATCTAATCTTTTGTTAACTTGTAAAAATAAATCAAAGTTTTCATTTATTAGTTGTTTTAAACTTTGCTCATTAGTAAAGATTAAGAATTTACCATTAGTGTATTGTCTATAAGCTAAGTTATATTTTTCTGTATATTCGTTGATTGAGTCGATTACAACTTTATTAATTTTGAATAATTGCTCTTCAGAAAGTATTGATTGATAAAGTTGGTAGTTATCAATTTCAATTTCACCAATAACAGGCATTTGTTCTAGTGTTTGAATTTTGTAAATTAATTCAGGTGTAATATCTCTAATGATAATTAAGTTACTCAAAGGTCAAAACTGAACTTCATATGTTTTGTTTGAATACTCAAATTCAAAAATTTTTTGAGATAAGTCTTTTGAAACTTTGTACTTAGAGTCAATTTTTAGTAGTAGTTCATTAATTTTCATTCCTACGAAGTCTCTACCAAAAGTTGATCTAATAAAGTGACTTGATCAAACAATTTGTTGTTTGGTGTCAAAGATGCAAACTCCTATGTTGTTCTTGGTCATGATTTCTTCAATAAATCCATTGAATGATTTTTTGATAAGATCACGTGAACGAGAGAATTCTAAAAGTGCATAGAAACCTAACATCATACCTGAAATTAAGATAATTAAAATTCCTAATGCAACAAGTGCTGATATTCTCTTATCGTTCTCTAAAACAATAAACATTGCTAGAAAACTAATGAAAAGAATAAAAATCAGTGAAATAAGTACAATTAGCAATCATTTCTTCTGTCTTTTTGTCATATTACCTCTATCTAATATTTATTTTATAAATATTATTTAATTATATCATTTATTCTATAGAATAAAAAAACACATCTTTATGATGTGCAATAAAACCATATTTTAGTGACTGTGTGTATGGAATGATAATACAAACGCAGCTAAAATTACTCCTAAAAATAAAGTTACGATTGTTAAAATTCAGCTTTTTTTACTAAAGTTTACATGGTAAAACTCTGGGAAGAACTCTACAAGCGAAGTGAATAAGAAAATTCCTGAAACTGAGGCATAAATAAGGGATTTACCTGCATTATTTATTGAACCACCTGCATACATTCCGATTATCATGAATGGTAAAAATAATGATAATCCTAAAAATGATAATAATAATGCTTTTATTGGTGAATAACCAGCATCTTTTAGTCTCACGTAAAACACTACTTCTTCTGGTATTAAATGTAAGATTAAAGAAAGGAAATAAGCAGTTGTAATTGAAGAAATATTTGACTTAACTTCTCCTATACTGTTAGGCACAAATAAACTTAAGTTATATCCTAATAAAAGGCCTTCTGGAATTCTGTGAGTAAGTAATAATAGTAGTGCAATTACTTTTAATCTTGTTTCAGTTTTCTTAAATAAAGCTTGATCTGCTATTTCTAATTTATCATCATTATTAAAGATGAAATCTTCATGTGAATGTGTGTGGTCATGGGTATGTCCGTCTTCAACTGAATGCTCGTGTACAAAGACGCTTAACCTTTTCGAAGCAAGTAGTTTTTTATTAAATTTATATGAGATCACGAATTTAATAAAAAATGAAAATGCGATACCTAAAATTAAACCACCAACAACAAATAAGATGTTATAACCATATAAAGTTACTTTAGCTACATTTAATCCGAATGTTGTATTAACAAATAAATTAGAATTCTCTAATGCTTCTCTTAAAAAACCAAATGTAGCTAGAACAATAAAGAAACCTGTTGAAAATGAATAAACATAAATACTAAATGTTTTCTTTAATTTTTTACCAATAACTGGTAAGAAAAGAGCTATTAATACTGGTATAAATAACATAGCTCCTAAAAAGATAAAAATTAAGAATAATTGTGAAAGTCAAGCAATTTGAACTGAATCATTAATTGCTTCATATAAATTTTCAATTCATTGCATATTTATTAGTTATTGAATTTGATTTCGATATTGTGGTAAACCTCTTGAACATCGTCATCTTCTTTTAATTTGTCGACAAAGTCTAAAAGTTTTTTCTCTTTTTCTTCATCATATTCTGCATACATGTTAGGAATGTATGTAACTTCACATTGAATAAATGTATCAATATTTAAAGCACTTTCAATTGAATTTTTTAATGTACTAAAGTTTTCTGGAGCACATAATAAAACAAATGAATCACCTTCATTTTCAATGTTTTCAACATTGTTTTCTAAAGCAATCATCATTAAATCATCTTCTGAAACAAATTCTTTAGAAATCTCAATAATTCCTTTTTTATCAAAGGCAAAAGGAATTTGACCTGTTTTACCTAAAGTTGCATTTTGTTTGTTAAAGTAAGCTTGAATATTTGATTTAACTCTATTAACATTATCACTAAGTGTAACTACGATAAAAGTAGCTCCACCACTTACTGTAGCATTGAAAAGTAATTCTGTATAAGCTTCTGAACTTTTAGCTCCTTTAGCTTTAGCAATCGCTCTTTCAATATTATCCTTAGGCATATTTTTAGATTTAGCTTTAGCAATCGCTAATTTTAATGCTGGGTTCATGTCAGGATCTGGTCCTGCTGAAGCTGCTACATAAATTTCTTTTGAAAGCTTTTGGAAAATTTTCCCTCTAGCTGCATCTTGTGCACCTTTACGGTGTGCGATATTGGCTGCGTGTGAGTGTCCTGCCATAATAAATCTCCTTATTTAATATTTCTTACTGTATAAATTTTATCTCTCTTATGTTGAGTGATTTTATGTTTAAATTCAATTTTTTTAATTGTGTCTGAATTTAAATACTTTTTCAATAAAGTTGGATTATCAATGTGATTTAAGTAAAAATCTAGTTCATCATAACTGAATCCAAGTTCACTTTCATCAGTTTGACCTTCTCATAAACCAGCAGATGGTGCTTTATTGATGATTGAACCGGGAACATTCATTAAACTAGCTAAAAATCTAACTTCACCTTTTGTGATTTTAGAAATTGGTAATAAATCAGCTCCACCATCACCAAACTTTGTGAAATAACCAATAAAAACTTCATCTGCGTTATCAGTTCCAAGCACTAAATAGTCGTTTTCTTGTGCTAACGCATATAAAGTAGTCATTCTTAATCTTGGTTTAATATTCGAAATAGCCAGTTTATTTGATAAATCAAAATTACTTACAAGTGATTCAAATGTTTTGGTCAAATCAACTGTTAGAAATTTATCATTAAATGCTTTTTCTAGTTCTCAAATATGATTTTTATCACTATCAGTCATGCTGATAATAGGCATAATTACACCTAAAGTATCATTTGGTGCAACTGATTTTGCAAGGGCATAAACTAAACTTGAATCAATCCCACCACTAATACCAACAATAAATCCTTTTGCATTAGCCTTTTTTAACTTATTTTTAAGAAAATTTTGTATTTTTAAGATGTATGAATTTGCAATATTTTCATCATATTGAACAATGTTGTTCTTGTAACTTGAAATTTTACTCATTAATCCTCCTTTAATATTCATATATTTTACAATAATCTGTCCAAAATCCTATAACTATATAAGTGAAATGAAAGGAAACGAAAATGGCCGATACAAAAATTTTAAAATATGTAAGATTTGTTAAATTTTTAAATTATTTTGTTAAAAGATTCCTATTTTTGGACACTCTGAAAGTTATTTTATTGATATTTTGAGTAATACAAAAAAATAACACTTTTTATTGTATAATAATAAAAAATTTGTTGATAGGAGAAGATGTGCTTAAAATACTAAAACACCCACTTATTGATATTAAATTAACCAAAATGAGAGATGTTAATTGCAATCATAATGAATTCAGAAGAAACCTTAATGAAATAGGTTCTTTAATGGTTTATGAAATTATGCGTAATTATGAAACAAAGAAAGTTACTGTTAAAACCCCTTTAAACCAAGAATTTGATGGTGATAACTTTAATAAAGAAATTGTCCTAGTACCTATTTTGAGAGCAGGTTTAGGAATGACTGATGGACTTTTAAACTTGATTCCTGAATCAAGAGTTGGACATATTGGAATGTATAGAGATGAAAACACTTTAACACCAAAGGAATACTTCTACAAAATTCCAAATGTTGATAAAGATAGTTTATTAATTGTTGTCGATCCGATGCTTGCGACCGGTAATTCAGCAGTTGATGCAATCAGAAGATTAAAACAAGATGGTTTTACAAATATTAAACTTGTGTGTTTAGTAGGTGTGCAAGAAGGTGTTGATAATATTGAAAATAATTTTGGAAAAGATTTTGAAATTTATCTAGCATCACTTGATTACAAATTAAATAAACATGGATATATTGAACCAGGTTTAGGTGACGCAGGTGATAGAATCTTTGGAACAAAATAAAAGGAGAAATAATGAACGAAAACAAAAAAATAATTTTACATACTATTGTTTTTAAAGAAAAAGCAGTTGCATTTCCTGGCGCAATTGTTGAAAGAGAATTTGAAAATGTTGATGACTTTTTAAGTTTTGAAAAAGCAAAGAAAGGTGATACATTCGCAGTTCTTTATCAAGTAGAAAATACTGGTTTAAACTCTAGAGGTATTATTGCTACATTTTTAAAATTAAACAAGTATGATGGTTCAAAAAAATCAAAACCCAAATATACAATTACATTTAAAGTTAAATCATTTTATGATGCAGAAGAACTTGGTCTTGTAGTTTTTGATAAAGAAAAAGGCGGGATTATTAAAGAATTAATTGATCAAGCCCGTATTGATGAATTATTAGAAACAAAAGGATTAGGTGGTTTTGGATTTGGGACTGCTGGTTTTAGAGATGATATTGATCCATTTGATACAATTCTTAATATTAATGATTTAACGTCTGAATTAACTAAAATGACAGATATGTTAAAAAATCTTGCAAAACCAATTGAGAATGATAGCAAAACAAGCAGTACATTTGAAAGTTTTGTTCTTGACAAATTACCATTAGAAAAATCAAAAAACGCAACTATTTCATGAATTGAAACTTTAATCAATGAAAATAGCGAATATTCAAAATCAGAAAATTATACACAAAGAACTAGAGAATTATTATTTACAATATTGTCATATTTAAACGATGAGTTCTTTAACAAAAGTGAACTTTTTGAAGAATTTAGTATGTCAAAAATTACAGAAGTTTTAGTTAAAGTTTCTGATGTACTTGGTTTAAGTGCAGAAATTAATCAACAAGTTCAAACAAATATGAATAAAAAGTTATCTATTCAACAAAAAGAATTTATCCTGCGTGAAAAAGTTAAAGTTCTACAAGAAGAACTTTCAAACATTAATGTCCCAATAAATGAAGATGATTATTCAAGAGATTTAAAAGATAAGGTAAAAAATAAAATTTATCCTGATTCTGTAAAAAAATTAATTTCAGAAGAAAATAAAAGATCAAGCGAAATGATGCCTGTTTCTCCTGAAGCATCAATTTCAAAAACATATGTTGCTAACCTTAAAAAACTTCCATGAAGAAAAACACAAAAAGAGTTCTTAGATATCAAATATGCAAGAGAAGTTTTAGATAAATATCATTATGGTCTTGATAAAGTTAAGGAAAGAATTATTGAATATATCGCTGTTATTATTAACCAAAAATTAAATGACAAAGATACTTCTAAAAAACTTTCTTTAGATTCAGAACATGAAGTTGATATGTCATTATTCAAAGAAGATAAAAATGAAAAAGAAACATTTAATAATGTTCCAATCATTTGTTTAGTAGGTCCTCCTGGTACAGGTAAAACTTCATTATCAAAAGCAATTGCTGAGTCACTGAAAAGAAAATTCATCAAAATTTCATTAGGTGGAGTTCATGATGAAAGTGAAATTAGAGGACATCGTAGAACTTATGTTGGTGCTATGCCTGGTAAATTAATTAAAGGTATTTTAAAAGCAGAAGTTTCTAACCCTGTTATTTTACTTGATGAAATTGATAAAATGGCTTCTACAAATAAAGGAGATCCTGCTTCAGCAATGCTTGAAGTGTTAGATCCTGAACAAAATTCAAAATTCCAAGATCACTACCTTGAACATGAATATGACCTTTCAAAAGCAATCTTCATTGCTACTGCAAATTATTATGAAAATATTCCTCACGCATTAATTGACCGTGTAGAAGTAATTGAGCTTTCTTCATACACATTAACCGAAAAAATCAATATTGCTAAAAATCACTTATTACCAAAAGTTATTGAACAAGTAGGATTAAAAGAAAACTTCTTTAACATTGATGATAAAACTTTTGAATACATCATTAAACATTACACAAATGAAGCCGGTGTTCGTGGACTTAAGCGAATTTTAGATAAAATTGCTAGAAAATACACATTAAAATTATTGGAAACACCTGAAAAAGATAGACCATCTTCATACACAGTAAAAGTTGAAGATTTAGAAGATTTAATTGGGGTTGTTATCTATAAAAGAGAAAGTGAACTAGAAGAAGAAAAACCAGGTACAGTAAATGGTTTAGCATATACTTCATATGGTGGTTCAACTTTACAAATCGAAGTAAATATTTACCCAGGTAAAGAGGAAATCAAAATTACTGGTTCATTAAAAGATGTTATGAAAGAATCTGCGCAAATCTCTTTATCATATGTTAAATCAAATGCAAGTAGATTTGGTATTGAAGAGTTTGATTTTGATAAAAACACAATTCACATCCACGTTCCAGAAGGTGCGGTTCCAAAAGATGGACCAAGTGCTGGTGTAACATTTACAACAGCATTAATCTCAGCGCTTAAAAAATTCTCTGTGCCATCAAAATATGGTATGACAGGAGAAATCACATTACGTGGTAAAGTTTTAGATATTGGTGGTTTAAAAGAGAAATCATTTGCAGCAAGTCAAAAAAGCATTAGTACAGTATTTATTCCTGAAGGAAATGTTAAAAACTTAAAAGACATTCCCGAAGAAATCAAAAAAACAATTACTTATATTCCAGTTAAAAATTACGAAGAAATTTATGATGTAATTTTTATGAATAAAAAACATTTGAAAGAGATTAAAGTTAAATAATGAATAAGCATTTTACTGCTAAATCATTTACATTTTTTACTATTAACTTTATTGTTGGTTTAGGTTTTATATCAACAATAACCACAGTTTTAAAATTAGGATATTGAGGCTACTTAGTTATTGCTTTATCTTTATTAACTGTTTTAGGAACTTCATTAGTATTTTCTAGATTATCAAATAAGTATAGCGATCACTATGGTGGATCATACGCTTTTGCTAGAAATATTGATGATGATATTGCTAATAACACTTATTCAATGGAATATAATTCGAAACAAAATACTTCAACAAGAACGAAAAAAAGTTTTTTAAGAAACTTTATTTTCTTTATTGGGTGAAACCAATTTATACAAAGTCCAATTTTATCTTCGATTTCACCATTACTTTTATCAAGTGTTATTGAAGGTATTTTAGGAGAAAATGTCCCAAACAAACTTGCAATATTATGAATTATCAGAACACTTTCTGTTGTTATATTTGCATTATTAATAATTATTTCAACACTAGGATTAAAACTAAGTACAAAAGTAATTTTTGCAACATCAATTGTTAAATGATCAATTTTAGCCATTGGTATTGTTTTGATCATGACTCAAATTTCGTTAGATGGATATTCTCAAAGTTTAGAAGCAACAAAAAATATTTCAGCTAAAACCATTTTCTCAAGCACATTATTATTCATTTTTGCTTTTGCAGGAATTGAAGATATGGCTGCAATGACCAAAGATGTTCACTTTAAAAACTTTAGAACAATTTTACTAACAGCAATTGGTGCTATATTTGTGTTTTATATGGGTGTTTATACAGTTATGCTTGGTCTTGAACAAAGCGGAGCAATAAACAATAAGTTTTACCATTATTATTCACTTGCTTTAGGTACATTTGGTTTGGTTTTATTCATCATTGGATTTATATCAAATGATATCGGATATAAAATTACTCAAACTGTTTCAACAGCAAGAAAACTTGTTCCTTTAGCAGAAGATAATTTAATTCACGAAATGTTTTCCGAACACAACTCAAAACAAGAATATAAAAAGGCAATTATATTTGTCGCAATATTTACATTAATATCAATGATTTCATTATCATTATATGTTTTATTGGCACAAAAACCTGGTGAAGAAAACTACTTCGATGCTGTTATCAATATGAGCTGTGTTGCATTGCTAGTAGAAGATATTTTCACATTCATTGTCGCTTTTGTTTTACAAAAGAAAAAGAAAATTGAAAAAATACCATTTTGAGAACAAGTTATTTATTTTTTAAGTATTATTTGAGCAGGGTTTTTAGTTTTAACATTCTTTGTTCCTAACATCTTAGGAGAAAGCATAAGCGCATCAGAAATCTTCACAATTATTGGATATTTTGTATTTATTTTAATAGGATTTGGAATAAGATATTATTCATATAGACACAAGAAATATTTATTAAAGAAACAAATTAAAATTAGTTAATTATTTATATAAGCTAACCAAGTTGTTGGTTAGTTTTTGTATACATATTGATAAAGTAAGTTGATAAAAAAGCAATATATAAATAATTAATACTAAAAAGATGTTTACTAAAGATTATTCTAATCTAAAAAATTATTTAGTGAAAAATGATAATATTTTTACTTATTCTCAAAACTCATCATACCCATTCATGTTAAAAAAAATTTATTAAATATTATTACTAAAAATACTATATTAAGAAAAGTTTATTAGCGTTATCTTTAGATGATTTTTTCCAAAATTAAAAAAATGCTGAAGAGTATAAAGAATTATTGTGTGCATTTATAAGAAAAGTGGTTAGATGGTATTTTTTCCCTTATAAAACACATAGTTTTAAATCTATACATTTTATTAAATTAAAAAAATCTTGACTACTCATTTTTTAATTATTTTTATTAGTTTTTTAATATTAAAAGTAAAATTTTATTTATGGTACAAAATTTAAAGTATCAACAAGAACAATAACAAGATATGGAACTTTTTTAAAACAAAATCCAAATCAAAATTTAAATGAAATTAAACACGGAAATAGGAGAATCAAAAATGAGAAATAAATCAAACAGAAGCTGAATAGCATTAGTATTACTTTCATTTTTCTTAGGAGTATTAGGAATAGATAGATTTTATGCAGGTAGAACACTTTTAGGTCTACTAAAACTATTTACAGCAGGCGGTTTTGGTATAATAGCACTTATTGACTTTATACTTGCTTTATTAGGATTAATGAAAGATTCAGATGGTCTTTACATTAGACCATAAAAAATAAAAAACAACAATCTAAACAGGTAAAATTTTTTCGGACACTTTGATCCTATTCGGATTCAATTCTTGGATTTAACAAAAATTGAATCCGAATAGGATTTTGTTTTTACATTTTTATTCTTTTATAATTATATAAATTTACAAATTCATTAATTTTGTATGATAATTCATCAAAATTCATTTGATGACACTTCATAGAAAAGCCAAAAAAAATTTCGCTTTTAAGTATCGAAAAAAATACTCAATTTCACGATTATCTAAACTATTACCAATTCTAGACATTGATATCTTTCCGTTTAAAGATTTAATTTTATCAATATAATCTATTGAAGAATATGCAGAACCACGATCTGAATGCAAAATAAAATTATTTTTTAAATTTTGTATTATTAATATTACTTAAAACTAATTGAGTATCATTATTTAATGATATTTCATATGTTACAAACTTTGTTTTATGATCAGTTATATCTGATAAATATGATTTTGATTAATATCTTTTGGTGCTGGTATATAAGTTACATCGGTTGCGTAAATTATATTATTTTTTGAATTATAATCTCTTTGAACCAAATCCGCAAACTTAACATTAGTATTTTTATGTTCTTTTTGTCTCTTTTTTCTACGTACAAAAGTGAATAAATTTAATCTTTTCATATAGTTACCAAGTGTTTTTGGGTTCACTTTAATGTTATAAGTTAAAAATAAATATTTGGATAATCTTCTTCCATATCTCATTTTGTTATCAGTAAAACTTTGACGAATAACTTCTTCGTGTTTAATAAGTTTTTGTTTTTTAATTTTTTAACTTTTAACTTTTCATAATATGTTGATCTGGCTATTAATAGAATCTTTGCTATGTTTCTAGATGAAAGCTTTTCTATTTTTTTGATATTTTTAACATCAAGATCAATGTTATTTTTATTAAAAATTATGTAGTAATATTTTATAACCGCATCTTTTTCATCATCTTTTAGGGTATCAATTCATGTATAGTCGAGAACTTTCCTTTTCTTTCTCCCTACGCCTTTACATTTTTTGCTTGCTCTACCAGTTTTTGACTGAATATTCATATTCAAATGATACATTTTTCTTTTTTCAACATTCCTTTTAATGATTCTTTATTCCAATAATTTTGTCTAATTGAAAAAGAGATTTGTTCAAACTCAAATTTCTAATCCTGCGATTCTTGAAGTCATCATATGCATTGAAGATTTTTACTCATTCTCCTGTTTTTAAACATCTCATAAATATTATTCTTTTAAATGTGTGAAAAAATCACCCGGAAGTGTCCGAATGATTTTTACCATACTAAAAAGTGTTCGTTTGTTTTTTCTGATCTAATATCTTAGAAAACTTTTTTATTCTTCAGTTACTTCTTCTGAAATATCTTTAATATTGCCGATTTGATTTTGTGTTATTCGATTAACATCAAGTAAAAAGTTTTGTTTATAAAACTTTTCTTGGAAAGCTTTATCAATTTTTTTAATTGTATTTTCTTCTATATTTCTAATTTTATCTTTAATTTTTTCTGACTCTAACTTGATTGTATCTGCAAATTTAGAAATATCTGATAATCTTTCTTGTAGTCTTTCAAAATTTTCTCTAATGTTTTTATCGAAGAATTCTTCAAACTCTTTTATTATTCTTTCTTTTTGTTTAAAATTCATTTCTTTATAAGAAATTTCAGTTTGTTTTTCAAAAAGCATTCTTAACATTTTGACTAAAGAAATAAATGTTACGTCTCTAACAACAAAAATATTATTATAGTTTCTTGCAAAATTTATGAATATAGACTCATCAGGGTTCAATTCTGTAACCAATATTCCAAAATTAGCTCCATAATTTTTGACATCTTTGGCTAATTTGTCATAAAATTCCGCATTTTTCTTTGAACCGTCTTCTGTTAATTTTGCCTTTGCTTCTATCACTAATTTCCCGATTACATTATCTTCATTTTTTTTATCTAGAAACTCTATAACAATATCTGGCATTCTGCCGTTTATTGCTTGTGTTGCTTTATTAAATCTAATACTTGTATCCATACTAAAAGAATCTTCAAGCATATTTAATAAGTGATCTTCAAATTCATTACCGATTGTCTTAATATTATTGTTTTTTCAACTTGATTTTGATCTTGCTTCAATTAATTGTCCATTTAATTTATTAATTTCTGCAACTTTATCATTAATAATATTATCTTTATTATTTTTCTCTTCCTCGAGGAATTTTATTTTTTCATCTTTGTATAATGAATTCGCATTTAACATATTTATTTTATCTTCAAGTTCTTTACGAAGATATAAAAGAGCCATTTCTTTTTCTTGCTTATGATTTGACACTTGAGCTTTTAACGTATTTATTTCTGTTTCAAACTTTGAAATTTTTTCTTGCATTTCAAGTTTTTTATTTAAATTAAATCTTTTTTCATTCTCATCATTTTCCTTTTTTAATAAAGAGACTTTTTCATTAAATTCTTTCTCTTTGCGAGAAAGTAATTCTGCTTGATTTTTTATCTTGTTTTGAATATCATTAAATTCAAGTTCTTTTTTAGTAGCTATAAGTTCTCTTTCTTTTCTTAAAGCTTCATTTAAATCTGCATTGAACTTTGTTGATAATAATTTTGTATTTTTTTCAATTTCTTCTTTTAATAAAGATTGATGCTTTTCTAATAACTCATTTTTTTCTGATTCAAATTTAATGATTAAATCATTATATTCTTTTGATTCAGTAACTTTTTTTGAAAAGTGTTCTTGTGCCTTATTATATATTTCCTCTTCTTTGGCTCTTGAAATAATATTTGAAGCTTTAGATATATAACTAGTTATTTCTTTTGAACCAGCATCTAAAATTTCTTTTAATGAAATAAAATCACCAGGTTGTGCATTTTCAAGAAGTTCAAATTCCATTTCATCTAAATTTTTAATTTTTATAAGTATTTTTTTCATATTAATTCCTTTCGTTTTTTTGATAATTTAATTATATACTTTTCGAAAACCAAAAACCCAAAAAACAAGTAAATCTTCTTTTTTATTAGAGTAAAATATGAGGGAATTCTGTCATGGAAAAACTAACTTTTATCTCTATATAATAGTGATAAAAGTTTTATCAATAATTTATTTTTATACTTTATCATTCAATTTAAATACTGTTTTTACAGGACATTTTTAAAAAATTTTTTCTTGCAAAAAAACTAAATTAATAAAAAAGTTATTTTTTGCAAAAGATAGACTAGGAAAAATCACACGGAAGTGTCTGAATGGTTTTCCCGGTCTAGAACTTTAACCTTAGTGACTTTTTTAAAACAATTGTTACATTGAAATTTTTGATATTTTAATAAATCTTTAGAATGTTTGCTAGTTATAAGATTAATTTCGTTTTTTATTGCTATCATGTCTCTTTTTATTTTTTTAGATACTTTTTTGAATTGATATACCTTGACTAATTTCAAAAAAAGCATTATAAATTGAATCAATGTCCATTTGTTTTTTCTGCAAATTTCTAGTTAGTTCTAATTTTTTGAAACTTTCAAATGGCATCAATATTTTCAGCAATCTCATAATGAGTATATTTATTTTCTTTCTTTGATTGATCAAAAATACAGATTCATTTTTCTAAATTTTTCTTTAAAATATTAATGTATCATTTCTTATTTTTGCACAATTATTTTATTATAGGATACATAAAAAAGTCATATGCATGTTTAACTTGCATATGACTTTTCTAATTAATATTTTTTATGCAAAATCAATGTTGTGCTTGACTTTGTATTTTGAAAACATTGACTTTTTGAGCCAATGTTTTCTTTGTTTGAATACTACCTTTTTATGTAAGACTCCTATTTATTGATTTTAAATATTTTTTTCACTTTTTTTATTATGAATCATTTTGAAATGAATATTATTAAAACTGTGATTGATATAATAGCAATCATTGTGAATAAAAATATATTATTGATTTCAGCTATGGAAATGAAATGTTTGAACCAATTAATGAAAATAGCGATAAATAAAATATCTATTAAAAGTGCAACAATTAAAGACAATAATAAATATATAAAGTTATTTCTTTTTGTTGTAGTATATATGTCTTTTCTGATTTCATTATTAACTAACGATATATCTATTTGTTTGAGATATTTTAATAATAATAAGTTAAAATATGAAGGAAATTTTGGTTCTTTAAAATTTTTATCAAATTCTTCATCAGATAAACCCTGAGCATTACTTTTATAGCTTTTATATGCAAAAAATAAACAAATAACTAATAAATTAGCCGCAATAACCAACGAAATGGGTTGTATATAAAATAAGAAAATTTCAATAATTTTTTGTGTATATTCATTAGTCTTTGATTTTTGAAACGGTATTAAAAATCCTAAAATGATTAATAAAAAGAAATTAACATATATGAAAATAATAAAAGTTAAAGTCAATTTTTTCTTTTTTAACCATCTTTCAAGATAAAAAACAATAGATTCCATTAGTAACCACCTCCTATGTATATAATCAGTTAACAAATCAATTTCATCAAAAGTTAATTCAAATTCATTAAAATTAATTATATTATTAGTTAATCTATTTACATTTAAAATGATTTCCTTAATTTTTTGATATCAATTTTCATTAATTGATTTTACAAATATAGCTTCAATATTAACATCATCTATTTTTGGAATCAGAAACTTTGGATAAAATCCTAAATTCTTTTCTATAATAATTTTTTGAATATGTTTTATATCATTAAAAAACAATGAATTTAGATGCGAAATTCTAATATCATATTTGTTAAAAATTAATAAATCAATATCGTTATTTTTCCTTTTTAATAAGTTATAAAATTTTAAAACAGTACTTCCTTGAATAATTTTGGCATAATTAGGATTATTGTTATTTAATATATTTTTTAAATCTTTTTTTGTACATAATAAACTTAAATTTGATAACTGATATAAAATAAAAATTTATTTTCCCCTTTCTTAATAATATTATAACCAAAGTCAGAAATGTGCTATTCATATTGGGTAATATCATATATTTTTTGTGAAAACTTTTCATACTACATTTGTGTGTAAAAAACTGAATTGTCAACCAAGTTCAAGTAAACGGTGATTTTTTATACACTTTAACACTTTTCTGATCCTATTGATTAGACAAGTCAAGCGCAAAAGTATAAAACAAAATCCTATTCGAATTCAATTTTTGGTTAAATCCAAGAATTGAATTCGAATAGGATTAAAGTGTCCGAAAAAATTTTCCCTATTTATTTTGATGTGTTTTTTAAATTCATATAATGAGCCGATTATTCATATAATTTTCTGAACTTTAATTTCAATAAAGTCAAAAATCCTTTAAAATTTCATAGAAAGGAAAAAATGATAAAAAATATTAATGAAGAATATGTTAAAAACCGTATTGGTTTAACAAAAAAACAAGTGCAAGAAGCGCTTGCTCAATATGGTGAAAACAAAATTAGAAGTGATAAAAAAATCAATATCTTTAAAGTGTTCTTTTCACAATTTAAAGACTTCATGATTATTTTACTTTTAATCGCAGCAACATTCAGTTTAAGTGTTGCATTTTATGAAACATTTGGTTCAAGTCATAAACCTGAAACTAAAGATATCATCATTAGTTTCGTTGAACCATTTATTATTTTGGTTGTTATTATTCTTAACTCTTGTTTAGGTACTTATCAAGAGATTAAAAGTGATCAAGCTGTTAAAGCGCTCGAGAAAAATAATCAATTAAGTGCCAAGGTTATTAGAGACGGAAAAATTATTTCTGTTCCTTCTTTAAAAGTTGTGCCTGGCGATTTATTAATTGTTGAAGCAGGTGACTCGGTTAGTGCTGATGGTATTTTACTTGAAGCATACTCATTGCAAGCAGTTGAATCGGCTTTAACAGGTGAATCATTACCAGTTGATAAAAAAGTGAATTTAGAATTAGATGTTACAAACCTTGCTTTAGGAGAAAGATCTAATTATTTATTTTCAGGTACTCATATTACAAATGGTAGAGGTATTATCTTAGTTACGCAAACAGGATTAAATACTGAAATAGGTAAAATTAATAAGTTAATTGAAATTCAAGAAGTGCAATTAACACCATTACAACTTAAATTAAACAAACTAAGTAGAATATTTGGTATCACAGGTGTTATCTTATTATTCTTAACAACGATTTCACAATTAATAATTACAAATACAGTTTTAATCGAAAATGGTTGAAGCTCACCAAACACTTATTCAAGTGCTTTAATTGTAGGTATTTCATTAGCAGTTGCAGCGATACCAGAAGGATTAATTACCTTCACAACAGTTTTACTTGCAATTGGTGTTTCAAAAATGACCAAAGAAAACGTTATTATTAAAGCGTTTCCAGCTGTTGAAACACTTGGTTCAACAAGTATTATTTGTTCAGATAAAACCGGTACATTAACTGAAAACAAAATGACTGTAGTCAAATTCTGAGACGTTGAAAGTAATCAAACACCAGACAACTCAAAAGCATTATCATACTTAGTGGCATGTTGTGATGCTTCTGTTACTTTAAAAGAAAACGGTGAATATACAGAAGTTGGAGATCCAACAGAAACAGGAATCTTAATTTACGGATTACAAAACAAAAATTCAGCAAACAACTTCTTCTTATCACACAACAAATTGGATTCTATCCCATTTGATAGTGATAGAAAGGCAATGTCTATTTTAGTTGACTCTAACAAAGATAAAAACATCATCATTGTTAAAGGTGCTCCAGATGTTATTTTATCTAAATCAAACAATGTAAAACCTGAATACATGCAAACAATCGAACAATGATCAAATAACGCATATAGGGTTATTGCGGTTGCTTATAAAGAAGTTTCTAAAGATAAACAGTCATTATCATTAGAAGATGAAAGTGACTTAACATTCTTAGGAATCATTGGAATGATCGATCCAGCTAGAAGCGGGGTTAAAGAAAGTATTGACGAAGCTTTAGAGGCAGGTATTAAACCAATTATGATTACAGGAGACCACTTAACAACAGCAGTTGCTATTGCAAAAGAACTTGGAATTTACCAAGAAGGCGATTTAGCCATCACAGGTGCTCAATTAGCGCAAATGAGTGATGAAGAATTATTTAATACAGTAAGAAAAATTTCAGTTTATGCAAGAGTTAACCCTTCAGATAAATTAAGAATTGTTAAATCATGACAAGCTCACAAAGAAGTTGTTGCTATGACTGGTGACGGAGTTAACGATGCTCCTGCACTTAAAGCAAGTGATGTTGGTCTTGCGATGGGTATCACAGGAACTGATGTTTCTAAACAAGCTGCAGATGTTATCTTAACTGATGATAACTTTACAACAATTGTTAAAGGTATTAAAAGCGGTAGAGAAACATTTGACAGAATAAAATCAGTTATTTTAAACTTATTAGTTTCTTCATTAACAGAAATAATTGTTATGTTAATTGGATTATTTGTTTTATCATTTATCTTCAAAGATTCTATTAAAGGAAAAGATTTAATTATTCTTTCAGCTTCACAATTATTATGAATTAACTTATTAACACACGGATTACCTGCAATTGCCTTAGGTATGACTCCAAATGATGTTGACGTAATGAAAAGAAAACCTTTTGCCAAAACAGAAAGTATTTTCTCAAGAGGTATGGGTGTTCAATTAATTATCCAAAGTAGCATTTTAAGTTTAGCATCAGTTGTATCATACTTAATTGTAGGTTTCTATACTCAAAGTCAAAGCATTACTGGCGATGATTTTATTAGATTAACATCAACAGCAATGTTTATCACATTAGGTGTTGGAGCAAGTTTAAACTCATTAAACTTAATGAGTAAAAACTCAATTTTTGTTTCAAGTATTGCTAAATATAAACTTGTTTATTTAGCAAGTTCATTCTCAACAATTTGTGTTTTATTTGCAGCATTTGTACCAGGTGTTAGAGATGTCTTTAAAATGGCTGAAATCTCAAACATCGCAAACTACAATTACATTTACTGATTAATTCCAATTTTACTTGGATTTACTCTTGTGTTTTACAGCGAAGTAAAAAAACTTTACACAAATGTGTTAGCTCAAAAATTACAATTTCAACATTAATTAAACTTAAAGTCACCATTAAGGTGGCTTTATTTTTTATAAAATAAAGTTAATAACATTTGAATTGAAGTTCAAAAATAAGCGAAAAAACTAAATTTATCTTAAATATAAAGCTGATATCATATATAATTTAGTAATGAAAACTAAAGCACCACGATACTCAAGAAGAAAGATTAAAACATCAATTTTAATCTTAGGTTTTTTATACAAAATCCATAAACCATACCAAAAAATGATAGTGCTTGCGCTAATTGCAATTATTGCATCATTTTTAGGGGTTTTATTCTTACAAAATGTTGGTTTATATGCTTTAGGAATTGAATCGCTTGGTCAAGCAATCGGGAACTTACTTTACTATACAACAGGAAGCAAAACCTTGTTTGATATCGCCTTCTGGGTTATTTTCTTTTTATTAAATATCCCATTATTCATTTTGTCATATTTTAAAATTAGTAAACATTTCACATATTGAAATATTTACTTTATCTTCTTTTATTCATTTTCAGGTCTTGCATTTGCATCAATTCCAGGAATTGATAAAGTCTTTGTCTTTGCTAACTTAGATGCTAATCCAGCGGTTGCTAATGGTGTTGAAAATATCTTTGCATTTTTAGGAAAAAGTAATATTAAAGTTGTTTTATGAAATAATCCAACTGATAACTTTAAACAAGTTTCTATTTTCTTGTATGCAATTTCATCAGCTCTTATCCAAAGTTTTGCAATAGTTGCAACATTGATTATCGGTGGTTCAACTGGTGGATTTGATATTTATGGAATGTATGAAGCAAAAGTTAAATCAAGAGATATTGCTTCAGTGTTCTTTATCTTAAATATTGTTTCATTATTTATTGCCAATGTTTTAGGTACTTATGTACCTTCATCATTAGCGATCTCAAACTTTATAAATCATAATCAAGATATGCCGGATGGTATCAAAGAATTAATGAAACTTAATTCACCATGAGGTTTTGATTTATTCTTTAATCCGAACTTAATTGCAGGTATTTTCTTAATTTTAGTTAACGCAATATTTGTTAACTTAACTTATCCAAAATATAAACTTGTGCAAACTCAGATATATTGCACCAATCCATTTGAGTTAATTGAACAAATCAATAAAGCATCCCACAGGGTTTATACTTTCTCTGTGCACAAAGTTTATGGTGGATATTCAAGACAAGTGCAACACATGATTGTTACTAATACTCAATATCTAGATGCTGCAGGTTTATTCGAAGTGACTAAGAAAATCAACAGCGAATTATTTATCTCTATCATTGACCTTAAAAAAGGTGATGGATATATGTTTATTGAAGAATAATTAAAATGAAAAACCATGCTAAGCATGGTTTTTTGTTATTTAATTTCTAACCTAATTTCTTTCATTAAAGTTTCTTTCGCTTTTTCAAAATCATCATGTTGTTTTTGAGCTGCATCTTTATCTTCTTGGCTAGAAGCATTATTTACATTTAATGTTGGATAATTTAATGAATTTAATCTTTTTCCAAATAGATTTTGATATTCTTCATCGCTTAAGGCGAAGTAGATATCAAAATCAATTTCATTAGCAAGTTGAATTTGCGGCAATGCAGTAATAAATGCATATTTTTGATTATAAATAACATCAAATGAATTATCATCAATAACTTTATTTGACTCTAAATCATATGAAGGAGATAAATCAACTTTAATTGTGTTGTTTTCAACTAATACAGATTTAACTAATAATCTATTAAATTGATAAAGTCCTAAATTAATAGAATTAAGTTCTTTTGAGATATCATTATTCACAACTTCGAACCCAATTTTATTTTGTACATCTTTGTTAATTGGTAAAGTTAATTTAATTATATGATTTACATCACTTGGAACAAGTGAAGAAAGCTTTTTAATTGTGCTCATATTTTCAGTTGATGCTTGATCTTCATCTGAATTAATTGGCGCATCATCTTCAACTAAATCAAATGATTTTGTAGATTTGTTTTTATTATATAAAACAACTTTAGCTTCACTTTCTGAATTATTATTAACTAAAGTCACACTAACAAAATCACTAGCTATTAAATTATTTTCAATTGAAGTGAATAAAAGATTTTTATAACTATCATAAAACTTATCTAAAATCTTAATTTGAGTTTCTTCTTTTAAAATTTCTTTTAATGATTCAACATTATTAAATGCAACATTTAATGTTTGATTTTCTTGAATTTGTAGCTTTTTATCAAATAAATTAGTATTAATTAAACTGAATTTTGTTGAAGCGCTTGGTAAATTTTCTGAAAAATAAGATTTAGCTAATTTTTCATCAAATGTTTTAATTATTTCTAATGACTCGTTATTAAATTTTTTGATCAATTCACTATCTTGTAAAAATGAACTAAATTTCTCTTTTTCATAATAAACAGAAAGTTCATTTTTAAAACTTTTAATATTATTTTGTAGGATTAAAACTTCACTTTCTTGTTTTAATAAACTAATTTTTGAATTAATATAATCAACTTGTAAATTAGATCTGAAAACAGTTGCAAAGTTTACAAATGAATCAATAATTTTTCCAATTTTGTTACGTGTATCTTCAGGTATTTTAATTAATTGGCTTACCGGACTTAAAATATCAACAATTCACTTTCTTCCGAAATCATTTAATAAGCTAAATTTTGCAACATCTTTTAGGTCTTTTACAGTAAGTTGATCACTAAAACTTTTTATAATTTTAGTTGAGTTTTCATCGAATTTTTTATCATCTTTTAAACTTTCTAAAAGTTCAATAATTTCACTTTGAGACTGTTTTCAGTTTTCTATTTTGTCTTTATTTTGAGTATTTTTAAAGAATTTAGTAATTTCAACTGCAAGAATCTTTCTTGTTTCATAAAGGAAATTATTAAAAGCATAAGCAACATTTTTGTCTGAAAAACTTGTTTGTGAACTAACTTTTTCAGCTTGTTTTGGTGCACAAGCAACAAAGGCAAACATTAAAGGTGTTGATGATAAAGTCCACAATGTTTTATATATATTTTTTAATTTCATGTATTTATTATATTAAAAAGAGTCATTTTTGTGGTATTATTTTAATAAATATATTTATTAATAAATATAAAGGGGTTTATATGTCAATATTAACAGTTGTTTTAATTATGATTAGTTTTTTCATTATTATTGTTTCATTCTTAATGTCTCCAGATTCAAATGGTTTTTCAGGAGCATTAGTAGGTAGTGGTGATTTAGATTTATTTAAAGTATCAAAAGAAAGAGGAGTTAAGAAAGTTCTAAAATACTCAATGATGATTTTTGGTTTTATCTTATTAGGAACATCATTATTAATTAGACTTTTTATTTAAAACATGAATCAAGAAAAAATATTAAAGTATATTCGTGAAGCAAAATCAAGAACTTTTTTAGAAATTGCAAAGTATTTTAGAATTTCGCCATCAAATAACAAAGAATTAACATCTTTATTATCAGTATTACAAAAACAATATAAGGTTTTTAAAAACAATAAAGATGAATATTATGCCCCAATTTTAAAAGATACTATTGTAGGTAACTTACAAGTTTCTGCTAAAGGAACTTTTGGATTCGTGGATTATGATATTGACGAAGTAAATAACACAAAGAATAGTGCATATATAAAAAACTTTAATTTTAATGGAGCTTTACACAATGACACAGTTAAAGTTAATCTTTATGAAAATACTAAAGAAGATGCAAAACTACTTGACGGCGTAATTGTTGAAGTTGTCCAAAGAAATAATGAAGAAATTCAAGGATTCATTAAAGAAAAGAATTCAAATACATATTTTGTTCCTGTTGACGCAAGGTTTCAAGGTTTTACATGAACAATTGTTTCAAGTTTAGTTCAAACAAAACTTAATGACTTAGTAGTTGCCAAAATTGTTAAATACGAAAACAAAAATATTTTAATTCAACTTGATAGAGTTATCACAAACGAAGCGGATCCAATGGTGTATGTAAAATATTATTTAGAAAATATTAAGGCACCAAGCGGATTTCCGAAAGAGTTAGATAAAGAAGTAGCTAACATTCCATCAACAATTGATAATGAACTTTTAGATAATAGAGTTGATTTAACAAATAGAATTATTGTTACAATTGATGGTGATGATACCAAGGATTTTGACGATGCTATTTATGTTGAAAAACTTGCTAACGGAAATTATCTTCTTGGAGTTTATATTGCCGATGTTTCATACTATGTTAAAGAAGGAACAGCAATCGATGATGAAGCTTTAAAAAGAGGGACAAGTATTTATTTAGTTGATAGAGTTATCCCGATGCTCCCTGTCGAATTATCAAACGGTATCTGTTCATTAAACCCAAATGAGAAAAGATTTGTAATGGCATGCGAAATGGAAATTGACACCCAAGGTAACAATGTAAATGTAAATGTTTTCCAAGGTATTATTGAAAGTAAATTCCGTTTAACATATAAACAAGTTGATAAATTCTATAACTCTAATGATTTAGGTAATGCTGAAGGACACAAAGACACTAGAGAACTTAAAGACATGTTGAATAAAGCTAAAGAATTAAGTTTAGTTTTACATAAATATAAAGTTGATCAAGGTTATGTAGATTTTGAAATTTCTGAACCTAAAATTAAACTTGATGAGTTTGGTTCAGTTAAAGAAATTATTATTAACCAACGTGGTTTTTCAGAAGTTTTAATCGAAGACTTCATGGTTAGAGCTAACGAAACCATTGCTAAGTTTTTATTTGATAAAAAACTACCAGCATTATATAGGATCCATGAATCACCTGATGAACTTAAATTAACAAATTTAAAAAACTCATTATCAGCAATTGATATCAAAAATATTAAACTTAATGCTAATAACATTACTCCAAAATCATTTGCTTCATTTGTTGAAAACATTAAAACAGTTCGTGATGATGATTTTGTAAAATTAATGTTTTTGAGAACAATGCAAAAAGCTGTATACTCAAGTCAAAATATTGGTCACTTTGGACTTGCATCTGAATTTTATTGCCACTTTACTAGTCCAATCAGAAGATATCCAGATTTAGTAATACATAGAGTTTTAAGAGAATTAGTTTTAAACAAAAACTTTGATCTATATGACAAGTTTGTTGAAAATATGACTACTTATGGTGATTTAAATACAAAAGCTGAGCAAAAAGCAGTGCAAATTGAAAGAAATGTAAATGATTTAAAATTTGCTGAATTCTTAAAAAACAAAGTTGGTCAAGTTTATAAAGCACAAATTCTAAGCATTTTACCTTTTGGTTTCTTTGTTGAATTTGAATTTAAAGCAAGTGGCTTAGTTCATAAAACAACATTAGTTGACGGAGTTTATGAAGCAAATGAAACTTTAACAACTTTATCAAATGGCAAAAGAACCTTTAAATTAGGTGATTTTGTTAATGTTGTGATTTTAGGAACTGATCTTGTTGAAGGTAAAGTTGATTGTTCTTTAGAAGATTTATATCAAGACTATATTGCTTCAAAATCTAAACCATTTGATGCAAGAAAAAATAATTTAAAGAAAAATGATAAAAATGATAACAAACGAAAATTTAAAAAATAGAAAACTTGAAAAGAATTCTTTAGGATTTGATTCAGATCTTTATATATATCAAGATAAAGAAATGTTTAATTATTCAGTAGACACAATTTTATTAGGGAACTTTATTTACCTTAATTCCAAAATCAAGAGAACACTTGAAATTGGTGCTAATAATGGAGCTTTATCAATTTTTGTTGCTGCAAGAAATAAGGAATTAAAAATTGATGCAGTCGAAATTCAAGAAAAAGCTGCTGAACTTGCAATAGAAAATGTTAAGTTAAACAACTTGCAAGATCAAATTAACATTATTAATCAAGACTTTAAAGAATTTTGAAAAATACACACAAAAAACACTGCTAAAAAATACCAAAGTATTTTTTGCAATCCACCTTTTTATGAAGCTGATAAATCAAAAATCAAAAAAGATGTTAATCAAGAAATGCTCATTGCAACTCATGAAATCATGCTTACTCTTGATGAATTAGTTTTAGGATGCTCAAAAATTATCGAACAAAAAGGTTTCTTAACAATTGTTTTACCAATCGAAAGATCGATTGATGCATTTGTTGCTTTAAGAAAATATAAATTCGAACCAAAAAGAATTCAATATGTATACACAAGATTAACTGAAAAACCAAAATTTGCATTAATAGAAGCAAGATATCAAACTGGTTCAGGAACACATTTTCTTAAAAACATTTATTTACATGATCATAATGATAAATTAAATCATGACTACTTACCAGAAGTCAAAGAATTATACAAACCAATTAAAGTTTAGGAGAGATATGAAAAAAAGATCATATATTACGACACCAATTTACTATGCTAGTGGTAATTTACACATTGGGCATTTATATACAACTACATTAGCTTGAACAATTGCTAATTTCAAAAAACTTTTAGGTTATGAAGTTAAAATGCTTACTGGTAGTGACGAACATGGTTTAAAAATCCAACAAAAAGCAGAAGAGTTAGGTAAAAAGCCACAAGAATTAGTAGACGAACTTTCTGCAAAGTTTATACAAATGTGAAAAGATTTTGGCATTAATTATGATTATTTTTGAAGAACAAGCAATAAAGATCATAAAGAAAGAGTTCAAAAAATATTTAGCTACTTCTTAAAAAATGGTTTTATTTATAAAGATGAGTATAAAGGATTGTATTCAGTTAGCGATGAAGAATTTTTAACAGAGACTCAAGCGCTCAAAAAAGATGGTAAACTTTATCATCCTGTTAGTCATAAAGAGTTAACTATCGTGTCTGAAGAAAGCTACTTTTTTGACATGCAAAAGTTTGTTCCATGACTTGAAGAGTATATTGATCAAAACCCAAACTGATTAATGCCACACAAAACAAAAAATGAAATTTTAACTAACTTTATTAAAGCAGGGCTTGAAAATCTTTCAGTAACAAGAATTAATATTGACTGAGGAATTAGGGTTTTAGAAGATCCAAAACATACTTTATATGTTTGATTAGATGCATTATGCAACTATATAACAGCTTTAGAATATGATGTTGAAAACCCAACTTCAAAGAACTTTTTAGATTTTTGACAAGACGAAAACGCTGAAGTTATCCATTTAGTTGGTAAAGAAATCACAAGATTTCATATGATTTATTGACCAATTTTTCTTAAAGCTTTAAACATCAAACAACCAACAAGAGTGCAATCACATGGTTGAATTTTAGATGACCAAGGTAGAAAAATGTCTAAATCATTAAACAACGTTGTTGATCCATATGAACTTTTATCTAAGTATCACCCAGAAATGATTAAATACTTTTTAGCTTCTCAAATTAATTTTGGCGAGGATGGTCTTTTTGATGAAAAAAGATTTGTTGATATTATCAACTCAGATTTAATTAATAGTTTTGGTAACTTAGTATCTAGAACATTAAAAATGAAATTTAATTCATTTAATCAAACACCTTTAAATTACACAGAAAGCAACAATGAATTAGATTCCGAAATAGAAAACAAAATCAAAGAAAACTTAGATTCATACATTGAAGAGTTTAACGAATTAAAAGTTGATAAGGCATTAAAACATGCAATTAGTTTATCAAATGCGCTAAACAAGTATATTGATGAAACAAAACCATGAACTTTAAAAGAAGACTTAATTAGGCTTGAAGAAGTTTTAGTTAGATTATTAAACGGTATTTATGCAGTGGCCACATGTTTACAAGTTGTTTTACCACAAAAAATGCAAGAAGTTCAAGAGGCATTAGGTCTTAGTGAACTTAAAATTGAAGATATTTTAAACTTCAATAAATTTGCAGATAAAATTCAACATGAACAATTCATGTTATTTGAAAGAATTAAGAGGTAATTATGATATATTCCAAATCATTTAAATATATAATCAATCCTGAAAAATTAAAAGGATTTATTGATTATTTATACATTTTTACTCAAAAAGTAAGAATGCAAGAAACAAACTTATCATTTGAATATGGTCTTGAAGGAAAAGATAAAATTGTAATTTTACAAAGATGATCTACAAGAAATGATTATGAACAATTTATCAAACAGCCAGAGTTTGATAATGAATTAAAAACATTAGAAAAAATGGCTAAAAAAACAGAAATTCTATTTGACCTTGATTTAGAAAGATAAAATTTTAAACAAAAATAGTTATAAAATTAACTTTATTAAAATATGTGGAAACTTTCCACATTTTTTATATTTTATTTAACCAAGAATTAAGCAAAATGAGTATTTCTAATATAATATAAATAGAAATTATGAGATGAACTTGTTTTGTAATTTCTTGTTTTTTAAAGAATAAAAAACTATTTGAAATAAGAGAATTTTATTAGTATAAGGAGACTTAAATATGTCTAAAAAAATTAAAAAGTACTTATTAGCCGGTACAAGTGTAGCTTCTTTAGCATTAGTTGCAGGTGCTATTTCTTGTACACCAAGTCAAGCAGGGCTTTCAGAAAGTCAAATTGAATTATACAAAGATCAACTTGAAAGTTTTTCAAAGAAACTTCCTGAATCAGAAAGAGAAGCAATTGAAGCAAAAATTGCAAATTTAAAAACTCTTTCAGATATTGATGCAATTAAAACAAAAATTCAAGAAATCATGGATGAAACAAAACCTGGTTACTTCGAGAGACTTGATGCTTCAACAGAAACAAATAGACTTTTCGCACAAGAAGTTAAAGATCAAATCGTTTTAGCAACAACTTTCTCAGAAAGCGGTTCACAAGCAAGAACAATTAAAAGTATTTTAGAAGAATACAACAAATTAGTAGATCAAATGCTTGCAGTTAAAAATGACTCAACTAAAACTGATGAAGAAAAAGCTGCTAAATACAAAGAATTAGGAATTTCTCCATTAGCAAAAAAAGTTGTTCATAAAGTTCTTGGTTCAGGATATCAAGTTGGTGCTGAAAAAGTTGGATTAGGGTTATCATCTAAAGATGAAAAAACATTCTTCAACTTAATCGTTAACTACTCAACAGTTGCTGCCAAATTAGCTGAAAAAGATATGCTTTTAAGCTTTAACTCATTAGATGACTCAATCAATGTTGACGTCGACTACTTCGACAAAGGTTTTGCAGCAGTTAATAACTCAATTGAAAACGTTAATAAAAAATCTACATATGTTTTACCAATCTTCAAAAGTACTAAAGTATTAGCTATTAACTCACCAGTATTAGGATACATTTTAAAAACAATGAGAGATCATGGCGTTGTGTTCGAGACAGAAGATCAGTCAAACACTTTCTTTGAGGACATTATTGCAAAAGGTGCAAATGATGCAACTACAGTTGAAACATTATGAGGTGCACCAGTCGCAACAATTGATACAGTATTACAAGAATATAAAGCAACAGGCTTCAAACTTTCTAAATCAATTTTTGATTCATATACATCACTTTTAGATTTTGCTAACATTGCTCAAAAAATGTTCGAAATATCAAGTAAAGGACTTGACTCAGATGTTCATGTTTTCGGTATTGATGACATGACTGGAGTTTATGAACAAGCATTATATGCTGCAATTGGAGCAAATCCAGACAAAATGCTACAAACAGTTTCAAATAATGATAACAAAATCAAAGTTAACTATTCATCAATTAGACAAAAAGATGGTGATGCATATATTAATTCACAAAAAATCTACACTAAGTTTACAGAAGCATTTAGAAGTGGTTCAACATATGCATTCCCATCAGGGCAATATAGTTCAAATGATCAAACAAAACACAAGTTTGCATTTTCTATTGGTTCAACAGCTGGTTACTTCCATAACTTTAAAGCGCAAGGTGACGCAGTTTCAGTTTTAAAACACACAGAAACAAAATATGAATTTGAGGCTGCACCAAACTTTTTCACAGATAATGATAAAGCCCCTGAAGGTTCATTAGCATGAGTCGGAAAGTACAAAAATAGTATTTTTGGAGCATCTCGTGTTGAAGCGCTTCCTCCATATACATATAAATTAAAAAACACTGATGATGAACAAAAAATTACAGCATTGCAAGCAGCTCAAACTTCATTAAACTTCTTTGTAAATCCTGCTTCGGCAGATCCAAAACAACTTAGTTGATTTGAAGCAATGAAAAAAGTTGGTTCAGATAAAGTTGAAGTTATTGCATTAGTTAATAATAACAAACAAGAAGTGTTTTTAGTTGCTATTAAAGATGTTGCAGAAAAAGGTAAAGCAAATGTTAGAGAAGGAAACACAAACTTAGAAGCTGCTGGAATTACTTATAAATCATTAAGTGATACAGGATTATTAAACCAAAACGAATTAGTTTCACATGCTACACCAAGCAAATGATTACCTACAGACAGTAAAAAAGTTTTATTTGCACAAGGTCCATCATTAATTGGTATTAAATCAAATAACGAAGATGAAGATGCAACAAGAGCTTTCGTAAAATGATTATTAGAATCTAAAAAAGAAATTACATTCGGTAAAGCAAAAAGCACAGCGCTTGACCAACTTCAAAAAAGTGCAAGCTACATTACAGCAACAGCTGATTTAAATACAAAAAATGGTCAATCAATTTATGGAAAAAATGAATACTTAAAAATTGCTTACGAAGAATTTAAGGCTTCATCATTAGATGACAATTATGTTGTATTTGAAGAACCAGCTGGTGTTAATGCCGATGCATTCAGAAAACAAATTGCTACAGCTTGAGAAACAACACAATCAAACATTGTAAACAAAACATCAGGAAACAGTTTTGAAAGCTTTGTACAATACCTTACAGAAGGTCAAAAATAATTAATAAACTATAATGCAATATAAATATAATTTGTTAAAGCAAATTATATTTATTATTATTATTATTTTAGTAAATTCACATTATAAGGAGAGGAATGAAAAGTAACAAAAAGAAATTCTTATTGTTTTTATCAAGCATCTCAACAATAGGTGTGTTCGGAAGTGTTGTTTCATGTAGTGCACCAAACTCAAGTAAACAAATTGACACTTCAAAAGAAGAATTGGTTGAATCAAGTGATTCATTTCCAATTTATTCAAACGAAAAATTAATTTATTCTGATAATAAAATTAGTAATGATGAGTTTTTAACAATTAGAATGCAAAATGCCAAATTAAGTTTTGACGACAAAGAAAGTAAATATACTTTATTTGCAAGAGGGATTAAAACTGACTCAGGAAAAAGAGTTAAATATCACAAAGCAATTTCATTACTAGAAGAAAGAATTAATAAATTTTTAAATGAAAAATATGCTAATAAAATTCAATTAGCAAAACCAGCAGGAAATAAAATTTTCGTAGATGAATCAAAATCTACTGGGTTGCCTAAAGAAGTTACAATCGGACTAAATGGACAAGTTGTAACATTAAAACTTGCAGGAGCACAAAAACACCTTAACTTAGGAAACTTAGGTAAAAAAGGTGTTAGTCATGATGATCAGTATCTTGCACAATCAATCAGTTCAATTAAGACTCTATATTCATTTAAATACAATGCTTTTTTAAATGATAAGTTAATTAAATCCTTAGAACATTTAAATATCGAATATTCACATGATACACCTTTAAAACCAATGCTTAAAGATTTACCTATAAACTCAGATGAATCTAACTTTAAAGCAACAAATATTTCATTTACAAATGAAAAATTTGGTTCACGAGGATTTAGGGCAACAGTTATTGATGTTTCAGATGGAGATACAGTAACAGTTACAGCTAACGAAACAAAACAAGTAGGTACTGTAAAAATTGACCAAGGGAAATCATACAAAATTAGATTAGCTGGAATTGATACACCTGAAAAAGCTGTTGGTAATAATAAATCTGGTTCAATTACATCGCCAGCATTTGAATATTCGTTTGCATTACATGCAACAAAATTTGCCGAAACACTTTTAGGTAATGGTTCTAAATTTGGGCAAGATGTATTTATTGGTTTTGTTAATGGACAAGATACATACGGAAGAATAACAGCAGATGTTTTCTTTGGTGAAAACTACAAATATTCATACAATACAGAAATTGTTAGAGCTGGACATTCATTACCATATAAAAATCAAACATGAGAAGCAAAATTCAAAGAAAAAGATACCGACTCTTATGAATACAATGTTTACCCATTAATTGCAAAAGCATTTAAAGAAGCAATTCAAAATAATAAAGGTATCTTTAATTACTTTACAAATCCTTACGTTGCTTCACAAAATATTTATTTAATTAAAAATAATAGTGAATGAACACCATTCTACTGAGAAAAAACTACAAAAGAAAATACTGTATATGACTATATAACAGAAAAATAATCGAAAGGAAATTCAATGATTATCTTAAAGAAAATTATCAATGCTTTAAAAGAAAAAGCTGTTAAATTAGATCAAGTATCTTTAGAAAAAATCTCAAATTACTATAATGAATTCAATCAAAGTACTAATGTTGATTTACCAGCAATTGAATTAAAGAACTTAAATATTGACTTTGGTGAAACATTAGCCGTTGACAATGTTAGTTTCAAGATTCCAGAAGGAAAATTAGTAACACTTTTAGGACCATCTGGATCAGGTAAAACAACAACATTAAACGCTATTGCTGGATTATTAACAGTAACATCAGGTAAAATTCTTTTCAAAGGAAAAGATGTTACTGATTTTACACCTCAAAAAAGAAAAATTGGTTTTGTTTTCCAAAACTATGCTCTTTATCCACACTTAAGTGTTTATGCTAATATTGCTTTCCCATTAAAAAATGATTTTAACTGACAATTTAAAACATTCTTAAAAAGAGAAAAAGCTCGTAATGAAATCAAAATTTTATACTTAGAAAAATTAGGTGCTACAAAAAGCGAAATTCAAGACTTAAGAGACGCCTTTAACAAGTGAGAAGTAATCTCAGAAGAATTACCACACAAACTTAACAAAAAATATGCTCAACTTGTTGAAGATTACGAAAAAGCTCACACTGAATATAAATTAGCTTCAGTTCACGAAACATCAAAAATTTCATTATTAACAAAAAATGTTTTAAAAACAAATGAAAAATTACGTAAGGATTCTAAAGAAAAATTATTAAGAATTACTGAAAAATACAATAATGATTTAGATAACAACTTATTACCAAAAACATTAGTTAAAGCAGAAATCTTAAAAAATGTTCCTTCAAAATTTGTTAAATATCAACCATTGCCATATGAATCAATTGAAGAAAGAACAAAAGAATTAAACAATTTTGCTGCTGAATTAATGTCTGTTAAATTTGAAGAATTAGTACTTGAAGATAGAAAATTAGTTGTTAAATTAGAAGAAAAAGTTTTAAAACTTTTAACAAGATACAAATTCATTCAAAAACAAAAAGAAATTGTTGATGAATATGCTTTAATCAAAAAAGAAAAACAAGAAGCGTATAATGCTGCTAAAAAAGAATTTAGCAACACATTAAAAACAAACAATGATTATTTAACATTAAAAAAAGATGCTTTAAATTTACCTCTTGTTGCTAAAAAACACTTCTACAAGTTATCATCAGCTTTAGAATTAAAATATCACTTAAAAGAAACAATGAAACAAGTAAGAAGTAATGAACTTAAAAACTTCTTATCAGATGAAGATAAAGCAAAAATTAAAGAGCTTTCAAAAGATAATATTTCACTTAAAAAAGCAATCCACAATGAAGTTATGGAAGTTGCAAACCGTGTTGAAATTGTTAAAATCCTTCAAAAGAAACCAACAAGATTATCTGGAGGACAACAACAACGTGTTTCTATTGCTAGAGCGATTGTTAAAAAACCAGAAATTCTTTTAATGGATGAGCCTCTTTCAAACTTAGATGCAAAATTACGTATTTCTACACGTCAATGAATTAGAGAAATTCAACAATCATTAGGTATTACAACTGTTTTCGTTACACACGACCAAGAAGAAGCTATGTCTATCTCAGATATTATCGTATGTATGTCAACAGCTAAAGTTCAACAATTAGGTTCACCACTTGAACTTTATAACATGCCTAAAAATCAATTCGTTGCTCGCTTCTTAGGTATGCCAGAAATGGGATTATTCCCATCTGAACTTAAAGATGGAAAATTATTCATTGCAAATAAAGAAGTAAAAGAAATTTCATTCAAAGACAGATCAAATTCAACATTAAATGTTGGAGTTCGTTCAGAAGACTACATTATTAAAGCCGGAAATCAAAGATACATGTTTAAAGGTAAGGTTGTAGTTCAAGAAAACTTTGGAAAAGAAAGTAAATTAGTTGTTGAAATTGAAAACGTAGGACGTATTAATTTCTTATTAGACAACTCAAGAAATTACAAAGTTGGAGATTCAATTTTCTTTGACTTACCATTAAATAAATTACATATTTTTGATGCAGCTACAGAAGAAAGAATTTCATATGAATTCAATGACAAATAAGTTACACTTATTTATTTCTAAATACATACCATTTTTACTAAATTGATCACTAAAAACTCAATCTAGAAAAAAAGCTGCACTTTCGCATTCAATTTTAGATAGAAGAACACCATTATGAATGCCACTTTTATTCTTACTTCCTGGTGTGATTCTATTAGTTATGTTCACAATAGTTCCGCTTGTCTTAAATTTAAAAGAATCATTATTTAATAGTGATGGTGAATTAACATTTGATAACTATATAGCTACATTCACTGACCCTCGTTTTGCAGTAGGGGTGAGAAACTCATTTATTTATGGATTAGCTGTTTTACCTTTTGTTATGGCAATTTCATTAACAATTTCATCTGTTATTGCTAAATTACACAGAAAATGAGCAAAAGGATTCTGACAAACAGTATTCTTCTTACCATACATCACAAACGCGGTAGCTGCATCTACAGCATTCATTCAGTTATTCAGCTCAAATGGTCTCCTAAACGCAGTTTTAGGTTCAAAAACACCATGACTTGAAACAAGTAACCAATTTACTTTTAATGCCTTATTAGCTATGTTTATTAACGGTATTTGAAGTGGACTTGCATTTAACATCTTAATCTTCACAACAGCTATGCTTGGAGTTGATAAAAACTTATACAAATCAGCTTCAATTGATGGCTGTGGAGAAGTTAAACAATTTTTCACAATTACATTACCTTCAATTAGAGGTACAATTAACTTCTTAATTACACTTGGTATAATCGGTGGATTAAAAGTATTCCCACTAGCATTATTCAACAACAAACCAGAAAATGCATTCGCATATGGTGGTGGTACATTAATGCTTTATGTTTACTTAGTTACTAAAAATGGTAACTTTGCCTTAGCTGGAGCTTCAGCTATCTCATTATTTATTATTGGGGTAAGTTACTCTTCAGTTATTAGAGGTGGATTCTTTATGGTTCAATTAACACTTAATAATTTAGGAGAAAGAAATGTTTGAGTTAAAGTTAAAGCTACAAAAATTCCTGATAGCCAAAAAGCTTAGAAGAAATCAAGAAACAGTTTCTTCACAAGTAACCGAAAAGAATCTATTAAACATTGCATTTAGTGTTATTTTAAAACTATTATTATTATCATTCTTTGGATTAGTAATAATTTTCCCATTTATCTTTATGATTAACATCTCTTTAATGACTGATGATGAATCTGAAGCATTAAAAAGATCATTCCAATTTGCTTCTGATTTTACTGTAGGTAAAACTTACTTTGTTCAAGCAGAAGGTGGTTCAGGTGGTTTTGACATTAGACCATGATCAGAAGTTGTGCAAAACACATATTCTAGAGCCATAACATCAGGATATTGACAATCATTAATGGTTACATCTGTTAATGTGCTCTTATCAGTATTCTTCAAAATATTCATTACATTCTTAATGGGGTACGCATTCTCATTAAGAAATTGAAGATTCAAAGGATTAATTTGATTCTTAGCACTAGCGTTGCTAGTTTTACCTGAAGTAGCCTTACTTTCAGGACAATATACAGTTGTTGTTAAAACAAACTTAAGATCTTCATTATTTACAGTCTTATTAGCAATGGTTTTACCATTCTCAGCAAGTATTTTCAATACTGTTATGTACAAAAATGCTTTTGAAGCAATTCCAGGAAGAATTAAAGAGGTTTCATTAGTTGATGGAGCCGGAGGAATGAAATACTTATTCAAAGTTGCTTTCCCAATGGTTATTCCTACAACTTTAACAATCGTTATCTTAACAGCTTTAGCTTCATGAAATGCTTACTTATGACCATCAATCGTTAATGGTGATAACAAAAGCTGACAATTAATTTCAGTTTGATTATTCAAAGCGGGAATTGATGAAAGAGACTCTAATGCAGGTTCAAATGTTCAATTAAACATTAGAATGGCTGCTGCAATTATCGTTATCTTACCAATGTTTGTAGTTTACTTATTATTTAGAAAAAGAATTATGAATGCAATTAGTAGACAAGGTTCTACAATTAAAGGATAGTTATGAGCGGATACAAAAGAAAAGTTATTACATGAACAATAATTTCTGTTATTGCTCTTGCTGCTATTATTGGATTAGCTATATTTATTTCGCAATTAAGTGACATTATTGCACTTAATGAAAATGTAACTTTAGATGAAAAAATTATTGATACATATAACTTCGCAAGATCATACTCAATAGGAGGTTTAGCATTTGCTTGCATCATTTTCATAATGGGTGTTGTAATTTCATATGCCGGAATTAAATCATGAAAATATGTAGAAATGTTTAGTTAATATGAAAAAAGTATTTAACAAAAAATTTAAATTTATTTTTGCTGGATCAATTTTAACAAGCATGATTCCTTTAACAGCTGTTTCATGTCTTTATGAAAAAGATGATACAGTTGTTTATGCGAGAGAATTCCTTCAAGAAAATCCATTTTTATCTAAAACTAGAGTAGCTAACCAAAATAATAAAGTTCTTAAAAACTTTGAAGATAATTTATATACTACAAACATCTTAACATTTGACTTTTCAATTATTGACTTAAGATTCAAATTTAATACAATGAAAGTTAACAACGAACATTTAGTTCAAACAATTGACAACATAGTTAAAATTGAAGGTCAAAATATTTCTCTTAACCAAAAAAACTATGACAAGTTCAAAAAACTTATTAATGAAACAGAAACTAACTTCTATAAATATATTACTTCACACCCTGATCTTTCACAAAGAACAAATGATGATATTGTATTATTAATTAATCAAAATAAACTTATTTCTCAAGATTTCGATAAAAAATTTGAAGAATTAAAGGAATTAATTAATGAATACAAAAATGACTACAAAGGTACTAAAAGCCTTTTAGAAATTTTAAAAACAATCTTTGCAACTGATAAAACAAGTTCAATTATCGAATTAGAGAAAAAAATTCAAAGTAGTTTAAGTTCACTGCTTTCAAAATCTATTTACTATATTCATGTAAGTGACTTTGACCAAGTAGTAACATATGATCAATTAGATGCTATTGTTCAAAACTTCGTTAAAAATACACCATGAGCTGCATATTACTACTGATCAAAAGTTGAAAGCAGCAAACCTGCATCAAGTAGATCAGAATATGCTCCAACACCAGAATTTATTACTTTTGATCAAACAAGCTTATCGTATAAAATAGAATTCAGAGTCGATATCGTTAACAATGGTATCCCATCACCTGCATTCCAAGAAATTTGAAATTCAATCAAAAAAGAATACTCTCAAAAAGCAAGAAAAGAAGATGCTAAAAAAGTGTTTTCATTAGTATGAAATAAATTCCTTGAACTTTCACCATCATACAAAGTTGATGAAACATTATTAGAAAGCACAAAATTCGGTATTCGTCAAGGATTTGGACCATTTTACCTTGCTTTAGGTATTAACCCATCAACAAAAGCAGAAGATTTAAATTATAGAGTTTTTAGAGAACCACTTTCACCAACTGAAACATTAGAGTTCTTAGAAAACCCAAGTGCATATGTTGATAACAACCTTGATAAAATCTTATTAACTAATAAAGAATATGCAAAAGAATCTAAAATTAAAAGCGAAAATGAAGAAATTAAAAAATTAAGATCAGCTTCTGGTGACAGAGCACTTAACGAACAAAAAATTGCAGTTTCAAAAAATAGAATTGCATTATTAAAAGAAGAATTGCAAGTTGTGCATGAATTTAGAGCTAAATACTTAGCACTAAAATCACAACTTAAAGACAATCCTGGCTCACAAGAAATTCTTGATAAAATTAAAAAACTTAAAGCTCCATATGAAAAAGATATCGAGATAGTTCACAAGAAAATTGAAGAAAAAGGATTGGCTGATTCAAAAACAACACACTTCAGTTTAGCTGATTTATTCTCAAAATTATTATTCTTAAACGGAGTTTACAAAACTCAAGTTACTAAAGTATTCAAAACAAATGATCAAGGTGAAAAAGTTTATAGATACATAGTTGAATTCTTTGATGAAAAAGAAAACAAATGATTCGCAATAAGTATTTATGACTTATTAAAAGCGCAACAAAGTAATAAAGCTACAAAAGTAGATATTTCTAATTACATCAAAGATAATTTAGATGGATATCAAGTTGATGAACATTCATTAGAAAACGCAAACATAAGAAATTAAACTAATATAAAAATATTTGGATTTAACTCCAAGTATTTTTTATTTATCACTAAAATAAATTAGAGAATAAATTAAATTTAAACTTGATAACAACCTATAATCCCTAGATTTAGGAAATTTTGCCTGTTTATTATTTTCAATAATTTAGTAAAATTAAATTATGAAAATGAAAAACAAATTTAAGTTTTGATTTCTTTCATCAACCTTTATTTCAATTCCGATAATTACAGTCTCATGTACGGCTGAAAAGAGAACAAAAGATAGCATTAAAGATTTTAATGATTACTTAAATAATATTGAAAAGAAAAATGATCCAAGATACAAATATTTCATTCCAATTTTAAAATACACAGTTGGTTCTTTAAATGGACTAATTGATTCAGTTCAACAAAGAGCTTATTATTTTTCAGAATCTCAATGAAATAATATCAATGCACAAGTTGCTGCTAGAAAAGTTTTATTTCAAGAAGTTGAAAATGAATTAAATAAAGTAAGTGAAGAAAAAATCAATGACCCTAGTGAAGGAATTAAATCAAACAAATTTTTAGATTTTTATTTTACATTGCACGGACTTGGTGAAACTAAATTCACATCATTTAAAGATGCCTCAGAAAATTTAAATCTAACACAATGATGAACAAAATATTCAAAAGCCTTCATCTTAAATGATTTATTAAACAAAACTCCACTTGCTTTAGCTGCTGGTGCATCTAATGAACTCAAAAATCTTCATAGCACAACACTTAATATCTTTAAAAGCCAAGATAAGAAAAAGCCAACCAAAGAAATTGTCTTAATTGATAATTTTGTATCAGATTACTCAAAGGAAATTGAAAAAAGAATTAAAGAGTTAATTGAAGTTGATGATAGATACTTTGAAACATTAAATAAGTTTAACTTACTAAATGATGAATTCGAAAAAAATGAGACTTTAATCAAAGAATCATTTAAGAAATACTTTGATTTAATTTCTGAAGTTAGGTCTTCATATTTAGAAACATTATTAATTGACCCAATTTTATCTCCGGTAACATATGATGAATGAGGGATTTTCTTCTTTAGCTTCTCATATAGAATCACAGAAATTTTACTTAACATAATCAACTATAAACTAGAAGAGAATATTAAGTATGTTTCAGAATTATTAAAATCAATTAAAGATGAAATATCTGAAAATGAATATAATGCCTTAGAAGATAAAATTTCTAAATCTAACAATAAAGAAGAAAATGATAAAGTTTTTGATGAAGTCTACCAGAAGGTTTTAAGTTTTATTAAAAAAGACATTCAGATCAATGAATCAAAAGAAATCATCAAAAAATATTTAGAAGAAAATAAAGGTAATTAAATTATGATGCAAATAGGGAATTCTAAAGTAGCAATTGATGCTATTGAAAAATATGACAACATTATAATCTTTCACCATATTAGACCTGATGGTGATTGTCTTGGTTCACAAGGTGGATTAGCAGAACTCATCAAAACAAATTATCCAAACAAAAAAGTTTATAAAGTAGGAAATAATGAAAATATCTTTCCATTCATGAACTTTGACTTTCAAGATGAAAGTGAAATTGATTATAAAAACTCATTAGCAATTGTAGTTGATGCTTCAAGTGGCGACAGGATTCAATGTTCAGAAATCTTGTATCAAAATAAAACAACTGCTAAATTAAGAATTGACCATCACCCAAATGAAAGTGATATTGTATATGACTATGTTTATGTTGATGAGAAATTTGTAGCAGCTGCTGAAATGGTTGCGCAAATTGCATATGATGCAAAATGAAAAATAACTAAAAGAGCTTCTGAATTTATTTATTTAGGAATTAACACTGATTCAGGGAGGTTTTCATTACCTGATACGTCAGCTAGAACTCATAAGTTAGTTGCGTATTTAATGCACAATGGTTTTCATCCACAAACAATTTTAAGAAACCTAAACCAAAGAAATTTAAGAGATATTCAAATTTCAGGCCACATCTTATCAAACTTTAAAAAAGATGGAGATGTTTTATATTTTGAAGCTAATAAAAAGTTTATGGAGCAATTTTCTTTAAACTCATTTGAAGCTTCACAATTTGTTAACGTTTTAGCAAACATAGATGATAATAGATGTTGAGCTTTATTCATTGAGCTTGAAGAGGGGCCAATAAGAGTTAGAATCAGATCTAATGGTCCATCAATGATATCTGTAGCTAAATACTTTGGCGGAGGCGGTCATGATGATAGAGGCGGATTTAACATCGAATCATTTGATCAAGTTAAAAAAGTAACTAATAAATTAAATCAAGCAATTAAAGAATGAAGGGAAAAGTAATTTTATGCAAATAGGAAATTCTAAAGTAGCAATTGAAGCTATTGAAAAATATGACAACATTATAATCTTTCACCACATTAGACCTGATGGTGATTGCCTTGGTTCACAAGCAGGACTTGCTGAATTAATTAAAACAAACTATCCAAACAAAAAAGTTTATACAGTAGGAAACAACCAACATACGTTTGACTTTATGAACTATCACTATGATGATATTGATACAATTGACTTTAATAACTCATTAGCAATTGTAGTTGATGCTTCAAGTGGAGACAGAATTGAATGCTCAGAGCTTTTATATGAAAAAAGAACTACAGCTAGATTAAGAATTGACCACCATCCTAATGGCGCAGATATTGATTATGAATACAACTATATTGATGAAAAATTTGTAGCAGCTGCTGAGATGGTTGCGCAAATTGCATATGATGCAAAATGAAAAGTAACACAAAAAGCTTCTGGACACATTTATTTAGGAATCAACACAGATTCAGGCAGATTCTTATATCCAGACACATCTGCTAGAACACATGAATTAGTTGCTTTCTTAATGCAAAACGGATTCCATCCACAAAACATCTTAAGAGAACTAAATAAAAGAAGCTTAAAAGACATCCAAGTATCAGGAAAAATTTTAAGTAACTTTAAAAAAGAAGGCAGAGTATTATATTATGTAATTGATGAAGCTTTCTTAAAAGAGTTTGAACTAGATTCGCTTAGAGCAGCTTTATATGTAAATGAATTAGCAAACATTGATGATAATTCATGTTGAGCTTTATTTGTGCAAATGGAAGATGGAAAAATTAGAGGACGTTTAAGATCTAACGGACCATTAGTAAATGAAGTGGCTAGGGAATTCAATGGTGGTGGACATGATAATGCAGCTGGTTGCACACTTGATTCATTCGATCAAATCCCACAAGTACTTAAATTATTAAATCAAGCTATTACAAAATGAGAGGAAAAATAATTATGAAAATCGGTAATTTAGAATTAGTAACAAAAGAACTTTACAAATATGATAGTATTGTAATTTTTCACCATATTAGACCTGATGGAGATTGCCTTGGTTCACAATTTGGGTTGAAAGAATTAATAAAAACTAACTTCCCAAATAAAAAAGTTTACGCAATTGGTGACCACAAAGATACTTTTGACTTCTTAGACTTCACAATGGATAAAGTTCCAAGTGATGAAATCTTAAAAAACTCACTTGGTGTTGTAGTTGATGCAAATCACAAAGAAAGAATTGAATCTCGTGAAGTATTAGATAAAAACTTATTTGCCCAAGTTATTAGAATCGACCATCACCCTAACGATGATGATTTAGGTGATAATGCAGTTAGATGAGTAGATAGCTCATATTCAGCAGCTGATGAAATGGTTACAGAAATCGCCGTAGTTAATGGCTGAAAAATTACACCTAAAGCAGCAAACTACTTATATTTAGGAATCAACACAGATTCAGGTAGATTTTTATTCAATAATGTTAAAGCAAGAACTTTATACTTAGCTTCAAAATTATATGAAGCAGGTCTTGAAGCAGATTATATTCACACAAGCTTATCAAAAACTTCATTAGAAGATCTTAAATTTAATTCATGATTATTATCAACATTAAAAACAAGAGATGGTGTTGCATACATTCAAAACAGATTAGAAGATACAAAAAAATTAGGCAAAACATCTCAATCATCAATGAGAGTTAACAGTATTGCAAATATTAAAGGATTCCCATTCTGAGTTCAATTCCTTGAAGAAGAAGATGGAAGAGTTAGAGTGGAATTTAGATCTAATGGACCAATCGTTAGAAATGTTGCTGTTAAATGAGGAGGTGGAGGTCACGAAAGAGCCTCAGGCGCAATTATTGATTCATTTGACTTAGTTGAAAAAGTTATTGATGATTGTGCAGCGGAAGTTAAGAGATATCAAGCAGAAAATAAAATGGCTTAGGCTATTTTATTTTTTATACTTGTTTTTTAAAACTTTATAATATAATAGATCTCAGAAATTTCAATAAGAGAAATTCCTACAATAAAAAAAGTTAAAAATATTTTTTGTTTTAAAAAATTTGTACTATAATTCTAGTGCACATTTTGAGAAAAATGAAGTTCTTTGAAAACTAGATATACACAAAACATGACAGTCAATTTTTTCGAGAGTTTGATCCTGGCTCAGGATGAACGCTGGCTGTGTGCCTAATACATGCATGTCGAGCGGAGTTCTTCGGAACTTAGCGGCGAATGGGTGAGTAACACGTACTTAACATGCCTTTTAGATTGGGACAACGATGAGAAATTATCGCTAATACCGGATACTTATATGGTTCGCATGAACTATATATAAAAGGAGCTTTACGGCTTCACTAAAAGATTGGGGTGCGGAACATTAGCTAGTTGGTAAGGTAATGGCTTACCAAGGCGATGATGTTTAGCGGGGTTGAGAGACTGATCCGCCACACTGGGACTGAGATACGGCCCAGACTCCTACGGGAGGCAGCAGTAGGGAATTTTCCACAATGGACGAAAGTCTGATGGAGCGACACAGCGTGCAGGATGAAGGCCTTCGGGTTGTAAACTGCTGTTATAAGGGAAGAAAAAGCAGTAGAGGAAATGCTATTGCCTTGACGGTACCTTGTCAGAAAGCAACGGCTAACTATGTGCCAGCAGCCGCGGTAATACATAGGTTGCAAGCATTATCCGGAATTATTGGGCGTAAAGCGTCTGTAGGTTGTTTGTTAAGTCTGGCGTGAAAACTTGGGGCTCAACCCCAAATTGCGTTGGATACTGGCAAGCTAGAATTGTGTAGAGGTTAGCGGAATTCCTAGTGAAGCGGTGAAATGCGTAGATATTAGGAAGAACACCAACATGGCGAAGGCAGCTAACTGGGCACATATTGACACTGAGAGACGAAAGCGTGGGGAGCAAACAGGATTAGATACCCTGGTAGTCCACGCTGTAAACGATGATGATTAGCTGATAGAAAACTATCGGCGCAGCTAACGCATTAAATCATCCGCCTGAGTAGTATGCTCGCAAGAGTGAAACTTAAAGGAATTGACGGGGATCCGCACAAGCGGTGGAGCATGTGGTTTAATTTGAAGATACGCGTAGAACCTTACCCACTCTTGACATCTTCCGCAAAGCTATAGAGATATAGTGGAGGCTAACGGAATGACAGATGGTGCATGGTTGTCGTCAGCTCGTGTCGTGAGATGTTCGGTTAAGTCCTGCAACGAGCGCAACCCTTGTCCTTAGTTAATTTTCTAGGGAGACTGCCCGAGTAATTGGGAGGAAGGTGGGGACGACGTCAAATCATCATGCCTCTTACGAGTGGGGCAACACACGTGCTACAATGGACGGTACAAAGAGAAGCAAGACGGCGACGTGGAGCAAATCTCAAAAAACCGTTCTCAGTTCGGATTGTAGTCTGCAACTCGACTACATGAAGTCGGAATCGCTAGTAATCGTAGATCAGCTACGCTACGGTGAATACGTTCTCGGGTCTTGTACACACCGCCCGTCACACCATGGGAGCTGGTAATGCCCGAAGTCGGTTTTGTTAACTACGGAGACAACTGCCTAAGGCAGGGCCGGTGACTGGGGTGAAGTCGTAACAAGGTATCCCTACGAGAACGTGGGGATGGATTACCTCCTTTCTACGGAGTACATTAAGTTACAATTCATTTTAGTAACAATTACCTATTTTACATGGTTATCAATTATTTAATTTTAACGTCATGTGTCGCATGATAACCCGACAGTATATCTAGTTTTGAGAGAATTTCTCTCTTTGTTCTTTGAAAACTAAATAGTAAAGATAAATTAATATAACAACGACATCAAAAAAATAAATTAGTCAATTTGTTTTGTGATACCGAGTAATTATTATTAAATATAATAATTTATTAAAATGTCTTTGAATACATCAACAACAATAGGAAAATATTGATCTTTTAAATAAGTAAGAGTTTGTGGTGGATGCCTTGGGTCTGGAAGTCGATGAAGGACGTGATTACCTGCGATAAGCCTCGTGGAGCTGGATATAAGCTACGATACGGGGATTTCCGAATGGGGAAACCTAGTTAGAGTAATTTCTAACTGCATCAAGATGAATACATAGTCTTGATAGCGAGACACGTTGTGAACTGAAACATCTTAGTAGCAACAGGAAGAGAAAATAAATAATGATTCCATCAGTAGCGGCGAGCGAACGTGGAAGAGCCCAAACCATCTATATGATGGGGTTGTAGGACTATCTACACGAAGTTACAAATTCTTGTTATAGCAGAAAAAGTTGGGAAACTTTAGCATAGAGGGTGATACTCCCGTATGCAAAATGGCAAGAACTTCTGATAGTATCCTGAGTAGGGCGGGGCACGTGAAACCCTGTCTGAATCTGCCGGGACCATCCGGTAAGGCTAAATACTAACCAGACACCGATAGTGAACTAGTACCGTGAGGGAAAGGTGAAAAGAACCCCGGGAGGGGAGTGAAATAGATTCTGAAACCACTTACTTACAATTAGTCAGAGGCCGTTAATGGCTGATGGCGTACATCTTGCAGTATGGACCGGCGAGTTATGTTAACATGCGAGGTTAAGCAGAAAAAAGCGGAGCCGTAGAGAAATCGAGTCTTAATAGGGCGTTTAGTATGTTGATATATACCCGAAACCATGTGATCTATTCATGAGCAGGCTGAAGCTTGGATAACACCAAGTGGAGGGCCGAACCGTAGTACGCTGAAAAGTGCCCGGATGACTTGTGAATAGTGGAGAAATTCCAATCGAACTTGGAGATAGCTGGTTCTCCTCGAAATAGCTTTAGGGCTAGCGTGTGATGTTAAACTTTGGTGGTAGAGCACTGAATATGGAATGGCCGCGCCTAGCGGTACTGACTATAATCAAACTCCGAATACCATTGTGTATTGTCATGCAGTCGGAACCGGGGTGCTAACGTCCCGGCTCGCGAGGGCAACAACCCAGATCGTCGGCTAAGGTCCCAAAATTATGTTAAGTCAGAAAGGTTGTGAGATTTCATAAACAACTAGGAGGTTGGCTTAGAAGCAGCCACCCTTTAAAGAGTGCGTAATAGCTCACTAGTCAAGAGATCTTGCGCCAATAATGTAACGGGAGTAAAACATAATACCGAAGCCACGGGTACGAAAGTACGTTAGAGGAGCGTTCTTAGTGCGGCGAAGTCAGACCGTGAGGACTGGTGGAGCGCTAAGAAGTGAGAATGCCGGTATGAGTAACGATTCGTGGTGAGAATCCACGACGCCTATTGGGAAAGGTTTCCTGGGGAAGGTTCGTCCACCCAGGGTTAGTCAGGGCCTAAGGAGAGGCTGAAAAGCGTATCCGATGGACAACAGGTTAATATTCCTGTACCGCCTTGATATAGTGATGGAGTGACGGAGAAGGATAACACTACCTATTATTGGATTTAGGGGTAAGTAATAACTGGTGAATATAGTCAAATGCGTATTCTACAACCGGGAGTTACGATGCATAGAACTTAGGTTTGAATTGTGTGATTTCATGCTTCCAAGAAAAGCTTCTAAACGTTTAAATATCAGGGTGCCTGTACCGAGAACGGACACACGTTCCCAAGATGAGTATTCTAAGGCGAGCGAGAAAACCAATGTTAAGGAACTCTGCAAATTAACCCCGTAAGTTCGCGAAAAGGGGTGCCAACCCTAAAAAGTTGGCCACAGTAAATTGTGAGGGGCAACTGTTTATCAAAAACACAGCTCTCTGCTAAACCGCAAGGTGATGTATAGGGGGTGAAGCCTGCCCAGTGCCCGAAGGTTAAGTGGATGCGTTAGCTTATGCGAAGCGTTGAAATGAAGCCCGGGTGAACGGCGGCCGTAACTATAACGGTCCTAAGGTAGCGAAATTCCTTGTCGGCTAAATACTGACCTGCACGAAAGGCGCAATGATCTCTCAACTGTCTCAACATTGGACTCGGTGAAATTATGGTCCCAGTGAAAACGCTGGGTACCCGCATCAAGACGAAAAGACCCCATGGAGCTTTACTACAACTTCGTATTGGAACTTGGCCTAACATGTGTAGGATAGGTGGGAGACGGTGATGCTGAGGCGCTAGCCTTAGAGGAGTCGACCTTGAAATACCACCCTTGGTATGTTGAGTTTCTAACCTGCCGCCGTTATCCGGCGGGGAGACAGTGCGTGGTGGGTAGTTTGACTGGGGCGGTCGCCTCCTAAAAGGTAACGGAGGCGTTCAAAGGTACACTCAATACGGTCAGAAACCGTATGTAGAGCGCAAAGGTAGAAGTGTGCTTGACTGCGAGACCTACAAGTCGAGCAGGTGCGAAAGCAGGACTTAGTGATCCGGCTGTACGTCATGGAACGGCAGTCGCTCAACGGATAAAAGTTACCCTGGGGATAACAGGCTTATCTTGCCCAAGAGATCACATCGACGGCAAGGTTTGGCACCTCGATGTCGGCTCATCGCATCCTGGAGCTGGAGTCGGTTCCAAGGGTTTGGCTGTTCGCCAATTAAAGCGGTACGCGAGCTGGGTTCAGAACGTCGTGAGACAGTTCGGTCCCTATCTGATGTGGGCGTTGGAATATTGATGAGAGCTGCTCTTAGTACGAGAGGACCGGAGTGGACGTACCGCTGGTGTTCCAGTTGTTCCGCCAGGAGCATAGCTGGGTAGCTAAGTACGGAAGGGATAACCGCTGAAAGCATCTAAGTGGGAAGCCTCCTCAGAGATAAGTATTCCCTTGAAATTCCTTGTAGACTACGAGGTTGATAGGATGGAAGTGTAAGTGTGGTAACACATTCAGCTGACCATTACTAATAAATTGATAGGTTTAAAAGAAATGTATTCAAGACATTTTAATGAATTATTAATTACTATTTAGTTTTCAGAGAACACGCTCCATATGGAGTATTTTTTTATTTCTTAAATTTCATTTTTATGATAAAATACATAAGCATTAATTAAACAGCAGTTTGTTATATTTATTTTGTAATTTAGACATGCATCAAATATTGTTAGTAAGTATGCTGAAAAACTGAAAACATTAAGTACTAAATTAACATAAATAGAAACAAACCCTCTATAATTATGCAGAAAGAGGAAATAACATGTCAAGATATACAGGACCAGTATTTAAAAAAGCTCGTCGTTTAGGTTTCTCTATTTTAGAAAATGGAAAAGAATTTTCAAAAGGTAGAAAAAGAACATATGCACCTGGACAACACGGAAACAAAAGAGTTAAATTATCAGATTACGGATTACACTTATATGAAAAACAAAAAGTTAAACACTTATTTGGTGTAAGTGAAAAACAATTACGTAAAACATTTGAAAAAGCTATTAAAATCAAAGGTGTTACAGGTACAAACTTATTACAATTATTAGAAGTTCGTTTAGATAACATTGTTTACAGAGCAGGATTTGCTACAACAAGAAGACAAGCTCGTCAATTAGTTAATCACGGACACTTTACTTTAAACGGTAAAAAAGCAAACATCCCTTCAATGGTTGTTTCAATCAATGACGTTGTTGAATTAAAAGAAAAATCAAGATCAAACAAACAAATTACTGAAGCATTAGAAGCTAAAACAACTGCTGCATGATTAACAAGAAAAGACTTTAACGTTAAATTAGATAGATTACCAGAAAGAAGCGAAATTCATCAAGAAATTAAAGATGCATTAATCGTTGAGTTCTACTCTAAATAATTAGTTAGGAGAATTGATATATGAAAAAAAATCTTCACCCACAATACCACGAAGTTAAAATTAGTTGTTCAACATGTGGTACAAACTTTTCTTTTAAATCAGTAAGAAAAAACTTTTCAGTTGATGTTTGTTCAGGTTGCCATGCAGTGTTCACAGGAAATAGAACACAAGTTAAAGCAACAGGAAGAATCGATAAATTTAACAAACGTTTAGAAAAAATGAGTAAATAATACAAAAATCAGCCAAAAGCTGATTTTTTCTTTTAACACAAAAATCTTCAAATAAAAAATATTATATTTAAAGATGCAACAAAAATGTGAAAATTTTCCATATATAAAACAAGTATGGAAAAAATTCCATGCATTTTTTTACTTGACTAGTCAAGTTGGAAAAAACATCATCAAAATAGAAAAATTTCTTTTTTATAATTTCACCATGTAAATTTTTTAATTTGCAAAAATGCTAAAGGAGAACGCATGAAAAATAAATACGATGTAGTAATAGTAGGGGGTGGTATTATCGGTGGTGTAATTGCCTATGAATTATCACAATATAAATTAAAAACCTTATTATTAGAAAAAAACCCAGTTTTCGCTGATGAAACATCTAAAGGTAACTCGGGTGCTATTCATGGTGGATTTGACCCAGAACCACACAAAATTGAGGCTAAATTAAACGTTCTTGGTAACGAATTATGAAGAACAAAAATCTTCAAAGACCTTGATTTTCCACATGTTCAAGTTGATTCATTAATTCTTGCTTTTAATGAAGAGGAAATGAAACATGTTCACATGTTATACGACCGTGGACTTAAAAACAAAGTGCCAGCAGAATTTTTAAAAGTTATTAGTAAAGAAGAAGTTCTAAAAAGAGAACCTAATGTAAATCCTAAAGTTGTAGGAGCCTTGTTATGTACAAGTTCATGAGCTATTGACCCAGTTAGAGCAACATATGCATTTATGGGTGCAAGTGAACAAAATGGTACAGAATTAAGAAGAAGTGCTGAAGTAACAGATATTAAATTTAAAAATGATGAATTTGATATTACTTTAGCAAATGGTGATGTAGTAACATCTAAAGTTGTTATTAATGCCGCAGGTCACTATGCAGACGTTTTAGCTGAAAAAGCAGGATATGGTGACTTCAAACAAACAACACGTAGAGGTGAATATAGAATTTTAGCTAGAACAGAAGCAGGAATTGTTAACTCAATTTGCTTCAAAGTTCCAACAATTCACGGTAAAGGTGTTATTGTTGCCCCAATGTTAGATGGACGTGTTTTAGTAGGACCAACTGCAGAAGAAGGCGTACCAAAAGAAGAAACAAGATTAGTAACAAAAGAAAAATTTGATTACATTGGCCAAATTGGAAAAGAAATTATTCCATCAATCAGACTTGAAAAAACAGAAATGACTTTAGCAGGTTCAAGACCAATTGATATTGAAACAAATGACTTTGTTATTAGACCAGCAAAAGACAATGCTAGATTTATTAACGCTGCAGGTATGCAATCTCCAGCTATTGCTTCAGCACCAGCTATCGCAATCGAAATTGCTAAATTAGTTGAAGCTGCAGGACTTAAACTAGAGAAAAACCCTAATTACAATCCTAAATTCAAAGTACAATTCTAATATTAAACTTAAAGGAGAAATATGAAAGATAAATATGTAATTACACTTGACTCAGGTACAACATCTTGTCGTACATTAGTTGTTAACCATGCAGGTGAAATTGTTGCAAGTAGTCAAACAGAGTTTACTCAACACTTTCCAAAATCAGGTTGAGTAGAACATGACCCACTTGAAATTTGAAACGTTCAATTATCTACAATGCAATCTGCAAAACATAAAGCAAAAATTAAATCACACGATATTGTTGCTTTGGGTATCACAAACCAACGTGAAACAGTTGTTCTTTGAGATAAAGAAACAGGATTACCTGTATACAATGCAATTGTTTGACAAGATCGTAGAACATCAGATTACTGTGATGGTCTTGTAGCGGAAGGGTGATCAGAAAAAATTACTGAAAAAACAGGATTAATTATTAATCCATACTTCAGTGCAACAAAAATTCGTTGAATCCTTAAAAATGTTCCTGAAGCGCAACAAAAACTTAAAGAAGGTAAGTTATTAGCAGGAACAATTGATACATGATTAATGTGAAAATTAACAGATGGTAAAGTACACGCAACTGACGTATCAAATGCATCAAGAACAATGATCTTTAACATCCATACATTAGACTGAGATCAAGAAATCTTAGACTTATTAGAAATTCCTAGATGAATTTTACCTGAAGTTAAATCATCTTCAGAACACTATGGATATGTAAAACCACAACACTTATCAAATAAAGCCGTTGGACAAGTTCCAATTACAGGTATCGCAGGAGACCAACAATCAGCATTATTCGGACAAATGTGTACAGAAGTTGGTATGGTTAAAAATACATATGGAACAGGATGTTTCACATTAGTTAACACAGGGACAACCGCTGTAAAAAGTAAAAACAAACTTTTAACAACAATTGCATGAAAACTCGGAAAAGAAAAAACAGTTTATGCATTAGAAGGATCAGTTTTCATTGCTGGTGCTGCTATTAAATGATTAAGAGATTCAATCAGGATTATTTACGATTGAGCTGAATCAGACTTCTTTGCATCATTAGTAGATGATGATCAAAGAGTTTATGTAGTTCCATCATTCACAGGTTTAGGGGCACCATACTGAGATTCAAATTCACGTGGAGCAATATTCGGACTTGAAAGAGGAACAAAAAGAGAACACATAGTTAAAGCTACATTAGACTCAATTGCTTACCAATCAAACGACTTAATTAAAGCTATGCAAAAAGATTTAGGTAAACCTATTATCTTATTAAAAGTTGACGGTGGAGCATCAAAATCAAACTACTTAATGCAATTCCAAGCATCCATTGCTGACATTAAAGTAGAAAGACCATCAAACATTGAAACTACAGGATTAGGAGCATCATACTTAGCTGGTTTAGCAGTAGGGTTCTGAAAAGATATTGAAGAACTTAAAGAATTAAACAAACCAGAAAAAGTATTCGAACCTAAATTCGAAAAACATGAAATTGAAAAATTATTAAAAGGTTGAGATTTAGCTGTTAATAAAACTCTAAACTGAACAAAAGATATTGAATAAAATAAGAATAGAAATATAAAAATATAAAACAAATAAATAGGAAGGTATTATAAAATGTTATACTTATCAGAATTTTTAGGTACATTACTTCTTGTTTTACTTGGTAACGGTGTTGTATACAGCGTTTCAGCAAAACGTATGTTCGCAAACCAACCAGGTAAATGAGTTGTAATTGCTTTAGCATGAGGACTTGCTGTTTTCGTAGGTGTTGTTGTAGCAAGTTCATTAGGTGGACCAGCACACTTAAACCCTGCAGTTACTGTCTTTTCATTAATTAGTGGAAAATTCGCAAACCCAAGCGAACTTGCATATATTCCATTACAAATCTTAGGAGCAATGACTGCTCAAATTATCTTAAACTTTATTAATTGAAAACACATTGGAGAAACAGATTTAGCTTCAGTTCGTGGTGCACACGCAACAGGACCTGCATTCTCAAATAAAAAAGAAAAAGCAACAATTTTCAACTTCTCATATGAATTAGTTGGAACATTAGTATTAGTTGGAGTAATCTTTGCGTTTGGTAAAGGTGGTAATAAAGAAGCATTAAGTCATTTAGGACCATTACCAGTTACATTATTAGTTATGTCAATCGGTATGTCACTTGGTTCATCAACAGGATACGCAATTAACCCTGCTCGTGATTTAGGACCAAGAATTGTTTACTTCGCAATGGAAAAATTATTATTAACAGCTAGAAAAGAAGAACATGTTGGAGGAAACTTTGAATATGGATGAGTACCAGCTGTAGCACCATTATTAGGTGGAGCAATTATTGGAGCATTAGCTTTAATTTAATAACTAAATCATAAGCATATAAAAATAAAAATAAATTTGTGCCTTGGCGCAAATTTATTGCTATAACATAAAAAAATATTCTTTGGAGAAATTATGAAAAAATTCATTAATAAAAAAGAAAATATCGTTGAAGAAATGATTAACGGGATTTTAAAAACAAACCCAAATGTAGAAAGAGTTGAAGGATTTAATGTTATTGTTAACAAACACTTCGATAAAAATAAAGTTGCCTTAATTTCAGGTGGTGGATCAGGACATGAACCAGCACACATGGGATTTGTTGGTGACGGAATGCTTTCAGGAGCAGTTGCTGGTGAAGTTTTCACATCACCAACACCAGATCAAGTTGAAGCAGCTATTAATGCACTTGACTCAAAAGCTGGTACATTATTAATTATCAAAAACTATACAGGTGATAAATTAAACTTCGAAATCGCACAACAATTAGCACAAGCAAGCGGTAAAGATGTTGAAACAGTTTTAGTAAACGATGATGTTGCTGTTGAAAACTCAACATGAACAATTGGACGTAGAGAAATCGCAGGAACAGTATATGTTCATAAAATTGCTGGAGCATTAGCTCAAAGAGGTGGATCATTAGCAGAAGTTAAAGCGGTTGCTCAAAAAGTTATTGACAACGTTAGAACATTTGGTATCTCACTTAACTCAATTTACATTCCTACAACAGGTAAAAAATCATTTGAATTAAATGAAACAGAAATTGAATTTGGATTAGGAATTCACGGTGAACCTGGAATTAAAAGAGAATCAATTAAGAGTTCAAAAGAAATCGTTGAAGAAATGATTGATTTAATCTTAAAAGATTATGATTACAAAGGTTCAGAAGTTGCTTTAATGATTAACGGACTTGGTGGAACACCAGAAATGGAGTTATTCATTGTCGCAAATGACGCACACAACTATTTAGCGCAAAAAGGAATTAAAGTATACACATCAAATGTTGGTAACTTTATGACATCATTAGAAATGCAAGGTGTTTCAATTTCATTATTAAAATTAGACTCACAATTAAAAGAATTATTAATGGATAAAAACGAGGTAAAATCTTGAAAATAGATGTAAATAAATTTAACAGTATTGTTAATAATATTTATTCTGAATTAAAAGCAAACGAAGACTTTATTTCAGGGTTAGATCAATCAATTGGTGACGGAGATCACGGATACAATATTGTAAGAGGATTTAATGCAGTTTTAGAATTAAATCACACTTCAATGAATCTTGAAACATACTTCATGCAAATTGGTAGAACATTAATGGCTAAAGTCGGTGGTGCTTCAGGACCATTATACGGTATGAGTTTCATGAAAGGTGCTTCAGCATTTAAAGGACTTGATGAAATTACATTTGATTCATTTAAAGTATTTGTTAATAACTTTGCTGCAAGCTTAGAATTATTAGGTAAAGTACAATTAAATGAAAAAACAATGTACGACATTTGAAAACCATTAGCTATTAAATTAGAAACAGTATCAGAAATTAACGAATCTACTAAAGAAGAAATTACAAAATATTTAGATGAACTTTTAGCAAATACAGCAAACATGGTGGCTACAAAAGGTAGAGCATCATATTTAAAAGATAGGTCAAAAGGAACAATGGATCCTGGATCATTCACATCTACAATTATTCTTAAAAACATTTTAAAAGGATTTTAATGAATAAAAAATTATTTATATTAATTAGTCACTACAATGACTTAGCAAGAGTTATAAAAGAATACGTTTCAAAAATGCTCCCAATTAACAACGAAAATATTGAAATAGTTGCTTTAGGGGGAATTAATAACGGAACAGAAATTGGTACAGAGCCAATGCAAATTTTAGAAACTATTGAAGCACGTCCAGAAATTAATGAAATCTTTATCTTTTCAGACCTTGGGTCAGCAACATTAGCAGCTGAATCAATCGCAACAATGGTAATGGACAAAAAAGTACATGTTTCAAAAGGTTCTTTTGTTGAAAACACATTCTCAGCATATGTTTTAGCAAATGTTGGAGCTTCATTTGAAGAAGTTCAAGTCGCTGCTGAAGAAAAAGTTGTTAAATAATTAAATAAAAATAAAAAGAAAAAAGTTCAAGTTTATACTTGAACTTTTTTAAAAAAATAAAAATACATCATTCATGTAATGTTTAATTATTTAAAACTTTGTATTACATGAAAAAAGCCATTTTTTGATTAAAAAAAATGGGGCGGTCGACGGGATTCGAACCCGCGCATGACGGGACCACAACCCGCTGTGTTAACCACTTCACCACGACCGCCATTTAAAGCTAACTTATTATATATCATTTAATCAACTATCAAAGAAAAAATAATCAAGTTTATCAAATTTGCAATATTGCTAACTTTAAATTAAACTAATTAATAATATTTTTTATTTCATTAAATATCCATTCTCAATATCTTTCTTTTTGAACAGAAATAAAAATATTATGCATGAATAAATTATTTTGTTTCATATACATAACTAATTCATCACTATGAATTTTGATTCCTTCATTATTGAATTCATTTGTAAAGTTTGTTTGAAAAGTTTTTATCTTACCATCTATATTTATATTAATATTAAATTCGCTATTATTAATTTGTTTTTCAGTTAAATTAAGTAAATAAAGATCATTATCTTCCCTTTTAACAATTCCGTTAAAATATTCATAATTATGAAGTGATAAAACAAAATAAATTAATAAACCAACCAAAGCAAACAAAATGCAAAGCACTAAAAATAAAATTAATTGATCAATTTTAAATTTCATTCAAGATAACCTCGCTTGCATTTTGAAAAATATATCTATCTGTATGGCTAATTTCAATCACTAACTTATCATTTAAGTACTCCTGCAAAACTTCTTTTAAAGTTTTAAAAACATTTTGATTAAGATTTTCAAATGATTCATCAAAAATAATTACATCATAGTCATTAAGAAAAATTTTAAGTATTTTAATTATTGCTATTTGACCTTTTGATAATTCATTAACATTCTTTCAGTTGATATTTTCAATATCAAAGTTTATATCCTTGAAAATTAGGTCAAGTTGATATTTTTTAATAATCGCTTTTAAATGTACAAAATCATTGATTCCAAGATATTCTAAAATACTTGTTTTTATGGTACTTAACTCAGAATTTAAGTAGCACATTTTTTCTTTTAAATCCTCATTATTGAATAATTCAATAATTTGATCATTAACCATAATTTCACCTTTATCAGAAGGCAATAAACCTACAAGAATTTTGCTTAATGTGCTTTTACCAGAACCATTTCTCCCAATCAATTTAACTTTATCTTGAAATATCATGCGATCAATATTAATGATTTTGTTTGAATTAGGATATGAAAAATCAACATATGAAACTTTTAAAGTTTTTATTTTGTTAATAAAATTCTTTAAAGAAGGTTGATACTCTTTTTTGTTTTGATAAAAAACCTGAGTTAACTTTACTTTAGCTCTAAAATTAATTAAACCGCTTATATTTTCGAAGAAACCTTTTAAAGGTTTTATAAATAAATTAAGCGAAGTAAGAAAATATATAAAATTAGGCAACTCTAATCTATTTTCTCAAATCTCATTTGCACCAACTAAACATATTACTAGTGGTGTTATTATTTCAATTAATGAATTTAGAGAATTTACTAAAATTAATTTCTTATTGTATTCTAATGACTGATTAACAAATTTTTCATTACTTAAAGTTCATTTACTTAAAATTGAATTTGATAATATATGGTGTTCAAATTCTTTAATAGAGTTGACATAATTTTCGAAATGCAAATCTCCTTCAAAGTTTTGGGTAAGAATTTTATGAAAATTTGAATCAAATATTTTTTTCTTTATAAAACTTAAAATTAATATAAAAATTCCTAAAGCGCCTAAAATGATCAACATAATATTATTAATATTTTTCAAAATTAATAATGAGATACTGAAACTAAGAATATTTATGATAAGACTAGGAAAAAACATTTGTTTTATAGATAATATCTCATAAATGCTTGCGAAACGATTTTTGATCTCTAGTGTTGATAACTTGAGTGCCATTTTTTTATTTGATATATTAAATTGATTTAACAGATATATAAATATTTCTGAAACTTTTTTATTGTAAATTATGTTAGTGATCCTATTTGTTATATTTTGTATCAAATACAAAATAACAATCATTATTATCGATGAAATACCAATTAATAGTATCTCATTTTTTAATTTATACACAATGATTGTGTTTATGATCTTTTTATTAATCAATGGTAATACTATTAAAAATATTAATTCAAGCATAAGCATTAATGTTATATATAAATGTTCTTTGTTAAATTCAAATAAACTAAAATAACTTCCCTTATTTTTATTATCTTTTACTTCATTTACTTCGTTTTTTACGTTTTTAAACTCAATAAACTCAATTAATAAACCTCTAAAAATACTTTGGAATTCATTAAATTCAAGTGTGTTTTCTTTACCAATATTTGGATCATAGTATGTTATATGACTATTTGATTTATTTGTTATTAAAACCATGTGTTCATAGTTATTTAATCTAACGATTGCACCAAAAGGCAATTCAGTTTTATCAAGTTTCACAAGTTGCGAATATTCTGTTTCATAAACTTCGATACTTCAGTTATAAAGATTAATAATTTTATCAAAATTACTTAAAGAAACACCATTTTCATCATATGTAGTTTGGAATTTAAGTTCATCAATATTAACATGTTTATCTTTGAAATTTTCTAAAAAGTATTTAAAAACATAAAGCGAACAATCTCTTGTATCTATTTGTTTGTATTTACTAGTCATAATATATCTCCATCTTATTTCGCTTATTAAATAATTTTTAATTAATGACGAACTAAAACAGAACAAATTATTTTGGAAAAAGTAATAAAAAAACTGGCTAATCACCAGAAATTAATTTAATTTTTTGAGTTTATTCATTGCATGAGCAATTTGTACATGTGCAATTTGTGCATGAGCAATTTTTGCATGAGCAAATTTTTTTGTTTTCCATAAACTCTCCTAATTTAATTTTGGTGCCCAAGACAGGACTTGAACCTGCACGGATTGCTCCACTAGATCCTTAGTCTAGCGTGTCTGCCAATTTCACCACTCGGGCATGTATAAATATTTTACCACAATTTTAAAAAATGGAAGTTTTCCATAAAAAAATATCTTTTTTGAATCTTTTTAATCCTTATGTAAAAAAATATATATAATTCCTACTATCTAAAAGATTATGGTTAAAGGAGAAATATGTCATTTCAAAAAGAATTAGAAAATAAATTATCAGAAATGAATAATGCTATTAATTCTAAAAAAACAATTTTATTAATAGATGGTGAAGACCAAAGATCAATTGAAACAGTGAAAATGATTTCTAAAACAAACTTAGTAAATGTTGTTTTATTAGTAAAAGAAAAAAACAATGAATTACCTTCAAATATTATTCAAGAAGTTATTTCGAATGAAAAGAAAGAACAATACGCAAACCAATTCTTCGAATTTAGAAATGGTAAAGAAACAATGGAGTCGGCTAAGAAAAGTCTAGAAGGTGCTCCATTTTATGCAATGATGATGTTAAAGAACAAAGAAGTTGACGGAGTAGTAGGTGGATTAAATTATACAACAGCAGATATTCTTAGAGCTGGTTTTAAAGTTATTGGTCCTAAAAAAGGTATCAAAACAATTTCATCAGCGATGATTATGCACAAAGAAACTGAAAAATACATTTTTTCAGATATTTCAGTTAACATTAAACCTAATGCAGATCAATTATCTGAAATCGGATTAAATGCAAGTGATTTTGCAAAGGGTTTAGGATTAGAACCTAAAATTGCTTTCTTATCATTTTCAACTGATGGTTCAGGGATGAGTGATGAATCAAAATTAGTTGCCGAAGCAGTTGCTAAATTTAATGAAGTAAGCGATGTTAAAGCGATTGGTGAAATTCAATTTGATGCAGCATTTGATGAAACAGTTAGAAAAGCAAAATACAAAAAAGAATCATATTCAGGAAAAACAAATGTTTTTGTATTCCCTACATTAGATGCAGGAAACATTGGTTATAAAATTGCACAACGTTTAGGTGGATTTGGAGCTATTGGCCCAGTTATTACAGGTATCTCAAGTCCTGTTAATGATCTTTCAAGAGGTTCAACACCAGAAGATGTATACAACACAATTTTAATTACAGCTTTACAAGCATTTCAAGAAAAGAAATAAGCGTCATGCTTATTTTTTTCATATTTTTTCCACATTTTTGAAAAAGATAAAATAATGTGGAAAATTTTCATAAAATTTTGCATTTTTATTTTAAAAAAACAAAATGTATCATAAAAAATTTATAATTTATCACATACTTAACAAAATTAATATATATCGGAGGTTAATGTGAAAATTATATCTATAGGAGCAAACCATGCTGGTACTTCATTTTTAAGAACAATGAAGAAAGTATCACCAGATGCGCAATTAGTTGCTTACGAAAGAAATACAGACATTTCATTTTTAGGATGTGGTATTGCGTTATGAGTAGGAGGAGAATTCGAAAGTCCAGATGGATTATTCTACTCAAGCATTGAAGAATTAAAAGGATTAGGGATCGATATTAAAATTTCTCATGAAGTTATTGGAATTAACAAAGAAGAAAAATATGTAACAGTTAAAAACTTAGTTACAGGAGAAACATTTAATGACAACTATGACAAATTAGTTTTTGCTGGAGGAACATGACCAATTATTCCACCATTTGAAAACGTTGGATTAGAAAATATCTTAATTTCAAAAATCTTTGCACATGCAAAAGAAATTAAAGCAAAAGCACTTTCAAAAGATGTTAAAAACGTTGTTGTTGTAGGTGCTGGATACATCGGAATCGAATTAGTTGAAGCTTTCCACAAATACGGTAAAAAAGTTACATTAATTGATATGCAAGACAGAATCATTCCAAACTACTTTGATGAAGAATTCACAAGCAAAATTGAAGCTAAAATGGCTCAAAGTGGAATTAGAATGCAACTTGGAGAAAAAGTTCAAAAATTTGAAACAAAAGATGGAAAAACAGTTTCAGCAGTTGTAACAGATAAAGGAACATACGAAGCTGATTTAGTAATTATGTCAATTGGATTCAAACCAAGAACAGATGTTTTACAAGGTGTTGAAAAAACCGCAAATGGAGCTATTAAAGTCGACCAATTCCAAAGATCATTAAGTGATAAAGATATTTATGCAATTGGAGATGCAGCTTCAATGGTAAGTAATGTTACAGGAGAACACACACACATTGCTCTCGCTACAAACGCTGTTAAATCAGGTATTGTTGCTGCATTCCACCTAGCAGGAAATGAAGGAATTCCATTCCCAGGATACTCAGGAACAAATGCAATTAACGTATTTAACTTCAACTACTCATCAACAGGATTAACAGAAGTTTCTGCTGGTAAAAATGATGTAGTTAAAGATAGTTTCGCTGTTGAATACTTTGAAGACAATGATAGACCAGAATTCATGCAACATCACTACAAAGTATGATTCAAAATTACATACGATAAAAATACTTTAAGACTTCTTGGGGCACAAATTGGTTCAGAAGGTAGAGAAGCTAACCATACAGAAGTAATTTACATGTTATCATTAGCAATTCAACAAAAATTAACATTACCACAAATTGCTTTAATGGACTTCTACTTCTTACCGCACTTCAATAAACCATTTAACTTTGTTATCCAAACAATCTTAAATGCTTTAAACTTAAATTACAGCAAAAAATAATACATAAAAACCAACCAAAATGGAGTTGCTTGCTCCATTTTGTTAATATTTATAAGTAAATAAATTCAATTTTATGAAAGGATCAAAATGGAATTTAAATTTATTAAACCAGGTAAAATAATGTTTTCTAAAGATGAATTAATTCGTTTCTTAGACATCGATGGAAAACTTACAAAAGATGGTAAAACTAATGAACCAAAGTTAAGTAAAGATGAACTTCTTAAAGCTTACAAATTTATGGTTTTATCAAGAAGACAAGACGAATACATGACTCAATTACAAAGACAAGGTAGAATGTTGACATTTGCTCCTAACTTTGGTGAAGAAGCTTTACAAGTTGCTTCTGCTATGGCTTTACAAAAAGATGACTGATTTGTTCCTGCCTTTAGATCAAATGCCACAATGCTTTACATGGGTATGCCGGTTAAGAACCAAATGTTATACTGAAATGGTAACGAAAGAGGTAGTGTTACACCCGAAGGAATTAACTTATTACCAGTAAATATTCCTATTGCTACTCAATGTTCTCATGCTGCTGGTATTGCTTACGCAGCTAAATTAATGGGTAAAAAAATAGTTTCAATGTCTTTCATTGGTAATGGTGGAACAGCAGAAGGTGAATTCTATGAAGCAATTAACACATCAGCTATTTGAAAATGACCATCAGTATTTTGTGTAAACAACAACCAATGATCAATCTCAACACCTGAGCACTTAGAGACAGGATCTGAAACAATTGCTGCTAAAGCTGCTGCTGCTGGTATCCCAGGTGTTAGGGTTGATGGTAATGACTTATTAGCATCATATGCAGTAATTAAAGAAGCTGTAGAATTTGCTAGAGAAGGAAATGGACCAGTTGTTGTTGAATTTGTAACATGAAGACAAGGGCCACATACAACAAGTGATAACCCAAGAGTTTATAGAACAAAAGAACAAGAAGAAGAAAAAGAAAAATGAGAACCAATGCATCGTATTGAAACATACTTAAAATCTAAAAAATATTTAACAGATGCTGAGAAAGATAAAATATGAGATGATGCATTAGAACAAGTTAAAGAAGCATATCAACAATCATTAACAGAATTGGATGTTGATATTAATGAAGTTTTTGATTATACATACGAAAGCTTAACTCCAGAATTACAAGAACAAAAAGCTGAAGCTATGGCTTACTACGCATCAAAGGAGAATAAATAATGGATAAAGAAATATTAGAAGTTAATAACATTGGTGCTGTTACAAATGCAATTGACTTAATGATGGAAAAAGACAACAGAGTTGTTCTTTGAGGTCAAGATGCAGGTTATGAAGGTGGAGTTTTCAGGGCTACTGAAGGTCTACAAAAGAAATATGGTGTAGAAAGAGTATGAGATACACCTATTGCTGAAGCTTCAATGTGTGGAATTGGAGTTGGGGCTGCAATTTATGGTCTTAGACCAATTGTAGAAATGCAATTCCAAGGATTCTCATATCCAGCTTTCCAACAATTAATGACTCACGCTGCAAGATATAGAAATAGATCAAGAGGTCGTTTCACAGTTCCTATGGTATTAAGAATGCCTATGGCTGGAGGAGTTAGGGCTCTAGAACACCACTCAGAAGCTATTGAAGCATTATTTGCACACATCCCTGGATTAAAAGTTGTTATGCCATCTACTCCTTATGATACAAAAGGATTAATGATTGCGGCTATTAATGACCCAGATCCAGTTGTTTTCTTAGAACCTAAGAAAATTTATCGTTCATTCAAGCAACAAATTCCAGCTGGAATTTATGAAGTTCCAATTGGTAAAGCAAATGTTTTAGTTGAAGGAAGTGACTTAACACTTGTTACATATGGTGCCCAAGTTCATGACTCAATTGAAGCAATTAAAAAATTAATGGAAATTGATCCATCAATTAGTGTAGAGTTAATCGACTTAAGAACAATTAAACCAATTGATACAGAAACAATTATTAACTCAGTTAAAAAGACAGGTAGATTACTTGTTGTGCATGAAGCTGTTAAATCATTCTCAGTCTCAGCGGAAATTATTACAAGAGTAAACGAAAAAGCTTTTGAATACTTAAAAGCACCTTTAACAAGATTGACAGGTTACGATATCACAGTTCCATTAGCAAGAGGTGAAAAATACCATGCAATTGATAGTGATAAAATTGTTGCTAAAATTCAAGAAGTTGTTAAATTCAAATTTTAATTAGAAAGGAAGTTATGGAAAAAATAATTTCAACCCCACTAGCAAGAGCACTTGCTGCTAAATTAGGTATAGATATTACACAAGTTAAAGGAACAGGACCTCAAGGTAGAATTTTAAAAGATGACGTCGCAAACTTTTCTAAAGCTCCAACGTCAGCGCCACAAACTACACCTGTTGCTTCAACAGAAGCTCCAAAAGCAGTTGCTCCAGTAGCCTCACTTGATGGTAAAAGAGAGAAAATTACACCTATTAGAAAAACTATTGCTAAAGCTATGGTTAACTCAAGAGATTCAGTTGCATACTTTAGTTTAGTTAACGAAATTAATGTATCTCGTTTATGAGATTTAAGAAAAGCTGTTGTTGATGATGTTTTAAAAACAACAGGTGTTAAATTAACATTCTTACCATACATTGCAAAAGCAATCATTATTGCATTAAAAGAATTCCCAATTCTTGCTGCTAAGTATGATGAAGCGAACGGTGAGATTGTCTACCCAACAACAATTAACTTAGGAATCGCTGTTGATACAGCTGCAGGATTAATGGTTCCAGTTGTTAAAGACTCACAAAACTTATCAATGGTAGATTTAGCGCAAGAAATATCAAGATTAGCACTTGCTGCTAGAGATAAAAAAATCAAACCAAATGAAATGTCAAATGGTTCATTCACAATTACAAACTATGGGTCAATTGGCGCATTATTCGGAACACCAGTTATTAACTACCCTGAATTAGCTATCGCAGGTGTAGGTGCTATTGTTGATAGACCAGTTGTTAAAGATGGACAAATCGTTCCAGGAAAAGTTATGAACTTAACAGTTTCAGCAGACCACAGATGAATCGATGGAGCAACTGTTGGTAGATTTGCTACAAGAGTTAAAGAATTACTTGAAAAACCAGAAATATTAGGAGTACTATAAGATGCTAAAATTTAAATTCGCAGATATTGGTGAAGGACTTCACGAAGGTGTTGTAGGTGAAATTTATAAAAAAGAAGGTGATGAAGTAAAAGAAGGAGATCCTCTTTTCTCAGTTGAAACTGATAAAGTTACTTCAGACATCCCTTCTCCCGCAACTGGTAAAATCTTAAAAGTTTTAATGGCTGTTGGTGATACAATTCATGTTGGTCAAGAAGTTTACCACATTGACGATGGATCAGCAGATACTCCAGAAGCATTAGCTCCACAACAACCAGCTAAAGAAGAAAAACAAGAAGGTGGAGGTGCGTCAGTTGTTGGAGAAGTTAAAGTTTCAAACCAATTATTTGATTTATCTTCATTAAGAAAACCAGCTACTGTACAACAAGTTAAAGAATCACCAAAACAAGAAGTAGCTTCAGAATCTTCAGCAAAAGACAAAGGTAAAGTTTACACAGGTACTATTGAAGAAGACTTTGACGTTATTGTTATTGGATCAGGGCCTGGTGGATATGTTGCAGCCGAAGAATCTGGATCAGCAGGATTAAAAACTTTAATTATTGAAAAAGAATTCTGAGGAGGGGTTTGTTTAAATGTTGGATGTATTCCTACAAAAGCAATCTTAAAAACTACAGAAATCTTACATTACATTAATCATGCACATGATTACGGTATAGTTGGTAAATTAGATGCTAAAATTGATTGAACAAAAATGCATGAGAAAAAATCTGAAGTTGTTAAACAACTTACAGGTGGTGTTCAAGCATTAATGAGAATGAACAAAGTAAAAACAATTTTTGGTGAAGCAAAATTTGTTGGAGCTCACGAAGTTCAAGTTGAAGGTAAAGTATATAGAGCTAAAAATATTATTATTGCTACAGGTTCAAGCGATAGAAAAATTCCACTTTCAGGATTTGCAGAAGGATATGCAAGTGGTAAATTAATTACATCTAAAGAAGCAATCAATCTTAAAGATAAACCTAAATCATTAACAATCATTGGTGGTGGGGTTATCGGGGTAGAATTCGCCCAAGTGTTTGCTGCTACAGGTGTTAAAGTTACAATCTTACAAAACTTACCAACAATTTTAGCAATGCTTGATAAAGATATCGTTAAACAAGTTTCAAATGACTTAAAAGAAGCGAATGTTGAAGTTATCACAAATGCTAATACAACAAAATTTGAAAACAACAAAATTTACTATGAAGTTGATGGAAAGGAACACTCTATTGAATCAGACGTTGTTTTAGTTTCAGTTGGTAGAATTCCTGAATCATTAGGGCTTGAAGAAGTTGGTATTAAACTTGGTGAAAGAAAACAACTTATTGTTGACGAATTATGTCAAACAAATGTTGAAGGTGTTTACGGTATTGGGGACGTTGTAGGTCAAGCAATGTTAGCACACGTTGCTTACCGTCACGCTGTTGTAGCAATTTCTAACATTCTTAAGAAAAATGTTAAATACTCAGCAAAAACAGTTCCAGCATGTATTTATACACACCCTGAAATCGCTGCTGTTGGTTTAACAGAAGAACAAGCTAGAGCAGAAGGAAGAGATATTATTGTTGCAAAACATGAATTCAAATTCGTTGGTAAAGCATTAGCAGCTCACGAATCAAAAGGATTTGCTAAATTCATTATCGGCAAGGAATTTGGTGAAATTATCGGTTGCCACATTATTGGCGCCGCTGCAACAGATTTAATCTCAGAAGTTGTTTTAGCAATGGATATTGAAGCGACAATTTACGATATTGCTTCAGCAATCCATCCACATCCAACATTTAGTGAAATTTTATGAGAAGCTGCTAGAAATGCAGTTCACCAATTACACAAACTTAAAAAATAATTTAAAAAAAACAAACGCTATAAAAAGCGTTTGTTTTTTATACTTAATTTATTTAGCGCTTATTATTTTACTTGAAAACGCAAAATATAGTCCAACTGGCACAACAAGTGCAATTAATGAGCCTGCTGCTTGAATATTGATAAAGTGTCCTCCAGAAGGGGTTGCACCTATTTGTCTAAATCAAATTCCAACAGTTTTATATTCGGTATTACTTAATAAAAAGTTTGGTCATAAATAATCATTTCAAATTGAGATAAAGCTAAAAATAATTAATAAAAAGTACATATTTTTAAGCTCTTTTCAATAAACAAAATAAAATCTTTCTCATCACTTTAAATTATCATTTTTAATAAGCTTATCATACTTTTGCTCAGTTTTTTTATAACTCAAAAGTAAGTTATAAATAAAGAAATATGAAAATAATGAATTAGTTACAAGTGATAAAGGTGTTAATGAGTTTAATAACTTCATTTTGCCTAAGAGTTCTCTTAATGATAAATAAATTGAGAACTCAGGCACAAAAGAGAATATCAAAATAATTAATAACATGAGCTTTTGAACTCTTTCCCCTAGCTTATTAATCCCTATAATAAAACTACTATAAAAGGATAACCTAATTAAAATCAATAATAACGCACTAGCAAATGAAATTAAAAGAGCATTTCAAAAACTTGTATCCTTTAAAAAAACAAAATTACTAAACTCAAACTCATTAAAATAAAGATTATATTCTTTTAAAACAACTGAATTAGTTGATTTAAAAGCTACTAAAATAAGAATATAAATTGGAAACAATAAAGCAAGTGTAATCATCATTAATAATAAAATAATAATAATATCTTTATAAATTTTTCTATACATTTAACATCCTTTTTCTAATCTTTATAAATGTAATTTGAGTAACTTTAATAATTATTAACGAACATAAAAATAAACAAATTAAATATAATAAAGCAATAAAACTTGCTGCATATGCTTTATTATTATCAACTGAAATTGTGTTATCTATTGGTTTAATTAAACTTAAAATATAACTTGTTAAGGTATGAGCCTTAAGCATTGATACATCACTTTCATTAATAATAGCTCCTGGATACATTAAAAACGAAAAAATGATATTTGTGTAAACTAATAAAAATAAATGTTTTTTGAATTCTTTAAAGTATAAGAGTTTAAGTTTATCAGCAATGTTTAAATTATCAATTTGCATAATCTTTTTATATTTATTATTAACAGACATAAATACAAAAGATAAGATAACTATATTAAATGGTAAAGACCTTCACATTTGAAAGATAAATAAATATAGCTTAATGTTTAATTTATTTTGGCCATATAAAAAACTTTTATTAGAGTTAAACAACTTAAAAAATAAATTCTGTTCACCAAAAAGTAAAATAAATGCAATACCAACCACAAAGCTAGAAATAAAGAACTGCGAATAAATCATTTTTAAAAAGAAACTTTTAGTTCTTTTTAAAGTTAATGCACTTAGTCAATAACTTAGAAATATCGCCATTAATAAGGAAATAAGTGGAGGGATAAAAAATAGAAATGTTGAATTACTGATGGCTACCTTAAAATCATAATCATTAATAACATTTTTATAGTTATTAATATCATAAATATAAAATGTTTTTTTATTTTGGCTAGGGAAGACAATAAATGATTCTTTTAAGGTTGTAATAATTGGAACAATATAGAAAATGATTAATAAAATTATTAATGGTAAGATTAATGAAAGTGCTTTTCAATATCTTTTTAATATACCATTTATATTTTTAAGTTTATTCATTTTCAAATCTTAAGATTTTTTCATTTTCTACATTTAATGTTACATAATCACCGATATTTAACTGAGAGCCAATACTTAATGATTTAATAATTTTACCTTCATGATTTTGGATTGTATAAAGAATTAAATTACCTAGATTTTCTTTTGCAACAACTTTATATTCTTGGACTATATCAGAAGAACTTAACTTAACATCAATTGGTCTTAAATACTCAGTATAAGAATCATTTTTGTTTCAAAAGTTTAAACTTGGATTACTAAAGAAATTTGCTACAAAGTAGTTTTTAGGTTTATTTAAAATATTTTCTTTTGTATCAAACTGCTCAAGTTTTCCTTTGTTTAAAACAAGTATATAATCACTTAGTTTTAATGCATCATATTGATCATGTGTAATTAAAATAATAGAAAGATTAAAATCATTTTTAATTTTAATTATTCAGTCAATTGCTTTTTCTTTGATCTTAATATCAAGTGCTGAAAAAGGTTCATCCATTAAGATTAAGTTTGCTTTTTTGATGATAGCTTTAGCTATTAATACTCTTTGTTTTTGTCCGCCGGAGATATTTTTCGCCTTATTATTTAAAATATCGCTGATTTGCATTTTATTAGCAATATTATTCAAATCTTTTTGAAAGATATTTTTTAGTTTAATAGCCTTAATAAACTGCGTAGCAACTTTATTTTTTAAACTAACAAACAACACTAAAGTAAATAAATTAGCAAATAAAATAGCTTCTTTATTTTCTTTTTCATTATTAAGATATTCATTTAATTTTTTATCAATTCAGTTATTAGAAATATTATTTGTAGCAATAAAGTTAGAAAGTGTTTGCTTTCTTGCTTGCTTTCTTCATTTAAATGAATTTTTGGCACTTAAATAAATATTGTTTAATACTGTAGCTTCTTCATATATTAAATTGTCTTGTAAAATATAACCCATTTCATGAGTTTTTAGGTCTCCTAAAACATTGAGTTCTCCACTTGTTGGTTTATCAAGTTTAGCAATTAAATTTAATAATGAAGTTTTACCGGCACCTGAAGGTCCAACAATTGAAACAATCTTGTTTTCAGGTATTTTAAGCTCTTTAATATTTAAAATTTCTTTCTTGTTTTTAGTTAAAATTAAGTCTTTTAATATTGCTATCATATTCATATTTTAATTTTATCAAAAATTATAGATGTATTTAATTTTACGTTGCTTTACAAAATGAAAAATTGATAAGTAAAATATATAAAAGTCAAATAAAAACCGCACTAGTAGTACGGAAATTTATTTAATTATTTATTTAAATTTTCATAAAGTAAAATCATTGACTTAATAACCATTTCTTCCACTATATTTACAGTGATTTCATTTTTAAGGAAACTTAAGTTACCTCCTGTAAATAAAACTGGCAAATTATCATGATTTAATGCATTTAAGAATCCTTGAATCATAAAGTAATTACCTTTGATTATCCCTGAAGATATTGCATCTTTTGTGTTGGTTGCTAAAATGTCTGATAATTCATAATTTAATTCAACTTGATTTAATAAAAAAGCATTTGAAAATAATGATTCCATTGAGTTTTTAATACCAGGAGCAATAATAACTCCCTTTAAAGTTTTGTTTTCTATTTTTGTTATTACAGTAGCGGTGCCAAAAGAGACCACAAAACCACTATAATAATTTTTAGCCATATAATAAGATGTAAGTAAAATATCTGTTCCAACTTCATCAAGAGTGATTTCTCCATGTCCATAAACTTCATTTTTAAACATTTCATGGTTAATATTTTGTAAGTTTACTTTGTGTTTTTTTAATACTTTTTGAACAACTTTACTTTTATCATAGTTCACAGAAGAAAGTAATGCATCATTAAATGTATAACCCTTTGCAATAAGGTTTTTGAAGTATTTATTAAGGTTTCATTTAGTCAATGATTTAGTTGGTAATTTATCAATTATTAATTCATTTTTATTATTAAAGTATCCAATTTTCAAAAGTGAATTACCAAGGTCTAAGAATAAGATGTTTTTCATTTTTTACCTATTTCATGCTATTTATTATTTGATTAATTTTGTCATTAATTAATTCTGGTTGTTCGAAAAATAATGCATGACCACAATTTTCGAGCTCTGTTAATTCTTTATTTAACTGAATTGCGATTTTTTTAACTGAATTAAGCGGAACAAATCTATCATTAATTCCACTTATTATTTGGTAATCATTATTTGCTTCATATAAAGGTTTAATTGAATTTTGTAAATAAAAATCATTGGTTATTTGATTTTTAGCCATATTTTTAAATATTGAAAGTTTTTTCTGTGAAACATTTAAAAACATTTGAGCAATTTTGCTTAAGTTTTCTTTATAGTTATTTTTATTTAAATAAATTAAATTATCTGAACTTTCAAACGCTTCATCATATGTACTTGGCATTAATCATCTAATTAATCTTTTAGTAGTTTGTGATAAAGTTTCATCAACTACATCATATAGAATATTGTGATTGATTGGGGCTGCAAGCAATGCTTTTGACACTAAGTTATTATTCAATAAATATAAAGCGCTTGCACCACCTAATGAATGGCCAATTACTAATTTAATGTCAAAGCCTGATTGCTTGACAAATGCACTTGCGATTTGTTGATAATACTCAATTGATATTTCATTATTAGCTGAGCTTAGTCCACAACCTGGAAAATCAAATGAAACTACATCATAATCTCTATTTGCTAAATTGTAAACTTGTTGAGCAAAAGAAGTTGACGAACCAAAACCATGTAAGAATAAGACTTTTGCTTTTTGATTATCTTCATAAATTACATTAATTGTTTCGTTTAAGATTTGTATTTTTTCTTTTTTAAACATTAGTTAAATAATACTTCCAATATTTCTTCTATACTAATTGCACCAAAATAGTTTTTAAGATCATCTAGATTTTCGAAAAATGTTTTTAAGTTATTTTTAGAAAAGTCTTGACCAATTAATTTTTCTTCAATATAACTTGTTCCTAATAATGTTAAAAAGTCACCTTCAAATTTAATTTCTTGAATTTTATTTTCTTTGATGTTAGCACTAATTTGTAAGATACCAGCACCAGTTTTTTTCTCACTAAAGAATGAGAATTCTGGGTTTTTGCCTAAAACTCATTCGTTTGATTCTCTTAGTTTTCTAACTTCAGCTACTTGGTCTAAATATTTTTGAGGAATGTCTAAAATTTTTGCCTGGTATTTTTCTTTCAAAAATGTTGCAAACTTTTCAATAAACTCTTGAATGGTTATTTTTTCTTCAAGTTCATTTAATAAGTTTGTAACTCTTTGCTTTGCACTTGTGATACCTTTTGATTCCATTTTTAATTTACTTGGGTTTAAGACATTTCCTAACACTGTTAAGTTAGCATTAAATAAAATTGTTCCATGGTGCACAATTTTATTTTTATAAATGAATTGGGCATTACCGGAGAATTTTGCATCATTAACAACCAAATCATTTCTTCCTTTAAATTGTGCATTAAGACCTAATGATTGCAAGAAACTCAAAACTGGTTCCAGGAATTTTTGATAACTTCTGTCGCTATTATTTAGTGTGATAAATGAGAAGTTTAAGTTACCTAAATCATGGTAAACTGCACCTCCTCCTGAAAGTCTTCTATATAACCCAATTTTTTGCTCTTCTAAAACATTGAATTTTACTTCTTTATAAGCGTTTTGGTTTCTACCGATAATTACATCATTTGCATGTTGATATAAGAAGATAACATCTTCAGTATTATCTTGATCTTTTGTAATGATTTCTTCAAGTACTAAATTGAAAAATGGTGAATACTCTTTACTAATATATATTTTCATATTACTCCTTATTAATTAAATCAAAGCTTGTAATGCTTTTAAATTGTTTTAAAAAGTTTGCTTTTTCTTCTGTTTTTAAGTTTAAATTATCAATTCCAAAAATATTAATTTGACCATAATCTCATCTTTTCTGATATCTATTTTTATCTAATAAGAATAATAAATCTTCAATGAATCAATCAAAGTATGAAGCGTTATATTTAATATCCCTTAAAAGTCCATTAATCTTAATATCAATAGTTCTGTTTGCATGATTTAAAATACTTAAATCGAATGATAATTCTAGCTCTTTACTAGCTATTGTTTGATATAAATTACTCATAATATATTAAATTATAAACTTTTATATTTATTTTCTAAGGTTATTAAATATTATTCGATAAAAAAAAGTCATGCTTAAGCACGACCTTTTAAATTATTATAATTCTTTGCCAATGTTTGCAACTATTTCGTTGTTTAATGATTCTGCTTCAACACCAATAATTGCTTGGAAAGAAGTGTCTGACATTTTAGCTAATCCAAAAGCACCTGCTTTTTTAATTAACTCTTCATCAACTTTTGAACCATCTTTAACAACGTATCTTAATCTAGTTGAACAATTATTGTATTCAACAATGTTATCTCATCCACCAAAACCTTGAACAATTTGTTTAGCTTTTGTTGAGAACCCTGAAGATTGTTCTGATGCTTCTTGTGCTTTTTCTTCTTGTAAGATAACACCTGCACCACGTCCTGGAGTTGCTAAGTTTAATTTTTTGATTAAGTATTTTCCAATAAAGAAGTAACTTGCTGCTGTTAATAATCCGATTGGAATAATTCAAGCAGGGTTAGCGAATACTCTTGCTGCACCTGTGAAGTTTGAATCGTTAATAATTGCCATTGATTTAGGAATTGAAGTAATGTAGTCCATTAATCCAGCTGAGAATCCAAATCCTAATTGAATTCCAAATGCACCAGTAATGAATGCAAATACACCAGTTAAAACGGCATGTACAAAATATAATAAAGGAGAAGCATATAAGAATGCAAATTCAATTGGTTCTGTAATTCCAGAAAGGAAGCTAACTAAAGCTGCTGAACCAAATAAAGCAATAACTCTTGTTCTTTGAACTTTGTTTTCTGCAGTATATACAAACGCTGCAACTAATGCAGGCAATCCAAACATCATCATTGGGAAGAATCCAGCTTGGAAGATTCCACCTGGGTTATCTTTTGCAACACCTTGTAAGAAGATGAAGATATCACCATTTACAGTTTCACCAGCTTTAGCACCTTCTTTAGCTCATGAACCTAATTGGAATCAGAATAAGTTGTTAGGAATGTGGTGTAATCCAAATGGAATTAATAAACGGTTAATAAATCCATATACACCCATAATTGAAGCTCTTGTAAATCTTGTTCCAAGTGTTGCTTTTTCTCCAACACTTGTTGCATCTGAAAGAGCTTTAGAAATTAAGTAAATTAGATAAGCAATTCATGGGAAAACGATTGCTCAAATTATTGAGAATACTGTTGCTGCAATGATTGCTAAAGCAGGAATTAGTCTTTTTCCTGAGAAAAATCCTAATACTTTAGGTAATTCAACACTGTTTGTTCTATTGTAAATGTAAGCAACTAATGCACCAACAAAAATAGAAGTTAAAATGTTGTTTCCTAAGATTGCATCATATTTACCACCAAATAAAGCTTTGAAACCTACAATTCCGTTTCCAAAGTTAACTTGATTGTAAAATTGATCTGCTAAAAACGGAACTAAGAAAGTTGTTATTAATACAGCAATCAATCCTGCAAATGCAGCTTCACCACGTTTATCTTTTGAAAAACCAAAAGCTAAACCTACTGCAAAGATTAAGTGTAAATTGTCAAATACAATTCCACCACTTTTAATTGTTATTGTTTGCACAATATTTGCGAATTGTGTTTGTGTTGGGATTTCAGCACCTATTCTTAATAAAATAGCTGCTACAGGTAAAATCGCAATTGGGAACATTAAAGTTGACCCAATTTTGCTCAACACCTGCATCATCTTTTTAAAGATATTTTGTTGAGGTTTTAAATGACTTAGAGCACTCATTATTTTCTACCTCCTGATTTTGCCATTGAACGAACTAACGCTTTTTTAGAAATGTAAATTTGAACAACGACTGTTGAAACGATTGCACTAAAGAATACTATTAAGAACATTAAAGCTACTGAAGCTACAATATTAGAATGTCTTTTAATTCCATCTTCGTCAACTGGAGCTTTATATAATGTTGATAATAAAACTAGTGCAATTAATAATAAAGCTCATAATGCTCAAAGACCAATGTAGATTCATTGAAACTTGTGAACTTTATTCAAGAAACTGATTTTATTTAACATTTTTAAACCTTTCTAAAAATACTAGGAGTGAGTTTCTCCCACTCATAATAATTGTAAACCTATTTATAAAAATATTTCAAACCATTCAGTTTAATTCACTTTTTTTGCGTTTTTCCCTATTTTTATATGAAAATTTTTCCACAAAGTGAATGAATCATTCACTTTTTAACATTTTTGCACCATAGTACTAGAATAAAAGCGAAGTGAGGCACAATGAAAGAACTAGATAAATTAAGTATTAAAAATCTTGTAAATTTATTTAATGAAACAAATTTAGAGGTGCATCAAGCATTAAAAAATATTGAAGGTGACCTTGAGCTAATAATTCAAAAAATAATAAAAACTATTCAAAATAGAGGAAGAGTAATTTATGTAGGTGCTGGATCCAGCGGAAGAATTGGATTGCTTGATGCATTAGACGTTTTACCTACTTTTAATGAAGAAAATTGATTTACTTATTCCATGGCTGGTGGCAACCAAGCGGTTTTAAAATCACTTGAAGGATTTGAAGATGATTATCAACTTGGTTTTAATGATGCAAAACGAATGAATGTAAATCAAAAAGACTTAATAATAGGTCTTTCAGCTTCAGGTAATACTAAATATATTAAAGGTTTTTTTGACTTTGGAAAGTCTCAAAATGCTTACAATGTTTTAATTGAAAATAAACTTGGCGGTGCTTGTGAAGGTGTTAGTGACTTTATATTATTTGTCGATACCGGTAAAGAAATAATTGATGGTTCAACTAGGTTAAAAGCTGCAACTGCACAAAAATTAATTTTAAATATGTTCTCAAGCATTGGTGCAATTAAAAATAATAAAGTTTACAATGATTTAATGATAGATTTAACACCTATTAATGAAAAACTTGTTTTAAGAAGCTATCAAATTATTAGCTTAATTAATAATGTATCATTAGAAAAGGCAAAAGAATATTATGAACTAGCTGATTATAATATTAAACAAGCTTGCGTTATGCTGAAGTATAATATTAATAAAGAAAGCGCTAAAAATCTATTAGATAAATCAAATAATAATTTAAGAAAGGCACTTGAAAATGGAATCAATAATTAAAGATGTTAAAGTAATTAATCCTGATAGCACTATTAATAATGCTGATGTTATTATTGAAAATAATTTTATTAAAGAAATAATCCCAAAAAGCGGAGAAGGCTCAATGCTTTTAATCCCTGGATTTATTGATACTCATATTCATGGAATGGGTAATTATGATGTTATGGAAGGCGCAAAAGCATTACAAAATATCTCAACACAACTTTCCCGTTATGGTACAACCTCATTTATGCCTACATTAATGACTAATTCTTGAGAAACAATTATTAAATCATTAAAAGAAATAGCTCATAATGAATTTTGAGTTTCAAGAAACCTTGGTTTTCACATTGAAGGCCCTTTTATAGGTAATGATAAAAAAGGAGCTCATAAGCAAGAATTCTTACTGAAGGCAACAAAACAAAGAATTAAACAACTTGCAGTAGAAAGTGAATATAATCTTAAAAAAATCTCATTTGACCCAAGTATGATGAGTATTAAAAACTTCAAGTTCATGCAAGAAGAACTTCACATTATAGGCTCAATTGGTCATTCAAGCGCTAGTTATGCTTTAGCTGAAGAATTCTTTAAAAATGGATGTACTTTAGTTTGTCATTTATGAAATGCAATGTCTGGAGTTGATTCAAGAAATCCAGGTATTGCTCAAGCAGCACTTTATCATGATGATGTTTATACAGAATTAATTATCGACTTTGTACATAGTTCTAAAGAAACAATTTTATTTACAATTAAAAACAAAACGCCAGATAAAATTATAGCTGTATCTGATGCAATAAAACCTGCGTATTATGAAGATGGAGAAAATATCTCTGGTGGAGTACCTGTATTTAAAAAAGGTAAATTAATCACCTTATTAAATACAAACACAATTGCGGGTTCTGGAATAATGATTTACGATGCATTTGTTAATTTAGTAAAAATAGGAATCTCACTTAATGATGCAGTTAAAATGACTTCATATAATGCCGCAAAGCATCTTGGGCATTGCAAATTAGGTAAAATTGAGAAAAACTTTTTAGCAGATTTTATAATCATGAATCCAAAAAATTACAAAATTAAGTCAGTTTATATTGATGGAAGAAGGATAAAGTAAAATGAAAGTATTAATTAAACCAAACACCCAAGTTCAAGCAGAATTTGCTGCTAATCTTATTAAAGAAGAAATCTTAGCAAAACCAGATCTTAAAATCTGTTTTGCAACTGGTAATTCACCTATTAAAACTTATCAAGAACTAATTAAAATGAACAAAAATAAGGATGTATCATTTTCAAAAGTTACTTCGTTTAATCTTGATGAATATGTAGGCATTCAAAAAGAAAATAAATGCTCATATCATTACTTCATGCATAAAACCTTATTTGATTATATTGATATAAATAAAGCAAATATTAATTTACCAAATGGAATTGGAAATATTGTTGATAACTCAAACAAATATGAAGCCTTAATTAAAGAAAAAGGTGGAATTGATTTAATGATTTTAGGTATTGGTAAAAATGCTCATATAGCCTTTAATGAACCAGGTTCATTACCAACTGAAAGAACAAGAGAAGTGAAATTAACAAAAAGCACAATAGACGCAAACAAAATTTATTTTGATAGTGAAAATGATGTTCCTAAAACAGCAATTTCCATGGGTATTAAAACAATTTTAGAGGCCAAAAAAATCATTTTATTAGCTGACGGAGAATCAAAGGCAAAAGCATTATTTGATACAATTTTTGGTGAAGTAAGTCCTGAAATTCCTTCGAGTTATTTAAAAACACATCCAGATGTTACTTTAATAGTTGATGAAAGTTCGGCAAAAATGATTTTAGAAAAAGTTAAAAAATAATTATTAGTGCACCATGGGTGTGCTTTTAATTTATGAAGTATATGAAAAAATACCATAAATGAAACAGGTGCAAGAACATTCTTGAGCGAAGTGGTTTTAAAAGATTACAATAAATACTTTAAGTCAGATTTTTCAATTGAAAAAGGTGGTTTTGAAGATTATTATAAAGACCCTTCAAAACAAGTGAAAGATAAGAAAATTGATTTATTAACCGTTGTGGGAATGTTTTTTAACTGGTTTTGACGCTCCATGACTAAACACATTATTTGTAGATAAAAACCTTAAATATCATGGTTTAATTCAAGCTTTCTCAAGAACAAATAGAATTTTAGGTAAAAGCAAAGCATTTGATAATATTGTTTGCTTTAGAGACCTAATCGCTAATACACAAAGAGCAATTGAGATTTTTGGTGATGAAAATAGTGCAAACATTATTTTAGAAAAATCATATAATGATTATATTTATTGTTTCGAAGATCCAATTACCCAAAAAAGATATAAAGGATTTGTCGAAATTTCGGAAGAGCTTAATGAGAAATTTAGTGATCTTTCTAAAATTGAATTCTAAAAAGATAAACTTGAATTTGTTAAATTATTTGGTCAATTCTTAGTACTACAAAATAAATTAAGAAACTACTTTGAGTTTAAAAGTTTTGACCAAATATTAACTCCAAGACAAATTCAAGACATGAAGGCTTTTTATCTTGATTTCAAAAACCAATTCAAGAATGAAGAAAGATCTAGACAACAAGAAGAGCAAGGTTTTGCATTTGATGAAGTTGTTTTCTACATTGATCTTTTACGTACAGATGAAATTAATTTAGACTACATTTTTAGCTTAATTTATGATGAAAATCGTCTTAAAAATCTTTCAATTGACCAAATCAAAAGGATGATTAGATCAAGTATTGGATTAAGGGCAAAAGAAGAATTAATTATTAATTTTATTGAAAAAGAAATCGCTTTAAAAAATATTAAATCAAAAGAAGAAGTTATTACAAAATTTTATGAATATGCCCAAAATATAGGTGAAAAAGAAATTCAGTCAATGATAAACGAAATGAAACTAGACTCAACAAAATCACAGGAAGTAATTAAAGCATGAATTGTTAACGGAAATGTTGAAACTCTTGAAACTAACTTTAATGAAATTTTACCTAAAGTTTCTCGTATTGGCAGAAAAAGAAAAACGATAAAAGATAAAGTTATTGAGAAAGCCAATCAGTTAGTAGAAATTTTCAATGAAATCTTCTATAAATAACTTCTTTATAGCACAAACATATATGTTTGTGCTTTTTTAGTTCTTTAACTTATTTTAACTCAAAAATTAAAAAGAAAATAGTATAATGATAAAGATTAATAATGAGGAGTAAGTAAAATGAATGATAAAAAGAAAAAGAAAAAGCTTGCAATAGTGATTGGTGCTGTTGTTGGAACAGCAGCTTTAATTGGAGGAACTACTGCAGGAGTTTTTTTAGGTACTAAAAAAATTAATAATCCAAGTAATAATAGTGTTGCACAAAGAAAAGATTCATTAGAAGATATTTTAAATGATAAAAATCTTAACATCCCATCTGAGTTAAGAGTTTATTTATCATCAATGTCATCAGAAGAAATAGAAAATCAAGTTGATAAAAATAAATTAAAAAATACTTTAGTAAATTGAACAGTTATTCAAAAAACATCAAAAGAATTTTCGAACAATAAACCTACACCTAAACACTTGAAATTTATTGAAGATGCTTTAGAACTCAATTTAGCAAATTTACAAACATCAAAATCTAAACTTGAAAAATCAATTAACAAAAATGATAAAGAAGCATTTTTACATTTAATGGATAAATCAAATGAAGTTAAAGCATTAGAAAATGATTTTTCAAATTTAAAAAAATATTTAAACCTAACTAAAAATGATTTTGCAAATATTGAAAAATTATTAAATAAAAATGAATCAATATTTAGTGTAGAAGGTAAAAAATTAATTAATCAAAAATTAATTGATGATTTTAAGGTGTCAAAAAACTTAAATATAAATTATAAAAAATTAATTGACCTAGATCAAAAAGCAACAGAATTACTTGAAGCTATTAAACCAATTAAAGCCAAACCAAATAAAAATGAGAAAGAACAAGCAATTGTTGATAAATTTAACATTATCTTTAATTCACAAAACATTCTTAAAGATAACAAAGTATTAGAAGATAATACAACTCAAGAAATTTCGTTTTTAATTGATGAAATTAATAATCAATCATCAAGTTCAAATGATAATCAAATTAATGAAGCTAAACAAAATGCAAAAGCATATATTAACTCATTATCTAACTTATCAAATTCACTAAAAAGCAAATATATTCAGGAAGTTGATAAAAATAATATTGAATCATCGATTAATGCCCTTAAATCTAGAGCTAAACTTTATGATGATGTAGCCATAAAAATTATCAGTGCAATTGCGAAAGCAAATGAATTAAAAAGTACCCAAAAATATATCAATGCTACAAATAAACAAGAATTTGATAACAAACTTGCGCAAATTCAAACACTTTTAGAATCGAATAAATTAAGAGCAAATGATGCATACATCAAAAATAACTCAAATATTGAGAACATTAAACAAGACTTAAATGATTTAGAAACATTATCAAGCGAATTAAACGGACAAGAACCAAGTGATGATATCGAAAGGTTTAAACAAGATGTTGAAAGCAAATTAACATCATCAATTAGTGAAAGAGCAAAAGCTTATTCCCTTGAAAATCTTTTATACAGCACAATGATTACAAAAGAAAATAAAGAGCTTTTCATTGATGAAAACAAGGTTGACGGAGTTGAATTAACTTTTAAAGATGTATTTGTTTCTCCGAACAATATTAATGAGTTAAATGTTGTTTATAAAGCTCAAAGTAAAACTAATACTGGTCTAGTAACTGATGTTGTAGAAAAAGTTGTTTTCAGAAAAGACTTTAATGAAAAATTAAGATCATTATCATTTAATAACCTAGACGAATTATTTGATTTTAATTATCAATCATTTAATGAATATTTTGCAAGTGAACTATCAACCAAAAAAGAGGAAATTATTACTTTATTTAAAAAGAAAATTCCAAACATAAATGGATTTTTCTCTTTTGAAGTTAATAAAGATGAGCTATTTTATGAAAACAACAAACTTGGATTTAACGTTGATTTTTACTTTAATTCTAAAAAGGTTAAAACTCTTAAATTATTAACTGCCCAAAATGTTGAGTTTAATGATGAATTTTGAAAAGGTATAACTTTTGATTTTAGTGATGAATTCAAACAAAGTAGTTACTATCAAAATCCTAATAGCATTTTTTATGATGCTGAAGCTATGAAAGTTTGAACTAAGCAAGCAACTGCATTTAACACATGATTTACTTTAAACGTATTCAATCCAGCGAAACAAACTTTTGCTAACCTTTCTTCAAAAGAACTTGATTCTGTTGTGAATTTAGTTAATCCAACTTCTTCAAGTAAACAAAATGCATTGTCACCTGATGAAGTTAAACAAATAATGGGTAAAGTCAAACAAAACTTGCATACTAAATTATTTAATATTAAAGCAAACGGTGCTACATATCGTTTGGTTGATTTTGATTCAGAACATATTTTTGACTCTCAAAGAACCTCAACTAACCAAGCGAAATTTAAATTTATGGTTACCAAAAATGGTCAAACAAAAGAAAAGATTGTTACAGTTTACACAAAACAAGAAAATCCAAATGAACAAGACATTAGAGACCTTAAATATTTAAGGGATTTAATTGAAACATCAACAAAAGAAGATGCTTCAGGAATTTTAAAATTAATAAAAGTTAAAAATCCATCACAAACACATAATCAAGTAAATTCAAAAGATGCTGTCGAAGCATTTAATACCTTATATGAATTGCCGAAAAAAGGTAAATTTGAAATTTATGCGCATTCATTAGCAGAACACACAAATATTGTAAATAGTAATGTGGGTGGTACTGCAAAAATTCGTTTTTGAATTAAGGAAAATGGAACACCATTAGATGAAAGCAACAATCAATATGGGTTTATTTTCGGAATTAATAGAAGTGGTACATATACATTTACTTCTACAAGCTTAGGTTCTTTTGCCAAAACAATTCAATACTTTAAGCCATTAACATACAGAGATTTAAAACCTGCAAATCAAAGTGAATGATTTAAATCAAGCGACTTTGCTGAATCCACAACAAGAATTGATAATGCACACAAAAATCTTATTGATTCAATAAATAGTACAAACTTTGAATATAGAAGGGTTGATGGTTCAATAGTTCGTAATGCAAATAAAAACTTTGCTGTTGTTGATGTCCAAGATATTATTGCTCAAAAAGCTTTTGAATCCCTTAATTTAGTACTTAAACTTAAAGCGGCTCCGCAAGAACCTGAAAGAGGAAATGGTAATTTCACAAACGAAGCACCTGGCAAAACAAGCGATGACCAACCAATTAATTCTAATGTTAGTTCAACAACTTTTTATGCTTCAAATGACAATTTCGCTAAACAAGGTGATAGAGCTAATACAAGCGAATTTAAACCAATTGTAGATAATTACTTTATGTACTTTTACGATGTTAAATCAACAGCATCTAATTCAATTACATTTAAATTAGGTTTTATTAATAAAAATAACAATGCTATTAGATACACAAACAATAAAGAAATTACCCTAGTCAACTTAAGAAATGACTATAAAGAAAACTTATATCCAGAAGTAATTTTAAATAGACTTAAGTTAAGTGATATAACCATATCAGGACACTCAAACATAACTGCAAATGATTTTATAAATAAAGTAAAATCAAATGATCAACAAATTTCAAACATGATAAGTTTTAAAGAATCATCATTAACATACAATAACTTTAAGCTTGATAAAACAAAAATTAAAATTGAAGAAGCAAAAAGAGTCGAAGTTGAAAATGGTCAATATTCTGTATATGTTAAATTAAGTTACACAAGTCCAGTCACAAGTAGAAAAGCGATAGGAAACATTTGATATAAATTAACTGGTTTTGCAAGATCTAATGCAACTAATGATGTCTTAAACTTTTCAAACGGATCTTTAAAAACTGTTTTTAACTCAACTAGTTCAATAACAAGAGAAAGACAAATTGAACCATATTACAAAGATTTATTATGAACTTTTGATGAAGAAACTTCAAAAGCAAAATGATTATTTAAAGAAAAATACATTCAAAAAACATTATTATCAAACAATGCATCAAATAGAAAACTTAAAGTTAGATTATATGGAAACTTATTAATCCAAGATGTAAACAGACTCAAAAGAATTTCTGATAGTGATAAAAACTATTTATTTGAAATTGATTTTGAACAATTATCAAGAGGCCAAGAAATTGTTATCACAAAACAAACCAATGAGTATTATATTGAAGGAAGTCATAATAAATATCCTAGACCAACAATGATTTTTAAAGCTAGATACATTAGCGGAGAAGGTGTTCACTTTAGTCTAGAACTTCAAGAAAAAGAGTATAAACTATTTTTAGGTAACCCTTATGTTGAATCAATCACAGCAAGAGAATTATCAGGCCCTAGATATAGTGAATTTAAAAAAGATAAAGCATTCTTATTAAATTACGCAGGGGCTCATGTTGACGTTGTCTATACAAATAATGTAGAACATGAAGAATTTGGTCAAAGAACAAATGAGTTTAATTATAAACACCTTGATTATAATCAAGAAAACCAACCTATAACATTCTATACACCGGAAGAAGTAATTAATTCTGATATTTATAATCCAAACCAAAATGTGTCTTATGAATTACACAATGGTTATTTACAAGATCAAGAATATATGCATGCATCATGAAGAAACATTGATTTAGTAAATAACATTAGAAACCGTAGTTTTGCATTTAGTCAAGGTACAGCAACACAATTTGGTAAAGTAAGTAAATCAAGTGATAATACAAAACACTATATAATAACAAACAACCACGTTGAACATATTGGTAGATTTAGTGAATTACAAGGTGAAAATGTAGTAAAACCACAAACAAGAGGATACATAACAAAAACATCAAATAACTTTGGAAACGATATCGATGCAGGATTCTCATACTGAGGTGGATTAAACACTGCAAATTCAATTCCAATTGAAGTATTATGATCTGGTGTCGATCAAATTAATAAAGAAGGACAACAGAGTTCAGGTCTTACAGTTGATATAACAGTTTTTGCTGTTGATACAAAAGATCTAATCAAGAAAGCTAAAGAAGTAGGAAAATTCGATTTAGCACTATGATTTGAAAACTGAAGTAAACTCGATAATACAACATTAGATTTTAGTGGTGTTCAAAAAGGAGTTTACTTTGGCCCAAATGTTAAGAAGTTCGGAATGAGCGGATTCCCTTACGGGAAACAATCAGGATACTACTTAAATAGAGCTTCATCATCAACAACAGCTATTGGACTAACAAGACAAAATGGATATGCTCCAACATATTACAATGCAGGTAACTCAGGTACTGGTATTTTAGGAAATGATAACGAATACATTTCAACAATTAACTCAGGTGCTCCAAAAACATTCTTGCAATCATGAAATAATGAAAATGCAAGTTACAATTATTTTGGAATTAACTATGATAATGAAAATCCACTTGATTTAAAAAATACAAATTCCTTAGCTGCACAAATTATTAAGTGACATTTACTTAAACCATTAGAAGTAGATATGCCTTGATACTTTAAAGATATTAAAAAATAATAAAAAATATTTGGTTAGTTTTTAGCCAAATCTTTTTTATATCACTTTTTAACTAAAACATATTGTATATAGTTATAAAAATATTTAACTAAAATTTTCATAAATATCCTTTTTTAATATAATTAAAAAGCAATATTAAGTTATTGCCTCTACTAGTGGGAGATATAAAGAATATCGCTAGACCACAATATCGAAAGGATACAATTATGGCAAAAAAAGAAATTCAACGTATTGCTAAATTGCAATTCCCAGCAGGGAAAGCTAAACCAGGTCCAGCACTTGCCGGTGTTGGTGTAAATATGCCTGAGTTTACAAAAGCATTTAACGATGCAACAAGAGATAGAGGGGACGAACCAGTTCCAGTACAAATTACTGTTTACAAAGATAAAACATTTGAATTCAAATTATTCACATCACCTGCTTCATACAAAATTAAACAAGCTGCTAAATTACAATCAGGTTCAAAAAATGCTAAAACTACTATTGTAGGAACAATTTCTAAAGATCAATTAAGAGAAATTGCTGAATACAAAATGCCAGACTTAAACACAAATGATATCGATGCTGCTATGGCTACAATTGCAGGAACAGCAAAACAAATGGGTGTTTTAGTAGAAGGATACGACGACATTTTCAAAGCTAAAGCTGCTGCCAAAGCCGCTGCCAAAGCCGCTGCTCTTGCTGATGCAAAAGCTGCTGCATTAGACGCTGACTTAGCTAACTTAGCTGAAACAAAAGGCCAAGGAATTGAAGTTACTACAATTAGTGACGAAGAAAAAGCAAACGAAGGAGATGAATAATGGCTAAACGTTTATCAAAAAACTTAAAAAATGCTCGTGAGCAATTTGATAGAACAATTGCATATGAATTAGAAGAAGCTATTGAATTAGCAAAGAAAACTTCATACGCAAAATTTGACGCTTCAATCGACCTTGCTTTTAACTTAAATCTTGACGTTCGTAAAGCAGACCAACAATTACGTGGTGCTGTATTACTTCCAAATGGTACAGGAAAAACAATTAGAGTTTTAGTAGCAACAAACAGCCCTGAAAAAGCTAAATTATCTAAAGAAGCTGGAGCAGACATTGTTGTTGATGGACAAGCATTAGAACAAAAAATTAAAGAAGATGACTTTAACTTTGATGTTATGGTTGCTGACCCAGCAATGATGCCTTTATTAGGGAAATACGGTAAAAAATTAGGGCCTAAAGGTTTAATGCCTAACCCTAAAACAGGTACAGTTACTCCAACTCCTGAAAAAGCTGTAGAAGAACTTAAAAAAGGTAAAGCAAACTATCGTACAGATAAAGCAGGTATTGTACACTCATTAATCGGTAAAAAATCTATGTCAACAGAAGCATTAGTAGAAAATGCTAAAGTACTTATCTCTTTAATTAAAAAACTTAAACCAGCTGCTGTTAAAGGTACATACATGTTAAACTTAACAGTTTCAGCATCAATGGGACCAAGTGTAAAAATTAAAATTGAAAAATAATAAAAGTAAAGGGTCATCCCTTTATTTTTTTATTTAATTGTCACTATAATTACATGCAACTTTATAGATATTTTTTCTTAAAAATCGACATTTTTTAGTCTCAAATGTACACATAAAAAATAACACTTTTGTGGTATAATTAAATTAATAAAATATAATTTTATTAATTAACAATATTTTGGAGGAAATATGTCAAAAGATTTAAACAAAGATGATGATAAAAAACTTTTAGACGACGAAGTTAAAGTAGAATTAGAAACTAAAACAGAATATGATTATGAAGAAGACAATAGAATGATCTTCAGAAAAAATGTAAAAGTTAAAGAAGAAATAGAAGAAGAGGAAGACGCTCCACAAAATAGTGATGAGTATGAAGTTAGTTCACAATTAATTTCAGAGCCAATTGATGGATTAAACCCAGTTGTCTTAGATAGTGAAATGAAAACTTCATTCTTAGAATATGCAATGAGCGTTATTGTTTCACGTGCTTTACCCGATGCTCGTGATGGATTAAAACCTGTTCACAGAAGAATTCTTTATGATATGTTTGAGTTAGGTATTACTTCTGGTTCTCAACACAGAAAGTCGGCTCGTATTGTTGGGGACGTACTTGGTAAGTACCACCCACATGGTGACTCATCAGTTTATGATGCTATGGTTCGTATGGCACAAGATTTCTCTATGCGTTATCCACTTGTTGATGGACACGGTAACTTCGGTTCAATCGACGGGGATCAAGCAGCTGCTATGCGTTATACAGAAGCAAGAATGACTAAACTTTCTGGTGAGTTATTAGAAAGCATTAGAAAAGACACAGTTGACTTTGTCGATAACTATGATGCTACAGAAAAAGAGCCTGTTGTTTTACCATCAAGATTCCCTAACTTATTTGTTACAGGTGCTTCAGGTATTGCGGTTGGTATGGCTACAGAAATTCCTCCTCACAACTTAGGAGAAATTATTGATGCAACAGTAGCACTTGCTAAAAATCCTGAAATTACTACACAAGAATTAATGAAACATGTTAAGGGACCTGATTTCCCAACTGGTGGAATTATCTTGGGTACTAAAGGTATTTTAGACACATACGAAACAGGGCGTGGAAGTATTATTGTTCGTTCAAAAACTGAAATCATTGAAAACGCAAATGGAAAATCTAGAATTATTGTTACAGAAATTCCATATGCAGTTAAAACAAGTACAATCGTTCAAAAAATTGTTGATTTAGTTAAAGAAAAAGTTATTGAAGGTATTGCTGACATTAGAGATGAAACTAACTTAAATGGTATTAGAATTGTTCTTGATATCAAAAAAGGTTTCAATCCTCACATTATCTTAAACCAATTATTCCAAAAATCATATTTACAAGTTTCATACAGCTCAAACATTGTTGCTTTAGTTAATGGTGAACCAAAATTATTAAACTTAAAACAAGGATTAGAAGTTTATATCGATCACCAAAAAGAAGTTGTTACTCGTAGATTAAATTATGACTTAGCAAAAGCTGAAGAAAAAGTTCACATTTTAGAAGGTTTAAAAATTGCAGTTCAAAATATTGATGAAGTTGTAAGAATTATTAAAACATCTAAAACAGATCAAATTGCTCAAGAAAGACTTGCAGAAAGATTTGATTTAAGTGAAAGACAAACAAAAGCTATCCTAGACATGAACTTACGTCGTTTAACAGGATTAAACTACGAAAAAATGGTTGATGAAATCAATGCTTTATACATTGAAATCAAAGGATACAAAGAAATATTAGCTAGCGAAGAAAGATTAATTAACTTAATTGTTGAAGAATTAACAACAATTAAAGAAAAATACTCAGATGAAAGAAGAACACACATTGACTACTTTGGTGTAGGTAAAATTAATGATGAAGACTTAATTCCTCAAAGTGATATTGTTATTACTACATCAGTTAATGGATATGTAAAAAGAATCAATCTTGATGAATACAACACACAGAACCGTGGTGGTGTAGGAAGCATTAGTATGAAAACTTATGGTGATGATGATATTTCAATGATTATCAAAGCTTCAACACATACAGATTTATTATTATTCTCAAACTTTGGTAAAGCTTACGCTTTAAGAGGTTACCAAATTCCAGAAGGTTCAAAACAAAGTAAGGGTGTACCATTTATTAACATCATTGATACACTAAATGTTAATGAGGGCGAAAAAATTATCTCAATTATTGATGCAGGATCATTTGAAGATAACTTATTCCTTGCAACAATTACCAAAAAAGGTATTTTCAAGAAAACACCATTATCATTATTCAGTAATGTAAGAAGAAACGGATTGCTTGCTTTCAAATTACAAGAAGGTGACCAATTAGTGCGTGCTTTCATTGCTTCAGAAGGTGATAACATTATGGTAGCTAATAACTACAAAAATATTGCTTTATTTAGTATTGATGATGTTAGAGCACTTGGAAGAACAGCAATGGGTGTTAAAGCAATTAAACTTACAGATGATCAATATGTAATTAATGCTTCGTCAAATAAAGATGGAAACTTAATCCTTTCATTAGGTACAAAAGGTTTTGGAAAAATTACAGATGAATCTGAATATAGATTAGCAAAAAGAGGTGCTAAAGGTATTTCTGGAATTAACCCAGAAAAAGCTGGAAACTTAGTTTTTGCTTCATATGTAAAGTTAAGTGATGAACTTTTAGTCATTACTTCAAGCGGAACAACAATCAGAGTTAGAATTAACCAAATTAGTGAAACTTCAAGAAACACAAAAGGAGTTAAAATTATTAACTTAAAAGAAAATGATGACATTGTCGCAGTTGAAGTTATTAAAACTGAACTTAATAATGAAGAAAGTCAAGAAAATAAACAAATTGATTCTCAAGAAAACCATGAATAATTTTTGCGATTAATAAGTAATAAATAAAAAATTTGTAACATTGTTTACAAGTTTTTTTAATTCTCTTAATAAAGACTTTTTGCATTTATAAGTTTTAATTTATAATTGTTATTATGAGACTTAGACATGATAATACAGCGCAAGAAAAGTTAAATAATTCACCGTTTTACTTAAACAATTTTCCAATCAATGTTAACTCAAATGACATCATTGAAATTGGTACAGGTAAAGGTGAAATGATAGCTAAACTCGCTCTAAATAATCCAAACAAAAGATTTTTTGCAGTTGAAAAATATCCAACAGTAGCTAATAAAATCTTAAAAAAAATCAATGAACTAAACTTAAATAACTTATTTATCATCACAAAAGATGCTACAAGTTTACTTGAAATCTTTCAAGGAAATGTTGATACAATTTGACTTACTTTTTCAGATCCATGACCAAAAAATGCACATGAAAAAAGAAGACTTACATACAAAACATTTTTAAACTTATACAAAGAATTATTAAGTAACGAAGGTAAATTATTGTTTAAAACTGATAATGATAAATTATTTGCATATTCACTTGAATCACTAGCTCAAAACAATTGAAATATTATTGATCATACAAATGACTTACATAATTCAAAATATAACGAAAACAACTACAAAACAGGTTATGAAGAAAAATGATCTTCAAAAGGTAAAAATATTAACTTTTTAATAGCACAATATAAAGGATAAACATGAAAGCACAAGAATTTAAAAATAGACTTAAAAAATACATGAGCATTGAAGCAATGTCGAGATATGAAGAACCAGTTGCTAATGAATTAAGAGAAAATATTAGCAACCAATACGAAGTTAGTCGTGATAAATTTGGTTCAATAATCTTTTTCAAAAAATCTAAAAAGCAAAATGCACCTAAAGTTATGATCGCAGCACACATGGACGAAGTAGGGTATGTTGTTAAATCAATTAACAAATTAGGACAAATCTTATTATCACCAATTGGTGGAATTTGAGCTTCAACTGTAATTGGCACTAAAGCAAAATTAATTACTTCAAAAGGTGAAGAGTTTTTAGGTGTTTTTGGTCACACAAGTATTCACATTATGGAACGTGAAAAAATGGTAAAAGCCTTAACAAATGATGAGCTTTATGCAGACTTTGGATTTTTAAATAAAGATGAGGCAATTGAGGCTGGTGTTGAAATCGGTGATAGAGTTCAAATGAGTGGTGAAACTATTGAATTTAAAAACCCTGATTTAATTGGTGGTAAAGCGATGGATAACCGTGCAGGTGTTACTGTATTAGAAACAATAGCTAACACAGTTGCTAACATCGATTTAGATGTTGACTTATACTTAGTAGGAACAGTTCAAGAAGAAGTAGGAACAAGAGGCGCAAGAACTTCAGTTAGCATAATTAAACCAGACATTGCTATTGCTCTTGATACAACATCTTCACATGATACATTCGGAACAATTGAAGGAACTACAGCATTATTTAAAGGTGCTGCTTTAAGAGTTAAAGATGGCGGAACTTTAATGGATCCAAAATTATTAGCATTCTTTGAAAAAACAGCACAAAAGCATAATATAAAGGCTTATAAGTTTGTTGCAGCAGGTGGTGGAACAGATGCTAAGGAATTACAATTCTCACCTGATGGAGGTGCTGCCACTATCACAATTTCACTTCCACAAAGATACTTACACAGTCCAATTGGTGTTTGTGCAATTAGTGACTTATTAGCTGCATCTGACTTAATTACAAACTTTTTACAAGACTTAAATGAAGAAGAATTTTCAAACATTAAGTATAAATAATGAATAAAAAACCAAAATTTTTAAACAGGGATTTTTTTCGAACACTTTAATCCTATGCGAACTCAATTTTTGGATTTAACCAAAATTGAATTCCATAGGATTTTATTTGTATAATTTTATTTTTTTGTAGAATAATTAATCAAAATTCATTTGACAGCATTTCATAGAAAAGTCAGGAAAAATTTTGCTTTTAAGTATCAAGAAAAAATACTCAATTTCACTATTATCTAAACTATTACCGATTCTTGACATTGATATCTTTCCATTTAAAGATTTAATTTTATTGATATAGTCTATTGAGGAATATGCAGAACCATGATCTGAATGTAAAATAAAATTATTTTTAAATTTTGTATTTTTAATATTATTTAAAACTAATTCAGTATCATTATTTAATGATATTTCATATGTTACAAACTTATATTTATGATCAATTATAGCTGATAAGTAAATATGATTTTGATTAATGTCTTTTGAAGCTAGTATATAAGTTACATTAGTTGTGTAAATTACATTATTCCTTGAATTATAATCTCTTTGAACCAAATCTGTAAACTTAACATTAGTATTTTTGTATTCTTTTTATCTCTTTTTTCTACGTACAAAAGTGAATAAATGAAAACATTCTAGTTTCTATCTTCGGTATTGAAAAATCTTTATAAATACAAGCATGTAATTTTGAAAAAGTTTAAATTTCTTTTTTGTCTAGATTCTCAATTTTCACTATCCCACCAGCTTTATCGGTAGTGATATTAATAGCTTCAGAAATTCTATTGTAGTTTTCTTCGTTAACTTTAACTCTATCGATAACTAAATCAATCGTGTGTTTGTAATTTTTATCAAGATCAATTTTATCTTTAAGTGATAATATTTCACCATCAACTGTAGCTCTTAGATATTTAACATTTTTTAATTTCTCTACTAAATTAGCATGAGTACCTTTTTCATTATCAGCAATTGGTGCATAAATAATTAATTGAGTGTTTTGGGATTTTTATAAGCTAAATTTAAAATATATTTTGTGGTTTGTGGAGTTATTTCAATATTATGTCTTGGACAGTATGATTTTACAATTCTTGCATAAAGCAATCTTAAATAATCATAAATTTCTGTAACTGTACTAACAGTTGAACGAGGGTTATTATGAATGGTTTTTTGTTCAATAGAAATTGAAGGACTTAACCCTTCAATTTTTTTCAACATTAGGCTTTTTTGTTCCACTCAAAAAAGTTATTGAATATGAACTAAGAAAATCAACGTATCTCCTTATCTCTTCTTAGTAAATAGTACTAAAAACCAGCGAACTTTTACCACTAACGCTAAGACCTGTAAATAGTACTAATTTATTTTTGGAACTTCTAAAGAAACATTTTTTAAATTATTTTCTTTTGCCCCGTGATAATGATTTTGTTGTTATTTTTATTCATGTTGAACACTGAATTTAAAATATAAATATATTTTACTTTTATTAAGGAAAATATAACAAATTCATTTTAATGTTTTTTATGCAAAAATATGGAAATTTCATAATTATTTTAACATTAATGCTGTTTTAATTATAAAATGTATAAGAAATAGCGAATTAAAAAAGAGATTCAATTAAAATAGTTGCTTATGAACTTTTTCAAGTTAATTTAGATATAGGAAGTATTATTAAGTTTAAAAAAATAAAAAATTTTAACGGAGGTAATTTATGTCTTGATTATTATTATTCGTTTTCTTTTCGTTGTTTATTTCTTATTGAGCTGTTATTTTTGCTCTTTATTTTAAGGTATTTAAAATATTTAAAATAGCAAAATTTCAATTAAATTTAATGGTAAAAATTAATCAAAATAAAAAAGAAATCTCATTAAATTCTAAATATGTTGAAGGTTTTAATTTGCTTGAAGAACTTTGAAAATCAGGAAAAAAGAAATTTTGAATTTTATTTATTTTTTCTTTAGCAATTTGTTGAGTATTTAATTTGATTTTTTTATTTATGTTAGGATTTAAAAATTCTTTATTGTGAAATTTAATATTATTTTCGTCATTTTTGCCAGTAATACTATTTGTTTTATGTTGAATAATGAAAGACTGCTATATTTTTAAGAAAAGTTTAGTTCAAATGAAAGACATTATTTCAAAATCATCCATTAAAAACCAACTAACTGATATTTTTGGTTACAAAGAATTTTTGTTAGAGGAAAATAAAAAGAAAGAATATTATTACATTGGTGATGTCGAAAAAGATCTTTTTTTAAATTACAATATAGTTCTAAAGTTAAGTAAATTAGAAAAAGATCAAGCTCTTTCTTTATATTATTTTTTTATTTGAGGTTCTCATTTTGAAGAATCAGAAACAAGCATTGATGATTATGAAATGCTTTATTTAGAATGCATTAACTTGTCGGAGAAATTATGGAAATAAAAATACTTTTTTCAATGGACCTTTTTCACTTGTTTTTGCCATTTTTAGTCATTTTAATTTCAATTTTCACTATTTATGCATTATTAAAAAGCGTTTATATACCAGGAATTTTATTTAAAAATGTTTTAAGAAGAATAAAGGTTTTAAGTAAAAAAAGAGATGAAATAGTAGTTAATAAAATTTTTAAAGACGGATTTAGATTAATGAAAAAAAATTCAAATTACATAAACAAAATATATCTTATTGTTTTATTCCTGCAAATTTTTAGTGCTATTGGTTTAGGTTATTGAAGTTATATTAATTGAACTTATTTTAATTTACACGCTTTTTTACTTTGTATAATTCCGTGTCCTTCTTTAGTTTTTTTCTTTTATGTTTATACTCCTAAAAAAATGATAAAAAACGCTGAAAAAAGGTTAGAAAAATGAACATTTCTAGATGATTCATATTGCTTTGATAAAGAGTATATACCGAATGAAACCCCGCCAAACACATATTTATTTTTTCAATTTATTCAATTAGTGCCTTTTGTGTTTTCTTATAAAGTTTATAACAAAAGATTTAAGTATAAAGATTGATCAATTTATTATATGATGATTTGAGGAATTCATTTGCCAGAAGTTGATAATATAGAAGAAAAGAAAATCAATATTTATCAAGAATTTATTAATTTAATTCATAAAGAAACTAGAAAAAATCAAAATTAAAATTTTATTTTTTCTAATTATTTTTAGAATTATAAGTAGAACTTAAAAGTGAATAAAACATTATTTTTTTTGAATTAAGCTTTTTTGCAATATTGTCAGTTTGATTTTCATATTTACTATTATTTAAATATAAGAGTATGAGTTTTAAATCAAGAAATATTTAAAACAAATAAAAAAGTATTATCAAATATACAATTTATGCTTATTTCGAGTTGCTAGTATCGATTATTTTTGCTATCTTAATATTGAACCAGAACATAGTTATCGGAACATTGATTAAAGATAAGAATGATATAAGGATAGATGAAGATAATAGAGTTTATAATATTTGATTAAGTATTGAAGGGATGCTTTCTATTATTTTTGTAATTAGCTCATTGATGCCTGTTTCACTTATGAGTTTTTATTTAATTCTAAAGTAAATGTCGAACTTAAACCAGATGAACTCGAAGAATTTTCTTTAAATACTGTTTTTAAAGTTGAAAAAGCAGAGAGAAGTTTTTACATCTTGAAATCATCTAAAAAAGAAATCAAGCAGAAAGAAATGTTGTTTTCGGTCAATATATTTCTTCAAGTTTAATATTTTTAATCATTAGTAAAAAACTTTTTATAAAAGTATTATAAAAAAACAATTTCCTTTTTGCAAAGGCCTATTTCAACACCAGAATTTACTTGAGAAAAGAATGCTAAAAATTTGGTTATGATATTCTTAATTTCATCAATCAAAATTTTGAATAAAAGTTCTAAACATAAGTTAGAACTTCAAGATATTATGAGTTATTTAAAAGGGATAACTTTTTAAAAGACAATTTTTGTTGACTTTTTTATTATTTATTTTTAGATATAAAAATACTATGTAAAATATAAAATAATGCAAAAGCAAATAAATTTGTAAATTTAGACTTTCAAGGATTGGATGAATATGAAAGAATTAGATTTTTAAGCATTAATAATTCAAAAGATTTAGCAAAAGATAAAGAATGAATAATTGAAATTGATAATATGAATAATTAAAAGGAGTCATTATGAAAGTAAATATAGCAATTGCGAGCATAAATAAAATCGATTTAACTGAAATTATTCTTGAAAAAGATAAAGAAGCTTCTATTAGATATGACCACAAGATAAATCTAACTGAGTTTATTGGAAAGAGAAAATAGTTAAAATGAACTCATACATAATCTTTATGTCATTATTTTTTGGTGCTTTTCTTATAGTGAGTGTTCTATTCATTCTTTTTATGAAAAAACAGTTAATATATAAATTTGTTTTTGAAAAAACTCATTACATAAAAAATGAATATATTAAAGTTAATATTCTATTTAAGGAATCTTTTGAATCTATATTAAAAAAAGTTAGAAGAAATCATTTCATTATAATGTTATTTTATTTATTTCTAACTTTAATGCTCATTACATATTTATTAATTAATTTTTTAGTTTTCAAAAGTGAATTAAATGATCAGACAGATTATATAATGCTAGTATGGCCAATTATTCCTTTCTTTATATCTGCATTTCACTTGAAAATACTATTTATTCCTAAAAAACGCATCAAAGATGCATCGGCAAAAATCTCAAAATGGTCATTTGATAATGAAAGTTTTTATTTTGATAAAGAATATGCTAAAAACGAAAACCCGATAACTGGTAATCTAAAATTAAAAATTAAAAAAAGTTTAGCAATCAATTTTAATTTATTAAAAAACGTAAAGAAAAAAATCTCATTAGGAGAGATTTATTTAATTATTTGAGGAGTTCATTTTTCTGACGTAAAGAACGTAGAATATAATAACTTAGATATATATCAAGATTTTGTTAATTTATATTATGAAGAAAACGACATGAAAAATCACTAATTACTTAGTGATTTTTCTTTTGATTATTAAGGATTATTGTTAGGTTCTTTTAGTGTATTTGTGTAAGCTTCGCTTGGAATATTAACAACTTATTTTTTATATGTTTCTGGATTTAAATATCTCATAAATATTCTCCTTTTAAATTTGTGAAAAAATCACCCGGAAGTGTCCAAATGATTTCTCCCAGTCTAATTTTTTATTCCTTTTTTAAATGATTTCCGAAATATTCAAAATGTGGAAAATGTGAAAATTTTAGTGTTCTCACTCTTTTTGTTTTAAAATTTTATTAAGTCACTAAAATATTTGGAGGTAAAATGAAAAAAACAATATTCTTACTAAATATATTAGCCATTTCTTCACCATTAGTTATTACATCTTGTAATTTTAATTCAAACAATATTCATAATGAAACTAAACAAAATAAATATAGTCAATTTCAATACTTGTTAGAAAAATATTATGAAGAAGACAATTTTAAAAGAGATACAACATTTATTTTGGATTTAGTAATGAAAGATGATTATCTAAAATATTTTAAAGATAAACCAACCGGAGAATATTATTTTGATACTTACATAGATAGTGTGCAAGACTTTAATGAATTAGTAATTGATAGGTTTTATGAACTTTTATCAAAAACCAATATAAAAGATAGACCAACAAAAGAAGAAATAGTAAAAGAATTTGAAAGTAAATTTTTAAATAACAAAAAACTTGAAGAAGTTTTAGACAAAAAAAGATTATATTTAAAAATATCGAATGATATTCATTTTTTTGATGAAATGCGTTATGCGATAAAAGATAGCGAAGGAAAATTTAACTGAGTTTTTCTTAATGACGCAAATTCTGATGGGCCCATGCATAAAAATGCTGAGATAATTGATAATACACAGTATTTAAATGTTTTTGTATTAGAGAAAGAAGAAAAATTTAAAACGAAGAACTTTTTCTTTAAGTCAAAAAGCCAAAGATATAATTATTTTTATAATTTGCTTAACAAAAAATATTTTATTGAAAATAAAGAAATAATAAATTTTGAAACATCAATGATTAAAGATGTTGTAGAAATATCACGAAAAAAATTCGGTATTAAACAATCTGATTCTTACTTATTATCTTCAATAAACTATAATGTTGCTGAAAAAGATGATAATTTTTTAAATAATAACCATTTTATTATAAAGAATGAATTAGATTTAAATACTATTTTTGAAAAATGATATTCAATTTTACAACTAAAAAATCCTAATTCTAACAAAGAATTAGAAATTAAAAAAGCCAAAAAAGATTTTGAAGAAACTTTTTTTGAAAACAAAACATTTGAAGAAGTGTTACTTAAAAATAACATTTTTATATTTGAAGCCAAAAAAGATAAGTATCGTGTTTACAAAGATAAATATGAAACTTTAATGGTCACAAAAGAAAATGATACTCAGATTCATTTGACAAATATAAGAGTTTCTGACTTTCTTTTAGGTTGAAATAATTGAAGAGGGCCTTATGACTTTTCTAATGAACCAAAATCTGAAAGATGATTAGAAGTAGTGATAATCCCTAAAAATAAAGAAATAATTTATACTCCTAAAGTTAAAAAATCTGATTTAATTGTTGATTTATCTTTTTATAACAATTTCGTTAAAAATAACTAAAAAGCATTGTCTTTTAAATGCTTCATGTATTAAATATTGCTTAATGTCTAAGTTAAGTGGAATAGATTAATTTATTAGACTGGGAAAAATCACCCGGAAGTGTCCGGATGATTTTTCCCAGTCTATTTTACTTTGGTTTTTTATAATTCAATCATTTCAAATCGGTTTGGATTTTCTTTAATTTTTGCTTCTAATTTATGTTTAAATGAATTTGGATTATTTGTTGTTTCATAACCAAAATAATCAAATTCATGTGAAGCTAATAAACCAAATCCATAATTATTATCATCAATATTTTGCATGAAAACAGCTACTATATCACCATTTTTGTCATAAACTAAACTACCAGAAGCACCAGAAGTCAAGTCTAACTTTTGAGGAAATCCACGATCAGAAAGTGCAAAACTTTTAAAATGACCGTATTTAGCATATTCAGGAGCTTGATCACTAAGAACCATATAATCAATATTATTAATTATGTGTTCACGATATCTTCTACCCATAAAACCTGCATAATTATCTTGCGGGAAACTAGCAAGTGATAATGAGATATTTGAACCTGATTCAATAAATTTAGTTGCTTTACTTAATTTGAGTGGTTTTAAATCTTTTCAGCTTTCTAAGTAAGAAATAATTCTAGTCATATTTTTATTTTTTGCTCTTTGTAAAATTGGTTGGATATCAATTATAGAAATTGAAATATCTGCATTTTGTGTATTATCTCTTTTTAAAATACCTCTACGATTTGTTTGATCTTTTGCTTCTCAGAAATTAAATTCAAAATAATCTTTTTCAACATCAATTGATATTTCATTTGACTCAGAAGAAATTTTATCGTCTTCAAAATCATGGATCATAAATTTTTTCATAACTCTAGAATTGCTTCAACGAGTTTGCAAAATATCACTTACGTGTCTATTTGTTAAAAAGTAATATCTATGGTCATTTGGGTCATTTGGTTTAACTTTAGCTATCATCGTCGAAGTTCCTCCCCCAACAACAAAAACCCTTTTTCTGATATTTTCAAATAGCTTATCATTATTTTGTGATGCATCTAATCTTTGTGAACTTTTATAGTTTTTAAATAAATCTCCATTTGATGAAATTTTAGGATGAATTTGATTTATATAATTTTCAAACCCCAAAGAAAAGTTTTGATCTTTATCTTCATCAACAAGATAAGAAATCATTGTTAAAGTATTATATTTATCAAGATAAACTTTATTCGGAACCTCTGTTTCATCAAAACTTAATTGTTTGTTTTCGAGTTTTACTTTAATTTTTAAAATATTATTTTCCAAGCTAACTTGATATTTACCATTGATTTCACTGACATTCAGTGCAACCTCGTTACTTACAATATTATCCAAATTAATTTTTATTTTAATTAAACTATAGTCAAATTGATTAGGTCTTGATTTTACTCTAACAATGAATTCAATGTTTTTATCTTTGAATTCATCTAAACTAAAATTAGAAATATCTTTAGTGATTACAAATGAATTATCTGATTCAAGCACTAATTCATTTTCCAACATATTAATTGGCATAATTTTTTTAACGTATTTAGTTAACTTAACTTGATCTTTAAATCTAACTACTAAGTCAGGAATTCTTGAAAATGGATTTATTTGACTCAATGAATAATATTCATCATTTTTAGTAAATCATTTTGGTAATACAACATAAGAAGGTTTTAATGCAAAATGTGAATCTAATACTTTTTCTAATTCTTTTTCAAAATAATTTTTCGATAAATTCATATTATGTAAATTATTTTCTAAAATAACATTATTTGGAAAATCTACTTTGTCAAACACTAATTTAGGATCTCTTAAATTTCCTTTTAATGTTGTGTTTAATGAGTAACTTAACACTTCTGGTTTAGGGAATTTATAAACTTCTTTTTCAGAACTATTTTCAGGTTCATAATCTTTATTTTCATCAATTGAATCACTTTGTGTTTTTGAATTTTCACCACCTTCTTTAGGAGTATTTGGTTCGTTTAAAGTGTTTGGATTTGAGGTAATTGGTTCTTTTTCTTCAGGTTTATTAGTTATTGTTCCTTCTTGGTTAACTTTTGAAACATTTGGTTGATTATTGCTATTTGTTGAGTTTTGAGTTGAACATGAACTTATTATTAATGGCAATGTTAAAGAACTTAATAATAAAAGTTTCTTAGCTTTCATATATCTCCTTATCTAAAAATTCTGCTTAATATAGTTAAAAATAATTTCATAATTATCACTTAGATATTTATCGTTTAATTCTTTATATGTTGCTTTAACAAATTTTTCTAAATCAAATTTATCTTCAAAGTTTTTAAGTTTACTGATTAAATTTTTAAATAGTTTATCATTTTCAATATTTTGAATATTATTGAATACATCTTGGTAATAATCTTTTATTTGTGCAAAATAATTATCCTTTTCATCTTGTGCAAATCTATTTATAAAAACACTTATGAAAATATTTTTTGTATCTGTATATTTAGTTTTTAGTTTATATTCGTTATAAATTTCTTGTTTAATTTCTTCTGCTACTTGTTTATTTTCATTACTAAAGTCATTATAAAACCAAATTACAGGAATAATTTTTGAAGTAGGATAAATATTTGTGTATTCAACAAATGTATTATAAATATCATTTTTAATATCTTTTGTTATGTCTTTGTTTATAACAAAAATCACAAATATTGCATTACCACTTTGATAAGTGACTTTTTTGATATTTTGATTTAAATATCATTGACTATCATCAATTTTTGTTAATCATGTATGATCTAAAAAATACTTTAATACATCAGATTCAAAACTATTTTTTGAATTGTTAAGTGTTTCTTGTAATTTAAATTTCAGTTCATTAATAACATCTTTATTTTCATTATTAATTGCATTAAAAATTAAAGTATCTAGTAAATTTTTCTCAGTTCAAATATTGTGTTTTTCTTTTAAATTTAGAAATTTTTCATTGCTTAAAATCATAATAAAACCTATATGCAAATTTTAGCACAGCATTGCCAAAACTTATGATAATAATTTAGTCAAAATAAAAAATACTTGGATCGAATATCCAAATATTTTTTTCATTAATTCAAGTTATCAATATCAACAATTTCTTTATTTTCCAATTCTTCTACATCAGCAATTTTTTCAAGTGATTTGTCTAATTTGGTATTTGATAATTTTGCATATACTGAATTTGTTTCATTTCTAATTAATCCAATTGCCTTTTTAACGCTATCAGTATTCTTATCGGCAAAATCAAGTTTTTTAATAATATTTTCATGACTTTTTTTGATGTCTTCAATTGTTTCTCTAATTAAATTAATATTTTTAAATATAAAATTACGTGCATGAGCAATTTTACTATAGTTGATAATTGTCATAATTGTTGAAGGTCCAACAATTGTGACGTTATATTTATCACTAATTTTAAATATTAAGTCATCGTTAGAAATTATTAAGTTATATATACTTTCGCTAGGTATATACATAATAGCATTATCTAAGGTAACATCTTTTACAATGTATTTGTTTGAAATGCTTTTTGCCATTTCTTGAATAGTTTTATAAAAGTCTTTTAAGTAAGTTTCTTGTTCTTCTTTTGAAGTTGCTTCTGAGTATTTTGAAAAACTTTCTGTTGGGAATTTAGAGTCAATCACTAATAATAATTCACTATCTCCATTTGGTACTTTAATAGCAAAATCAACTGTGTCATTTTTACTAATTTTATATTGTTTGTAAAAATGATCGCTTAAGTGATCTCTTAAAATATTCTCAAGATGAAATTCACCAAAATTACCCTTAGTTTTTACGCCAGTCATTATCTTGTTTAAGTTTCCTACAGAGTTTTGTAAGGTTTCTAGCTTAATCATATCATCATCAAGTTTTTGAATTTTTTCACCCACACTTTTGAAGTTTTCATTAATTTGATTTGTTAATTTTTCATTAAAGTAATCATCAACGCCCTTTTTAATGTTTCCTAAACCTTCATTAATTTTTGTCTCGATATGTCTATTTAAGTTTAAAAATTCATTAACAACTTTTTTATTGTTTTCATCAACCAATTTGTCAAAAAGAGTTTTATTGTCATTATCAAGTTTTTCACGAAATATTTTAATGTCATTAAGTGTTCTATTAAGTTTTTCATTAATTGCATTTTGATAATTATTAATTTTATTATTTAAGGCTAATTCTTTTTCGTTTGCTTCTTCAATTATTTTTTGCAAATATTCAGAATTAGATTTAATTAACGCAATTTTTTCATCAGAAATTTCATTTTTAGCTTCATTAATGGTTTTAAATAATGAATTTGATAAACTCTCTTTTAATTCATTGATTAATTTATTGCTCATCCCATTTTCATTGTTATGTTTAAATAAGTTACTTTTTAAAGCAACAAACGCAAACGTAACGAATAAACTAATTACTAAAAGTAAACAAATAATATTCAATATTAATGATGTTGTTTCCATTTTTTCTCCTATATTATGTCTTTATTATTATAAAAATATTATAAATAAATATTTCTAAAGCTTAATTTTATAAAAGAACTTTCCATAAAATTACCATACCAAACTATTTTTAAATAGTTTAAAATGTTCAGGACAAAAAACATTAGATTATTGCGTTAAACCGATTTAAGCTTGATGATAACAATTTACTATATTATAAAAATTACTAATGATATTAATTACTTTTTAAAACAAAAATATAGAAGTATAAAACGAAAAAAATGGAAAATTTACAAAGTCTTAAAAAGTATTCAAAAATCAGTTTACTTTTAATTGGTATTGCGATAATTTTTGGAATATTATTGGGCACTTCTGCTTTAGCGGCCGTGTCTTGTAATAATACAAAATTTGCTATAGCCAGACTTGCGGGTTCAGGTGTTTTAAGAACCGTTTCTTTAATTTTTTCAATAGCTGCAGGAATTGCAATTTTTGTATTATCAATCTTAGGTTCTATTAAGCTTGAAAATTAAGTAAATCAAATGAACATTTTGCATAATTATTTGTACTTTGATTAATACTAGCAATTTTAAACTGAATTTCTGTTTTCATGCTACTTGTAATAAATGGATCATATATTTAAATTGTTTTCTTTATTTTTGCTATTGTTGTTTATTCGATTTTAATTTCCAAAGCAAATAAAGTACAATTCTCATAAAACTACAAAAATCATGTGTGTGCATGTTTTTTATCTTCAAATATTTTTTATTGATAATATTTTTATATAATCCAACAAACACAAAAACAAGACAAAATATTCAAATATTGCTAGAGATATTAAATTAACTTAAAAATGTAATTTCATCAAATAAGTTTAGTATAATTAAATTACTTATATATAGTATAATAAATAAATTACTTAAGGAGGAATAATGGTTGAATTAGGAACAGGATACTTTATTTTAATGATAATTATGGTGGTTATAGGTGTTGCAGCTACTGCTGCTATTGTAACTTTCTTTTTAACAAAACGTTTCTTTGAAAAACAATTAAGAGAAAATCCACCTGTAAATGAAAAAATGATCCGTGTTATGTTTGCTCAAATGGGAAGAAAAGCTTCTGAAACACAAATTAGACAAATCATGCGTTCAATGAAAAATGCAAAAGATAACTAATAATTTTTTATAATAATTCATTATGAAAATAATGAGTTTTTTATTTTATAAAGGAGTTTATGGAACATTTTCTAAGATTTATTCGCAATAGTAAATTAACGAAACTTTTTTCAAGATTTTTCTTGTACATGAAAAAAGTTTCTAAACTGAAATATTTATTATTAGTTTATTTTTTAATAATTTCGCTTTCAAGTCTTTTACTATGAAGTCCATATACACAACAAAATCCTGAATCAAATTGATTTACTGCACAAAACTATGTTGATGCTTTATTTACAACAGCTAGTGCATTCAGTGATACAGGTCTAGTTGTTAAAAATACATATTCTCATTGAAATATTTTAGGACAAGCGGTTATTGCAATTTTAATTTTGTCAGGTGGAATTGGGATTTTTGCTCTTAAGTTCTTCTTGATTAACTTAGTTTTCAAGAAAAAAGTTACTTCATTAGATACCTTAAAAATGATCCAACATGAAAGGGGTCATGAGGATGTTAATAAAATTTCGAACGTTTTAAAATCATCAGTAACTTTTATTTTAATCACTTCCTTGCTTTCAGGTGTTGGTATGAGTTTTTACTTTTATTATTCAGAACCAACATCAACTTATGGAATCGAGCAAGTTGTAGGTGAATTTGTTAATCCACAATACAATTGAGAATTATCGTTTAGATTTGGTTTTTTCCATACTATTTCAGCTATTAATAATGCTGGTTTTGATATCATATCCGGCAATTCATTAATGCCATATTACGGAAACATTACATTACAAGTTTGATTTATTGTGCTTTTAATCATTGGTGGTCTAGGTTATCCGGTAATTTATGATATTCATAGATTCTTTAAACACATTATTAAAAGAAAAGCTGGTAAATACCGTTTTTCATTATTCACAAAAGTTTCAACATTAACATACTTTTTAGTTTTCCTTGTTGGTTTCTTAATCTTCTTTGGTTTTGAATATACATCAACAACAGCTAATTCATTATGAAATAAAGTTTATGTTCCAAACAACTTAATTGATAACTATACAAAATGAGTTACAGTTGTTGGACAATACAAACAAAACAACTCAGAGCTTGGAGTTGTAACATATAAAGAATTATTAAGCTTAGTAACATTAGAAGATAAAAACGTTTTAAAAACAGAAGTTGCAAAGGAGTTTTTTGATCTTTTAAATACAGAAACTGAAACAGGGACTTTAAAATTTTACCTATCTAAAGGTTACATGTATGGAGATGACTTCCATAAAGTCTTTGCAATTTTATTCTCTTCACTTTCAACAAGGAGTGCAGGATTTGCAACCGTTAACATGCGCGACTTCACAAGAAGCTCAATCATGGTTATGATTATAATGATGATTATAGGTGCAGCTCCTGCTTCAACAGGCGGAGGAATTAGAACCACAACCTTTGCTGTTATTATCTTAAGCGTTATTTCAGTTATCTTAAGTAGAAATAGAGTAAGAGTGTTTAAAAGAGCAATTGAACCCAAAACTGTTTTTATGTCAGTTCAGGTATTTGTCATTGCATTGATTATTTTAATTATTGCAACTTTAATTTGTTTTACTTCATTTGATTTACATGGAGGAAACATTCATACAAATGAGCTTTCAATTAATAATGGTCAAGATGTTCATAATTCATTCTATGAATCAGAACATATTTGATTTGAAGTAGCTAGTGCCTTTGGAACTACTGGATTATCAGCTGGTGTAACAAAAGAATTTAATATAGCTTCAAAAATTACATTAATCTTTGTTATGTTCATCGGTCAATTTGGTATTTCTTCAACATTACTTGTGTGAAAACGTAAAAATTCAAATAAAAGAAATTATGAATATGTCACAGCGGACATTGTTATAGGATAGGAGAAAAATGAAAGTTAGATATTCAGATGATATAGCTGTTATTGGATCAGGTCGTTTTGGTCAAGCTGTTGTTGACCAATTACTTAAACTTGGTAAAACATTAACACTGATTGATAAAGATGAAGAAAATTTAAAATCATATAAAGATGATATTGAAAATTTAATTATTGGTGATGCAGCTGATGTTAAGTTATTAAAAGCTAATAGAGTTGATAAAATCGGAACAATAGTTGTTGTTGTTCCTGAAAATATAGAAATTGTTGCTGCATTATTAGAAATCCAAGCTAAAAATATTATTGCAAGAGCAACAAGTTCAAGACATGCTAGAGTTTTAAGACAAATTGGAGTTGAAATTATTGTCAACCCAGAATTTGAAGCTGGTAAAAGAGCCGCTTTAATCGCGGCTAACAAAAGCTTTCTACAATATAGTGAAAACTTACAAGAAATTGGAGATGATTTTGTTATAGGGACTACTGTTGTTAAAAACAAAAGCCTTGATTCAAAATTTGTTAAAGACATCGACTTTAATAAAAAAGGTGTTACTTTAGTTTTAATTAAATCAAAAGGTAAAAGTATTCGTCCAACAGGTTCATCAAAAATACACGAAAATGACGTATTAACTTTAATCGGAGAAATCTCAGATGTTAATGCTGCCTTTGAATGATTAAACAAAACACAATAATATATATAATTAATAATAAAATTTTCAAGCCGCTTTTGGCTTGTTTTTTTTATAAAATAACACTCATTTTTTCTGAAATTTTTTTGAAAAAAATTATGAAAATATTTGTGCCTAAAAAAGTTAGTGGTAAAATTTGGTAGGATAGTGGGAAAAAATGGTAAATATAATTTATGGACAACATTCTCGAAATGCTGATGATAAGAACAGAGTTATCTTGCCGCCAGCGATTAGAGATTACTTAGGAACAAATTTTATGGTTTCAATCGGATTCGACGGAAATGCTGATTTACGCACAAAAGAAGAATTTATGAAATATATTAAAATCCTAGAAGACAAAAGTTCTTTTGATAAAAGAACAAGAATTTTAACTAGAACCATTTTAGGTAATAGTTTCGAAATAACACTTGATGCCATGAATAGAATGAGTTTACCTAAACATATTGTTGAAAAACTTGCTATCCAAAAAGAAATTATTTTTGTTGGTGCCGGTTCACTTGTTGAAATGTGATCAAAAGAAAAACTTGAAAGTTTCGAAAGTCAATATAGTCACGATGATTTAGCGGCTATTGCTCAAGATCTTTCTGATAAATAAAATGGATAAATTACATTATTCAGTTATGTTAAATGAAACAATAGATAGCCTAGGGATTAAACCTGATGGTATTTATGTGGATTTAACACTCGGTATGGGGGGACATTCAGCAAAAATCCTTGAAAAATTAACAACAGGACATTTATACTCTTTTGATAAAGATGGGTACGCTATAAAAATGGCGGATCAAAGATTATCAAAAATTAGTGATAAATATACCTTAATTAAAAGTGATTTCCAAAATATAAAATCAGAATTAAGGGCTCTTGGTGTTGAAAAAGTAGACGGAATAATAGCTGATTTAGGATTCTCTTCGCCACAAGTTGATCAAGTTGAAAGAGGTTTTAGCTACAACAAAGATGCGATTTTAGATATGCGTATGGATAAAGATCAAGAGTTTAGTGCTCTTGACGTTGTTAACACATATTCTGAACAAAAATTAGGACAAATTTTATTAGATTACGCTGATGTAAAGCTTTTCAAAAAAGTTGCTAAGGCTATCGTTTCCAAACGTCCTATTAATACTACTTTGGAATTAGTTGATATTATCAAAAGTGCATATCCTGCAGCATTATTAAGAGCAAAAAACCCTGCAAAAGCAGTGTTCCAAGCAATAAGAATAGAAGTAAATAATGAAATTGATTCATTAAAAACAATGCTTAATGATTCGATGAAACTTCTTGATAAAGGTGGCGTTATTTCAATAATAACTTTCCATTCAATAGAAGACAGAATTGTTAAAAACTTTTTTAAAAAACTTACTGTTTCAAATATACCTGATAAGATGCCAATTCAGGTTGAGAAAGAGTATCAAATTAAACAAATATTACCATCAGATGATGAAATCAAAGAAAATAAGAGATCTAAAAGTGCAAAATTAAGAATAATAAAAAAATGTTTATAAAAAAATAATATGGAGGTAGATATGAAAGACAAAATGTTTGTTACTTTTAACATTTCTAAAACATTTTTAAACATATCTTCAATCCTTCAGAAAAATAACAGCTTTATTAAAGCTGAAAAAAATGAATATATATCATTTAATTCGTTAAATGAATTAAATGAAAAAATTCAAAATAAGCTTGATTCATTTTCAAGAAATAAACAAGAAAAAGTATTTTTAAATTTTATTTTTGAAGATAATTTCTTTGAGAATTACACATATGTTTTAGAAGAAACAAAAACTTTATCATATGAAGATTTTATAAGTAAAAACAATATATCTTTAAAACAAACTGACGAAAATTGAATAATAAATTCTGAAATATACAAATTTCAATTAATAAATAATGGGATTTCAAAAACTTATAGTCAATTTCCGGAAAACACAGACTATGAACAAATAATAATTCATACATCAAATTTATTCTTAAAAAGAAGTGAATTAGTAGATATTTTTCTTTCAAAATTAGTTGCTGATCTCAATGAAATTGAGAGAAGAATTAGCTGTAAATTCAAGATCATGAACAGCTCACAAATATTAGCTAGCGAAAATAGAACAGAAAAACCTGAACTTTTAATTGATTTAAATGAAAATTATCTTGCGATTAACTTAGTTAGAAACGGGATAATTATTAAGAATTCATTAATAAATTTTAGTTATAACAATTATTTGAAATTCCTTAGTGAAAAGTTTCAAATATTATCAAATGAAGTTAAATACAGAGTAAAATATCTTTTAGGTGAAAAAAATATTTCTGAAAGCGCAAATACAGAAATGGAAATAATTAATCAAAAGATTGCTGAAAATATTAACTTAACTAACAAGCGTTTAGCTCAAATGCTAACAAATTACATTTTACAAATAAAATCCAAAATTAATATTGTTGATGTATTATTCACAACTACAGAAAACACATTCTTTAATCATTTATTTAAACAAATAAGTAAAGATTTAGAAACAGCAAATGTACCTTTAATATTTGATAAAAAAAGTCAATACACAAACATTGATTTTGCTAAAAATATTGAGTACAAAACTTCAATTCTCATTAACAAAATGTCAAAAATTGAGACAATTAGATCTCAAAATAAGACAATTACAACAGAAATTGTATTAGAGAAGTTATTTGATAAAAAACTTAAAATGAACTTTCTTTCATCAATATTTAGTTTTTTATATACTAAGAAAATTCTTTAATTATTAAAGTATAGATCAGTCAAATTTTAATCCTTTTCATAACTTTTGTATCTATATTGTAGGCCGATTATTCACAAATGAGGTAATTAATTGAACAAAAATTAGCTTTCTAATTTTTGTTTTTTTATACCTTTTTTTTACACCATATTCACACGTGTAAATTTTTCTTTTTTTGTGGTATTATATACTAAGTATATAATATGAAGTTAAAATAAAGGGGTAAAAATTATGAAAAGTAAAAAAGTTTTAACATCAGTCTTCGCCTTGCTTGTGAGTGCTTCGGTGCTTACAGCATGTAATGCACCAGGCTCTTCAAAGCCGATTTCATCGGGTGGTAAGGATATTAAAGTCACTCAACCAGGAGATGGTGTAGAAGTTCCTGGATTACCAACTAATCCAATAATCGGTGGTAGAGTTGGAGGAATAGAATCACTTGTAGATAGTGGTGATATCTCGAATCCAAAAGAAAGAAACTTCATTAGAAGTAGATCATTAAAATTCATTAGTAAGAATCAACCAATCAAATATGTCGCATTTGGTGACTCACTAACAGCTGGTTTTGATGGTACATTACCAAAAGACTATAAAGGAAAACTAGAAGTTGATGGTTCAATTTCTGGACTTTCTTATCCTTCATTTTTAGCAAGAATGCTTAATGTTAATGGAAGAGTTCAATCATATGATAACTTTGCTATCTCAGGTTCAAGAGTTCTTGACTGAATTAAATTATTCGAAATGAACTATGATGGCAAAGATGTTTCTGATAAAGTAATCACAAGCATCTTCCCTAACAAAGAAGAATTTAAAAATGAAGTAAAAAGCAAGTTAGCAGAAGCTAACTTAGTTACATTCACATTAGGAGCTAACGATTTATTTAGCTTAATTTTAGACTCAGTTAAAACACAAGATGCCTTAAAAATTGTTAAAAAATTCCTGGACAAAAAACCCCTTTTAAATGACGCGATTATTTTCTTTAATAATTTATTTAAAGATAGCTTACCTGAAATTAGAAAAAGATTAATCACTTTTATTAGTAATTTAAAAACTCTTGCCCCTAAGGCAAACATTAACTTAATTTCATATCCGATCCCAATGCAACTTTTATTTAATGTTTTAAATAAATATGTTTCAAACCAATTACTTCAAGACTTAGTTAAATTGGATGCTTCAAACATCTTTATTGAAATTATTAACGATAACTTACAAGAAGTTGCAGAGATTACATCAATTAATTTTATTCAAACATACAATAATAAATTCTGAAATGCAAACGTAAAAGACCTTTCTTCAATTTACTTAGACATTCACCCTGGTACAAAAGGTTACAAAAAAATTGCGCTTGATTTATATTTAAAAATTACAAAACCATACCTTAACTTAAAATACTATGAAGGTTATGATTTTGATAAAGATTACATTTTAAAAGATGCAGCCTCATCCAAATACCAAATCGAAGTTGGTTTAAGTGATAAAGAAGCAATAGGCGCAAGCAATACATTTGATTATTTAAATCATGAAGTTGCTGACGAAATTGAAGTTAAGACACAAAGATCACCATTTAACTTTGGCAAAAGAATTTCTGAACTTTCAAATATCTTCCAATACCTTGTTGTCGAATTTGTTGAGTTCTTAACTGATAATGCAATTTACAATGAACTTGACCCTGAAAGAAAATTAAAACAATTATTAGTTGATAACAATCACTTAGGAACACCTGCTCTTGTTAACTTAGTTCAAGAGGTAATGAGTTCAGGAAAACTTGAAAGTATTTTTGCAAACATTCAAAACCAACTTTCTGCTTCACTTGAGCAAGGTGATATTACATTTGAGAAATTTACAAAAATATTTATTGATAATTTTGTGAATTTAGATAATATTGCTTACTTAATTAAAGTTATTTCAAAAAGCCAATTATTAAGTAATAACAAAGAAGAACTTGCAAATGTATTCAAAACAATTATTGACAACTTTTTCAAAAGTTATAGTGCAAAAGTTAGTGAAATAGTTGAAAAGCCAATTTTTGAAACAGTTGGAAGTGAATATTTCGAAGAAGGAGAAATCACTTCATTGGTTGCTGAATTATTAGGTTCTCAAGACTTTGTAAACTTAATCAAAAAATTTGTTGATGTATACATCTATAATTCAGAAGACTTTGCTGAAATCGAATCAATAAATGATTTCATTTTATCGTTCTTCAAAAATCAAGCAAATAATAGAGAAATTGCAACATTAATTAATCAAAACTTACAGAATGTTTTAGAAAACAAGAAAGTTAAGCAAATTTTTGGTAACTTATTGTACAATGTTCTAAAAAGCAAAAACTTAACAAACCAAATCACAAAAGAACAAATTGTTCAAGCAGTTGATGATTTATTAAGCTTAGCAAACGGTTTAAATAATGAATTTGATTTAACAAATGTATTAATTAAAAATCTTCTTAATGAATTACCTGTACATGGAATTACAAACTTTTCACAATTAATTTCAAATTCATTAAAAGCAACTTTCAATGAAGTATTTGGTGGACAAAACTTTAACAAAAACTTTGTAGCATTAGTAAAAACATTTTCTAATTCAGATTTAATTGAAAATAATAAACCTTTATTAAAACAATTAGTTACAAATTACTTAGAGTCACAAAGCTTTGCTTCACTATCAACAGTTGTTAGAAATGCAGTTGAAGGAAGAAGAATTACAAGATACTTCTCAGCAGCAGCTTTCGAAAGACTTAGTCAAGTTGTTTTTGGTGGGCAATACATTAAAAACTTATTCTCAAGAGCAGTCGACTCAACAATTGAAAATCACGATGCATTTAAAAATGTAACTTCTACAAATGAAATTATTATTAAAGTTCTTGAACACACAGATCTTGATGAAGTTAAAAATAATATCTCAGGTTTAATTAACTCAATTAAAGATTCAAAAGATTTCCCATACTTAATTAAGGACATCTTTACAAGCTTCTTTACAAAATACAATATTCCTGTTGATCCAAGAGCTCAACAGTTCTTTGATGATCTATCAAATGATGCTAAAGCAATTATTGATGATTTAAACTTTATTGAACCATTTATTACTGATGTTTTTGATTTCATTAAAACTATTAGAAATTCAGAAAATGCAATTGAAGAATTTGATAAATTACCAGACATTATTTCAAAAAGCTTAAGCAAACATCTTTTAAATGATCCAATTGGGTTAATCAAAAAACTAGTTGCTAAGCCATATGTTAGAAATAACGTTGATGCTATTGCATTATTATCAAAAGTTGTATTCAATGATGTTAAAGCTAGAGGATATTGAGCAGGAGTTGTTGAAGCAAACATTGATAAAATTTTAAAAATCAATGACTTTAATAAATATGTAGATAAAGATGAAGTGAGATTAATTACTTTAATGGTAGTTAACAATGAAAACTTAGGCGAATTACTTGAAGAGTTAATTAAAACATTCATTAACAACCAATCACTTTTAGATAAAGTAACTTCACCAAAAGAATTATTTGATGCATTAATCACAAATAGAGAATTAAAAAATACTTTAATCGCACACTCTAAACCAATTGTTAAAGAAGTATTAGCTTCTGGTTCATACAAAAGAAGTATTGCGAAAGCAGTTATTGAAACATCAAAAGGAAGCTTCTTTGAAGTAGATGAAAAATACAAAGTATTATTCGAGAACGCTACAAGAAGTATTATTGAAGTTCTTAACGCAACAAACAAATTTGATCAATTTATTGATACTATTTTTGAAGTATTAGCAGTTTCAGAAAATATTGAAGAAATTGTTAAAAAGTTACCTTCAAAAATGAGTGATATCTTTGATTTATCAATTTCTGAAATTTACCGTGCAGTATTGAACTCAACAGTCTTAAATTTTGATAGAGATTTATTAAAAGAGTTCTTAAAAGAATTCATTACAAGAATTCAAGACAACAAATTTGTAAATACAGCATTTAAGTTACTTCCAGACAAATTCCCATACTCATTAACTAAAGATGAAGTGAAAGCAACATTTACAAAAGTAACACAAAATGAAGATTTTAGAGCAATTCTTGATAAATCAGTAGACTTTATGTTTGCTAACTTAGATAGATTTAAAGAATCAACTTCTGCAATTGATAACTTAAATATTGTTTTAGCTGATAAAGACTATTTAGAAACAGTTAAATCACATCTAAAAGCATTTATTTCAGCAATTAAAGACGATACAACAATTAAGAAAATTGTAGTCAACTTAATTCTTTCATTTGAATCAAAAGAAGAGTACTCATGAATTTTAAATGAAGTAACAAATAAAGAAAGATTTATCGAAAACGTTTATAGTTCATTATTAAAAGAATTTGATCACTTAAATGTAATTCCTAACTTATTCAAAGGTCTTGAATCATTCTCAAAATTAAATGTTAAAACTCCACAAACATTAACTAAATCAATTGTAGATGAATTTGTAGCTGAGCTTAAAGGACGAAACTTAGAATCAAACTTCACAAGAGTGTTAAGATCACTAAGTAATGAATTCTTTAGAGATAACTCACAGAACATTGTGCAAGTTGTAAAAAACATTTACAACCATTACTTATTAAATAGAGAAAACTTAGAAAGTGTTTTACACCTTGTTAATGAAGGAACAAATAATTCATTAAGTAATTTAACAGAAATAACAGAACTTACAGAATTAGCTATAAATATTTTTGAAGATCAAGAAATTAAAAACTATATTTCTGGTCAATTAACAAACTTAGTAAGCAATGAAAATAAATTCAGTCAAGTTCAAAACTTTAATGAAATTTTAAAAGTAATCTTAATCAATCTTGATAAGGAACAATTAAAATCATTAATTAAAAACTTATTTGATAAAGTTAAAACTAACCCAACATTAAGAAGGCTTGTAGCTAAAATATTAACAAACTACATCAAACAAAATCATCCAAGTGTATATGATGAAGTTCAAACAAGCTCATTCTTTAATAACTTATTAACAGATATTTTCAAACTTGAAGAAATCTTGGATGTTAAAGATCAAGTAGTAGACAAGTTTATTGAAGCAATTTCATTAACAAACACAAATGATGATTTAAATCAAAAACTTAAAAACTTTGTATCAGAAGTTAATAATATCTTTGTTACACGTGCTAAAGAAAAAATGAATGACATTATTTCATTTGTATTCAGATCAAATGTCTTTACACACAACAAACCATACACACTTCGCTTAATTAAATTCTTTGCAGAACATGTAATAGAAAATACAGATTTATTATGAGAACCAATCAATAGTTTCTTATCTACAAATAATTTAATTGATACAAATAGAAAACTAAACAAAGAGCAATTTGATAAATTAAGAGCATTTATCTTACATGTAAATAACTATAGCTCAACTTCAACAATCATTAATAATGTTCTTTCATTTACAGATGAAGAAGTAAGTAAAATTGTTGATTTAGAGACATTTAAAAATGTAATTGGTAAAAAAACAATTAATGCCTTAAACTTAAGTGAATACCAATTATTAAAAGCAATTTTAAGTTCAGATTACTTATCAAGTGAAAGAGAATTTGTTAAACATGTTCTTGAAAAAGTTCTTAATAAATACTTAACACAAGAAACAATTAATAGTTTACTTGAAAATGCTTCATTAAATTCACTTTCATCATCGTTAGGTATTCAAGAAGCTAACTTAAAATCATTTATTACTAAAGTATTAACAAACGACAAAATTAAAGATGTAATAAAAATCATTGCAGACCATGTTTTAAGCAACTTAGATTCATTAAGAGGAGCAAACTCATACAATGATTTAATTAAACAAATTTTCCGTATCGAAAATCTTAAACCTGCTTTAAGAGAAAAATTAATTGCATTAATTAATGATGTAGTTAACAATGATAAATTCAAAGAAGATATTAAGTCATTTATTTTAAGTGTTCTTAATAACGAATTATTCAGTGTGTTCTTTAAAGGTGTTCAAAACAAACAAAGAATCGCAGATAACATCATTGAAGTTTACGACATTTTTGATAATAACTTAAGCTTAAATCAAATCATTTTCGATACATTGTTTGAACACTTAAAAGAAAATGGATATCAATTTAATATCACAAGTCTTTTAAGTAGCTTTGGCTCATCATTAAAAGATAGATTAAACTCTGAAGAAGGTGCTGAAGCTAAAGTTGTAAAAATGGTTAAAGAATTAGTTAACTCTAAACTACTTAACCAAAATAAAGAAGACTTATCAAGAATTATTGTTAACGCTTTAGAGAGTTTAGGAAACAAAGAATCATTCAATAAAATTATTGATTCATTAAGCAAGGCTCAAAAAGACAAAATTACTCAATATATCCAGATTTCAGACTTAAAAGTTCTTTTAAACTTTGTTTTAGGAAATACTCATTTCCACTCAATTTTAGATAACTTAATTAAAAGGGTGTTTGACAACCTTTCAACACTTAATGATGTAACTTCATACTTTGATATTATTAAGAGAGTTTTAGCTATCTTAGACCTTGAAAGCCTTGAAACACATGTTTTAGGATTAATGGAAGATATCTTATCTAGAAATGAAGTTAATGATTCAGTTTATAGATTATTAAAACAAACATTAGGTAACTTTGGTGTTAATACAAATGATGGGGGAATCGATGTCTTTATTAGAGACTTATCAAGAAACCTTGATACATTATTAAACCAAACAGATTTACTCAAACCAATCATTAAGAAATTCTTCGAAAAACTTAAACATGCTTCAAGAAGTAATAATAAAGAAAAGCTGATTAACACCCTTTCAACTATCTCAGTTGATATAGTAAAAATTATGAAAGATAAAGTCACAAGTGATCCAAAATCATTTGTTGACAATCTTTTAGAAATTCAATTTATTAAAGACAACAAACCAGCCCTTATCAAAACAATTGCACAATTATTAATTGGACTTAAAGATAAAGGAACATTAAAAACAATTGCTTATGGTATTATTGACGATTTAAATCTTTCAGCAGATACACTTGAAGTGTTAGACAAAACAACACTTAAAAAGTTAGTTGATATTGTTTTAAGTAAAGAAAACTTAAACAACTTAATTACAAACATAGTACCTGAATTATTGAATGATACAAACTGATTGAATCACATTAATGATCCATTTAGATTGATTAAATCATTAATGGCTAAACCAAATGTTTTAAGATTAATTAAATCATTTATCAATACCTTTGTAGATGGTTTTGTTTCAGATCCCAAAACACCAGCTGTAATGTTAAGACTAGTTGAGAACTTCGCTAGAAAATACGACATTAACTTAAGAGGGTTTGACAAAACTATATTAATTAGAAATGTAACAAATTCAATAATTCCGTTTGCTAAGGATATTGATTTATACCCAAGAATAATTGATATTGTTGCAGAACAAATTAAGGTTTCATTAAATGTTAATGACCTTCTTGCAAATGTTAAGTTAAAATTATCAAAATCATTTGATTTAACAGATTACAAATATCTTAAAGCATTCTTAAACAGATTTTCATGAGTAACACAGAGCAAAAGTGAAGTTTCAGCTATTGCTTTAAGATTGTTTGATAAATTCATGGCTTCAGAAGAATGACAAGAAGTCCTTGTTAAACAAGTATTAAAAGTACCTTTTGTAAGCAAATATGGTGTTAGAAATTCAGATATTAAATTAATACTTAAAGCACTTAAAGAAGCTCCGGCTTTTGAAACAGGTATTTTAATCATAATTACTCATATCCTAAATAACTGAGATACATTAAAAGAAGCAAATAGCTACTCAGAATTATTTGATAAATTAATCAATATCGAACCATTAACAAACACACTAAAAAGATTTGCTGAATACACAATTAAAACTGTGCTTGAAAGTAGAGATTTTTCACAAGTTGGTGCAAGAATATTTGTTACTGAAATCAATAAAACAAAATACAAAACATTATTAAAAGATATTACTAATCCAGAAAACTTAATTAGCAACATTTTCGGTATTATCTCTGTTGTTAACAAAAACCTTTCAATATCAGATAATATAATTGATGAAGTATTTAAAAAACTTCAAGCTAATGAAACAATTGATACAACACTTTTAACTAACTCACTTCAAACAACAATTAACAAATTTATTAATAATCCAAGATTTGAAGCTAACTTAATTAACTTATTAAAAGAAATTGTTAAAACAGAAGGGATCAGAAATAATAAATCACAATTTGGAATTTTATTTAAAAATACTCTAAATCTTTTATTCAGTGAACTTAACCCTGGTCAACTAGTTTGACAATCATTTAACGATCAAATTAAAGCATTTATTAATGAAAACTTTGTATCTGGTGAACAATTCGCAAATGTAATTAATGATTTTGCACAATTACCAGATCTTAGAGATCTTATAGGTAACTTAACAAATTACTTTATCGACAATATTGATGACTTTAATGAAGTAACAACAATTTCTGGATTAATCAGAACATACTTTAGAAACCACGATAATGAAACATCATTTAAAAATAATTTAAAACAAATTATTACTAAAGGATTAAGTAAAAATAACATTAAGTCATCATTAAGATCTATGTTAAATAAATTATTTAGATTCATTAATGTTCACAACAATCAACATGCTGAACACTTAATCAATGTGATTTCAAATGATTTTGGTGACTTATTAAATAGATCAGGTGTATTTGATCAAACAATTAACATTTTAATTGAAGAAATTAAAAATAATGAAGGCATCAATGATGTTCTATCACATGCAAAAGATAGAATATTAAATGAATTAACACCTGCAAACTTCAACTTTATTAAGAAATTAGTTAATGATCCATTAGTACAAAATAATAAAGAAAAAGTACTTTCAGTAGTATTAGAAGGTATTACAAACTTCTTGAATGATGAAACAAAAATTAGAAAAGTTATTAATGACTTAAATCTTGCTAGTTTACTTGTAACAAACGAACAAGATTCACCAATTAACCTTGAATTAATTAATAATATGATTGTTCTCGCGATCAAAAACCCAGATTTAAGAGATGCATTAAAAATTTCAATTAACGATTTTATTGAAAGAGCAAATGTTTATAATGAAAATCAAAGCTGATTAGGAGCATTAAATACATTATTAAAAACACCTAAATCTGCAGAATTAAAAACTAAGTTTACAAGATGAATTAAAGCAACACTAACAAATCCAGATACACAATTAGTACAAGGTGCTGCACAATTCTTAATTTCAAAATTAAGAAACTCAGGATTCATGTTAGAAACAGTTGGTGATGATCATAGATTATTATCAAACATTATTAATTCATTCTTTAGAACACTTGCAGAACGTCCAGAGCTTAATACAATCATTGATAAAATCTATGAAAACATCAAAGCAATTGATTTTAGTAAAGGCGAAAGAGAAAATATTAAATTAGTTAAAGATGCAATTTCAAATGGTGCCTTTAGCTTAATCTTAACAGAGGATAATAGAAATATTTCATTTAGTAAAGTTCTCTCACAATATGACTTTTTAAAATACATGCTTGATAGAATCGGTGATAATAATTATGTAACATTTATTACTAGATTATTTGAATCAAGTGATAGAAAACAAATGACAGGTATTTATGCAACAATTAAAAACCAATTAATACCTGGATATAATTCATCTCACTCATCAAATGAAACATCTTCATCATCTAATAACGGTGGAGGTAGCCAATCAAGTGATTCATATGGTTTCACATTTGATGAAAGTATCTTTACAGTTGTAGAAAGAACCAAAAAGCTTATTTCATTACTATTTAGACCTATTTATAGAGACATGATATATCAAGCTGCAAAGGGCAACTATAACTTTGATCAACCAAAAGCAAACATGCATTATAAAGCAATCTTCAGACTTTCAACTCTAATGTTATGATACGTACATGATAAAGCAGTTAGTGGATTTAAGTTCTGAAATGGTACTTCATTAGACGTTGAAACAATCTTTGTTTCAGCACTTGATGATGCCTTCTTAACAGCAAAAGGATGATATCCAAACCAATTCAATTCACTTCCTAATTGAAAAAAACAAGTAATTGGGGCTGACTGAAGAGGGAACTATAATTGAGACTTCGTTGTGGGTAATAGAAGTATCTCAACAAACTTAAGAAACTACTGAAAAGATCAATTATTCGCATATATTTACTATAGAAAAAATAACCTTGATCGTCACACAGGTAAAACAATGACTGATGCATTATTAGATGCACTTAAAAAAGGTAGTTTTTAATTAATAATCATAAGTTAAATGCCATATTTAAGTATGGCATTTTTCTTTTGTTATACCAAATTATTAAACTAGAAACTTTTTGTAAATTCCTTAATAATGTATAATAAACGCATCGAATGGAGTTTTATGAAAAGTTACAAACATATTCATTTTTCACTAGCAGTTAACTTTGTTTTATCTATTTTCTTTATGCTATGAATTTTCTTATCATTAAGAGTTTCAGAATTGTACAATTCAAGTTTGCTATACAAAACAGTTTTACCAGTGTTTTTAGCTCTTTTATTAATTAACGAACTATTTAATTTACTTATTATTAAAAGTGATCTTAAATGATATAAAAGATTATTAATTATGCCTTATTGATTATTAAAAAATAAAAATCAAGTTAAGTTAAATGAAAATAAAAAGGTTCAAAAACTATTTGTATTTTTAAGTTTCTTAATTGGGCTAACAATATTAATTACTTATCTAGCGTTAGGGTTTCGAACAAGTAATTGAGAGTACTTAAATTTAATTTCTGCTGGTTTAATCCCATTAGTTATTTGACCAATTTCACAACTTTTATTTTATAAATCAATTTTTAATAATTAAAAAACAGACTTACTTTTACAAGTCTGTTTTTTAATTATTTTAATTTTAAGTATGCTCTAGCTGGTACACCAATTTCATAAATGAATTTATCAGCAAACTCTGTCAAAAGAGTTTGAGTGATATCGCTTAGCTTTGGATTAATATATCTTTGAATAATTAAGAATTCTTGTTCAGAACTAATTGCGCGAGGAGTTACATTTGTTGCATTTAAAAAGTAAATAATTTCTGAATCAACATTAATTTTTCCATCAACTAAATAAAGTCTAAAGAGCATTTTATTAAACGCTACATAAACAGATTTATTACCATCTTTTTCAGATGTAAATGGTTTGGATACACCACTTGCTAAAGTAAAGACTTTAACGGTACTTGGGAATGTGATATGAGCATGTTGCACAGCTTTTTCATCTTGAATTTTAACAAGACCAATACTGTGTTTATAAAGAGGATTATAAGCTGCGTTTTCTGACTCAGGGTGTAAATATCATTTATTATTAGGTATTTGTGCTACGTTAAATAATTTTGCATTCGCAATTAATAATGCTCAATTTTTTTGAAGTAATTTTTGAAACTCTTTATTATATGAAGGTGAACTAATATCAAGTTTATTAAACTCATCTTTAAATTCACTTCATTTTAAGCCATTTTGGTTAACCGTTACATTAAAGTCTGTTATATCAAAAGCTTTTAAAACCATTTTAACATTTGTGTCTTGCTCAAGGTTTTCATCTTTTCCTTTTACTTCTTGTTTTTCATTAGAACAAGAAGTAACAAAAACAATAGGTGCAGCTACAAATGAACTTAGTGATCAAAGTAATTTTTTCATATTATTCCTTTACATTTACTAATGTATATCTAAATTCTTTTTTACCATATTCATCAGCAAAAATTGTTTTTCTAGTTACACTAGCTCTACGATAATTAGGGTCACCTCATTCTCTTGCTATTTCAATATATTTTTTAAGATCAAATTCTGCAAGTTTATCAGGACTTTTAATTAGTTTTGGGTATGAGTATAATCAACTATGTAAATTAGGTTTTAAGCTTGTTGAAATGGTATTCAATGTTTCATTACCAGCGACTTGGAATCATAAAATTCTTCCGTCTTTAGTTAACATAAAAATACGATCTTGGTATAGATATTCATCCACCTTATTTGGATCTTTTTCATCTTCGTCATCATAATCATCACTTTTTTCATAACTATATCTTTGGATAACAAAGTCGATGATCTCATTACTTTCAGGGTTATAAAAGTCATTAAATACTTTTTTGTTTGATTCAATTTCATCGATGATTTCCTTGTTTTCTAAAATATCAGTCGCAACGTCTGGGAATTGAATAAAAACAAATCTATCAAGATGGAATAAAAAGAATAATCAGTTTTCATTATAAAGTGTTTTTAATGTTTCACTACCTGAACTAACTAAATAGTTTTTAGTTGAAATGTACTTAAATGTTTTAAAATCAAAATATGATTCACCTTTATCGTATGGGAAAACAATATTGTTTGCATATCTTAAGGCTTCTTTAATTTCTTTGAAATATTCTTCACCAAGTGCTTTTTGCGATTTAATATATTTATCTTTTGTTTCTTTATCTTTAAAAACAGCATTTAATATTGCGTTGATGTGAGGTCTTTGTAAAAATAAATCTCATTTTTCATTAACGCTTTTATCTTTATAATCAACAACAGATTTTAAGCTTTCAAGTTGTTTATCCTTTGTTGAATAATCATTTAAATTGTGTGAACAAGAAACGACTAAAGCTAAAGGAATAGTTGCAGAAAATGTTAATAGTTTTTTAAAAAGTTTTTTCATAACGCTCCTTTATTTTAGTGTTGGGAAAACAAAAGATGGCGAACCATATTTTTGGTTTTTTACCATAACTTCTTCAAAGTCTTGTTTTCCTGTTTCATATCCATGTATAAATAATTGGTGCACAACCTCTGATATTAATGCAAGAGAAATTGTTATAGCACTTGAATGTGCAAAATATCAATTAAGTGGTCTAAATGAAATTTGAGGATCTCCATCTTTTCCTTTTAGGTTGCTAATTACAATTCTAAACACAAGTTTATTTTTCTTAACATAATAAACAGTTGCATCACCTAATTCTTGAGCCTCGTTACCTTCTCTAATTTCATCTAAATATGAATTGTCAAATTTAATCGCTTTATGACCTTCTTTGAATTGAACTTTTTGTTTATATTCTTCTGAAGTTGAGTAATTTTTCGACAAGTCTTTTGTAATATATTCAATAAAGTTAAATTGTAATTTATCTAAGTTAGTTAAGATAAAGTATCAGTTTTTATTGAAGAATTCATGTTGAGCGCTTGCGTATGTTTTTTTATCATCCGTTGTTTTAAAACCTTCAGAAATAACTTGGAATTCTTTGAGTATTTCATCAGCATCGTTTTTTTGTTGATTTACATATTCGACTATTTTGACATTATCATTTTTAAAAGTATCACTTAAGATTTTTTTAAGAATCTCTGATGTAGTTTTTTCTTTATTAGTTTCATTTACACTTTTAACAACATCTTCATCACCGATTAATGAATTAAGTTCGCCTTGCTTTTCATAATTTGCACAAGAAACACTAACAATAGGCATCATAGATAATGATGCAAAAATTCATTTAAGCTTATTTTTCATCTATGTAACCTCATGTGTATCTTTTTATTTCATTATCTGAATTTGCTTTATTAAACTCATTTGTTGCGTAATAAAATGAGTTCATATAACTATTTTCATTGTAAATTGTTAAGTAGTTTTTATCTCTAAATGAAGGTGTAAATCTGTTTTGAATATCTTCTTTACTATTTGTGATTTGATTTTGCTTTTCTTGTAATTTTGCTTTTAATTCTTCTAATGTTAAGTTTTTATATTCATTATCTTCATCTTCATCTTCTACATCGGTATTACTTGATTCATTAGATGAAGGATTTTCTTTGATTTTAATTCATTTTTCAATTTCTTTAATCTCTAACTCAATATCTTCAAGATCATTTAAGTTTTCTTGATAATCCAAAGTGAGTTTTAAAAAGTATTTTCTACCTTGCGAAATTAAGCTTGCTAAGCTTTTAGCAACTTCTTCAACATTACTTAATTGATTTTTAAAACTAAAAATATCACCTGTAACTAAAATTTGAGTTTCGTTATTAGCGATTTCATATAAGAAAAACGGTAATAATGCATAATTATTATTTTCACTCTTAAGAACTACAAATTGAATTCTTAAATTATTATATTCATCACTTTTAAGTCTTTCAATTATGTGAGATTTAGTGATTTGAATGATTGAATAATTTTCAAATGTTTTTAAAAGTCGTTTTTCTTTTTGAACTTTTTTAAAGATTTCTTGATCTGTAAGATCTTTTTTCTTTTCAATATTTCTATAATCTTTGAATAAACTATTTCAGTTATTAAAGATAAATGTGAAGTTTTTAATGTTTTCTAAGTATCATAATCATTTTTGAGATAAAGTTTCTTCAACTATGTATGATGATCTAATTGCTTGTTTTAAGGTGAACTCTGTAGCAACATTTCCGTCAGTTACCCTAGGTATAAATAAAGGTGCAAATGTTAAGGAAATATTAAGTTCATTATAGAATTTTTTATCAATTGATAATTGTTGGTTATAAAATTCATTTTCTGAATTTGAATTATTCTTAAAGAATGTTTGTGATGTAAATTCCTTTAGTATTGGGTTAACTTTATTATCTTCTCTTATTAAACTTGCATAAGGGCTTTTTGCTTCTTGACTTTCATGATAATTTTTAGATGTTGAGCAAGAAACTAAAACGCCTGAAGTTGTAACAAATGAAGCTAATAATAAACTAGTTTTTAATAACTTTTTCATAGAATAAATCTTCTAAACTCTTTTGTTTTGGTCCAGAATAAACGATGTGACCTTTGTGAATTAAAGTTAAAGAATCTACATATTTATCTATTTCACTTAAGATGTGTGAACTAATAAAAATTGTTTTACCTTGTTCATTAAGTTTTTTAAGTAATGAGAATAATTGATATCTACCAGTTGGATCTAAGTTTGCAGCTGGTTCATCTAAAATAATAATTTCCGGGTCATTTAAAAGAGCTTGAATTAATAATATTTTTTTCTTTTGACCTGAAGAAAAGTTGTATGGCTTTTTATTTTTTAAGTTTTCAATATCAAATTCTTTTAACATTTCATTAATCTTGTTTTCTAACTCTTTCTTGTTTTGTCCTGTTAAAAGCCCGAGATATTTTAAATACTCAAATACTGTGATTTCTTTTGGGAAAATTGCATTTTCAGGAATATATCCTAATGATGCTCTACTTTTTTCATTTTTGATGTTGTGACCATTTAAAATAATTTCACCATCATAGTTGATATATGAGCTAATAATACTTTTAATTGTAGTGGTTTTTCCTGCACCATTTTCACCAATAAATGCATGAAAAGAACCTTTTTGAACAGCAAAGTTTAAGTCAAAAATACCGGTTTGTTCTTTATTGTTTTTATATATTTTTGAGAGGTTTTTGATTTCTAAAATATTATTATTCATTATCTATAATCCTTTTTGTAGTATAGTTTGTTATTTAATAGAACAAAAACTGTTCCAAGTGCTATTCAAATTAAGAAGTAATAGTTTTTATCAACTGTTTGAGTTTTGTTTCTTGAAATTTGTCATACTTGATCAAGTGGCTGGAATAAATAGTTATCTGATTTTTGTAAGTCATATCTAATGATTACTTTTCTATCACTTTTATCTTCGTCTCTTTCGCTAGGAATAACTTGAATTTCTTGCTTTGCTGTATATGATCCATAACCACCAATGTTGTATCTGAAATCATCTATTAAAATGTTATATGAATGAGGATCTTCGTTTTGGTTGGCTACATTAAATAATAGTGCATCAGTTAAGTAAGAATTGTTATATGTTAAATAAATGTAATAAATAAATGCTGTAGCTAAATAAATTTTCTTTTCACTAAGAGTTTTAATTTTTTTACTTTCTAATGAGTCGAAGTTTAAAACTATTGAGTTAATGTCATGGACTCTTAAAAGTTCAAAGTTTTTATCTGCTAAAAATGTCTCTAATGTTCTAAAAATAATTGATTTAACTTCTTCTTTATTATCTTGATCAATTTCTTTTAAGTTTTCTTTAATACTTTTTACAATTTGGTGAGCATAATAAATGAAAATTTTGTTTTCTAAAAGTTCTTTAATGTAATCTCATTTAAGCTCACCAACCAAGTTGTCTGATGTTGAGTGAACAAATTTATCTTCTGGGAATTCAATTTTGAATGATTCAGCGTTTTCACGAGCATAAATAATATTTGTATTTAATAAGTTATCAATGTGTGAATATGACTTAAGTGAACCAGGAACTAAGTAAGCAACTTTATTAACTCTAGAATCAATAATATCAAGACCGTTTTGATCCTTTACATAGTTACCGTTATTATCCTGTTTTTTAATAACTTTATCAGTTACTTTATATTGTTTTAAAGCAACATTATTATTTAAATCATAGTTATATGTATATGTGTCATTATTTTTGTAATACAAGTAATTTTTTAAGTTATTTGAATTGTTTGAACCAAACGCATCAGAAATTGATTTGTTATCTAAATTAAAGTAATCAACAAATTGGTATGGTAATGATAAATATGAATAAACTTGTCAATATAAAGCTGAGTCTTTTGAAAATTCATATGCTTTAGATAAATATTTAATTTGATCATCTCTAAATTCATTTTTATTGTATCCGTTAGGAATTACATAAAAATTATCTTGATTATTATTTAAATAGAATTTTTCTAAGTTGGGAACATTGCCTGAAGTGTGGTTTGTGTAAGGTGCATTTAAATAATATGCAACATTATTACTTGTTGATGTGCTTCTTGTTGAAAGAATTGTTCCACCAATTACAAGAGGACTAAATACAACTAATGGAGCTGTAATAGCTACTTTAGCATTCATTTTGAATGCAATTAGTGAACTTAAGTTACCAAATAAAATATATGAAATAGCAACGACAGGAATAGTAACAAATGTTAATAATACAACGTTTAAATCGTTGATAACTAATAAAATAATTATGTTTGAAATAGCCATAACAAATGATCAATAAATTGCAAATAAAGTATTTGTTAAAGTTTTACCTCAAATAATCTTTTTCCTTGAAATCGGTTTTGATAAAGTAAGAAGTTCAATTCCTTCTTCTTCAAAGTCTTTATATATATTAATAGACTTTATTGAAGCAAATAAAACTGTTAATAATGCTTCAATAAAAATAAATACATAAAACACTAATGGTTTTACTTTTTCTTCTAAATTAACAACACCTAAAGTTATTGCTAAAATAATTGAAACTACAAATCATAAAATCGGGATTATGATTGTGTTTTTCTTTTTTAATATAAGTTTATGTATAAAAAATACATAATTAAAAAATGCTTTCATTTTACTCCTTTTTTAATATATTACTCAATAGTAATATATATTATATATGATAATTATAAAACAATAATCAAAAAGTAGAAAATAAGTATATTTTTATTTATTTTAAAGAAATATTAAAGTCAATTCAATAGACATTTTGAATAATTAATTTCATCATTTTTAACAAATAAGATTACTATATAGTAATTTTTAATCTAGTATAATATAAATATAGGTATGTTAACTTAATTAACACTTATTTTGAAAGGTGTAAACATGAGAAAAAAACTAATGTTTAGTATGTTATCTGCTATGTCGATAACATCATTTGCAAGCTTAATTGCTTGTTCCCCAAATAAAGAAGCTCCAAAGCAACCTGAAAAAAATGAACCTGAAACAGGAACTCAACCAATTGAAACCCCTCAACCGATTGCAAAAAGCTCTCTTTCATACGAAGAAGCAAAGAGATATGTAGCAAGTAAACAATTTAATGAATTATTTAAAGTTGAAGGTGAAAGAATTTTTGAAGATAACTATAAAACCACCTATACAAAAAATGATTTTGCTTCAAAAGCTGCATCTGGTGAAATTTCAGTAACTTATAAAGGTGAAACAAACCTTAATTTATCATTACTAAATGCAATTCCAAGCAAAAGTGAAAATAAAGTAACTTTAATTTTTTCATATGATACAGATGTTGAAAAATTAATTTCTTATGATATTGACGGTTTTAAAGAGGACTTATCAGAAAGATTTAATTCTAATAGTGATGAAAACAAAATTGATGTAAGAAAATACGTTAATGATACTCAAGAAGATCGTTATAAAGTCGATGCTAAAAACTATTATGAAGGCTTAGTTAATAACTCAACACGTCGTGATTTAGGTGCTACTGAAGCTAAAATAAATGAATTTAATGCAAAAGCTGAAAAATTACATTTACCAAATTATGATATGTCAAACTTAATGGGTATGACAATTCCAAAATATGATGCAAGTGGTAACATGGTTGGTTTAGACATGAAGCTATCAGAGACTGGAAAAGCTCCTTCATGAGTTGACAATTACAATAAAGATGCTCCAAAAAATAGAGGTTTAGCTAGAACGATCACAAACGAAACATATGCAAATATTGCAATGCAAACTTTCAATTTCAATATTTCTAATTACCATATTTCCAAAGATGAATCAATTAGAAATCAAGTCACAGAAGCACTAAAAAACGATGAAGATGTTTCTATATTAATTAATATGATTAATACTGAGTCTAAGAAAAATGAATTATTAGATAAGTACAATAAAACTAAAACTAATCCTCCTGTTGTTAAACAAATTTTAGATCAAGCTTGAAAAGCACTAGTTGAAGAAAATGGTGGTGACGAAGAAAAAGCTGCAGTGTTTTACACAAGATATATTAGACAACAACAACAAAAAATAATTGATAGAACTGCAAATATTAATTTAACTGAAAAAACTAGAGCAAGATTAATTAAAAAAATAAAAGATACTACAGACTTTTATGAATTAGAACGTTATGGAAAATCAGAAAGTGGAGCCTCTGGTACTGCGTGAATTATGGACTACGAATTAACAAGTAATGGTAAATATCCAATGAAATGATATTTTGCAACTAACTTACATGTTTTAGATGGTATTGACAATGAAAACTTAACTGGTTTTAGTTTAGCAAGACTTGGTAAAGACACCCCATCAATTTTTAGTACATTAGGAACTGTTGGTAAAGATGATAAATTTAAAGCATTTAATACTCAACATACAGAATCACTTACAAGAATTTTCGATGGTAGAGATTACTTAACCGCTGATCCAGTTAACTTCATGGCAGATAAACAATTTAATAAAAAAGAATATATTGATATTGCAATTTTCGAAGTTGATTTCTCAAAAACAGAGTTCACTGAAGAACAAGTTAAAGAATTAACAAATGATTATGCAAACCTTGCTCCTGAAAAGAAAGCACAATTTGCTGATTATGATTATTTAACTAACTATGAAAAAATTAATCATCCACTTCGTGCTAATGTGGATACAAGTTCATTAGATAGTTTATATATTCTAGGATTCCCTAAAACACAAACAAATACTTTTAGAGATTACTACTTAAAAGAATATGAAGATGCTGATTTAATTAAAAGTGGAAAATGAACATTCTCATTATGAACAAACGCTTCATACCACTGATATGGATTACCTGCTCCATCTGATGATAAAAACAGAAAACTTGCAGAAGAAGGATATGGATTATCATACAATATTGGTTATAGAACATTTACAAACAAACCTGGTATAACAGATCAATTCTTAACATTCCCAGTTACAGGTAAAGCTCCTTATGTGTCTAATGATGATGGTAAAGAATATGTATCAATGAACCTTGGCTACTTACCAAGAAGATATATTCCTGGTGGAGGTGCTTCAGGTTCATCTGTAAGAACTAAAGATAATAAAGTTGTTGCTATTTTCCATACTGCAAACGAATTTGCTTCAACAGGTATTGCTGCTGCTTTAAGATCAAGTGGATTTGATTATCAAGGTCTATATGGTGGATACAACTTACCACAATATGATGTTATTTATGGAACAGGAAAAGATCAAAAGAATTCATATCGTCACGAAATGCTTAGAAGAAATAAAGGCAGAACATGATTATTTAAAGATGGATTTGCAGAATCTAATGTTCCAAATAAATTTAAATTCAATAAATAATTTATTAAAAAATATGGTGATATAAACAGGGAAAATTTTTTCGGACACTTTAATTCTATTCAGATTCAATTCTTGGATTTAACCAAAAATTGAATCTGAATAGGATTTTGTTTTTACAATTTTATTCTTTTATAATTATATCAATTTACAAATTCGCTAATTTTGTATGATAATTCATCAAAATTCATTTGACGACACTTCATAGAAAAGTCAGGAAAAATTTCGCTTTTAAGTATCGAGAAAAAATACTCAATTTCACGATTATCTAAACTATTTCCAATTCTTGACATTGATATCTTTCCATTTAAAGATTTGATTTTATTGATATAGTCTATTGATGAATATGCAGAACCATGATCTGAATGTAAAATAAAATTATTTTTAAATTTTGTATTTTTAATATTATTTAAAACTAATTCAGTATCATTATTTAATGATATTTCATATGTTACAAATTTTGTTTTATGATCAATTATAGCTGATAAATAAATATGATTTTGATTAATGTCTTTTGGAGCTGGTATATAAGTTACATCGGTTGCGTAAATTATGTTATTTTTTGAATTATAATCTCTTTGAACCAAATCCGCAAACTTAACATTAGTATTTTTATGTTCTTTTTGTCTCTTTTTTCTACGTACAAAAGTGAATAAATTTAATCTTTTCATATAGTTACCAAGGGTTCTTGGGTTCACTTTAATGTTATAAGTTAAAAATAAATATTTGGATAATCTTCTTCTACCATATCTCATTTTGTTATCAGCAAAACTTTGACGAATGACTTCTTCGTGTTTAATATATTCTTGTTTTTCAATTTTTTTAACTTTTAACTTTTCATAATATGTTGATCTGGATATTAATAGAATCTTTGATTTATTACTTGATGAAAGCTTTTCAATTTCTTTAATATTTTTAATATCAACATCAATGTTATTTTCATTAAAAATTCTATAGTAGTATTTTATAACCGCATCTTTTTCATCATCTTTTAAGGTATCAATTCACGTATAGTCAAGAACTTTCCTTTTCTTTCTACCTACACCTTTGCCTTTTTTACTTGATTTACCAGTTTTAGATTGAATATTCATGTTCAAATTATACATTTTTCTTTTTCTCAACATTCATTCTAATGATTTGTTATTTCAATAATTTTGTCTAATTGAAAAAGAGATTTGTTCGAACTCAAATTTACTAATCTTGCGACTTTTGAAGTCATCATATGCGTTAAAGATTTTTATTCATTCTTCTTTTTTTAAATGTCTCATAAATATTCTCCTTTTAAATTTGTGAAAAAATCACCCGAAAGTGTCCGGATGATTTTTCCCAGTCTAATAAGCACCATATTTTTTAATAGATTTCAAATTCATCTTCAGGGTTATTGTATCTAACGTTAAATCCACTGTTTTTAAGTGTGTTGTATAGTTCCACTGCTCCGTCTGTTACAATGATTTCAGTTGAACTCTTAGAAAAGTTTCCATCTGAATAAGCCATAAGTGTACCTAAATGTCTTAAACCATTATAGTTAAGTGTTTGTACATTATTTGTCGGCTTAATTTTAATTTTGTTAGTTCTGTCTCTGTTGCTGAATATAATTTTTGATCTTGGGTAATTATTGTTTTTAACAATTACATCATCGAATTGAGCTTCATTTAAATCAGCTGTAGTTACTTCTCAAGTATCTGAGTCATTGAAAAGTTTAATTTTATTTAATTTTCTTGTATTTGATGGGTTTTTAATATCATAAAATACAAGACCTCTTAATGTTTTAATTGTTGGAATTCTAGAAAAATCAAGTCCCATAGGGTATGAGTTTCCGTTTGAATTTCTATCTGGTGTTAATCCAGGACCAAAACCACCTTGGAAAATACGTTCATTATTTCTTACTCAATAAGCCATTCTAAGACCGTTGTTAATTGTTGTTCAATCACCTTCTCTTGTGTAGTCTTCTGGATCAAAAGCAAGATTATCAAATGTTATACGTGAGTAAATTGTATCATTTGGATTATATGAAGATGATACGTTATAGTCAGCCATATTTACTCAAGCAACTTTATTTAATGCTCATGGGTTAATTGCTCAGTCATCTGCTAAAGTATTAACTTTGTTATTTGAAATCATTGATAATTCATCAATTTCTTTATTTTTAATGTACTTAAGTGCCGAAGTATTTTTTGACTCAAAGAATAATTCTAATAATGGTAGTTTGTTTGGTAATGCGGCAAATATTTTTGCCATATTTTGATCGCTACCTCTTTTACCGATATTAGTAATTCTATATCCAGTAATATCTACATTTCTCTCTTTAAGGTCTTTAATTAATTTTTCTGCTTTATCATATGCATTTTTTTGAAGAACATCAATCGTAACAACAACACCTTTTGTTCTATTAACACCTTCAATTTCTTCTTTACGTGTGTATTCTTTAATGGTGATTCCGCCGCCAGTAACATCGAATCCTCTACTTGCATATTCTGAAGTAACATCTCTATCATTTCAGTTATGGAATTTACCTTTTAAGATATCATCACCACTACGTCAGTAGTAATTATTGTTTCCAAATACACGTTTTTCTTTATTGTTTCTAGTCATTTCACCAGTAACTTTATTTACAGCTGGTTCAAAAGTTCTAGACATTCATTCACCTTGTGAGTTAACGTAAACATCACCACCATAAGTAGGTATTGTTTCACCTTTTGCAAGAGCATCTAAAACTTGTTTACTTAATTTAGTAATTTTATCTGGGTCAATATTCATTAAAAGAAGCATTTTACCAAGAGGCCTTGTTTCAGTTCCCATTCTTCTTGGTCATGAAATTGTTTCTTCCATATCTCATCATTTGTCAAGATTCTCAAGGCCCTTTGCATTAAGATATTGTTTAATGTTATCTTTTGAACTTAATAATTCATGATATCTAGCTCATAAGTTACCAAAGTGATCCGGAGCATTTCCGTCCGCATTAATGTAAGCTTGTTTTTCTTCAATAGTTTTATTATCATTGCTTAATGCTGCACCATAACCATAGTCATTGTTAAAGTGTGCACCAATTTCTTTAGCTTTTGTAGTTGCTCTACCTAAGGTTTTCTTAATATTAGCAGCACTTGCTCCGTTTGAAACATTTGTTACGTCAGGAGTTACTTCAGCAATATACGGAATACGGTTTGTGATTCCTTTATCAATATCTGAAACATCATATTCTCTATCTGGAATAACTTCTAAATCAGCTTCAAACTCAATATCACCATGTTTAATTTTCTTTTTAATTTTTAAAGGTTTTTTAGGTTCGTCTTTAGGAGGAATAATAGGAACCGGTTGAGGTTCAGGTACAGGTTGTGGCTTTGGTTCTGGAATAGGTTCAGGTTCAGGTATTGGTTGAGGTTTAGGTTTCTCAGGATTTTTAATTATTGGATCAACTAAAACTTTTGGTGGTTCCACAATTGGTTTAGGATCTGGCTGAACGATCTTTTTCTCTTTTTTAGGTAAGTTGTAGTCAAAGGCGCTTACTTTTGACTTACTTAAATCAACATCCTCATTTTGAATGTTTGGTTTTGCATTATTATCAATTACGAATTTAAATTTCTTTTGCTCTGGTGTTGTTGTATAAACAATTGTTGATAAAGCAGCTGTTGATGTTAAACCAACACCCGAAATTAACAAAATCAATTTAGCTTTTTTAGGCATCATATTAGACCTCCGATCAATAAGACTTAATATGTATACCTATATTATACCTTTTTTGTCAAAAAAAGTTGCGTATATATTAATTTAGATTAATATATAAAAAAATCACACAAATGTGCGACTTTGTTATTGTTCATCTTCTCACTCGAATTCGAATCCATAGATAGAAACAGTATCACCTCTTTGGATATCTTGTCTAATTAATTCTTCTCATACCCCAATTTTCTTTAAGATATTATTAAAACGAACTAAATTATCATATGTATTAATAGGGATTTTGTGATAAAGTTCTTCAACTTTTTTACCTGTAACTTCAAAGTGACCTTTATATGGTGATGAAACTACATAATCAGGTTCAAATTCAATAACTTTAACTTCTTCTTCATCATTTTCTACTGTTGCGTATTGATTTTTTTCAATTAAATTTCATAATTTTGCTTTAACTAAATCAAGATTTTCTCTAAAGATTGCTGAAATTTCAACAACTTCAACATCGGGAAATTCTTTTTTAAATTTCTTAATGTTATCTTTGAAAACATCCATATCTGATTTGTTAGCAATAACTAATTGCGGTTTGCTTTCAAGTTTTAAATTGTAACTTTTCAACTCATTATTAATGACTTTAAAATCTTCAATTGGATCTTTATCTTCTGAACCAAAATCAACAATATGAGCAATTATTCTACAACGTTCAATGTGTTTTAAGAATTGAATTCCTAACCCTTTTCCTAATGATGCACCTTTTATTAAACCAGGTAAATCAGCTACAGTAAATGAATTTTCATGGAACTGCACCATACCAAGTTGTGGAACTAATGTTGTGAATTCATAATCTGCAACTTTAGCATTTGCATTAGAAACTGCATTTAAGAATGTTGATTTTCCAGCTGATGGTTTTCCAACAACCCCAACATCTGAAAGGATTTTAAGAACAATTTTTGCCTCATATTTTTCGCCAGGCATACCATTTTCTGCAATTTTAGGCGCTGTATTTTTGGTTGTTTTGAATTTATTATTACCACGACCACCTTTACCACCGCTTGCAATTAAGTAAGGAACATCTGGCTCGATAATATCGGCAACTAATTTTTTACCATTGTAAACAAGTGTACCAATTGGAACTTTAATGTAAGTATCTTCGGCGTTTGCACCATATAAGTTTTTAGGACCACCATTAACCCCGTCTTTAGCTACAATGTGTTTATTTTTGTAAAAGCTTAATAAAGTATTTTTTCCTAAGTCACCAACAAAGTAGATGTGTCCTCCACGACCACCATCTCCACCGTCTGGCCCACCTTTATCAACGTGTGCTTCACGTCTAAAAGAAATCATTCCATTTCCACCCTTACCAGCTTGAACTGAAATAGTGATTTCATCAATAAATCTTGCCATAATTCCTCCTTAATAAAGTATATTCATAATATTACCATATTTTCTTATCTTTTAAAGTTAAAAACACTTATCTAAGTGCAATTAAAGATAACAATGTTTAAGATATTAAAAAATTAATATATAATTAAATAACTATGTATAATCACAAAAAAGTTGAACAAAAATGACAAAAAATTTGAGAAGAAACTCACGCATTTAAAACTACAGATAACAAAGATAAAAAATTCTATGCTTTAGATATGTTTCCGTACCCTTCTGCATCAGGATTACATGTTGGGCACCCTGAAGGATATACAGCAACAGATATTGTTTCTAGATTTAAACGTTTAAATGGATTTGATGTTTTACACCCAATTGGATGAGATGCATTTGGCCTACCTGCTGAGCAATATGCTTTAAAAACAGGTAACCATCCCGCTCCATTTACTCAAGCAAACATAAAAACATTTAAAAAACAATTAAAAAGTTTAGGTATGTCTTTTGATTGAGACAAAGAAGTAGATACAACTGATCCAAAGTTTTACAAATGAACTCAATGAATTTTTAAAAAACTTTATGAACATGGATTAGCAGAAATAAAAGAAATTGATGTTAATTGATGTGAAGGTTTAGGGACTGTATTAGCTAATGAAGAAGTTATCACTGATGAAAATGGAAATAGAGTTAGTGAAAGAGGTAATTTCCCTGTTGTTAGAAAACCAATGAAACAATGAGTTCTTAAAATAACTGCTTATGCTGAAAAATTATTAGAAGGACTTAAAGATGTTGAGTTTTCTGAATCATTAAAAACATTACAAGAAAATTGAATTGGTAAATCTGAAGGTCATGTAGTTAAATTCCAAATCGAAAATTCTGATAACTTTATTGAAGTATTTTCAACAAGAATTGATACATTATTTGGTGTAAGTTTCTTAGTTCTTGCTCCAGAGCATGAATTATTATCAAATATTAAAAGTGATCAAAATCTTGTAGAGTTTTTAGAATACTCAAAAACCTTAAGTGATCGTGACCGTATTTCGAATAATAAAGAAAAAATTGGTACATATACAGGTGTAAATGTAATTCACCCAATTACTAAAAAAGTTTTACCAGTTTGAACTTCAAATTATGTTTTAAATACATATGGAACAGGTGCTATCATGGCTGTTCCTGCTGAAGATGAACGTGATAAAGACTTTGCCATAAGATACAATTTACCAATTTTAGAAATCATTAAAGATAACCAACTAATTAATTCTGGTGATTTCGATGGTTTAGAGCCCTCTAAAGCTAAAAAAGCTATTTATGAAGTTTTAGCCGATAAAGACCTTGCAAAAAGCGAAATATCATACAAAATTAGAGACTGAATTTTTTCAAGACAAAGATACTGAGGGGAGCCATTCCCGGTTTACTTTGATGAACAAGACAATATTTATATTGAAGAAAACATTGTTGAATTGCCTTACATGGAAAACATCAAACCTTCATCAACTGGTGAATCACCACTAGCTAATAATAAAGAATGATTATACTTTGAAAAAGATGGTAAAAGATATAAAAGAGAAACTAACACTATGCCACAATGAGCAGGTAGTTCTTGATATTTCTTAGCTTACATCATTAAAAATGCTGATGGAACTTATTTAGATTTAGATAGTAAAGAAGCATATCAAAGATTCCAAAAATGACTTCCTGTTGACTTATACATAGGAGGTCAAGAACATGCTGTTGGACACTTAATTTACTCAAGATTCTGACATAAATTTTTATACGATATTAATGTATTACCTGTTTCAGAGCCGTTTATCAAAGTAGTTAACCAAGGTATGATTTTAGGGCCTGATGGTCAAAAAATGTCTAAGAGCCGTGGAAATGTAATTAACCCTGATGAAATTGTTGAAGAATATGGTGCTGATACATTAAGAGTTTATGAAATGTTTATGGGACCTTTAACTGATACTAAAGAATGAAGTGTTGATTCAATTCGTGGAATTAGAAAATGATTAGATAGAGTTGAAGTTATTATTTCTAAATTTACAAACGATTCTAGTTTAATTGATCCTAACTTTAAAGATTCAGAATTTAACTCATTATGACAAAGCACAATTAAAGATTTTACAAACGCTATTGAAACACTTAAATTTAATATTGCAATTAGTAAATTAATGGTCTTTATTAACGGGTTATACAAAGTTGAAAAATTATCATCAACTAAACCTTTAATTGACTTTGCAATTATGCTTTCTACACTAGCTCCACATCTTGCAGAAGAGTTATTGGAAGCGCTAAAAGAAAAACAAATTAAAGATCAAAGCTGACCTGTAGTTGATGAAAAATTAATACAAAATACAGTGATTAAACTTGTTGTGCAAGTTAATGGTAAGGTGCGTGCAGTTATTGAAAAAGAGGGTGACTTAAGCGAAGATGAAATCTTTGCATTAGCATTAGCTCAACCAAATGTTCAAAAGTTTATTGATGGAAATGAAATTAAGCGTAAACAATACATTAAAGACAAAATAATTATCTTTAATGTTTAATAATGAATAAAAAATAATTCCACTTACACGGAATTATTTTTTATTCAACAAAATTGCTATTTAGTGAATTTAGAATTTTTTTGATTTCATCAATTTCGTTATCTTTTGATAAATCAATGAAGTGTGCTTCTAAAATGACTTTTTCATCTACTTCAGGATGCATATATTTTAAAGGAAATTCGTTTGCATTTGAACATGGGAAAAGCAAGACAACTTTTTCAGCATTATACTTAATTAAATATAAATACATTTGATAAATATCGTCTTTATGTATTTCATTTCTTTTAGAAACATTTTTTCACTTTGTATCTAAAACAAAGACTGTTTTACTTTCGGTGTCAGTAATTACAATATCTGGTTTAAGAGTATAACTATTTTTGAATAATTTTTTACTCTTGTCTTGTAAACTAACTTTAAATTTATTTGTTTTAAAGGCCATTTTTTTGAATAAATTACCAATATAGTTTTCAAACAAGTCATCCATTTTAAAGAATAGAGCTTTTGTATTATTTTTACCACTAAAATTAACAAAGCTTTGATTCTTTAAAAAATCATTGATCATTCAATAGTTTCTTTGTAATATAAATTTAATCTTGTAAAGATAATTTTCTTATAATCTTTTTCGAAGTTTTTGGACACTTTAACATCTTTAAATATCTTGAGCAAAGTGTTTATATCATTTTTGTTAACAATGCTTGTAGTAATATTTTTTAGCTTTAATAAAGTGGCTTTTATGATCATGTTTTTAGGGTTATTTAAATCATACTCATCATAGCTAACAAAAAAACGTTTTGCTAAAGCATAGTTATTAATAATATGTTCTTTAAGCAGTAACTTGCCTTTTAAGAATGTCTCATTGGATTTTATTTCAATATAGTTACGCTTAATACCTTTTTTAATTATATCTTTAATTCCATCTAAATATTTGCTGATGAATGTTTCGTAAATACTCATTTTTTCAGTCTTTTGACTAGATTTACTTAAAGAAATAGATTTAGAATCAATTACTTGATTAAGCATTTTTTCGAATATTAATTTAGCCTTATTATCATCAATATCATTATACCCATATAATTTTGGTAAGATTTCAATTCTTAAACCATTTTGAAGTTGAACCATACCTACATAATTAAAGATTCTAACATTTTCACCACCAGTTTTATTGTATTCGATCCTCATAAAGTTTTTTAAATCAGGAAAGTGTTTATAATTATCATCACTTTCAATATTTTTAACAAAGTCCTTAAAGCTTTCAAATAATTTATCACCATCATTACCTAAATTTTGAATAAAGAAATTTTTGGTTACTTTTTGATGTTCAATAAGTTTGATTGTTTTATTTTTTATCATAAATTTTTTGGTAGTTTCCTGGATTTTGTAATGCATTTATATTGATACTGTAGCTATATTCATTCACGATATCAACATTATCATCATACATTGCAAGAGAGTCTTTATTAATTTTAGTTTTAGTAATAAAGTTATTGTCCTTGTTTTGGTTTTTATCACTATTAGAAAGTATTGTCATTATTTTTTCATAATCACCATAAAAAATCTCTTCTAAAAGTGGAATAATATTGTTTTCAAAAACAGAAACTAATTTTTGGAATTTTACATCTTCGCTTTCATCAGAATTAATTAATTCGATAAAGTATGAATGACCAATAATTTGATCTTTTTCACTAAATGCTTCAATTCTTTTATTAATAATTTCTAATAATTTACTTAAATCAATGTTTTTAATCTTTGAATTTTTAAGTATTTCATAATCAGGATGCTTTTCAATAAATTTAAAACGTCTCCTCATTGCAGTATCCATTGAAGTAATAGATTTATCTGCTGTGTTCATTGTACCGATAATATATAAGTTATTTGGGATATACATTTCTTCGCCAGAATGAGTTAACTTAATTTTATTATCTTTACCTCTTTTTGACTCTTCAACAAGAGTGATAAGTTCCCCAAATATTTTTGAAATATTACCTCTATTTATTTCATCGATAATTAAAACATAATTGTTATTTGGGTCCTGGATTGCTAGATCATTTATTTGCTTAAAAATACCAGGTTCTATTTCATATTTTGTTTCTCCACCATTTGTTTTAACTGTTAAACCTTCAATAAAATTTTCATATCCATATGCTTGGTTAAATGTTATTTTTCAAATATTTTCATCTTTTTTAGCTATTTCTTTAGCCTTTAAATTTGCTGCATAAGTTTTGCCTGTACCAGGCACACCATAATAAATTGTATTTAAGTGTTGAATTTGTTTAGCTTCTTTTTTGGTATTATTTGCATTTTGGTTTTGTTGTTTTTGTTTATTTTCCTTTTGATTTGCTGAAGATTCTTGTTTTTGTTGATTTTGCCTTCTTTTTGCTCTAGGGTCTTCAACTTTAATACCTTTTGAAATCTCGAATAAACTTGTGAACGGAAGTTCTTGTTTTTCGATTTTTTCTTTAACAAATTTACAAATTTCAAAGTATTCACCAAAATCAATATTTTTGCTTTCACCATTTAGACCATCTGCATATTTTTTGATTCTCTTGTATATTTCATGGTTTAAACCAATTTTTTTGTTTAATAATTCTAATGCTCAATCATCGATTGCTAAGAATATTTCGTCATTTATTCATGACAATCCAACTGTTATTTTAACTTTTTGAACTTTTATTTTATGTATTTTATCTAGTTGATTTTTTAAAGACTCAATTAAAATTTGGTCGTCATTTGAATAACTTAAATTAATAGCAATTTCGAATGTGTCTCATAAATCATTGATTCATTTAGTTTTTTCATTTTTTCCTGCTGAAAAGAATTTTTTACCTCTTCGATTTCACTCTCTTATAGGTATTATTTTATTCAAATTAGAAAGTGAATTTTTTTGAATCATGAATTCATCTCTAACTTTTTTAAGCATTTGGTCAAAATCATTAGTTTCATAAATTCTTCCAAACAAGTGAGAAAGTCAAGTAAATGGATCAATATCATCAAATTGGCTTTTTTTAATTAATCCAATTTTCATTGATTTAGAAATTAAATCAGAACGGTTATTTTTGTATGTTAATATTTTCGAACATAACTCTGACATAAAAATTTTAGCCATATCTTTATCTTTTTTATTTAATAAAAATTTTGATTTCATAAATCTCCTTTTTTATTATTCTATAATAAAAAAATAAGAAAGTTAAAAAATACAGTTTTCTTGTACTATAATGTGGATACTTTTTCATATTTGTTATTTTTAAAAAAATAACAACCGTTTAATAACGATTGTTATCAATATTTTATTTGTTTTTAGTTTCTTTCATGAATCAAGGAAGTGCAAATGCATTTGGATCATGTGCATTAGCTCTAATCATCATTGAACCAAGTGATCTATTATTTTTAAGTGTTAAAGGATCTTCATTATCTCAGTTGATACCAAAGTAATTGTATTCTTCAGTATCATAGTTTCTACCGTATAGTTCACTTCCTAAGTGTCCACCATATAGTGTAGAAGCATATTGATCTGGTCCGATAAAGAACCCAGAACCTGAGTTCCCACCTGTTATACGAACAAATAAATAATCATTTTGAACTGAAATTATTGTAGTTTTTTCATTTGATTTAGCTCTATGGTTAATATAACCTGTTTGATCTCCTAAAGGATAACCAATATGAACTATATCTTTAATATGTGGTCCAGGGATGTATGAATATTGTGATGCTTTTCAATTAAATTCCAATTCTGGTAAATTAAATCAATTTAATAAATGTTTTGCAACATGCATCATTCCACGCTCTCTAAGAGCCTTGATAATAGGATTAACATCTCAAATAACAACAGTTAAGTCTGCATCAATTGTTTTAGTTCCTGTGTATTTATCAAGTTGTTTTCTAGCTGTTCAAATAACTCTTGTAGAAACCTTGAAACCAGGGTCTTTAACATTATCACTAACATAACTTACACCTCAACCATTAATATCAGTTGTTGGTCCTGAAATTATGTTGTTTCTAACATGTTCGAAAGGTACAGTTAAATATAATTTTAAATTTCTATCTGGTGTATTTACATATTCTTTTAAAAAGTTTACACCACTATAGTCTTCTCAATTATTAATTCTGTCATCTTGACCTTGAACATGATGGTTTGTAAGAATGTAGAATCTTCCGTCTTTAGGGTCTGAACTAACTTTCCCGATCATGGTTGCTGTACCTTGAGTATATCTCATTGTTCTATTTCAAACACTATTAATGTAATTGTTAGTTCTGTGTTGTTTAAATCTAATGTGATCAAGATTCATCTTAAATCCATCGTTAAGTTTAAAGCTTACGTTTTGGTTTGGGTTATATACTTCTTTATTCATTAAATCATCAATGTTATTTGAGAATAAAATCGGTTGATTTAATTGGTTGTAATCAACATCGTTGTAATCAAATCTATTTGTTTTAAGACCAAAGTTTTCTTGCTCGATATTATTTGTGTATTCAACACTTACTTTTACCCCTCCTGGAAGCATTACAAATGATTTATCTTCTTCAAATACAGCATTTGCTTCTTTGAATTTAACACTATCAGGTTGAGCTAAAACAATTTTTTGAGTTTTACTTACTAAAACTAATGAAACTTGGATACCTTTGTTTTCATCTCATGTAAAGATTGCTCTAACTTTAATTGCAGGAACATTTTGATTTTTAACTACTGTCGCAGGAATTAAATAATCTTGAACTAATGTGCCTTCATTTAATAATTTATCAAAATCAATCTGAAAGTTCATTCCATCTGTATTTGCATTAATACGATCGTTTTTTCTAAAGTCATTTACAAATCTATATCCATAAATGTGTAAGTTAACTTTTCTATTTTTAGAGTTACTTAATAAAGTTTTTTCAAGGTATTTTTTATTTAACATTCATGTTGCAATGTTTTGTTCATAATTAATTTTTCATGTTAAATCACTTCAATATGGCTCTAGAACCCTTTTTCTATAAATGTTGTTTGAATCTTGAACTATTGTTTCTAAGTTTGAGCCTTCAAAGTTAAGGTCTTGGTTTGGAGAGTTATCTTCAGAACTAGCAGGAGCAAAACCTGAAATCTTAAATCATGTTCTTGATTTAATTTCAACTTTTGTATGAACTACTTCATTGTTTTTTAAATCATGTACATATTTAAATGTTCCAAATCTTATATATGCTGAATCATTATTAATTCTTTTAACTTCAACAATTTTAAAATCACTTTTACTTAATTTAAAGTTATTGTGTTTTAAATATCCATCATCAGAATTGATTGTTATCGCTTGATTTAAGGCATCAAGATCATTTGAAAACTCTTTTGCTGATTTAGAAGCCAATAATGATTTATTGATTGATAAATCACTTAAATTAATGTTGTTTAAAATTATTTCTGGATAAAGATTTTGCTCATAATCATTAATGATGTTAATTAAAGTAAATGTTTTATCAAGTTTGTATCTTATTTTATTATTATTCTTATTAATAAATCCTAGTTTAAAACTTAATCCTCTTTTGCCTACTCTTTGAAAATCAAATCCATATACATAGTAGTTATCTATGATTTTCTTTATAACTTGCGCATCATTTACGATTTCGATATTTTTTGTGTATAAACCTGCATTAAATGGAAGAAATTCACTATTATCAAGGTTTTCACCTTGTCTGTTTTTTGCTGCTTCTAGACTGAAAAAGTATGGGAATTTATTAAATGCTTCTTGTTCAAAGAAATCATCTAAGTTTAATGATCTATATTTAATGGCTTTTTCAGCATCATATGTTTTTCCATTTGCAAGTCTATGATTAATGTTTGCTTCAGTGATTGAATTAAACATAGTGATGTCTGCTTCTGGAACTACAGCATTGTCGATTTTTTCAAAATCTTGAGCTGTATAAAATTTTGAATTTAATGGCGCTATATCTTCAAAATTTTGTTTTCTAAAATGGAATACTAATTTATGTTTTTTGTATAAATAATTTGGGCCTGGTAAAGGAGCGATTTTTCCATTTTCTTTATATCATAATGTTAATCATGCATACCCATCTTTATTTGAGTGATGATGAATTCCTCTGATGTAAATTTCATATTTACCAAATCTTGGTAATACATATTCATTGTTGAATGCTTCTATAGCGTTACCCGCTAAATAGTAGCTATGGTTTTTAGTAGCGCCTTCTTTAAATTTTAATTGTGATAAAAATAGTTCTGGTCCCCCGTTAATGATGCTTAGAATTTTATTTAAATCTCTTTCGTCGACTGCTTCTTGTTTAGGTTTTGAAGCACTTCTAAAAGTGATATTTTGAGCAGTAGAAACTTCTAATTCTTTAACTATTTGATCACCAAATGTAATTTGAATTGTGGCCTTAACTTTTTCGCCTTCAACCTTAAGTGAATCTTTAATTTTGTAGCCAAAAAACTTACCTATACCATTTAATTTTGAATTTAAAATAGCATTTATTTGGTCTGTATTTAACTGATTTACTTCATCAGTAGTTAAAACATTTAATTCATCGTAATTAACTTCAAATATTTCATCTAAGTTTGCAATTGTTAATGAATCAATCACAGTATTTAAATTATTTTCAGCTTTGAATCCATTAATTTCTTTTGTTAGAGTTTTCTTAATTTGTGGGTTTGTTTTTAGGGTTGCTTCGATTGTTAAGTTTAAGATATTTTTATCACTATCCTTTAATTTAATATCTTTAACTTCATAATCGATAAGATCTGTATCACCATCGTTTAAATACATTTTGCTATTTGATTTGTTAATAGAAGCAGAATATAAGTAATTATCTAACTCGAAGTGTTGTAAGTTGTTTTTAAGGTTATATGTAAGGTTTTTTGTTGCTTCAGCATCAAATAATGATTGTAACGTATCATTGTTTGCTTGAATGTTTTGATCATTAGATTCTAATTCACTTAATTTAGTTAATAAAGCATTTAATTCGTTAGTTTTTTGAGTAAGGTTTGATAAGTCAATTGTTTCTAGTGCGCCATTTTTGAATAATTTATCATATTCAATTTTAGTTTTATAAAATTCAAATTGCGTTTGTGCTTTAACTTGATTTGAATTAACCTTAGCTTTTAATTGTGAATACTTTTCATTTAATGCATTATATTTTTCTTCTAATACATCTAATTCAGATTTGTATTGATCTAGTTCAGTTTTAGAACTCAATGTAAATAAATAGCTTTTAAAGTTATTTAGATTTTCGCCAAAAATTGGATTGTACTTACTATCATCTTTTAAAGCCATGACTTTGTTTTTAATATTATTTGAAGCATTTCTTAATTCTTTTTCAATTTCATTTAATTGGTAATTTGTTTTTGCTTCATTTAGTTTATTTAATAATGTTTGTTTTTCTTCTTCGCTTAAGTTGTCATTAGAGTTAATTGAATTTTTTAATGCACTTTTTTGAGCTTTTACAGAAGTAGAAACTAGATTGTTAGCTTCAATTTTGTCCGAAATTGCAGTAGTTAATGCTGATAATTTGTTTAATAATGATTGTAAGTCAGAAGTTGTTTTTAATTCTTCTTTTAAGTCGTTGAATTTACTTATTTCAGTTACAAAAACTTCGCTGTTATTAAATTCCGCTAAAATTCCTGCGATACTTTTAAGCTTATTATCAATAGCAATGATGTCTTGTGTTGTTTTTTCTTTTTGATTATTGATGTTTGAAAAATTATTTGATATATATTCTTTAAATAAAACAGAACTAATACCTAGATTATTAATGTTTTGTACAAAATCAATAAATGATGATTCGATATTTTTTAAAAATTCATTTGCTTTTAACAATTCATTATATGTCTTTTGAATACCGCTTACTAAACTTGCATTAATGCTATTAAAGTCTAAATTATTTGAGTTTACAATTTTGTCATATTCTTTTAATTTATTTGAAATTTCTTCTTTATTAAACGGTGTCTCGATATTTTTGATACTTATCTTTTTGGTTTCAAGTTCATAGATTTTTTTGTAATTATTTAAAAATTCCATCAAGCTTTGGTTGAAAACTTTTGAATCAAATTCATTATCAAAATATTCTGATAAAACTGTCTCTTTAATGTTGTTGAAGATTGGTTCATTGTGATCAAAGAATTTTTCAATTTCTTGATATTCCTTACTTGTTTTCTTTTTATCTTCAACCACTTTTTCTTCAGGTTTTGAACATGAGCAAGAGGTTATTAAACCTAATGTTGATAAAGCCGAGATTGCAAATAAACTTCTTTTTAATTTTTTACTCATTTTATTAGTTTTCCTTTTTTAATGTAATTGTGTAAATTTCTTTTGAATTTAAGTCATTAATAGCAATTAATTTGTAAATTTTCTTATTTTCATTTTTGAAAATTAGTTCTTTTTGAACTTTTGATGCATTATGATCAAAAGTCATTTCTTGATCTAAATTTGAAACTGTAAAAGTTTCTTCATTTGAGTTTAGTCTAAAGCTTTGGTCTCCAACTCTAATGCTATTAATTCTATTATTAAAATTAATTTCATTATTTGTCTCATCACTAGAGTAAGGACCAAATCATTTAATATCAGTTAAAGCAATACCTAAATCTTGATTATTTTCATTTTTAGCAGCTTTTCAAGTAAAACTAATTCATTTAGTTTTTGTAGTATTAAAATTAATTGTAAATGTTTTTGACGATCCAGCCCATTCGTGGTGATTGCCTAATGGCCCAAAATCATTTTGAAAAACTTTATCTTGATCTTTTACTTCAATTCAGTTTTCGCCATCATTTGAATATTTAATTCTAATTTCTGATGGTGTAGTATTGTTACTTATTTCTGCTCATCCAGGTTTTGCAAAAACAAATTTTATAGAACTAACATTTACAAAACTTTCTGAGTTAAATACAATAATATTGTTTTGAGGTTTATTGAATACAGGTCAGTTGTTTCAATTTGATGAAATACTTTCTGATGATTCTGTTCTATCTACAAGCTTTCTGATATCAGAGTTTCTTCAATTTCCGTCTTTTGTACTTTTTGCAATATTAAGTTGTAATTTATCATCAAGTAATGATAATTCGGATTTACTAAAATTTTCACTTTTAGATGTTTTTAAAGTTATTTTTGCTTTTTTATCAACAAATCCTTCAACTCTACCAAAAATTTCTAAATCATTACTTGCATTAATTGAATCATTAATTTCCCATGTAACTTGTTTCATTTCTGAATAACCATTTTTATCGAAAGTCAAAACTTCTGTTGGTAAATTGCTTGATGTGATTTTGCTTCCTTCTTCAAATTTTAAAACATCATAACTAATAAAGTCATTAAGTTTATTAAATTCAACTGAAATGTTATCAGAAGTTTGATTATTCAACTTGTTTATAAAGCTTTCGTTTGGACTATATTTATCTTCTCTAGCAATTTTTTTATTTTCTTCAACTTTCGGTTGTTCTTGTTGAGAACATGAAATTATTGTTGTTGGTATAAAAGTTAATGGTAACAATGTTAGTATTAGTTTTTTTCTTTTCATAAAACCTCATTTTCATATTATTTTTAATAATATGAAATTATACCAAATAAGTTTTTAAACAAATTATTTCTATCATTCTTTGTATTGCTTGTGTAAGTTAAAAAAATATTAAATAAAAAAGCAGATTTACTGCCTTTTTTGAAATATTAATTAGTTTTTATTTTTTAATTAATTTGTTTAATTTGATGATTGATACAACATAAATTACAGCTGCAAATACAAATAAAATAAGAGCAACGATTCATGTGTATCATGTAACTAAACTTAATGCTGTAGTTACAAGTGTGAAGATAGCGACGAAAACTCAAGCTGTGTAAATTGAATTTAATTCTCTACCTTCTTTGAATTCTTTAATAAATTTGTTCATTTTCACTAATGTAACAACTGCGATAATGAATAAGAATAATGATGTAAATGCAGCAAATAATACTGCAAAAACAATATCCATACTGTTATTTGTGTACTCGTGAGCTTTTTTGTAGAATTCTTCAAATCCTGGTTGGATGATAAGTAAGCTAAGTAATGATAAGAATGGAATGAATAAAACTACTAAGCTTGCAATTGATTGCTTTCTGAACAATCTTAATTTTTGCATCATAATATACCTCTTTGTTATATTTTTTTCAAAATAAATTTAGTTATTTTTAATGTAAGTTTTGTTACCTCTTAATTTTACAAAAAAAATTAATAAGTTTTATAAAAAAGTTATGCATTTTATTTCATGTATTTTTTTACTAATATGCGTTAATAGTACGTATAGAAGTGAAAAAAATCAAATGATTCAAAAATTACATTTTATATTAATTAAAAAACAAAATTTAAATAAATTTATATAAAAACGTAATCAGATACACTGGAATATTTTTGTTTAATTTACATATATTTATATAAATCAAATAAATTTTGTGCTTTAAATTTCCTCAAAAAACAAAAAATACACTTTGAAAAATATATAAATTTATTTATATATTTTTTTAAATTATAAAAGTAAAAATCCCGCTTTACATTTTTGTCAATCAAAAAAATGAATGAAAGAAGCAAATACATTCTTTTTTACCTATAAATAAGGGCTTTTTAGAACTTTTTCCATATTTCTACAAATTTACTTTTATATATAAAAGTGATATAGTATTAAATTGAAAAAATAAAAATGAGTAAAAAAACATGAAGTAAAGTACTTGGTGTAGCATTAGCTGGATCTACATTATTACTTTCAACAAGTATTGCTACATGAGTCCTAGCTAAAATAGGGATAATAGTATAAAAATATGAGGATACTTTAAAACTTGCAGATCAATTAAACAAATTAATGAAATAAAAATTGCTCTTTTGATGTAGGGAAATTTAGAAAAAATGCGTAAATTTATAAATTTAAAAAAAGCAGAAAATAAAAATTTTTTTGCTTAAGTTTTTAGCAACTTTTTTGGAAAAAAGCGCACACCTCTATAAATAAAAAAAAGAAAAATCATTTAACTCCGAAATAAGGAGTTAAATGTTCAAAAAATAAGTCAAAATACATGTTATTCTATAATCACTTTAAAAAACTGGACACATGAAATAACCATTTAAATTTATTCATTTAACAAAAATTAAAAAGCAAAATATAAGCCCATCGTCCATTATTGTGCATAGTATGTAAATAATTCTATATAATTAGAATATGGAGGGAAAATGAAAAGATATGATTTTTTAAAAATTTATAAACCATTAAATGAGCTTGTTGATGATATAGAGCTTCTTGATTCTTTAGTTAAGAATGGCTTCAGTGATGCAAAAGATATATTGAATATGGATGAATCGGAAATTCAAAGAATTTCTAAAAACAAATTAAAAGCAAAAAAATTAAAAAATATAATAAAAGAAGTATATAAAATAACCACTTTTTTGAAAACTGACCAAAAGGCGACATATAACTTAAATAATGAATACTTTCTCGATTACGACATAATTGATTTTTATAATTTGGAAACCGTTAATCATGATTTTTTAAAAAATGAAAATATAAAAACTATATCTGATATGTATACATTCTTAGATATACCTGTTTCTGTCCCTAAAATAAAAAGAGCGAATATTATCTTGAAGGAAATAGAAAAAATTAAAATATCGGAGTTAAATGATATAAAAAATGAGCACGTATTGTTTTTAGACTTATGAAACTCTCTTTTTAAAGTATCGCCAATTATAGATAATAAGATTGAATCATTAATTGTTAAAAATAACAGCATCGAATCCATCAAGACTCAAAAAATAGAAATAATATCACTCTACATCGAATATTATTTAAAAAAATCTAATATGCTTACTAAAATTGATGAGTTTAATGAAATCATAAAAGACTTCGAACAACTAAAAGAAGAAGTTTTCAAATTTTTATCAAACAAAATTGAATTTATAAATGAATTTATAAAATTGAAAAAACCTTCTATAAAACAAGTTGACCTCATAAATTTAGAAGATGAGGAATATAAGCGTCTATACGATATTGTATTCGGTGAAAAAGAAATTGTACCAGACGTAGGTTATTACTTAAACAAATTTAAACTAATTAATAAAAAAATGAATATTTCATTTGATGAAGAATATTTTGTATATTTAAATAATACTTATGATATTAAAAATAATGAATTAAAAGATTACTTCTATTTAAACGAAATGCAAGTATATTATATAAACTCATTTTCAATTTCCAAAACAACAAGAGCTTCGATAGATGAAGCAATAGATGATGATTTAATACCGAATGATTGAAAAAGAAAAATTGAACAAATAATTTTTAAATCAAGGCATTATTTAGATTTACCTAACGGAAAATATATAAAAAATAATAAAAGAGATATTCTTGAGTTTATAATAACGAATTTTGCACAGGATTATATCCATATTGATGAAATACATGCACACTACCAAAGAATTGTTAATGAAAGTTCTTTAGCTGATGATGCAAAAGAAAAAACCCTAAAAGATTTGAAATTACATGATATAGAATCTATATTGCAAAGGGTGGAATGCGTTATTTTAAACCTAAATAAAAAGTATAGATACTATTCATTAATTAAGTATAATTTCGATCATTTTTTAGAAGAGTTAAACTTAGAACAATATGAGGATTCAATATTTTCAACAAGTTTTTTCATGAAAAAATTCCCAAAACTCATGGAAGAATATGATATCAGAAATGAGTATGATCTTCACAACATTTTAAAAAAAGTTCTACAAAACAAATTTAGTAAAATTAATTTCGGGAGAATGCCTATAATTAAAATTGGTACACCCAATGAAGAAGAACAAATATTAAACTTTTTAAAAGAATTAAAGAAATGCCATCATGACGATTTTTTTGAAAAATATAGTGAAAAATTTGGGTTTCATAAAGCATCTGCAATTTCTAACTATAGTAAATATTTAGAAAAATATTTTTCCAATGGTTATTACTCTATTGAAAGTGGAAAAATTAATACAAATATAGATAATTTTGAATTTCAAAAATTAAAAAATGAATTGAAAAAGGATTTTTACACGAAAGAGGAATTTTTAGAAGAAGCCAAAAATATATTAAATAAAGAAGTTTTAATTAATCAATACTTATGTAGACAAATCGAATTTAATGAATTAGATGGTTATTTATATAGAAGTTTTGGTTGCAAAAATATTTTAGAAGTAATACAATACCACCTAAATAATTGTGAAAAATTTGAAATAAAAAGTTATTTAGAGAGCTTGGGGTTTAGTAAAGAATATTTTAAAACTAACACTTTTTATTATGCAATAGCTGAATTAAAAAGAAATTTCGAAATTATAAAGGTAGAAAATAAAAACATCTTTTCTTCTTTTAACACAATAAACAAGAATACAGGAATAAAAAAAGAAGAAATAATAGATTTTTGCGAAAAAGCAAAAGAATATACTAACAATGAATCATTAACTTATTATGAACTTTTAGAACATGGTTTTCAACACCCATTAATAAAATACAATATGAGTGACACTTTTTATAAGTATCTTATAGATTGAAACAATTCCTTTGGCAAAAATATAGATCTAAAAAAGGGCGAAATAAAAACTAATGAAACTGACAAAGAAAGTACTATCGAAATTGAAGAAAAGGAGCAAAACAACGAAGTCACAAAGAATGCAAGCAATTCAAGAGAAGTACTAATATTATTAAATTTCTTAACCTCATGATTTATCGAAAATGAAGAAGACCCAATATCTATAGATGTATTAAAGAGAAATATTCAAGAACAGTTTAATATTGAAATTAATGAAAAATATATTATTGAGTTACTATCTGTTGTCCCATTCTACTACCATAATAAATTAGGATTAATTTTTAAAGATAAAAATACTTATTTAAAAATAATTAGTGAGTATTAATTTTAAAAAACAATTTTGAATAAAAAAGTATTAATCAGAAAAGCCATATGCATGTTTAACTTGCATATGACTTTTATAATTAATGAAAAAATGTTTTCAAATCCTGGTTATGAACAAAAATAACTCTAATTAAAAGCTAGAACTATATTTTAGCAATTTTTAGTGGTAAAATTAATATTATAAGAAGGAAGTTAAAATGAAGAATATTAAAAAAATAACATTTTTAGCCACTTTATCTTCACTTTGTTTTATTAATGTTGCTTGCGCACCGAACCATAAAACAACAATAAGTAAAGAAGCTAAGGTAACTAAAATTGATTACAATTTTGATGATGAATCAAAAACTCAAATTATATTAACAATAGAAAATATTAGCATCTTTAAAAATTTAAATGATGTCCAATTAGAAGTTTCTAATATTGAAGGTATAAAGGCGATTTCAAACGGCATTTTCATTAGTAAGAATAAAATTTTATTTAATTTTAATGATTTAGTAAATAATGTTGAATATCAGATTCAATCATTGACAATTAATAATAATGCTATATATTTCTCCAATAAGGTTTCAAATAAAAGTTTTATTACTAAATCAAAAAAAGACAAAAAGCTGGATTCTAACGCTTTAAATATATCTAAAATTTCTATAAGTAATATTACAAGTAATTCAGCGACAATAAGTCTTAATGTTACAAATTGAGATTCTAAAAATATAATTTATTTAGTAATTGATGACAAAAAATATGATTTATATAATTTGAATAACAATACTATAACATTTAAATTAAGTAATTTAAAAAGCGATACTTTTTATGATAATTACAAAATTTTCGTGAATGAAGACTTAATTAATGTGGATAAAAATACTTTTAAACCTTTTAGCACTTTAAAAGATTCATTTCAAAAAGAACAAGAAACAGTAGCAGTTAACTCTATTATTTTGAACTCTTTAAGTAAAAATGCAGCAAAAATAAGGATCAATCTAAGTAAGAATGATTTCAAAAAAGTAGATATCAAGTTTAATGATATAGATAATATCGTTAAATTTAATATCGATAATAAAAACTATATTGATATTGATTTAGTAAATTTAGTATCAAACAAAAAATATACTTTAGAAAAGCTAAAGATTGATAACCAAGAAATATTATTAACAAATGTATTTAGTTTCAATACAAATATTGATAGATATTATGTTGATGACCTTTATTTTTATAATGTAACAAAAAGTAGCGCAATTTTAAAATTTAGATTAAATGACTCGAATAATATTGATGAAAATAATGTTTCATTTACCCTCTCAAATAACAAAGAATATAAGGGTCTAATTAAAGAAAATAACTATTTTCTTTTTCACATTAAAAATCTAGAAAAAAATACAACATTCTCTATTTTAAATATTAAGTTTGGCGACAAAAATATAGAAATTTCTAAGGAATATAAAAAAGAATTTACAACTAAAAATAGTGACCTATCAGATGATGAGCCTATCAATAATTCTGGTGGAAGGTATGATTCAAGAATTAATGAAACATCTAACTTTATAGAATTTATTAACGAAGATAGAAATATTGAAATCTCTGAAAATTTTAGCGATACTTTTATAAAGTCAAAAAGTGAATGACAAGGGTATTTTAACTTTATAGATAAACCAAAAGTTGAGCATTATAATGAAGATTTCGAGAAAACCAACCAAGATAATAGCTCTGAAAAGTATGCTAGAATCATTGATGTAAATATAAAAAATAATCTAATTGAATATGATATAGAAATTAATGATGAAGAAAGTTCGAGTTATAGTTTAAGAATAGAGAAAAACACAAATAATACTAAAAATGAGGAAATAATAAATTCACAAAGTTTAGGGAATTCAAAATATCGATTTATTGTTAATGATTTAACTTCCAATGTTTTGGTAAGTCCAATTGAAGTAATGAATGACGAAAACACAAAACTTAGTATAACAAACTTAACAACTACACCTTATAAAGTGTACGATGTTGACACTGATTCAAATGGTTTCATTTTTGAACCAACTTATAATTGAGAGTTATATAGTTCTAATAGTAATTACTACTCAATAGCTTTTAATGTTTTATTAAAAGATGAAAATATAAATTGGCCAACAAGGTTTGAATTAGAATACTTCGATAATAATTTCAATATTCATAGCCAACCGTTTACACTTCATGGAAGTAGTAGAGAAAATAGAAGAAAAATAGAATTCTATGGCCTTCCTAAAACAAATGTTAACAAGGTTTTGGGTATTAGCTTTACTAAAAATGGCAAAAAATATATTATTACAGGAATAAATCAAATTAACAAGCCTTCAGAAGATCTTAGAGATAATAATAGCAATAGTTTAGTTGTAATTAATTCAATTACTAAGAACGACAACTTTGTGACCGTTAATTTAGTTAAAAGCTTACCACTAAATATTTCTCATATAGATTTCAAAATAAAAAGCTTAAACCCTTTCGAGCCTTATTCAAAAATAATGGCAGCTAATATAAGTAGTGATAGATTAAGTGCTAATATTCCTATAGATTTGTTGCCTAAAAATATTAATAATTTTATTATTGTTGGAAGTAAAGTAAACAATAAAATTGAAAAATTCGGATTTCAAAATAGATTTAAATTTAGTATTAATAATTTAGAATCCAAAAATATAAGGTTAGAAAAGATTGATTTTATTAAAAATGAACACAACAAGAGGTTATTCGCTTCTGCAAGATTCAATTTTGAACAAGAAGATTTTGTGTTCTTTAAAAATAAATGATTCCAATTTACTTTTGAGCCAGAAGTCGATGAAAGCACAAAACAATATTATGGATTTAATTTTGTTACGGAATATAAAATTTACGTTCCATTTGAAAAAATTTGAAAATTTGGATTAAATGGTTTCTATGAAAATGTTCAATATAAATTAAAATCAGTAAAAGTGGTTGATCCATACACATTAAATTCTTATTTTGATAATATAAGTATTTCGAGCACAATTAATAACTCATTTGTTTATAAATTTAATTATAACGAGAATGAAAATAAATTAATTAGCTCAGAGATTGAAGGATCTATTGATTACGAAGATAATTCAGAATTTATAAGCAGAAGAAAGGATCTTACTTTTGATGATTTAATAAATTATTGATTATCTTCTAGTGAGAAAAATAAAATACCTTATTCCCTTCGAAACCATTATGCACTTATGGAATATGAAAAATTTTACTTTTACAAAAAAGTATTAACAAGTGGATTAAAAGAAAAGAAAAAATTTATTATGGTAGATGACAATGGCAAACATATAAACTACAGATTCTTAGCGCCTAGAGAAATTATAGATAAAACATTTTTTAATTTTAATACAGAAAGAACAGAGGCTACATTAATAAAAGATCTTTCTGAATATAAAAACCTTGAAAATCATGATGAATCATTTTTTGTTCTTAGATTAGAATTAGATACTAAGAAAAGAATTCTTTCAGAACTCAGTTCAATAATACAAACTGAGTCAAGAAATGCTAAAGCATTTGTTCAAATAGCTATTCCATATAAGTTATTAAAAGAACAAGGTGAAATAGATAGTGCCACTTTCACATTTTTCCAAGCAAGGGGAAACAGAAAGATTCATGAGGTTTTAGAAAAGGAAATTGCTGATAAGTTTAAGTTCAATATTAAGTTAGATAAAAATAATAAAATGTCAATAAGGATACTATCTAAGGATAATAAAACTAGGCTTTTTGATTATCTACCAGATCATTATTTCTCATTAGAGAATTCTGCATTTATTGGTAATTCAACCTTTTTTGTTCACTGGATTCATAAAAAAGAGTCTCAAGATATCACTTTTGAAGGAAAACCTTTGGAAAATAATTTATCAATTGACACAGATAAGTTATATATAGATAGTGAATCTAATACTGATAGATCATTATTTGATAAATATATTAATTTTTCTAAAAAAGATGGAACTAGAAGGCTATTTAAACAAGACTCAGCTCCTACAATAAATGACATAAGAAAAAGAACATTTACATTTGGAGAATACTATGGAACTTGAAGTGTTCTTGGGAAAGTTAAGCCAAGTGATGAAAGTGATCATAGATTTTATGTAATTACAAATCAACATGTTTGAGTAGATTTAAATCGTGGTGATATAAGTGCGGATGGTGATTTAACAAAATATATTAATGATGCTTCATTATTAGTGCCCATACTAGTTGATAAACCAAGTAACAACGACACTAGCGTTATAAACCCAATATATACCTCAGAAAATAAATGAAGAGCCAAAGATATCAGGTTTTCATTAGAACTTATAACTGACTTTAATACTGAAACGAGCTTTCCTAGTCCTAAAGACGTCAAAGATGGTTATGGTAATACGCTTGATCCTAAATTTGAAGTAGAAGGAAGAGCTGATATGGCTATTGCTATATTGGATTTAAGTTTCTTTTACAATAATTTTAAATCGAAGGACGAAAATAGTTGAAGTTATAATGGAAATGAATTGACAGAATACGAAAAAAGTGTAGTTAAATTCTTTTTAGGTTGAGAAAAGTTATCTATGGTCAAAGCAAGCAGAATGGTATTGCACTTAAATGAATCTGTTAATCTAAACTGATATTATGGTGCTTATCCATATAATGCTTCATTTAATAAAGATAGTAGCAATGCAGATATAAAAAGATATAGAGAATATTTATTAGGTAACATACCTTCTTCTATAGGTCGTGTATCTTACTTAGGTAGCACTGTAAATAATCTTGCTATTTCATATAGTACAGAATTTGTTGATTTAGGAACAGGAGCATCTGGAACAAGTATTTATGATTCACAAGGTAATATTGTTGGATTGCACGTCCAAGGAGGGAACGCTGGAGCAAATCAACCAGGTTTTGGAAGCTTTTTCGTTGTCGATGGACATAAAATATCATTTATCGGAAGAGGTGATACACCACAAAACCAAGGTTCATTTTATGAGAGAATGAGACTATTGTCATATCTATATCCAGAAAAATATGACCCAATAAATTTCGCTGAAGTAAAGAAAAATTATTTTGATTAGAACTTAGAAAAAATATACACAATGCATTGTGTATATTTTTTAATCTTCATCTATATTGTAAATTTTAGGAGTTTTTAAGAAATTGGTATTTTCATATCTTTCGGGATATAAATAAGATAATAATCTTACCCTTTCATAGAAAGAAGCAGGGTTTTGCGGTGTTGTACCATCACCTATAAACTTATATTTATGTCCATCAACAACAAATATACCGGATACACCTTTTTCATCTTTTTTAGCACCTTTTGTTGCTTCAACTACAAACCCGGCTATTTTATTTTTTGAGTCATATACTGTTGTTCCAGATGCTCCACCAGCTATATCCACAACATCTGTGTCAAATTGCACCAAAAGATTTTTAGATGTTGCACCTAAATAACTTACAACACTAAATACATTATTCGTGTTACCTAGTAAGTATTCACGATAACGCTTCCCTTTACGTGAATCTTTATTATTTGATGCTAAACCTGGGTATGGTGCTGTAAATCAATTAAGATTGTAGTATTCACTTAAATGATGATTGAAAGAGCTGATCTCAACAAATGGTAAGTTTTTTCAGTTTAAGAAGAATTTAATAATTTCTTTTTGTCTTTCATTTAACGGAATCCCATTATATGTTGCTTGATCCAAAGTTTCTAAACTAAAGTTCTTAAAAAAGAAGCTCATATCAACTTTTGCAACAATTAAATCGGCTCTACCTAGTAGTCAAGGATCTTTTCCGGTGTTTGTTTTGATAGATTCAGCATATGTATCTTTGAAATCACTTGGATGAGGATAATAAGAGTCATCATCGAAGTCTACTATTGATTCGATTTTGAATTCAACACCGTTAAGATTTCAAACATTTGAATTATCGAAATAAGGTGTGGGATTTGAATCGTTTATGTTTTCAGGTTTTTCAGTAATAATAGGAACCTTGAATCAGGTATTATTTAAAACTTTATATTCATTACCATCTATAGAGACACCTGATTTTTTCGCAAAAACTTTTCAAACATGAGAATTGCTAACAACATAATAGTTGTAGTCCAAATCATCATGTGGTTTTACTTTACCCATAACACTTCATGTTCCGTTAGGTACATTTTGAAAACTAAACGAACGACTTCTGATATGTTCTGTACTTGATGTTTTATCTTCTTTATACAAACGCTTTGTGCTTTCTTGTTTATTTTTTAAAGTTATATTTTTTTCAAATAATTTATCGTTTCCCTTGTTTTCGTTATTGATAAAAGTTTCGTTTAAACTCGTAGAAAGATTATCTTTTAAAGGAGTTGCGCTAAAACTTATTTCATGATTATTATTAATTGTTTTGATTCAATGTAATGTTGTTGAAACATTACCTATAAAAGTGGAATTAGCTAGCGAAAAGTAATGATCTGAAAGTTTATCAAATATTAGAACATTATCATATTTAGGTATAATTTCAAGTTTCAAGTTATTATCAGCTAAACTAACCTTAAATTGAAAACGATCTTTAATTTGTTTAGAAATAACTTCATGAATTCTAATATCTCCACGAGTTTGTAAAAATGTAAATGTTGCATCATCAATAACTTGTTTTTGTTTTATATCCTTATAACTAATAGGTATACTTATAAATGATTTAGCAGTAGTAGAAGCGGGATCTAGTGGAGTTGTTTCAGATAACTTACGTTTATGATTATCTAGCTCTAGTCTAAAAATAAATATAGCCTCATTCCCTATTGAGCTTAACCCATTATATTGATCGATGTTTTCTGTTATTGTAACTTTTTTATGGTTATCATCCAAAATAGGTACAGCATTATCTAAAATTTTACGACCAGCAATCACTCTTAGATTTACTTCATTGCCTTCCTCATTAATCATTATAAAGTTTTTTCTTGGTTTAATAGAACCGGCAGCATTTTTATAAAAATGACAACGCTCATATTCAATTAATGCGTAGTGATTTTGGATAGAATATGGTATTTTAGATTTAGTTTCATTTGATAATCAAATATTTATTAAGTCTTGTTTTTGTAAATTTAGATTTTTAGTTATTAAATCTGAATCATTAAAATTAAATTCAGTATGGACTTTATCACTTTTTATCACATAATTATTTAAAGTGTTAGGATAGTTAAACTTATAAATAAAATCCTTTTTAAGATTACTTGAAATACTAATGTTTTCATAATAAAGATCTTGAGTAAATGGTTCAATAACTTTAATCGATTTTAAACTATATTTGGTATTTTCATAAAAACCATTTAGTCCGAATTTTCATAAATTTTTAAATGGCACATTAATTTTATATTCCGTAACAAAATTGAATCCATAATATTCTTTTGAACTTTCATCGACTTCTGGCTCAAAAGTAAATTGAAACCATTTATCTTCAAAGAAAGCAAAATCTTCTTGTTCAAAATCAAATATTGCAGAAGCTAATAATTGTTTTTTGTTTTCATCTTTAATTATTCTAAAATCAAGTAAATTAAACTCTTTTTGACTATTATTAACCGCAAATTTATATTTTTCATTCAACCCATAGTCAATAACTTCGTTTTGTAATTTTGTAGCAACAATAATATACTTTGAAATATTTTTGGGAAGCATTTCTGTATTAAATGAACTAATTTTTTGGTTATGGTCTATATTTGCTCTGATTATTTTTGATCAAGGTTGAAATGGATTAGTACTTTTGACTAAAAAATCAACATAATTAATTGATGATTGAATATCATTTGTATAGTTAACATTAACTATATTGTTTGTTACACTAACTGAATTAATATTAAAATTAGAAATTTTATCACCATCGTTAGCATTTGGTTTTTCTATAACATGATCAAAATTTGTTAAATCATAATATTCATTACCATTCTTTAAAACCAAATTCAAAACTTTATTGACTTTTGATCTTTCAAAATACGCCTCAACTCTTCTTGGTTCTGCTTCGCTTCTTTTATTTACATAGTTTAAATCAATATATTCGATTTTATTTTGGTTATTTATTATTCTTAAAGCAAATGCATTAGGTCATTCTATATTAGAAACTGATCTTCATACATCTATAGCAAAACTATATTGTGATGAAGATGCCTCTCAAAGTTTTCATTCAGTTAAATTTTGAAAAGTAAATGCTCCAGATTGCTCGTTTACTTTTTTATTTGATATAGAAAAGTTTTTATTTTTGAAATTATTTATTTCTTCATCATTTTGAAATAGTCCTATAATATTAATATTTTCACCGTTTTGGATATTTTGTATTTCAAACTCAGCAATATTATTTTTATTATTCTTTTGATCAATAAAACTTATATTTCTTTTTCTTTCTATTTTTAATTTTAGGTGATCATAATTGCTGTTTATTTTTATTTTAACTTTAAGTATATTGTTTGTAATTTTTAAGTCAATAATTTCACTTTGTTCTTTTCGTTCAAATTTTTCATTTGGAATATTAGACTTAGATTTTTTTATAAAATTAAAGTAATTATTAAGTTTTGGGTCGTTTTTGATATTTTCGAAATTTTGGCTATCTTTTTCGACTACATTTAACTCATCATTGTAAAAAGTTGTGTAAGAAGAAATCGATGGTTCATTTTTTTCTATATTTTGATGATCATTATTATGGTTATTGTTATTATTATATTCTCTTGTAACAAAATCAAATTGTTTTTGTATTGATAATTTGTTGCTATTCAATTTTATTTCAAGCACTCTATAATTTGTATTAGGTTTTAGGCTATTGATAACAAAATCTACATAATTTTGATCATAATTAATAACATTACTTGTTTGATATTTATCATCTGATAAAGTAATTTCAAGAAAATTTCTTTGACTTTTATCAAATAATTTTGAAAAGTACACACGTATTGTTACTGATGTTTCAGTATCATTAATTAATTCAAAATTATTCACAAAAATATTTTTATTATCTGAATCACTTGTTGTAGGTTTATCTTGTTCGTTGTTTTGATTTTTTAAATTTTCCGGAGTTATGAATGAAACATTGTTAGGGCTATATAGAATTTCATTATTATCTAATTTAACACTTTTTAACATATATTTAGTTTTTGGTTTTAAATTAGTTATACTATATATCGCATAATCACCCTGGTATGACACCATTTTATATTTTAAATTAGGTTCGAACTCGAATTTAATTTTGGAAATCAATGAGTCATTTTTTGAACTATAATTTATTTTTAATTTAGCATTCGAATGATCAATATCATAGACTTCTATATTTTTTATCAATAATTCATTATCATTAGAAATTGTTTGAAAATCCGTTTTGATTCAATTAGGTATTTCGACTTTTTCATTATTAATTGTTAGACTCTTGATAAAGTAGCGAGAATCTTGTTGTAAGTTATTAACTGTGAAAATAATTTTATTATTATTAATACCTTCTGGGTTTGAATATATATCATAAGAATCTATAAGTCCACTAACATTAATATATGACTCTTCAGCATTTGCATTAATATTATTTTTCAGTTCAATTATTATTGTCGCTTTGTTTTGTGTCACTTTAGAAAACTCAATTTTTTTAACTTCGTTTTTTTGAATTTCTGTTTCAACCTTTTTGTCATAACTGCATGATGCCAGGAATGGTGTAGTTAAACCTAGAAAGGGAATTAAATTTATTTTTTTAAATATATTTTTCTTTACAGATCTTTTCATCAATACCCCGCTATTATAAAATAAATATACTCTTCTTATTTTATATTTTACACCTTTATCAATAAGATGACTTGTTTTTTGTAATAGTAAATAAATTTATGTGGGAAGAATGTTTTTAATTCAATTACATATAATTTTAATATTTTTTAAAACTAAGGTTAAAGGTGTGGTTTTTTTGTATTAATAAAATTTAATCGTAAAGTTTTTTGCAATTTTTAATAAAGTTTTATATGATTTTTTTATTACCCATAATACAATTCTTAAAAAGACTTGTTTAATTTTAATTAACTGCTTAATATTTCTTTTATTAAGTAAAAATTAATTAGACATAAATTTCGCTATTAAAAAATATTACAATTTTAAAAAAACACCCATTCTTTTGTTATAGACTGGGAAAAATCATTCAGACACTTCCAAATGATTTTTTCGCATATTTAAAAGGAGAATATTTACGAGGCATTTAAAAACAGAAGAATGAGTAAAAATCTTTAACGTATATGATGATTTAAAAAATTGCAAGATCGGTAAATTCAAATTCAAACAAAATTCTTTTTCTATTAAACAAAATTATTGGAATAAAGAATCATTAAAAAGAATGTTGAAAAAAGAAAAACGTATAATTTGAATATAAATATTCAATCTAAAACTGGCAAAGCAAGCAAAAAAAGCAAAGGGTAGGCGGAAAGAAAAGGAAAGTTCTTGACTATACATGAATTGATACCCTAAAGATGATGAAAAAGATGCGGTGATAAAAAATACTACAGAATTTTTAATGAAAATAACATTGATACCGATATCAAAAAAATTAAAGAAATAGAAAAACTTTCATAGAGTAACATAACAAAGATTTTATTAATAGCAAGATCAATATATTATGAAAGGTTAAAGATTAAAAATCGAAGAAACAAAAACTTATTAGACACGAAGAAGTTATTCGTCAAAATTTTACTGATAACAAAATGAGATACGGAAGAAGAAGATTATCCAAATATTTACTTTTGACTTATAATATTGAAGTGAACCCAAGAACCCTTGAAAACTATATTAAAAGATTAAGTTCATTCACTTTCGTACGTAGAAAAAAGAGACAAAACGAAGATAAAAATACTAATTTTAAGTTTACAGATTTGGTTCAAAGAGATTATATTTCAAGAAATAATGTAATTTATGCAACTGATGTAACTTATATACCAGCTCCAAAAGACATTAATCAAAATCATATTTACTTATCAGCTATAATTGATCATAAAACAAAGTTTGTAACATATGAAATATCATTAAATAATGATACTCAATTAGTTTAAAATAGTATTAAAAATACAAAATTAAAAATAATTTTTTTACATTCAGATCATGGCTCTACATATTCTTCAATCGATTATATTAATAAAATTAAATCTTTAAACGAGAAGATATCAATGTCTATAATTGGTAATAGTCTAAATAATCGTAAAAATTGAGTATTTTTTTCAATACTTAATAGCGAAATTTTTCCTGATTTTCTATGAAGTGTCGTCAAATGAATTTTGATGAATTATCATACAAAATTAGAGAATTTGTAAATTGATATAATTATAAAAGAATAAAATTGTAAAAACAAAATCCTATTCGGATTTAATTTTGGATTAAATTCAAGAATTGAATCCGAATAGGATTAAAGTGTCCGAAAACATTTCCCCTGTTTAAAGATGTTTTCTGAAGAAAAATCAAACATTTCTTCAATAAGATTCAACGAATTCACTAACGCTTGAGAACAAGAAAAGTTGAGTAACTTAGGAAAGACATATTCAGGTTTGTCAGGTAAAACTAAAAAAGATTTCGGACACGGGAATGCTAAATACGTAACATACTTAAATGTCTTTAAAAATCCAATAACTAGCATATATGATTTAGATTTGATAAAAAAAGATACAAAACAAAATAGCGTGAAATACGGAGATATTTTTGTTACAACTTCTTCTGAAACTCCTGAAGAAGTAGGAATGACTTCTGTATGATCTTTTAATATAGAAAACGTTTATTTAAACTCCTTTTGTTTTAGTTTAAGATTCGATAACATTGACAGTTACGATATTTATTTCCTTGCAAATAATTTGAGAAATAAAAAAATGAGAAAAAAGATTATTTTATTAGCTCAGGGAATATCTAGATTTAATATATCTAAACAGAAATTTATGAATATTAACATTGATTTCCCGAATATTAATGAGCAAAATAAAATTGGACAAACCTTTCGTTTGTTAAATAACCTTATCACCCTTCATCATCGTAAGTTAAAGGCCATTGAAAATATTAAAAAGACACTATTAGATAAGATGTTTCCTGACGCGAAATTTAAGATTTCTTCTATAAAATCTAAGAAATTTACTCACACTTGAGAACAGGAAAAGTTGGGAAATTTATTAAATTATTATAATGGAGTATCTAATGAAGCAAACCAGCTTAATAAAGGAAAATACAAAATAATAAACTTAAACTCCATATCTACAAATGGGTATTTAAAACCTTCTGGAAAATTTTTGAATTATTCAAAAGAAACACTTAAAAAAGATGATATTGTAATTATCCTTAGCGATATTGCCTTGGGTAAATTATTAGGTATGACTGCTGTTATTCCTTCGGATAATGAGTATGTTTTAAACCAAAGAGTAGGATTACTTAGAAATAATAATTATCAAAGAATTGATTCGCACTTTATTTCATTTTGCATAAATAGAAAGCAAAAAGAAATAATGAAAAAAGGTGGTGGATCTTCTCAATTAAATTTATCAAAATGAAGTGTTATAAATTTTAAAATTAATATGACTGTTTTAAAAGAACAAGAGAAAATATCTAAATTATTTAATAATTTAAAAACTCTTATCACCCTTCATCAGCGTAAGTTAAAAGCTCTTGAAAATATTAAAAAGACGCTATTAGATAAGATGTTTCCTGATGAAAAATCAAACATTCCTTCAATAAGATTCAAGGAATTCACTAACGCTTGAGAACAGGAAAAGTTGGGAAATATTTCAACAATTTTTACTGGAGAATTTATTCATCAAAATATGCAATCACATCTTTTTAAATTTCCTGTATATAATGGAGGGACAAATTTTACTGGTTTTTACAAATATTTTAATCAAGAAAAAGGAAAAATTGTTATGAGTTCAAGAGGCATTGGGGCAGGATTTGCAAATTATGTAGATTGCAATTTTTGAGCCGGAAATTCAGTGTTTTCTATTAATGTAAAAGAAAGCCATCTAAAGTTTGTATTTTGGAATTTAAAAAAACAAAAAAAACAAATTTCTAAATTAATAAAAAATTCCGGAATACCTTCATTATTATTAAATGATGTTTTGGATATTTTGATTTATACAACATCCTCTTTAGAAGAACAAAAAATTAGCAAAATACATGATTATTTAAATAACCTTATCACCCTTCATCAGCGTGGGCTTTTTTGGAGGGAAAATGAAGAAAAAATCAGAAATATTGTTTTATAAATATTTTCAAAATTGAATATATGTTTATAAAAAAGGTTCTATAAGAAAGGTTAGTTTTATGAAATATGAGCTATCGCTTGATTGAATAATAAAACTAGCACCAGAATTAAGATTATGCGATATTGATAGAACAAATTATCAAAAATTACTCAATGATTATGCATATTATCACGAGAGACAAACAACAATGGATTTTCATCACCATTTAAAAAGTTGTTTATTAGATGCGTTTGATGAAGGTTTATTAGATAATGATCCAACAAGAAAGGTTGTTGTAAAAGGCAAACCACCTAGAGCTAAAAGACAAAAATTTTTAAGTCAGTTTGAATTACAATTACTTTTAAAATCTTTAAAACTAAAAGATAAATTAAACCCTGATTGGTTATTACTATTGATAGCTAAAACTGGATTAAGGTTTTCTGAGGCTATAGCAATAACCCCTGAAGATTTTGATTTTGCTAAGCAAACTTTAAATATTTCTAAAACATGAAATTATAAAGAAAATGGTGGTTTTTTACCAACTAAAAATAAATCATTAATAAGAAAAATACCGCTAGATTGATTAACGATATCACAATTTTCTGGGTTAATTAAGGATTTGCCTGTTGATAAACCAATTTTTTTATTAAAAGAAAAAATTTATAATTCGACTATAAATGACACTCTTAAAAGAAGGTGTAAAATAGCTAATGTACCTATAATAACAATTCATGGACTTAGACACACGCATGCATCTATTTTATTATATGCAGGTGTTTCTATTGCTTCTGTTGCAAAACGTTTAGGGCATTCAAGTATGAACACAACGGAAAGAATTTACTTACACATTATAAATGAACTCGAAAATAAAGATATTGATGTTGTAATGCGCTCGATATCTAGTTTAAATTAGAAAAATAAATAAGCCCACAAAAAAATATAGGTTTTAACCCCTATATTTTTCTTTTAAATTTTTAATTTGTTTTTTTAGCTCATCCTTCAATTCCAATCTTTGAGGTCCTTTTAACTCTGTAAAACTTCAAAGTCTATCAAAGTTATTATTTTTTTCTATATCATCAGGCTCTATGTAAATTTCTGTTATAAATTCTAGGATCTTTTCTTCACTAATTAAAAATTTATTTGAAATTTCATTCACAAGTTTATTTATAGAGAGTTTTTTTCTTTCTCTAACATATTCTTGTAAGCTTTTATCATATTTTCCTTGGCGGTGTTTATCATACCATTCTTTTATAAGTTCGTTGTCTGGAGAAGAAGTATAACTTAAAATTTCATCAACCTGATCCTTAGTCGCATTTTTTAACTCTTTCTCAAGTTTTATAAAAAATTCTTTATCATATTCTTCAGTTCTGGCATTTGTATTAATATATTCTAATGAATCATAAAATATATTTACATCAGGATCAAATTCATATTCATCTTTTTCGCTAGGTAATTGTGCTAAAATTCTATTTATATCTCTTATTTTGGGGTCTATTGTTTTTTCTATTTTACTATCAAATTCGATATTTTTACCATGTATTTCTCAATCAAAACCTAACAAACTAACATTTCGCATTTTGCTGGCGAGAGAAAGTAAATGCCTTAAAAGTTTTTTGATTTTTTTAATTTTTTCAACATCTTCATACTCAAAATTTTGTGGTATTCTTTCGAATCATTTTAAATTTAAATCTGTAAGTAAATTTGATATTTCTTGAAAATTTTTGTTGATATCAGGGAAATGTTCTTCTAATTTTTTTGCACTTATTTCTTCTAAATTCTGAAAGGAATATTTTTTAAATGACTCTTGTACTTCTTGTTTCATATGGTTAGGTTTTCTATAAAAAAAAGATCTTCCATATTTTTTATTTGAGTGCAATAATTTTCTATTAGTTCTAGAAACATTTTGAATTAATTCATAAGATTTTGGTGTTTTATCAAAGTAAACGGTTTGAATATATTTTGAATCAAAACCTGTTAACATTTGGTTGACAACAATTAATAAATCTAAAACTTTGCCTTCTTTCTTTCTTTTTAGCCTAGTTGAGATATCTTTCTTAAACTCAGAATATTCATAAATTTTTTGATCGAAATCTGCTTCATATTTTGAATACAATTTTTCAAAAAATTCTTCATGTACTTCAATTTTTTGCGGTGATTCTTCGTTGTTTTCTGTTTTAGTAAATAACACTGTAAATTTAAAATTTTTAATTTTTTCATTCTCTGAATTTTCTATATGATTTTCAAAAATATTAAAATACTTCATAGCATCTTGAATATTTGAAGTTGCCAGCAATGATGAGTAAGGTGTTTCTTGATTTGAATAATCAGATAAAATATCCTCTACAACCAAATTTTTAAACAAATCAGAATCATAGATGTATTCAATTTCTTTTTCTAATTTAATAAGTTTATTTAAATTGTTCGATTTCTCTGTAAATTCTTCTATTATACTTTGTACTTTATAAGAAATAGAGTTTTGCTCATTTTTAAAATCATTTTTAAAATCAACGATTGAATTAAAACTATTTAATCTTTCTAAACAATATTCATTATTATTTTTTTCATTACATTTAAATGCTCATTTATATAATTTTTCAAAGATCAAATATTTGAACGCAAATTTTAATACTTGATCATGAATAATTGAGTCTCCCATAGTGTATCTATCTAATTGTTCTCCAAAAATATCTTCAGTAGTCAATTCATTATTATCGAAAATGGGAGTTCCTGTAAATCCAAAAATAATTGTCCTTTTATTAAATAATTTTTTAATATCCTTCATCATCTCACTACTTGTGCTTCTATGAGCTTCATCAAAAATTAAAACAATTCTTTTTTTGTCAATTATATGTTTATATGTTTCTGATTGTTTAGATAATTTGTTTATAGATGTAACAATGATTTTTTGTTCTTTAGATTTTATATGTTTACTTAAATCTTTTGCTGAAGATGTTTCTTCAATATCTTCTTTTTTATCGATATAAATACCAAATTCTTCATAGGTTTGATCAACTAATTCTATTCTATCAGCAACAAAAATTACTATATCTGCTAAATTATAATCTATTATCAAAGAACTTGCTTTAAAACTTGTGAAAGTTTTTCCGGATCCTGTAGAGTGTCAAATGTAACCTCCTTTTATAGGTTTATCACAATCCGCTTCTGATAAATTACTTTTTTTAATTTTTTCTAATATCTTTTTCACTGCGTAATATTGATAACTTCTTAACATTTTTAATTCATTTTTGTCAGCCATAGTGTAATGACAAATCAATTCTAATGATTTAGGAATTGATAAAAAGTCTCTAACAACATCTTCTCAATAATTAATTTCTTTATGTTCGTTTTTGTTATACCATTTTTGAAAATTTAACTCTTTATTTCTGAGAGCATACTTCATTGAATAAGGTGTCATAGCAATAACAATATGAACCAATTTTAGTATTCCAGAATATATCGATCTATTGTGCAAGTCATAATTTTCTATGTTATTAGTGGCACGATCAATTGATTTATCATCTCTTTTTAATTCAATATGTATTAAAGGCATTCCGTTTATTAACAATAAAAGATCTGGTCTTTTATCGTCATCTTTTTGATCTTTGGTTCTAAATTGTCTTGCTATTTGGAAATAATTTTTTCCGCCATCATCATTAAATTGAAATTTATTTATTAAACTTAAGTTAATTTGTTCTTCACCTCTTCTCAGCACTCCTCATGTATTTTTTTTAATCATATTTGTGTTAATTGACGAAATATTTTCATAGTTATTTATAGAATTTATTAAAGTTTTTAACTCATCTTTTGTTATTGGTTGACCCTTTAACTTTTCTCTATTCATATGGTTTAATATTTTTAATCAATTTAACTCCAAATCCTCGATTGTTGCGTTATTTAATTCATCTTTTATACCGATTTCATGGTTAATATTATTTCTCCACCCATTTTCTAATAATTTTTTATTAATTTAGTTTCAAAATCATATTCATTTTTGAAATCATTGTTGTAGTTTGAATTTGTCATATTTGCCCCCCTTTTTTATGGAAACATCTTTTCTAATAGTGTTTTTTTTATGTTTTCTATCTTTTTTATTTTACGCTGATGAAGGGTGATAAGGTTATTTAGTGAATCTAATAATTTTGATATTTTCTCTTGTTCTTTTAAGTTTGTCACAAAAATATTCATATTTCCATACTCTGAAAAATATAAATGTTTAATAGTTGAGCCTATAGAAAATTTTAATAATTTTTCAACTTTTATTGAATGAAATAAAAACTCAGTCAAATAATTAGAGTTCGGATATATCCCCTCAATCGTAGATGTAAAATTGGAATTAGGGGGTAATATAAGTTTTTTACCTACCGAACCATCCTTAACTATTAATATTGAACTTTTATCATTGAACTTTGGAGGAAAAACAGTCTTGCCAATATAACCATTAACTCCATACAAATTGTATTTACCACTTTTGTCAATATCATTAATTTTTATAAAACTTTTGTATGATTGAGATATCTCTCCCAACTTTTCCTGTTCTCAAGCGTTAGTGAATTCTTCGAATCTTATAGAAGGAATGTTTGATTTTTCATCAGGAAACATCTTATCTAGTAGCGTCATTTTAATATTTTCAAGAGCTTTTAACTTACGCTGATGAAGGGTGATAAGGTTGTTTAAGTGCAAAAACAATTTAGATATGTTATTTTCTTCATGTAAACTTGTAACTAGTACTTTACAACCTAATATTATAGAATTTGATAGATTTGTTTGGTTAACCTTGTCATCAAAACTTAAGAAGTATTTGTTCCTATTTAATATCAAGTTAATAAATTTAGCATTATGAATTCCTGAAACTTTAAATGATCCTATTCTTTGATTTAAAGTAAATTTATTGTTTTCTTCTATAATAACTGTCTTTGCAAGCGCTTTACCATTAGGGATATCACTTAGAACCATAACAATTTCATCCTTAAACAATGGTGTTAAACAAATGTTTGATCTTTTAATAATTTCTTTGTTAGATGAGATAAATTTAGAATTAATAATAATATATTTTCCGTTTTTTTGTACATATTGTTCATGAGCTTTACCGTTCTTAAACTTACAAATATCTCCCAACTTTTCCTGTTCTCAAGCGTTAGTGAATTCTTTGAATCTTATAGAAGGTCATAAAATATTTTTATTCATTTTTTATCCCGCCCAAAATTTTAATTAGTTCATCTAAAGCTTTTTTATCGTATTCGTCTCCGTTCAATTCAGAAAGTAAGTTTTTTAATTCATTTTCATTTTTCTCAATTTCAGTATTAATTTCATTTAAGGTGTCATTATATTTATTGAATAAGTGTTCGATTTTTTCAATAAAAATTTCCATTTCTTTGTTAGCGTTATTTACCAATTTTTCTGCAATTTCATGTGTTCACTTATAAAATAATAATTGATAAAATTCTTCTTTATTTAAAGAGTTGTATCTTTCTAAAGAGTTTTTTATTAACGAATCTTCCATTATTTTTAAATTATTTTTTACTCTTACCATTTCATTGTATTTTTCGTGGGCTAAAATTAATTTTTCACTTAAATTTTTATTTTCTATCAGATTAGGTTTCTTTGAAAGTGTTGTAACAATTTTAGACAATTCTTTAGTATCAAAACCATTTTCTTTAAAAACAGGTATATCTTTTTCTTCGTCATCAATTGATTCAAAAATATCTTTTATTTCATTCTCAATAAATTCTATTTTTTCTTTTGATTCTGATATTAAATTTAATTCTCTTTTAAAATAGTTTTCAATAATTATATTTTTGTTCAAAATTCTTGCATCTCATTCTTTTACATTAGAATTTTTATCTTTTATTTCTAGTTTTTCTTCGTTTTTTATCTCTTCAAAAGAAATATTGTCTCTCATATAATTTTTCAAAATATCAATATCTTGTTTTAATTCTTCAAATTTTTCAATAGCAATTTGATAAATGTCATATTTTTCTATAAAATCATCATCATCTTTTTTTAGAATATACTTTTCTAAATTATTTTCAAAATCAAAAATATTTGTTATTTTTATTTCATCAAATGAGCCAATATTATTTTTGAATACATTCTTAATTTCGTTCCCTATTGATTTATTGTCATTTATAAATTTTATTACATCAAAATCATTTAAAATTTCTTTTCTTAATTCTTCTTCTTTTTTATTTAATAGATAATATCCATCATTTCTTTTTGACATTATTTTTTCTTTTACATTTTTAAATTTATTTCAATATTTATTCAAAGAAGATAATTCTTGTTCTGATACTCCGCCGTACATAGTTGAATATAAGTCAAAAATATCTTCTTTTTCAAAATTATCAATATACCTAGAAATATTTAAGTTGTATTCATTATTTCTTATTTCGTCAATAGACACAATTCTTGAGAATCCTTCTTTTTCAATTCTATTGTTAACAATATCAGCCATTTTTATAATATGAGATTTATCGAGTTTATTTTTATTTCCATCTTTAGAGAATAATTTTGAAGCATCAACAAACATGAAATCATCAGTTTTTTTATTTTCCTTCAAAATCATTATAATAGTTGAAATACCTGTTCCCATAAACATATTATTTGGTAAACCAATAATCGTATCTATTTTTTGTTTTTCAACTAATGTTTTTCTTATTTCTAACTCAGAACCACCTCTAAACAGTACTCCATGAGGAAGTACTATTGCCATTATTCCATCATTGTCTAAGTGATATAAAGAGTGTAATAAAAATGCATAATCAGCCTTTGATTTAGGTGCGAGACCATAAGACATGAAGCGAGGGTCATTATTTTTATTTTCGGGTTTTCACGGTTGTGAATAAGGTGGATTTGCAACAATTGCCTTAACCCTTCTGTCATCATGGGTGTTTGCAGGTCAATCATCTTCCAAAGTATCTGCTTGTCTTATTAATATTAATTCAGGATCAATGTTATGCATTATCAAATTCATGCGCAAAGTGTTGAAAGAAGTAGATTTAATTTCTTGAGCAATATATTTTATACTAATATCCTTTTGAATTTCATCCATATGTTTTTGGAATTTTTCTGCTACCCTAATTAGTAATGATCCTGAACCCGCGGTAGGATCATAGATTCTTAATGGTACATTATTGTTATGTTTAAGTTGACTTAAGTGGTGAGAGATAATTTCTGACATTAATATACTTGCTTCTATAGGTGTATAGAATTCCCCGGCTTTTTTACCTGCTGATGACGCAAACATACCTATTAAATATTGATAAATAAAACCTAAAACATCATAATCCTGTTTTTTTGTTGGGATTTCATCAATAATTTTAACTACTTTTTTAAGAGTATCTTCTTTTTTTATCTTTTGTATTGAAGAATAAAATTCGTTAAAAATATTTTTATATAAAATAGCATCTTTTTCACTTAATTCTCGTATTACACTATTAAAATTATTTATAGAATCTATAATGTAATTTCTATCAAAAATATTTTTATATTCCTTTTTATTTCATGTTGAAAATAAATATTTGTATGGTATAAAATACTTTAGTCTATCTTTTATAGATTCAATTAAATTAGGGTGACTCTTATTATCTAAATCTTCTATATATACAACTGGTTGATCTTTGTATATTATTTCTTCACCTTTTTCATATAAACAAAAATCATCATTTTTATCCAATAATATTTCTTCTTGTTTAGAAGACAAAAATTTATAGAAAATTAAACCAAGAATAATTTTGTCATATTCTGTTGCATCAAGTTCTGATCTTAACTGATTTGCTGCAGCCCATACTTTATTACTTAATTCTTGTTTACTTATTTTTCTAAATTCTTTATTTTTTTCAATATTTTCGTTCATCTATGCTCCTTATTTTTATTATTAATTTATACTAATATTTTAATTATAGATTATTTAGTAATTAAAAAGAATCAAAATAACTAAAATTACATTTAATTTTAGAATTTATTATTAATCATTTATTATCAAATTAAAAATGAAAATTACCAACATTCCGTTGGTGATTTTCATTTTTATTTTTTATACTTTGCAAATTTATTAATCAAAAAGACTAAACATAAATTATTAAACTTTTTATACTTATTTTCTTTCTCTTTCTTCATTTATCATGTCATCAACCAATTTACCGATTTGATCTAAATCTTCTTTTTTGTCATTCTTTGTATTTAACAATAATAAGGCAGTTGATCTTTTGCTTGTGTCTTTTATACGATTAATTCTACTATTAATATTTGAATAAGAATTTCGATTTTTAAGAGCATGCCGATCTAATGCTCTTTCGACAAGTGATCTAACACAATAAGCATACATAAAAGGAATAAATATTATCGTAATATTACATATTGCAAAAAATATCCATAAATTTTTCCCTTCTCTCTTCTCTATTACAGCAACCGTTATTGATAAGATAACAGATATTAAATAAGCAAAAAGAGAAGTCAATACTAATATTGTTTGTGTTGTGGTTTTGAAAATTTCACTAAATTCTTGTTCGAATATGAATACCAACAAAGATATTGCAAAAATCGGTAAATAATACATATTTAAGATAAAGATTATTATTTTGAAGCTAAGTTTCATTTTAATTCTCCTTTAATACATTATACTCATCATTTCATTTATCAAATATATTTAAAATTTCTTCAATCAATTTCTCGTTTCTCTTCTTGATATCATTTATTCCTCAATAAATTTGATCATTATGTTCTTGGACAAATGTTTTAACTATTTTTATATTAGATTTTTTGTATTCATCTAATTTCTTTTTTAAAAATTTATCACCAGATAATACATTAGCTTTTTTCTCTAGTGGTATTTTATTCCCCAGTTCTTCTATACTCTTATTAATTAAATTACTATCATCAGTTGAATGATAAATCTTTTCTCAATTTTTAGGGAGTATATGTTCTATTTCCCACTTTTCTGGCAATAAATTCATTTCATCTTCAACATTATAAGAAATCAACTTTAAAATCATTTTCAAAATATTAGGATGAGGCTCTTTTAATTCACTTCTTAAGTCTTCGTTTGTTATTTTTCTTTTAAAATCCATTTTTGGTATCAAATTGTTAATAGAATTAGCATTTATTTGTAAGATAGATCCTTTAATACCATTTACTGAAGGTATTTCTATATATTTTGTTATTAAAGAAATAATAAGTTTTTTTAAGAAAAAATCAAAATGGTAAACAAAATCATCTTTCTTATGATGCGACATATAATAATTAATAACAGGATATTTTCAAAATTCGTTTGGATAAGATCTTAAAATATCAAGTTTCTGAATTATGCCAATATCCTTTGATCATTCTTGATTTTCTATGGTATTTCTTTTATTTACTACCCCCATAAAATCATTTATATTACTTAATCATCATAATAATTTGTCAGGATCTTCCAAAAACGATGAACCATGTTGTTTTAAAAAGTAATCTCTTACCTTAGGGGTTGTTGAAGAAGTATCGTCATTTAAAGACCTTATATAAAACATACAATAAGTAAATATTTTTTGCATTGTTTCATTATTATCATTAATTTCTAAATCTAAAGATTTTCAATTTTTAATAAAATCATCTTTTTCATTTGATCCTTTAATTTTTGAGTATATTACTGATTTAAATATATCTGCATCAGAAAGTTGTAACCCTCTATTATTTAAAGTAGAAAATATATTTAAAGCGGTATCAAAATTATTTAATTCTATTTTTAATATTAAAACTCTTTCTATTATAAATCTATAAAAATTTATAAGACCTGTTGTTATTTCTTCTGATTTTTCTTTTATTAAATCTAGAATGACATTATAATTTTTTGAATAATTATCTTTGGATTTTTCGTTATATGTGCCGTTTTTGATAATTTCTTCGAATATTAATTTGTTTTTATCATTTATAACTTTAGAATAAAGTTTAAATTTTGAAAAATCAGGATTATATGACGAATCTTTTTGCTGCCATAAAATAGTTCCTAATTTGTGCTTCAAAATATCAACATCTTCATTATTACTATCCACATTTTTTTCTAGCATAAGATACATAGCTCTAATCAAAAGTGATATAGTTGTTATTCTTTGTTGACCATCTATTACTTCATATTCACCGTTGCTATTTTTAAAAATAACAATATTACCCAAAAAGTAAGGGTCACGTTCATCGCTTCCGTTATTAAAAATATAATATTCTCATAGATCATTAAACAAAGTAATCACTTCATCTTCACTTCATGAGTAAGGTCTTTGGTAATCGGGTATTAAAAAATAAGAATTTTTTAAATCACCAAATAATTCTTCAATATTTTTATTTGTTGCATAAATACCTTTTTCTTTATACATTTTTATCTCCTTTATCTATTATTAATTAAAACAAAAAAAAAAAAAGACAAGCAAATAGTTTGTTTCCTGAATTAAATATTATTAATTTTGTAATAGTTTTTGTTGCTTTTTTCTCTAATGCTATTTTTGCTAGCTTATAACTTTTCTTAGAAGTTTTTTGGTGCATATAAGTAAATTAGATTAGCTTTTTTATTATTAAAATTCGTTCATTTCTTATTTTTTCTAAATCTCATATATTTTGTTCTGCTAATAAGATTTGAATTTGTTCCCTTATATATCTAGCTCATCAGCACCTTTCTTATGCTCAGAAATTTTGGAATTTAAATCAAAATTATAGCTTATCGAGTGAAACGCTAAAGATAATGCAACTGTAATGACTATTATAATATTTGAAATTTGGGTTTTTCCAAGAATACTAGTTATAACTACACTAGAAATAATGGCTGATAAAATAATTAATGCAATTTTTAGCATATGTCATCACCGCATTAATCTTTCAACCTTTTTTTATGGGTTACCTGGGAATAAATTACATTATCATGAATTTCATTAATATTATTAATTATATTTTTATTTAACTTTTTCAAAATCTTTTACCATATATTTCCCTTAAAAAATATTCCTACAATACTAACTATTAGTAAGAATTACCGGTAATGAAATTGCTTTTTTAGCATATATAAATGCTTGATATATTTTTTCTTTAACAATTCTTTATTTTCTTATACAAAGCAAGAATTTAAATGAAGAACAAGTATTTGAAAAGGCTAAAGAAATTATTGAAAATTTCGATAAAAACAAGATAGATAAAACTGTTATAGCAGAAGCGGAATGATAAGGAACAGGAAAGGTACTTTAACAAAGGAATTGAAAGAAATATACAAAAAATTCTATACTTGTTGAGGAGTTTCCTGGTGAAGACCCTGTATTTAATAAATTTTTAAAATGAATTTATGAAAAAGAACATAATATTAATATAGTGTCTCAATCTTACATAATAGAGTCATTATCCGATACTTTTAAGAAAGAAGAAAAAAAGTTTTTTAAAACTTTATAACAGTCATAAGAATGAATATATGTTTCTTGAAAGATTTACATATAACATTATATTTTTGTGATTGTAACTTTAGGAAAAAAGATAGAAAGTATTTAAAGGCTTTTGATGCTTTATTTCAACATATAGTTGATCCAAGTAATAATCCTGATTTAGCTATCTATCTATATGCTAATTTTGACGTTATAAAAGAAAGAATTTTAGCAAGATGACGAGTAGTGGAAATAGATAATACAAAAAATTATTTGTGAAATTATGCTCAATTTATAACATTCCATATAAAATTATTAATACTAACAACAAAAAAGATCATGAAGTTTAAGAAGAAGCTGAAGAAATAATAAATAATTTTTAATTTAGTGGTTCTAAAAGAGTTTAACAATTATTTCTAATTATGCCTATTTTTGATAAGTTTGTAATTCATGATTAAAACTTATTAATATAAAAATTCATTAATAAAAATCCACATGGCCATGCTACATGTGGATTTTTATTAATGGTTTTTACTTTTCTTGTTTGATATCATTAAAAATTTCACCAGCAACAGTCATTGTCGAAGCAATGTTGCTCAAATTAGGAGGTATTATAATTTTGGTAGCTTTACCATCAGCTAATTTACCTAATTCTTCAATAGATTTAAGAGTAAGAACATCTTTAGAAATCTTTGATTCTTTTAATAAATCGATTGCTTTTTGCTGACCTTCAGCTCTTAATATTTCTGACTGTTTGTCTGCTTCAGCTTTAAGTATATTCGCCTGTTTAAGCCCTTCTGCTTTTAATATATCAGAAGCTTTTTGGCCTTCTGCGATAAGTATTGCAGAAGCCTTCATTCCCTCAGCTTCTAAGATGTTAGCCCTTTTTTCTCTTTCTGCTCTCATTTGTTTTTCCATAGCATTTTGAATATCAACAGGTGGTTTTATGTTTTTAATTTCGACTCTATAAACTTTTATACCTCATGAGTTTGAAGCTTCGTCCAATATTAAAGTTAACTTAGAATTTATTGTATCTCTTGAAGTTAATGTTTCATCTAACTCTAATTCACCTAATAAATTTCTTAACGTTGTTGCAGAAAGGTTTTCAATAGCTTTCATAGGATTTTCCGCACCGTAAACATATAATTTAGGATCAGTTATAGATAAATAAACCACTGTATCTACTCTTATCCCGGCATTATCCTTTGTTATTACATCTTGCTCAGGAAAATCCATAACTTTTTCCTTATAATTACCTTTTTTCACTATCTTTTCTATAAATGGTATTATAAAATTGATACCGTTTTTTAATGTTCTATTATAATTACCAATTCTTTCAACAACAGCGAATTCTGATTGAGGAATGATTTTTATTCCTTTTATCATAGATAAAATTAAAAGTAATAATAAAATAATTATCACTATTGATAAAATAGTTATACTAGTAGTTGACATCTTTCTCCTTTGTGGCAGCAATATATAAAATATTGCCTCTAATTTCTTTTATAGTCACTTGTGTACCTTTTTTTATTAACCCTTCATTTTTGATTGATAGAGTTCTAAATTTTTTATCACCAATTTTTATTGCTCCATAAAGATTATTTTCAGATTTTTCCTCGTAACTATCTTCTTCTAAAATGAATATTTCAGTTTTATCAATCCCATTAAAATTAGATTCTTTGTACTTATAGTTTAAAAATTTATTTTTAAAAACTTTAAATATAATTAGATATAGTAATACTCATGATATTATGAACATAATTATTTGCAATGCTATTGATGATACCGACATCTTAACAAATATAGAAATAAATAAAGAAGGTATAGCTGAAAATGATGTTAACCCTGCTCACAATCCTGTTGTTAATATTTCTAAAATAAAAAATAGAAGAATAATAAATGATCATAATACTATGAATACTATTCTTAACGAATCCATGAATATCCTTTCTTTATTCGTTTCCTTAAAATGTTTTTTTAACAAGTGCTAAATTTTCTATTATTTTTAATGCTTCAATCTTATTCATAGCCTCTAGTAATTTCACTTGCTTATCGACATCATACTGAATAATTAAATCACCTGTATTAGCATCAATAATAACATGGTCAACATATGATATTCTTATAAAATAGAATTCTATTTTATTATTAATGATTCTTTTACCATTAGTCGAAGAATTATAAACAAATTTATGTCCATTTATTCTCTTGTTAGTTATGGTATATTCTTGCCTTGCATAGTCAGTTCAAGATAATACATATCAAAGATAGAAAAAGAAATTACAATTGCTAAAATAGATATTGTTGCATTAATTGTACTACTCAAATTGGAAAAATTAATTAATAAATTCAAAGTTGAAACAATACTGAATAAAAATGCAATCATTGATATTATGATCGTTAAAATATTATTTCCTTTTTGTATTTTGTAATTTTTCTGCTTCTTTCATGTTACTACTTTCATTTATAGTAATAAATTACAAAAATATTATACAAAAAAACAAGTTTTTCATAAATTGAATGTTCTAAAAGTCATTTGAAATGAAACAATTAAAAACGTAAAATAATTTTTATCAAATTTTAGATGTACAAAAAGGTATAGGAAAATAGAAAACTTTAAAAGTTTTATCAGTGCTTTTGCTCATTTTTTTCAAAAAGTAAGGCTCCCTTGATTGTAATCAAAGGCGTGGGACCAAAATAATCAAAGATTGATTAATAATTTTTCTATAGTCATTTATTCATTCCATCATAATATCAATTTCTTCTTGAGTATAACTATCAAGACCTTTAACCTTAGGAATAAAGTGCCTTATTAATCTAAGCATATTTTCGATGAAACCTTTTTGACATGAATTATATGGGAGAAATTTGAATAATTTTTCTTTAGGAATGATTTTGTGTAATAAAACATTTTCCTTACCATTATTGACAGTTAAGAACTTAATGTTTAAGTCAAACTTTTCAACCATATTTTTTCAAAGCTTGATAAATATATTTAGAACCTCTTTTAGTTATTGTGGCATATGATTCTCTAGTTTTTCTTTCTAACAAAGTTACTAAACACTTTTTATCATCAATTTTACCCATTAGAGTGTCAAGTTCGTAATGATACATTTCTGATCTATCGTCAATATAATTTGGTCTTTTAGATATTTCTGTAACATTATTCAATGTTACTGACTTAGTCTTCTTTCTTGTTTTCCTAATATATTACCTTCTGATTTTCTAATTATATGCTCATAATCTGGGTAAAATGGTAAGGATTGCATATTTTTATACATCGCACCAACAAAAAAAGGGATTAAAGCCAATGTAAAATTTTTTTTAAAAAATTTACAAAAATATTTGGTGCTTTTTCTTTAATGTTTTTTAAATTTTTGTATTTATTATATCTATGTCTAATATCATTTCAATATTCTTTAAAAGGTTCTCATTTTTCCCGCATCTTAGTATTCCTGAAAAACAATTTTGAGTATCTATAATCCAATAAACGATCATACATTTTAGAAAAAATGAATAACTTTTAACCTTAGTGACTTTTTAAAACAATTGTTACATTGAAATTTTTGTGGTATTTTAATAAATCATTAGAATGTTTACTAGTCATAAGATTAATTTTGTTTTTCATTGTTCTCGCGTATCTTTTTATTTTCTAGAGGCTTTTTGAATTGATATACCTTGACTAATTTCAAACAAAGTGTTATAAATTGAATCAATGTCCATTTGTTTTTTGCAAATTTCTAGTTAGTTCTAATTTTTTTGAAAATTTCAAATGGTATCAATATTTTCTGCAATCTCATAATGAGTATATTTATTTTCTTTTTTGATTGATCAAAAATACAAATTTATTTTTTTAAATTTTTTATTCTAATATTAATGTATTTTTTCTTATTTTGCACATTTATTTTATTACAGCATACATAAAAACAAAGTCATATGCATGTTTAACTTGCATATGACTTTTCTAATTAATATTTAATTTTCTGTCTTAATTATTCTTTATTAAAAAATTAACTATTAACTCATTGTCTTTATATTTTTCTAAAAGTCATGATATAAATTCAGGTGAGTATTTTTCTATATTATTTAAGACACATGTTACTGAAGCTGGATTTATTTTTATTATTTCTTTAATAAATTCGTTATTATAGATAATTTTTTTAGAAGCGTATTCTAAAGCTATAGTATCGATTTCAACAGCTTTTAAAATAAATTCTTTATCATTTTTCAACTCATCCGAAGCATATTTTAATGCTCATCAATGATTTTCAATAGCCTTCAAAACCACTTCTTTATCATTCTTTAATTCGTCCGAAGCAAATCTCAAAGCTGATCCATTATTTTCAACAGCCTTCAAAACCACATCTCTATCATTCTTTAACTCATCCGAAGCATATCTTAAAGTTCATTCATGAATTTCAACAGCTTTTAAAATAAATTCTTTATCATTTTTCAACTCATCCGAAGCATATTCTAAAGCTAATCCATAATTTTCAACAGCCTTCAAAACCACATCTTTATCATTTTTCAACTCATCCGAAGCATATTCTAAAGCTAATCCATAATTTTCAAGAGCCTTCAAAACCACTTCCTTATCGTTCTTTAACTCATCTGAAGCATATCTTAAAGATAATCCATCAATTTCAACAGCTTTTAAGAGAAATTCTTTATCATTTTTCAACTCATCCGAAGCATATTCTAAAGCTAATCCATGAATTTCAACAGCCTTTAAGAAAGTTTCTTTATCATTTCTCAATTCATCCGAAGCATATTCTAAAGCTAATCAATTAATTTCAACAGCTTTTAAGAAAAATTCTTTATCATTCTTCAACTCATCCGAAGCATATTTTAATACATAGTTCCTATCTTCAACAGCTTTTAAGAGAAATTCTTTATCATTTTTCAACTCATCCGAAGCATATTCTAAGGCATAACCGTTATTTTCAATAGCCTTTAAAACCACATCTTTATCATTTCTCAATTCATCCGAAGCATATTCTAATGCATACCCATGAGTTTCGGTTTTTGATTCATTTCCATTATTTTCGATAGCTTTCAAAACCACTTCTTTATCATTCTTCAACTCACCCGAAGCATATCTTAAAGCTAATGCATCAATTTCAACAGCTTTTAAGAGAAATTCTTTATCATTTTTCATCTTATCCGAAGCATATCTTAAAGCTAATGCATCAATTTCAACAGCTTTTAAGAGAAATTCTTTATCGTTTTTCATCTTATCTGAAGCATAATCCAAAACTAGCCCATTATTTTCAAGAGCCTTCAAGACAACTTCTTTATCATTTTTCAATTCATCCGAAGCATATTTTAAAGCTGATCCATAATTTTCAACAACTTTTAAGAGAAATTCTTTATTATTTCTCAATTCATCTGAAGCATATTTTAATGCATAATCATTATTTGCGATAGCCTTCAAAACAACTTCTTTATCATTTTTCAACTCATCCGAAGCATATTTTAATGCATAATCATTATTTGCGACCGCCTTCAAAACCAGATCTTTATTATTTCTTCACTTATATTCAATGATTTCTAATAAAGACCCATCTTTTTCAATGAGTTTTCAAATAATATCTTTATCAGAAGTTCATTTCTCAGGAATTCATCATATAACTTTTTTATCATTAATAATGAAATTTATTGCATCATCTATTTTTTTACTATTTTTCTTATTTAAATCAATCTTATTTATTTCAATATTTTTCTTTATATCTTCATCATTAAAGTCTTCAGGATCTAAATCTTTGATAGATATATAATTTTGTATCAATAATTTAGAAATTAAAAATTCTGTAGAATTCAATTGAGAGATATTTGAAAATAAAATTTCTAAAAATGCTTTATCAGAAAATATATCTTTTGTAAGATATTTTCAATTATCTGTTCATTGATTATCTTTGGTTAAGAAATCAATTGACGTAATAAGTTGTACTATTATTTTTGCTTTATCATCATCAAAATTTATATCCATTTCTAAATTATTTGCTTTATATATTTCTTTTATTTCTTTAATTACTTTATCGTATAATAAATCTTTTTCCATTTTTTTCTCCTTGTGTCACAACTAATAACTAAAAAATAAGGAAAATTTCTATAATCATGTTAGAAATTTAATCCTTTTATTGAAAATTAAAAAAATCACTATTACAAAAACTCTAGCACTAAGCCTCATTTTACAAGGTGAGTTGCTGAAGGTTTATCGATTTTTTGTCTCCCTTTCTCTTTATAGTTACTAAATTATTATAAATAATTTTACTTAATTTAAATTAAAAAATCTATATTCAATAATTATTTTATAAAACAAAAATCATTCATATATTTATTTAAATGAATGTAATAAAAAAACTGTAAAATAATTTCATCAAATTTTAGATATAGGGAAAAATATAGGAAAATAGGAAACTTTAAAGATTTTATCATTGCTTTAACTTACTTTTTTAAAAAAGTAAGGCACCCTCTATTACAGTCAAAAGAGGGTTAAAATCAGCTAAGATTGATTAATATTTTTTTATAGTTATTTATTCACTCCATCATAAAATCAATTTCTTGTTGAGTATAACTATCAAGGTTTTTTTTCTTAGGAATAAAATGCATTATTAATTTATGCGTATTTTCGGTGGAGCCTTTTTGTCATGAACTTATTCGGAAGACATTTGAACAATCTTTCTTTAAGAATTATTTTGTGCAATAAAACATTTTTCTTACATTATCTTAAGTTAAGGATTTAACGTTTAATCCAGACTTATTAATCATATTATTTAAAGCTTTATAAATATATTTATAACCTATTTTAGTTATTGTGGTATATGACTTTCTGGTTTGTCTTTCTAACAAGGTTACTAAACACTTTTTATCATCAATTTTGCCTATTACAGTATCAAGTTCGTAATGCCTCATTTCTAACCTATCGTTAATATAATTTGGTCCTTTAACTATTTCTGTAGCATTATTCAATGTTACTCATTTAGTTTTCCTGATTGTTTTTCTAATATATTTACCTTCTTATTTCCTGATTATATGCTCATAATCTAGGTAAAATGGTAAGGATTGCATATTTTTATACACCTCACTAACAGAAGGTTTAAAACCAATGTGGATTTCTTAAAAGAATTTATCAAAAACTTTACCGAAGTCTTTGGTATTTTTTTATATTTCTTTTGATTTTTTATTTATTATATCTATATCTAATATCGTTTCAATACTCTTTAAATGGCTCTCGTTTTTCTTGTAACTTTGTATTTCTGAGAAACAATCTTCAGTATATATAATACAGTAAGTGATCATATATTTTAGAAAAATGAAGAATTTTAATCTTAGTGACTTTTTTAAAGCAATTGTTACATTGAAATCTTTGGTATTTTGATAAATCATTAGAATGTTTACTAGTCATAAGATCAATTTTTGTTTTTTATTGTTCTTACATCTCTTTTTATTTTTCTAGAGACTTTTTGAATTGATATACCTTGACTAATTTCAAACAAAGCGTTGTAAATTGAATCAATTTCCATTTGTTTTTTCTGTAAATTTCTAATTAGTTCTAATTTTCTTGGAATTTCCAAATTGTATCAATATTTTCTGCAATCTTATAATGAGTATATTTATTTTCTTTTTTTTATTGATTAAAATACAAATTCATTTTCTTAAATTTTTCAATATAAAATTAATGTATCCTTTTTTATTTTTGCACATTTATTTTATTACAGGATACATAAAAAACAAAGTCATATGCATGTTTAACTTGCATATGACTTTTCTAATTAATTAAATCATTTATTCGCATTTTTACTACCTTTTTTCCGAACAAAAAAGTGGTTAGTTTTTACTCTAATCACCTTTTGATTCTATGACCTTGTTTATTCTATTTCATTACTACCCATTTACCTGATTTGGTAGAGCCTTCTCTTTTAATTTTACCGTCTGCTCTTAGTTTTTTTATGTGATAACGAACCCCGTCAAAAGAAACATTTAAATGTTCTGCAATTTGTTTTGCTGTAATATTTGGCTCCACCATCATTAATTCAATAATTCTATTCGGTACAGATTTCTCAATTTTTATTTCTTGGGTAGTTTCTTGGGTAGTTTCTTGGGTAATACTACGATTAAACTCTTTCAAAAATTCTTCATTTATACCCATAACTGCGTTAGTATAGTTATCTTCTTCATTGTCCGGATAAAACTTAAGCTCAGGAGAAGCATTTTCTAATAGTGCATCTTTTGCGCGTCTTATTCCTGATCCGTAAGATTCTATCAAGTTTAATGAAAAGAACATATCTTTAAGTTCTTTGTTAAGATACTGCCTTCTATCAAAACTTCTATCCCTATTAAGAGCCTCGATAGTAACCGAAGTAAGTGGTCTATTATGGTTTACAAAAGAAATTCTATCCTTGTAAATATAGATTCCTACATATTCAGGAGTATCATATTATTTATGCAAAATAGCATTAGTAGCAAGTTCCTCAAATGCCGTAAAAGGATAGTTATATATAATCTTATGCTCAATTTTATCAGCTTCCCTTATAGTGTATGAAGTCATAATATTATCTTCAAAATATTTGCTGACTTGTTTTGCCTGTATCCAAACCGGTCCATCAAATCTTTTTGATTCCATTTTATCCGTTCCGTCAATTTCTCTTATGATTTCAACATGAGCATTTGGAATAAATTTATTTGGCGTTTCCGCAAACATCAGCACAGCAAAATTTTTAGCTCTATAACCACCATACTCACTTTCACTGACAAGTCCCATACTCTTTGCCATATCCAACTTAGACATTTCTCTAATATCTTTCTTTGCTCCTGTCTGAAGCAGATATTCTTTCATATATTCATAGCTTAAATCATCTATGGTAGCTGTATCATTGAGATTGGAACTAAAAGAAAAGTTTGCAAATTTCTTCAAAAGTTCAAATTCTTCGGTTGGGTTTGGTAGTCTTGAATCTCTGCCAACTCTGATATATCTTCCTGCCTTTAGCCTAATATCTTTATCTCTTTCCGCCCTTTCACTTGTTTGAAACGGTCCGTTACTTCCGTTTTCTACTGCAACGACAATATAATATTCATTGTCAATTTTATCCGTAATAATGTGATAGTTTATTTTAGGGTGGATATTGGAAAGCAGAGATTTTAATTCATTTTCGATACCTTCAATTTTAGATTCTTTTATACCTTCTATCGGTCTTTTAGGAATTGCCTTTTCTCCAGTTTCTTTATCATCAACTTCTTCAATTCCGACAAACAACAAACCTATCTCATTGTTCATATAGTTATTGGCAAAGGCACAAGCAGTTTTTAGAATTTTATCTTTAAAATTTACCGATTTTTTATATTCGATAAAACTGCTTTCTATGTTTTGATTTTCAAGAATGTTATGAGCCATTCTCTTTATGTCTAAAAGCTGCATAATACCTCCTTTTCGAAAAAATATTCCAGTATATTATAGCACTTTTAGGACATTTTTTCCACTCCGAAATTAGTTGCCTCTTATGTGTAATAACATATATTTTGACCCTACATTAATCTCATATAATATAACCTATTTAACAGGAAAGTGGTATAAATTGTTTATGAAAATAACACACAACTTATTTAAGTATAAAAATTGAACAAAATTTGAAATAAAAAACAACAATCTTTAAAATTGATTGCTGAAAATATTGAAAAATCCTTACCTTAGTTTAATTATAGGGATTAGTTTATTTACTGTGAATATTCTAAAAGTCATTTGCAAGAAAGCAATGAAAAACTGTAAAATAATTTTATTAAATTTTAGATGTACAAAAGGTATAGGAAAAAACTTTAAAAGTTTTCTTGGTACTTTTGCTTACTTTTATAAAAAGTAAGGCTTCCTTGATTGTAATCAAGGGTGGGAGGATTAAAATAATCTAAGGTTGATTAATAATTTTTCTATAGTTATTTATTCATTCCATCATAAAATCAATTTCTTCTTGAGTATAACCATTAAGACTTTGACCTTCAGGAATAAAATATCTTATTAATCTATGCATATTTTCGACGGAACTTTTTGCCATGAACTATATGGAAGACATTTAAACAGTCTTTCTTTAGGAATGATTTTGTGTAATAAAACATTTTCCTTACCATTATCAACAGTTAAGGTTTTAATGTTTAAACCAAACTTCTTAATCATATTATTTAAAGCTTGATGAATATATTTTGAACCTCTTTTAGTTATTGTATCATATGATTTTTAGTTTGTATTTCTAACAAAGTTACTAAACACTTTTTATCATCAATTTTACCCATTACAGTGTCAAGTTCGTAATTATCCATTTCTGATCTATCATTAATATAATTTGGTCTTTTAGATATTTCTGTAGCATTATTCGATGTTACTAATTTAGTCTTTTTGGTTGTTTTCCTAATATATTTACCTTCTGATTTTCTGATTATATGCCCACAATCTAGGTAAAATGGTAAGGATTGCATATTTTTATACAACTCACTAACGTAAGGGTTAAAGCCAATGTGAAATTTTTTAAAAGAATTTACTAAAAACCTTACAGAAGTCTTTGGTATCTTTTTTTAATATTTCTTTTGATTTTGTATTTATTATATCTATGTCTAATATCATTTCAATACTCTTTAAATGGTTCTCATTTTTCTGTAACTTAATATTTATGAGAAACAATCTTGAGTATCTATAATCCAATAAATGATCATATATTTTAGAAAAATGAAGAATTTTAACCTTAGTGACTTTTTTAAAACAATTGTTACATTGAATTTTTTGATATTTTAATAAATCTTTAGAATATTTGATAGTCATAAGAGTAATTTTGTTTTTTATTGTTTTCACATTTCTTTTTATTTTTTTGAGTCTTTTTTTCAATTGATATACCTTGACTAATTTTTAACAAAGTATGATAAATTGAATGAATATGCATTTGTTTTTTCTGTAAATTTCTGCTTATTTCTAATTTTCCTTTGAATTTCTAAATAGCATCAATATTTTCAGCAATCTCATAATGGTATACTTATTTTCTTTTTTGATTGATCAAAAATACAAAGTTATTTTTCTAAATTTTTTATTCTAATATTAATTTATTCTCTTTTATTTCGTTATAATTATTTTATTGTACAAGATATATAAAAACAAAACCATATGCATGTTTAACATGCACATGGCTTTTCTAATTAATATTTAATTTTCTGTCTTAATTATTCTTTAATAAAAAATTGACTATTAACTCATTGTCTTTATATTTTTCTAAAAGTCATGATATAAATTCAGATGAGTATTTTTCTATATTATTTAAAACGTATGTTACTGAACCTGGATTTATTTTTATTATTTCTTTAATAAATTCGTTATTATAGATAACTTTTTTAGAAGCGTATTCTAAAGCTAATGGATCAATTTCAATAACTTTTAAAATAAATTCTTTATCATTTTTCAATTCATTCGAAGCGTATTTTAACGCTTTACCATTATTTTCAACAGCCTTTAAAACCACCTCTTTATCATTTTTTAGTTCATCTGAAGCATATTCTAATGCATAACCATAATTTCCAACAGCCTTTAAAACCACCTCTTTATCATTTTTTAGTTCATCTGAAGCGTATTCTAATGCATAACCATCGTTTCTAACAGCCTTTAAAACCACCTCTTTATCATTCTTTAACTCATCGGAAACGCATTGTAAAGATAATCCATTTTCTTCAACAGACTTCAAAACAACTTCTTTATCATTCTTTAACTCATCCGAAGCACATTTTAATGCATAACCATCAATTTCAACAGCTTTTAAGAGAAATTCTTTATTATTTCTCAAATAATCCGAAGCATATTCTAATGCAAGACCATTATTTCCAACAGCCTTTAAAACCACTTCTTTATCGTTCTTTAGCTCATCCGAAGCATATTCTAAATTTAATCCATTTTTTCCAACAGCCTTTAAAACCACTTCTTTATCATTCTTTAGATTATCCGAAGCACATTTTAATGCATAACCATCAATTTCAGCAACTTTTAAAAGAGTTTCTTCTAATGCATAACTATCGATTTCGAGAGCCTTAAAAACAACTTCTTTATCATTTTTTAACCTATCTGAAGCATATTCTAATGCAAGACCATTATTTCCAACAGCCTTCAAAACAACTTCTTTATCGTTCTTTAGATTATTCAAAGCACTTTTTAATGCATACCCATCAATTCCAACAGCCTTTAAGAGAAATTCTTTATTACTTCTTAAGTTATCTGAAGCATATTCTAATGCAAGACCATTATTTCCAACAGCCTTTAAAACAACTTCTTTATCATTCTTTAACTCATCTGAAGCATATTCTAATGCAAGACCATTATTTCCAACAGCCTTCAAAACAACTTCTTTATCGTTCTTTAGATTATTCAAAGCACTTTTTAATGCATAACCATCAATTCCAACAACCTTTAAGAGAAATTCTTTATTACTTCTTAAGTTATTTGAAGCATATTCTAATGCATAACCGCTATTTCCAACAGCCTTCAAAACAACTTCTTTATCATCTTTTAACCTATCTGAAGCATATTCTAATGCAAGACCTTTATTTCTTACAGCCTTCAAAACAACTTCTTTATCATTTCTCAAATCATCCAAAGCATATCTTAAAGCTCATCCATCATTTTCAACAGCCTTCAAAACAACTTCTTTATCATTCTTTAACTCATCTGAAGCATATTCTAATGCATAACCATCATTTTCAACAGCCTTCAAAACTAGATCTTTATTATTTCTTCACTTATATTCAATGATTTTTAATAAACGTCCATCTTTTTCAATGAGTTTTCAAATAATATCTTTATCATAAGTTCATTGTTTAGGAATTCATCATATAACTTCTTGATCATTAATAATTCAATTTATTGCATCATCTATTTTTTTACTATTTTTCTCATTTAAATCAATCTTATTTATTTCAATAATTTTCTTTATACTTTCATCACTGAAATCTTTAGGATCTAAATTTTTGATAGGCATATAATTTTTCATCAATAATTTGGAAACTAAAGATTCTGTGAAATCCAAGTAATAAATATTTGAAAATAAAATTTCTAAAAATGCTTTATCAGAAAATATATCTTTTGTAAGATATTTTCAATTATCTATTCATACATTATCTTTAGTTAAGAAATCAATTGACGTAATAAGTTGTGCTATTATTTCTGCTTTATCATAATCGAAATTTATATCAATTTCTAAATTATTTGCTTTATATATTTCTTTTATTTCTTTAATTACTTTATCGTATAATAAATTTTTTTCCATTTTTTCCCTTCTAAGAGCGACTAGTAACTAAAAAGGAAAGAAAAATTCCTATGATTATGATAGGAATTTAATTATTTCATTAGAAGTTAAAAAAATTCACTATCATAAAAGTTTTAGCACTTTGCCTTATTTCAAAGGTAAGTTGCTGAAGGTTCATCGAGCTTTTCTCTCCCCTTCTCTTTATAGTTACTAAATTATTATAAATAATTTTTCTTTAATTTAAATTAAAAAATCTATATTTAATAATTATTTTATAAAACAAAAATCATTCATATATTTATTTAAATGAATATAAGTTTTTGTTTACTGTTTACTTTATAAAAAATAAAATATAATGTAGAAATAATCACACCAATTTCATGAATTACACAACAAAATAAAATCAATGATTGATTTGATGTTACTGAAAACGAATCAACCAACATTTATAATTTTCGACCAACATCTTCATACATTTTAAACAAATCAAACAACGAACAATTTCGCAATAAAGAAAATATTACTGGAATAAATGAATTAAGAAAGTAAAGTCTAAAAATAACCTAGAAGGTGAACTTAGTATTCAAGATTTTAAAAGATCTGTAAATAAAGGCGAAATTTTAATTAAATATATTTAGCTTTACATTGATATTTTTGCTCATCATAAATTACTTAAACTCTGTTGAATAAATGTAATTTTGAGCAAAAGTAAATGGATGAAAATGAGTAATTTAGAAAAACAATATGAAAAATTTTTTTAATTTATATAAAGTTATAATGAAAACCTAAAATAACAAACAAACTAAAAAATTATTACCCCTTTTAAACAAGAAAAATAGGAATTTTATAAAGCTGTTTTATATGTTGATTCAAACTATAATCTAGACCCTTTAACTAAAGAACCTGACGAAAAATTTATGTTTAAATTAAACTTGATCATGAAGGGCGAGAAAAAAGAGCTAGAAGGTTATGCTGGCTCATCATCATACTGATTTAAAAGGGTTATGTAAACTGATGAAAATACTAAAGTTGAATACAAAAAAGCAATCTTGGGATCTATAATTTCTATTGATAGAAGTAATTCAACTCATTTGGAAGCAATTAAAGGAACAAGGTTAGAAATTCTTAATAGAATAATCGAAATTGCGCCAAATAAAGAACAATTAGAAAAAGAATTAAAAAATGATGTTCTAAACGAAAATCATATATTGTTTAAAATAGCAGATGCAGTATCAGGTAAAGATAATAAAAAAAGATTTAACTTATCTTTTGCTTCTAAATTTTGTGCATACGCTTCAAAAATAATTTTAGGAAAAGTTAAATACCCCAAATATGATAGTGTAGTTTCTCATAATCTTTTTTATTATTACAATAAATACGTAGATGAAAATTCTAATAAAAATGAAAATACATATAAAATTAATTCTGCAGTTAAAAAAATAGATGAATACATTAACAAATATCTCTTATATACTAATGATATAAATAATATAGTCGAAAAAGTACAAATAAATAATGAATTTAGTGATTTTAATATAGAAGATTTAGACCACATTATTTGATACTTTTTAAAAGGTCAAAAATAAAACTTTTAAAAATATAAAAAAACATTCATAATTAGTATAGGAAATACATTATGAATATTTTTTCTTACTTGCAAATTTAATTATAAATTCATAAAATACCCGAAATCAACCGTTTCTATTATTATAGAAACTTTAATATTTAATCTTCACTTGTTTCAAAATACATTGCAGAACTTGTTTCAAAATACATTGCTGCAATAATTAATCTTAATTCGGTTGCATTATTTAAATTTAATATTTTTATCACATTTTCTTCATTAATTTTAACAATATTATTATCAATAAATTTGTAATATTTATACCCTTTTAACACACCGACAAAGTTTATCCCATATAATCTTTTTAATTCTCACATTTCATTTAAATTATCTAATCTTGCCAATCTCATTTATTTTCTCCTTTAATTATTATTAATAATATTATTTTTCTCTGTAAGCATCTGCTATTCATTTAAATACATCAGGGTCATTCTTGATTTCTTTAGACACATATTCTGAATGTTTTAAAAAATAAATATCTCGCATAGATTTTTTGACTATTTCTTTATCTCCTTTTAATCTATCTGATGAGTTCATTATTTCAGAAGGTGATAATGAAATAGCAAGTAATACAACTTCTTTATCATCTTTTAGTTCATCAGACAGAAATTGTAAAGAACCAGGTCTTTTACTGATTGCTAATAATGCTAATTCTTTATCGTTTTTCAATCTGTCTGAAGCATATCTTATTGAATAAGGGTCTTTCTTTATTGCTTTTAAAACAAAATCTCTTTCATCTTTCAATCAACTTGATACATATTTTAAATTATCACCTTTTTTATTAATAGCTATTGATGCAAAATCAAAATCATTTTTAAGTCGATCCGAAGCATATTTAAAGTTGTTTGGTAGTCTTTTAATTGCTAACTCCATTACTTGAAAATCATCTTTAAATTTATCAAATATATCAGCCAATATGTTTGGATTTTTGTCTATGGCATCCATTACAAATTTTTTATTATTTTTAAAATCATAACTTAACATTTTAAATAAATATCCATGATCTATTATTTGGTTTAAAACAATATTATAATGATCTTCATTATTAATATCAAAATCAAATAAATTAAAAAAACTTCATGAACTTAAAACTTGCTGAATAAATTTAGTGTTATTTAATATTTTTTTATCAACATGTTTTTTCAAAAAAAGTGCAATAAAATCAATTTTTGAATCGTATCATATTTTTTCTAAAAATTTAATTATAAAATCAGGACTCTTTAAATGAGTATTTTCTAATAAATTTCATGCAGATTCAACTTTTTCATAATTCAATATAAATTCTTCTGTGGAAATTATTGAAACTATTGCATCTATTTCGTTATATTCATTTTTGAATTCCTCGATTTTTTGTTTTTTAATTATGTTATTTTTAATACAAATACTTGCAAATTCATCAAATATTTTTATCATTTTTCTCCTTTTTTATTAATTAATAGCAACTAAAAAAGAAAGAAAAAACTTCCTATAGTTATGATAGGAAGTTAATTATTTTTATGAAATTAAACCTTCACTATCATACAAGCTTTAGCACTTTGCCTTTTTTTAGGTAAGTTGCTGAAGGTTCATAGAGCTTGTCTCTCCCCTTCTCTTTATAGTTACGTTAATATTATAAAAGATTTAATAATTAATCCAAATTGGAAAATTTAATTTTTGAATTCACTAACATTATAGTTTTTTGTTTTTTGTTTAACAGCTAGCTTTATATTATTTTTTATTATTTATAAAATAATACATCGAAAAAGTCAAATAAAATTACTAAGAATAAAACTATAAGTAATATAGTCAATATTAATACTGAAAAGGCCCATAAAATAATCAATTACATTGTATTTTGTATTTTAATTAAAACTTGTTCAGTTACTAATTTAATATGCATATCCGTTTTTAAATAAATGATCTTTTTTATCTTCTAAATAAATTATTTTGTTTTAAGTAATCATATTCCTTAATAGTTTCTTCTAATTTTTGGATGCAATATTCATCACTAAAAGGCATTACATCTTGTGCATGAATCCACAAGATAGTTAAATAATATACTAAAATTTTTTGTTGAATTAAATATTCTTCTCAATAACTATCATATGCATCTAGAAAAATTCTTTCTTGTTCTTTTGTTAAGAATGATCCACAAATAAAATATGCTAAATCAAAATGCTTATCACCCATTGAAGCATATTCTCAATCAATAAACATAATTTTTTTAGTCTTTTTATCTAATAAAAGATTTCCGGTGTATAAATCATTGTGTAATGGTCTATTGTGTTCGCTATTTGCTAAGATAGTATTAATTCTTCTGTAATATTTATTCAAGATATCAATATTCACATTTTTATTTTTTAAAATACTACGATATTCTTTAACTCTCTGTGCATGATTTGATTTAGGAAATTTCAAGTCTGAATTATGCAATTGTAAAAAGTTATTAGCAATTTCTTTGAGTTGTTCAGGTGTAAATTTTATTTCTTCAGATTCAATTCAAGCCCACTCAATATCTTTATCAGTATTAGAAAGTAATTTTGGAACAAAATCAAAATTTTCTAGTAGCTCATAGTCTATTTTATGATTAAATTTATTGAGTTTTTTTATTTGATAAAATGTTTTTCCTGTGCAAAAACTTTCGTTTGTAAAACCTTTTTTATTCTTTCCATAATTACCTCCATTTATTTATGAAATATTATAATACTAATTTAATTTATAACTATAAAAGTAATAAAAAAGCAACCCTTAGGCTGCGATTAATTTTAATACCCCAAAAATAATTGCTAGTATAATTAAAAATCCTATTAAGGCCAATCCTATTCTGATAACTCTCATTATAAAAGAACCAATCATAAAAAGAACTACAATTCCAATGATAACATATAATATAGTCATAAATATACCTCTTATTCTATATATAAAATTATATAAAATACTAGACATTTTAAAATTCAGTAGTATAAAAAATAACTAGTTTATGAAATTTTTTTCACAAAAAAGCAATAAAAAAAGTTTGACTAAGTCAAACAATATAATTTGGCGCGCCCGGCAGGAGTCGAACCCGCAACCTTTAGGGCCGTAACCTAACACTCTGTCCAATTGAGCTACGGGCGCATATGTTTTAAATGGAGGCACTAACGGGATTCGAACCCGTAATCAAGGTTTTGCAGACCCATGCCTTGGCCATTTGGCTATAGTGCCATTCTTAAAATGCTTACTTATTATAATAAATTTTTTTAAAATCATAAATAAAAAACAAAAATTGGACTGTAAAACAAAAATAAAAAAAAACTACACACAAATTTGTGTGTAGAATACTATCAAATCTTATTAATGATTTTTTGTCAGTTTGTAATTGCCTTTTTGCCCTGTTCTGATTCTATTATTGTTTTGACTTTGAAAAATGATGAATATAAATCGTTATCTAAAAATACAATGTTTTTAGCAAATCTTTTGCAGAACTTATATTTGTTGTATTTTTGATAATTTCTTGAGTTATAGAAGACAAAAATATAACTAGCTTTATCTTGTAATGCCAACGATATTTTAAATCTAAATTTAAGTGCAATGATTTGAATTTTAGCTCATAAAGTTTTTTCATTATATTCATCAAGTGATAATATAAGGTCTAAAAGATAATCATTGAACACCACATTGTCATTAACCTGGTTATACTTGATTGAAGTTAATGCATTTTTTAAATTTTTCTTAACTTCTTTGTAATTGAAATCTTTTGTATTTAATAATTGATTACCACTAAATGTAAAATGCTTATCTTTTAACATATTACTAATTTCATTAAAATTAATCTTGTTTGAGAAAACAATTCTTAATTTTGCTTTGTTAGTTGTAAATAAGTATAGATAAAGTGAAATAAGCATATAAATAATGTTGATTAATAAAGTAGTGATGTTTACAAATCCGATTCCACCAAAAAACATAAATGAAAAAATATTTTTAATAATTCATACAATTCAAGAATCTCTAAAACCTAACACCATCATTGTTAAGGCAACAATTGATAAAGCATTAATTAATGAGTTAAGGAGTGAAGCAGCAACATAATATCTAAAGATTCCTCCATATGGATAAACTTTATCGGCTCCAAAAACCTTAATTGCTACTTTATTTAATTCCGGATTAGTGAAGTAAAATACAATTGTTAACACTATTGTTAAGAAAACAAAAAAGATAGTTGAATAAATATTAGATCTAAAGGATTCGAAGTTGCTTTTATTGGTTTTTATTCTAGTAGTTTTATAACTCATTAATAACATAATTGGAATATAAATAAATAAGTTAATAAATCCTTCAATTGCTAGTCCAAACGAGAATGCAAACAAAGCAAACAATGCAGCATTTATAATACCCAAAACATAGGCAACATATTTATGCAAAGCAAATAAAATAACTGATAAAACACCTAATATTGCTGATAAAGAAACCGAAATTCCTATAACTTTTTGCCATCAAGTTATCTTATCTTCTCAAATTCATAAACCATTATCAAATGAATATATAGTGTTAAATATTAAAAAGCCTATTAACAAACTAATTGCTATAATTTTTCAGTTTTTTACTCAAAAAGTTCCAAAAATCTCATTTTTTCTTGATGCATTCATAATTTTTAAATTATACATTTTTTGAAACAAACTCTTATAAAATTGTGATATTATTAAAAAGTATCGGCTGATAGCTACAACTTTGTAGAGGAAAGTCCGTGCTAGCACCGACTGAGATGTTGGTAGTGTTCATGTTAAGCCAAATAAGCTTAAGCCTAGACGACTAGTGCCACAGAGACGAGAATTGTGAAACGCGGTAAACTCCATGAGCTAGAAACCCAAATTTGGTAGGGGAACCTTGAATAAGAAATGAATGATTTCAAGGAGCATATTTTTAATATGTTAGATAAATTATCAGCGCATTTTTAATGTACAGAACACGGCTTATAGATACAAAAGAAAATACTTTCATGTATTTTCTTTTTTTATTTTTTGTAATTGCGAAATGTAATAAAATTAAGAAAAATAATTTAAAGGAAGGTTATGGAGAGCATAAAGAATTTTTTCTCTTTTAAAAACATAAAAAATATTTTAATTTTAACTTTTTCAATCATAGGATTTGTAATTGTTTCATTACTTATTGGAATTAAAATTTCTAGCCCATTTAGACCAGCATTTTTCAATTATAAGTCATATATGAGCAAAGCTAATATTGACACAATCAATGAAAAATATGAATACAAAACATTTAATGAAGTTGATGAATTTACAGTTGCATTAAACAACAATAAAGCAATTGCTGGAATTGGAAGTGATTTCCAAGCGATCACATTAATTAAAAAAGGATTTATTCAGAAGATTAATTTTGAAAAACTTTTAAATAGACAACAACCAATTAAAAATCAAAAAGAATTAAAAGAAATTTTAAAACAAATTTATACACCTGCTGTTTTTGCACACTTAGAAAGTTATGATGAAGAACTTTTAACAGATGAGTATGGTAATAATTTTACAGAACCAAAACACTTATGAGAGTATTTTGTGCCTTATTTCCACCAAGAAGGTGTACTTGCTGTAAATAAACTTAAATCAAAGAAAAAGAATGTTGAAATTAATGAAGAATTATTCAATCAAAACTTAAAAGAATTATCAAGTAAATCAAAACTTACCAATTTTAATGAGCAAATTTCAAGTTACTCATTATTCAACATGCTTAATGCTATCCAAAAAAATGGATATGATAATTTATTAATTACTGATGCAGTTAGAGTTAATATGCTATATGGATCTCCATTTCAATTTAAAGATAACAAAATCATTTCAAATTATGGTGAAATAGTAGATGAAAATAACTATAAAACTTTAGTAAATAGTTTTATCGATTTAATAACTACATCAACAAATAAAGCAATTGATGATAGTAAAATTTCATTTAATGGTGATGGTCAAGAAATCTTAAGAACTCTTTTAGATATGAATAGACAAGATATTGACTCATCAATTATGTTTAATGGTGATGCTTTAGATGCTTATTTTTCAGAAGATAATGAATTAGAATACACTGACGAAAATGGTAAAAAACAAGTTATTCCAAATGGTTCAATTGAAGTTTTTGAATTCGCAGAAAACATTTTATTCGCTGATGGTCTAGTTGTTGCTAATAATATTTCAAGATCAAGTGAAGACGAATTATACAAAACACTAAGAAATAGTTTTTATGCGAATATTGATGCTACTTCCCACACAAGCAATGAGAAATATCAAGTATCACTTTATGACGAATATTTAAATAATGCCTTTAGAGATAAATTTATTGAAACATATGATTCTATAGCCATAAATTCACAAGGAGCTGTTGAATTTAATAATTTCAAAAATAACTTAGTTGAAATTTTCAAAACGACTATTAATAAAGATTTAGAAGATGGGGACTTATTAAAATACAATGCATTTGTAGAAACAAGAATTTTAAATGATCCAATTTATAAATCAGTTTTTATTAATATTCTTGAATTAGAAAAAGAAATTTCAAATGAAGACTTCATAACTTCAGTTTCGTTTGCATTATCACACATTGACTTTGATAACGAAAAATGAGCATCAATTTTAGAAACTAAATACCAAAACCTCGAAAACTTCGCTTTTGTTAACTATACACCAAGTATTCTTGCTGAATATGAGTTAGTAAAAAGAAATTACTTCATTAATGAAGACAATACATATGATAAAAAAGCAATTAGTATTTTTGAAGTTAATGACAATGGTGGTAGAACAAAACATAAAAGACTTTCTGGCGCAAGTGAGAAAGTTCAATCACTTTTAAACACATATTATTACTTAAAAATTAAACACTAATAAGACAACTTAGGTCATAAAATGGCTTAAGTTTTTTATCGCATTTTAATTAAAATACACAGGTAAATTGTCTAATAAATTAATAATAATCATAAGTTTATAAAGTGTTATAATTAAAATATAGTTCTAAAAAAATATATAGCAATTTCATTTTTGTAAAGGAGTTCATATGCTTTCAAGAAAGAAAAAAGTATTTATCTTAGCGGCTGCTACTGGCGCAGTTGCACCATTATCAATAGGGGTAGTACACTCTTTATTATCAAGTAATAACAAAGAATATAAATTTAACATTAAAGGGTCTGCAAAAACATTCGTCGATAATGATACTGCAGACATCTCAAAAGCTGTAAATGGTTCATTTGACTCAAATTTACCAAGAAAACCAAAAGAACCTGAACCAATAAAAAAACCAGAGCCAAAACCAATAACTCCGGTTGTTGAAGTCCCAATTGTAGAAGAACCTCAACCAGAGACAAAACCAGAGCCAAAGCCTGAACCAGCTCCAATTCCTACTCCTCAACCAGAACCTCAACCTATCCCAGAACCTGAACCAATTCCTGTTCCAACACCAGAGCCAGAGCCCGTTCCAAAACCTCAACCTGAACCGGAACCAATTTCGGATGTTAATGTTCCTATCTATGTTGCACCAGAACCAAAACCTCAACCAGAAGAAATTGAAAAAGAAATTAGAACAAGAAAGAAAATTAAAAAAGACGAAATTGAATACTTCGCTGATATTGTTGAGTTCCCTCCTAGAAAAGATAAAAAATCTGATGTTGAAAGAGGGATCACAAACCGTGTACCATATCGTGCTGAAATCTTACCTGATGTCGAAAATATATCAGGTGCTTTAACAGAAGAAAACATTAGAAATAGTGTTAATCGTGCAATTCGTCACGGTAAAAGCTCAGACCAATTCTTTGGTAAAGGCTCAACATATAGAGAAGTTTTAGAAAATGATGATAAACCAATTGAAGAAAAAATCGCACACTATAATGCTGATGGTAACTCTCCAGAACACTTTAGTAGTTTATGATTTAGATATTATAGACTTCTTAAAGGTGGACCAGATGTTCTTAAGAAATACCTTGATGAAGAGGGATTAAAAAATCTAGATAAGTGATGAAATGATAAAAGAATTTTCTCATGAACTCCGCCAAGAGCATATGAACCTAAAAAAATTCCATTAGGTCACTTACTTTTAATTATGCATATTGACCATACAAAAATTACAAAAATTAGTGATATGGTTAAGAGAGAGCTTGAAAAAGGTAATGTTATTCCTAAAGATCATGGTAATGTTGGTGTTAATGAAAACGGGGAATGAGAAGCTTATAACTATGAACCTCCAATTAACGGTGTTGTAGGTGAAATTAAACGTAATAATAAATTTAAACGTGTTCTTGGAAACAACAACATTTGATCTCGTTCAGCTGAAGATATAGAACGTGGAAAATTCCATAACTGAAATGATAGAGATGTTACTGAATTCTATCGTCAAAAATATGGTTTTGGCACAATAATGAAACGTGGTGGTGGTATTTATGTAACTGAATATACACGTAATGAAAAAATTGATGGTGTTGATAGAGACAAGGCCATTGTTGTTACTATTGACGTACTTTCAAAATATGCATATGAAAATGCTGAGGCCGTAATTAAAAGATTCAAAGAAAAAGAAATTGAAATTACTGGTTATAGAATGAAAAATATTGGTAAAAAAGGTGCAACACAAAGTATGGAAAAAATACTTTCAGCACTTCCAAAAAAATTACCAATGTTAGAATTATTCTTCGAATCTAAGAATACAAGTGACTTGAAATACTTAAAAAACAAAGAAATTGATGAACTATCAATGATTTCAAACAGTAAAGTTAATACTTTAGCAGATGACTGAGCATTTAATCCATGAGCTCTTAATAAAGTTGCATGAGTAAATATGGCAGACTACAATGTTTCAAGTGATTACAATAAAGATTTAACAATTTATTCACGTATAACATTTGATAATCTTGCTTTTGACCCCGAAGACTATAAAGAAGGTGATTTAACAGCTATTAATAATGGTCTTAGAATGGCGTATTGAGTAAGAAATAATGAACGTATTTTCCAAGGTGGATTTGGACCTGGATTAAAACCAGATAGAGATGCTGGCGGTAACTCTTATCCAATGGGAATTGATTTAAGTAGAATACCTCAAATGAAAACACTTCGTGGTCTAATTTTCTATAATGAAGATAATCCATCGCAAATACGTAAACTTAATAAAATTAAATTATTTAATGATAGTGATACATGAACTGTTTCTACTGTTGAAATGAATGAAGCCCAATTCGCTGATATTCTAGTAACAAGTCAACCACAAATGCCTCGTTCAAAAATTATGTTTAGTAATGGAAGCACAACTCAAAAAATCAAAATTTTACCAACAAGAAATACAATTAGTCTTAATTCAGATGGTATAAGACATCTTAAAACATTATTATCATATTCAGAAAATATGCAACTTAGCATAAGTAAAACAGAAATCATTGTTCCAAACGGTGCAACAAGTTTATTTTCAACATTAAAAAATGCTGGATTTAAAGTTAGATTTGAATCAGCTGATGAAGATGATCTTTACATCCCATAATTACTTTATTAAAAAATCAGGATATATAATCCTGATTTTTATTATTTAAGACGTTTTGATTGTGAAAAGTCAAAATTATTAATAATTTGCTCTGCTTCTTCTAAAACTTCATAATCTTTTTTAAAATTAGTGTTAATTATTCTGTAAGGAATATTATAAAAAGTACATAATTTAACAAATAATTCTTTATAAAGTTCATGTAATCTTTGGAAATATGGCTCATTTATTTCGAAGTTATCAACTTCAACTTTTCTACCTCTTGATAATATTCTTTCCTTAATAACCTCAAAATTAGCATCTAAGAAAATAGCTAAATCAGGATTATCTCTTGTGTCTATTATATGTCTAAAAAGAATATCAAAAGCCTTTAAATACTTTTGTTGTTTTTTCTCAAGAGTTACAATAGCAAAAATATAGTGTTCGATATTAAATCTATCTAAAAACATATAAGCTTTTTTATGGCTCTCAAATTTGTTTAAAAAAGTTTCTTCTTCTTTTTTAAATGTGTCTGATAAAGATTCAATAATATAAGATTGAAATGCTATATCAATGTTTGGTTCCTGTTCATAAACTCATTTTAAAAAGGTATTAAATACTTCATCATTATCACTAAATTCTTCAACTAAAATTGAATTATTGTAGATATTACTTAATTCCTTAGAAAGCGTGCTTTTCCCGCTTCCTATCATTCCGCTGATAGCAATAACCATTATTTTCTATTTACCTTGCTTAAATCGAAGTTATTGATGATTTCTAAAGCCTTTTGGAAGACTTGTTCTTCATTTAATGAGTTAGTATTAATAACAACATAGTTTAAATTATATTTAGCTGCTTGTTTTTCAAATAATGTTTTATATAGAGCATAAAGCTGTTCAAAATATGGCTTATTTAATTGATAATTATCAATTTCAACAGCTCTACCACGTTCGAATAACCTTTTTTCAAATGTTTCATAGCTCATATCTAAATAAATAGCTAAATCTGGTGTTTCTTCTTTTGTGATTAAGTGCTCAAACAATGCATCATAACCATCTAAATATGATTTACCCTTTGCTTGTAAATTAACGTTAGCAAAAATATAGTGTTCGATACTAAATCTATCTAAAAAGATGTGATCTTTTTTGAAGTCTTTACCTAAGTCTTTGAATTTTTGAATAATTTCAGCTAACTTTGTTGTATGGTTTTCAACAACGTAAGTTTGAAATCCCATAGTTAAATTAGGTTGTTTTTGATAAAGTCATTTTAAAAATGTATTAAAGACTACATTGTTTTCTTCATACTCCTCTAACATTAAAGAACTATTAAAGTGTTCGTGTAATTTTTTAGTAAGTGTGCTTTTTCCACTACTTATCATTCCGCTTATTCCAATTAACATAATTTCTCCTTTTGAAGTTTTCTGGGTTTATTAGTATAACAAAAAAAATCATCATTTTTAAACATTAATTTTTTTATTTTTTTATTTGGATTTTTCATAAAAAAACATTAAAATATTCTTTCCAACAAAACACAAAATAGATAAAGGAGAACAAATGACATTAAAAAAACCAGAAGGTACTTTAGAAGTTATTACAGGACCAATGTTTTCAGGTAAAACTGAAGAGTTATTAAAAAGAATTAAGATTTTAGAGATTGCCGAAATTGATACTTTAGTTTTTAAACCAGCCTTTGATACAAGATTTGACGAAACAAAAATTGTAAGTAGAACAGGCGCAAAAACAAAAGCAGTTGTTATCAAAGAATCGAAAGAGATTTTAGAGCACTGAACACCTAAATATAAAGCAGTTGCTATTGATGAAGTAAACTTTATTGATGAAGGTATTTTTAAAGTAATTGATAAACTTGTTTTAAATGGTGTAAGAGTTATTGTAAGTGGTCTAGATATGGACTTCTTAAGGAGACCTTTCGGTGTTACTCCAGGTCTTTTGGCAGTTGCTGATGAAATTAAAAAGTTAAAAGCTGTTTGTTTAGTATGTAAATCAGATGCTGCATTTTCATTTAGAAAAGAATCGAATAATGAATTAAATGTTCTTGGTGATGATGAGTATGAAGCACGTTGCAGAAGATGTCATATCTTAGGTGAAAAAGAAAAAGCTAAGAAAAATAAATAATCCAATAATAACATTGGATTTTTTTCATCTTGTACCATCAAAAAGTAATTAAGTTATTTATTAAAATATATTATAATAATTCCAAAATTTTAATTAGGGAGAACAATGTTAAAATATTTAAATTTAGATGTTAAAAATGCCCTTAAAGACGGTGTTAAAACTTTAGATAACTTACAAACAAAAGTAACACAAATTCACAATGATGTTCACAAAAAAGAAGTGGCAGAAAAAGATTGATTAGGTTGATATGACTTGCCTAATAAATATGATAAAGATGAATTTATTAGAATGTACAACAAATCACAAGAATGAAAAAAACAAGGTGTAGAACTTGTTGTTGTGATTGGTATTGGTGGTTCATACTTAGGTGCTAAGTCAGGATATGATTTTATATATGGACCATATTCAATTAAAAAACCAGATATGGAGTTAATGTTTGCTGGTAATGATATTTCAGCTGAGGCACTTGTAGCAAAATTACAATATGCTAAAAACAAAAAATTCGCTATTAATGTTATTTCAAAATCAGGTACAACTTTAGAACCTTCAATCGCTTTTAGAGAGTTCAGAAACCTTTTAGAGAAAAAAGAAGGTGAAAAAGCTAGTTCATTAATAGCTGCAACAACAGATAAAGCTAAAGGTGTATTATTTGAATTATCAGTTAAAAAAGGATATGAAAAATTCATTATTCCTGATGATGTTGGTGGTAGATTTTCAGTTCTTACACCAGTTGGATTGTTCCCATTCATGTGTGCTGGAATAGATGCTTCAAAAGTATTAAAAGGTGCTCAAGAAACAAATGAACAACTTTCTTCAGATAAACTAGAATTAAACCCTGCTTATTTATATGCTGCAACTAGATATTTCTTACACACTGAAAAAGGTTTTGATATTGAAATGATGGTTTCTTATGAACCTAAATTACAATATTTTGCTGAATGATGAAAACAATTATTTGGTGAATCAGAAGGTAAAGATGGTAAGGGTATTTGACCAACAAGTTCTATTTTTTCAACAGATTTACACTCATTAGGACAAATGATTCAAGAAGGTAATAAAATTCTTTTCGAAACAGTATTAACCTTAAAAAATACTAGTGAAAACATTTACTTTGAAAAAGATCAAAATGATTATGATAAATTAAACTACCTAGCAGGAAACAACTTGCACAATGTTAATAATGTTGCTTTTGAAGCTACAACAAAAGCACATACAGAAGTTGGAAATGTCCCAAATATTCACTTATTATTTGATAGCTTTAATGAAGAAACATTGGGTGCATTATTCATGTTCTTCGAAAGAGCCTTAACAATGAGTGCATACCTATTAGGTGTTAACCCATTTAATCAACCAGGTGTAGAAGTTTACAAAAAAAATATGTTTAGTATTCTTGAAAAGAAATAAAAAATCCCGAAATGGGATTTTTATTTTACTCTTCATCTAATTCAAGTTCGAATTCAATTTCTTCACCATTAATTTTTGGGTTAAGATTGTTTTCATCAACATCTGTTACAACAGTTGAATTCATTCATGATGGTTCTTCTGTTTTTGTTTCTTCTTCATCTATATCATCATCTTCTTCTGAATTATTTTTGTTGTTCTCTTCTAAATCTGTTTCAACTTCAGTTGGATTTTTGATAACATTTGAATTTATATTTTCATCAATCTCTGTTGAATCGATTTCAAATTTATTTGCTTCATATCCTTTGTTTAAATCTTCTAGGTTCACATCATTAACAACTGTTTAGCCTAAAACTTCATCACTTGCAGTTGCATTTGAGCTTTAGGAGTATTTTCTGCGATAGGATCATATTCATTAGTCTCAGTATCTAAAACAACATCTTTAGTCCTTGTGTAAGGATTAATATTTACATATTTACCATTAAGCATGGTATATAGGTAAATATGTATTTTAATCAGTTCCAGAAATATTCTTTTTTTGAAAAACAAAAAATAAACTTTGAAAAAAGTCTACTTTTTTGTTTTTAACTCTTAAAAATTTATTAATTAGCAGCCGCTTTAGAAACTGGTATTTGAATTTCTTGAACAAAAACTTTATCTGCAGGAACATTATTATTTGAAACTTTGTATTCAATTGTTAAAACTCTTGTTTCTTCATTGTAATTTGCTTTAAAATATTTGCCATTAGGTTGCAATGTAGAAATTATCTCAGATGCTTCTATACCTTCTTTAAGTTTAAATATATTTGCAGCTCCTTTTGCTCATTCGCTATCTTTGAAAAAGTTATCACCACCTGTTCCTTTAACTCCGAAAAATTCATATGATATTTTCTTTTTTTTATTTTGTGCATATTTTTGAATTTCTAGTTTGTAATCTTTGTTCTTTCCTTCTGCTTCAGATTTTTTTCTTCTATATGCAAATTCAAATTTTCCACCAATATTATCTACAGATGATTCTAATATAAATACATTAGTATATTTTTCAATTGCATTTGATTGATCGCTGTTGGGAGTATCGCCATTAGGTGTTGTTGCTTCAGAACCTTCTGTATTTGTAGGTGGAGTTGTTGTACCTGATGATGTTGATCCACCTTGTGCTCCTTCATTTGTTGTCGGTTTTGAAGGATCTGCTGTAGATGTTGAACCATCATTACTTGGTGTAGGTGCTGCTGGTTGTGGTTGCGGACTAGATGATGTTTCTCCGTTATTAGTTGGTTTTGATGCATCTGGAGAAGTGGTGTCTTCTGCGATGATTGTTGTACCAGGCCCTTGTTGTTTTTCATCTTTTTTTACTTCACTATTTGTAGATGAATTAGGTTTTTCATTATTTTTATCTTTAAAATTACATGATACAGCTGAAATTGCTAATGCAGATGTTATTGATAAACTTAAAGTTGAAAATATTGATTTTCATTTTCTCATAATATTAATACCTCTTTTTTTATAATACTTAATAATTAACTAATCTTATGATATATTTAAATATAATTTTCTATAGTTTAAAAGTTTATTCTTGAACATCTAGTTTTTTTATTTAGGTAAAAAAATAATAAAAAAATTAACTCATATCATTGAGTTAATTTTTGTTTAAGACTATATATGTTACTTTTGGTAAATAATTTTAAATATTTAAATTATTGTTTTCAACCATTAATAGTGATATGAAAATTTTTCATATTTTGAGCTTTAACCTAAATTATTTTGATGTTTAACTAATTCAAAATACTTACCTTTTGAATTGATTAATTGTTCATGATTGCCTTGTTCAAGGATTTGCCCATCATTTATGACTAAGATATTATCACAATCTTTAATTGTACTTAATCTGTGTGCGATGATTATTGAGGTTGAGTTAATAGTTAAATTATTCATTGATTCTTGAATTTCTTTTTCTGTTAGTGAATCGACATTAGATGTGGCTTCATCCATAATTATGATACTTGGTTTTTTGTAATTTACTCTAGAAATAGCTAATAGTTGTTTTTGACCTTGTGATAAAAAGTTACCTGAGTTCTTTAAGATGGTATTTGTATCATTATTAAATTTTTCTAAATGACGATCAAAATTTGAGTTTTTTAAAGCTTGATTAATATCTTCATAATTAATTATTTCGTTATTTGATCCATATGCAACGTTTTTTGCAATTGTATCTGTAAATAATTGTGTTTCTTGTAAAACAAACCCTAAAGTATTTCTAAGTGAATGAAGTTTAATATCATTTATATTAATTCCATCAATTAATATTTCGCCTTCATTAATTTCATAAAATCTTCCAATTAAGTTAATAATTGTTGTTTTACCTGCGCCAGTTGGCCCAACTAATGCAATTTTTTGACCTTTATTAACATTAAAAGAAATGTTTTTTAATATATACTTATCTTCATATTTAAAACTAACATTACTAAAAATAATTTCTCCATTAACTTCTTTTTCAAAGTTTGGAACATTTATATTTTTTCAAACTTTATGATTATTTGGTTTGTTTTCAATATAGTAGCTTCCTAGATCTTTTTCTTCAGGTTGATCCATAATTGAAAAAATTCTTTTTGCACCTGCTAGTGCTCTTAAAATATCATTTGAACTAAGCATTATTGTCCCTATTGGGTTTGCAAAACTTTTTGAGAATTGTGTAAAAGCAATTAAAGTTCCAATTGTTAAACCAACACCCTCGTATCTACCTTTCAGAGTAATAATGGCACCAAAAACAGCGACAGAGGCATATCCTAATAACCCTAAGTTGAACGATAATGGAAAAAATATACCAGAGTATGTATAAGCTATTTTGCTTCTTTTACGATATTCTTCTGTTAGTTTGTTATGTTTATCAATTACTTCGCTAGCATTATTAAAGATTTTATTTGTGCTAAATCCTGAAAGAATCTCCTCAACATATCCTGAAATTTTAGCATTGATTTCTCTTTCTTTAGCAAAAGATTTTTTAGACTTTCTTGAGATAAAAAAGCTTGTAATGAAGATGATCAACATAAAACATAAAATAATTAATGAAAGTTGTCAACTCATAATAAACATTACAATAACTGAGACAATTAAAGTAATTATTGAGTTTATACTGTTTGGTATAACATCTCTAAAAAAGTTTTTTAATGTTTCTATATCAGAGTTAAAGCTCGCAATAATGACTCCTTTTAACTCTTTGTTTAGATAACCCATAGGCAATTTTTGAATTTTATAATATAAGTTATCTTGAATTAGTTTCATTGTTTTAAAGGTAATGTAACTTAATATAAAGTTACCTAAAAATTTAAAGATAATTGATCCTAAAAATCATAATGCTGAAAAAGCTATTACCAAATAAAAGAAACTTCAATTAAAATTCGATGCATCATTTGTTGCTAAATAATCTTTCAAAACCATATCGATAATAACTTTACCGATAAATACTTGGTTGTATAACATACCACCTGTTGCTAGTAGATAAAGTAAAACACCAATAATTAATAAAAACTTGTTATTTATTCATAGATAACTAAAAATCCTTTTTAGAGATTTATTTACATCTTTATTATTCATTAGTTACCTCTATCATTGAATTTTGTGATTCAAAAATATTTTTATATGTTTTATTTGTTTTTAATAATTGTTCATGTGAACTTAAGGCTGATAATTTACCTTTTTCTATAACTGCGATAAAATCACAATCTTTAATTGATGATATTTTTTGCGAAATTATGATTTTAGTCATTCCTAATGTTTCATTAATAGCAGTTTTAATTTTCTTTTCTGTTGTTGCATCAACTGCGCTTGTAGCATCATCTAGAATTAATAATTCTGGCTGTTTTAATAAAGCTCTAGCAATAGATAATCTTTGTTTTTGTCCACCAGAAAAGTTAGTTCCTTTTGGTTCAACTTTATGATTCAGTTTATCTTCTAATCCATTTACAAAGTTGTAAATATCAGATTTTTCGAGTGCATTATATATTTCTTGATCATCAATATTTTTATTAAATGAAGTTAAATTTGATCTAATTGTTCCTTTAAATAAGACGCTATCTTGAAATACAATTGAAATTTTTTCTCTAAGTTTATTAATGTCATATTCTTTGATATTAATGTTGTTGATTAAAATTTCACCTGAAGTAACATCAAAAAATCTAGCTAAAAGGTTAATTATTGTACTTTTACCTTCACCTGTTTGACCTAGTATTCCTAATGTTTGGTTCTTTTTGATAACAAAATTAATGTTTTTAAGAACAAGTAAATCAGAATTTTCGTGTTTAAAACTCACGTTTTTAAACTCTATTACATCAATTGAGAAATCTTTAATTGGGTTTAATGAATTTTTGATTAAACTTTGATAATTTAATATTTCTTTAATTCTTTGTGCACTTGGTTTAGCAATAAATAGGTTAAAGCCAATGTTTAAGATCCCGATAAATGAAAAAGTTATCATTCAAATATATGTGCTGAATAATACCATTGTACCAATTTGAATTTTGTTTTGTAAAACTTGATTTACACCAATTGTTGCTAATATGATTAACGACATAAAGATAATCATCATAAAAAATGATTCAGAAACAGAGTTTGCTACAGTAATTTTTAAGTTAGATTTTGTGAGTTTTTGTGTAAGTTTTTGAATAATACTGTATTCTTTTTCTTCAGTTGCATTAGCTTTAATAGTTTTAAGTGAGTTTAAGTTTTCTTGTAATTTTTGGTTGAATTCATCATTAAATATAAATAGTCTTTTAATGATTTTTTGAACATATGATACTACAAAAACCATAACTACAATAATTGGGATTGTTATAACAAATATAAGTGAAAGTTGTGGTGATGTTGTTATCGAAAAGAATAAAGCACTACCAAATACAAATATTGATCTAATTACGTTAAGTATAAGCATAGAAAGAGTTCTTTCTAAACTTAAAACATCCGCATTTAATCTGTTAAGTATTGCACCAATTGAAAGTTTACTTAAATCTTGTGGTGAAAGTTCTTGTATTTTTGCAAAAACTTTATTCTTTAAATTCATTGTAAATTGAGTTGTTATTTTAGGTATTAGTAATGTTTGAATAGTTAATGAAATGCATATAATTACAATTACAAACAATAATAAAAGTCCACCATTAAATCAAATCTCAGATTCTTTTTTTTGCGAACTTAAATCACTATTATTATCGGAAAGAATATTAATAATATTTTTAACATATTGTGGAGTCAATACTTCTAAAGCTATTTGACCTGCTAATAAAATAATTGTTAAAAGTATTAATATCCTCAATCCTTTAGTGAAATCAAAAATTTTGATTTCTTTTTGTTTCTTAGTTATTATTAACCTCCATGTGTCCATCATTAATACATATGCATTCGTTAATTCTGTCTTTGTCTAATAAATATACATCTTCCAAAATGTTTTTATATTTTGAAAGAAATTCTTGAGTTAAATAATAGTATGAGAAAATGCCATCTTTTTTAGCATCAATAATATTTGCTTTTTTGAGATCGTTTAAATGTTTTGAAACATTAGCTTGTTTTTCATCTAATATTTCAACTAATGTTTTAACATCACATTCAAATTCATGGCATGTATAAAGGTGCATAATAATATTTTTTTTGACTGTTTTTGATAAAAATGAAAACACTTCTTCTAAGCTAAAATCATTTTTAACCATATGTTATTCCTCCTCATCTTCTTCATTATCTAATTCTTCGTCTCATTCAGAATCATCATCTTCTAAAATTCATGTTGATGTCAAATCGTGTTTATTTTCATAAGTTTTAAAAGGCGGAATTGAAAATTCTTTAGTTAATTCAACTTCCTTAGTAGTATCTATTTTATTTTCAATTGTTTCTTGTTCAAGAACAAAAGTTGATGTTGATCCGTTTTTATCTTCAAATACCTTAAAAAATTCATTATCATTTTGATTTTGCTCTTGATTTTCCAAGTTATACATGTTTGAAGCATTTTCTTCTTCAAGCTCTACTTCTTGGTTTAGTTCATTATCATCATAAACTACATTAGAATTTAAGTTTAAGAAATTCTTAATTTCGTCGTCAACAGAGTTTGTATCGTATGGGACTTCTTCCTTGTCTTCAATTATAATTTCAGGTTCTTTTACTACTGGCTTAATTTCTCTTTCATATTCTTGGAAATTAAAGTCAAAATATTCACGTTCAACTTCAGGTTCTTTAGATTCTTTTTGATAAATAACTTCTTCTTCACCTTCTAAATCTTCGAAAATTTCATCATTAATTGTGAATGTGTTTGTTTTACCAAACTTAAATGAACTTGTTTTATCGAATTCGAATGTGTTTGTTAAAGCTTCTTTAGGTTGCTCAATTTGTTCTTCTTCATAAACAACTTCATTATTTTCACTAAATAATGATTCTTGAGTGTTTGATTCATTTATTTCGAATGAGTTAGTTTGTTTACTTGGCTCATAATTAAATTCTTTTGAATGTTCAAACCCTAAGTCAATGCCTTCAGTTTGTTGTGTGTGTGTTAAATTAATTTCTGAATCATGAAGTGTTTCAGATTGAACTGTATTATTATCTTCGAGTACTGAAATAATGTTTTGTTCAGCAACTGTTTTAATTTCTGAAAGTTGCTCGATTTTTACATCATCATTTTCATCATCTTTAAAGTTTTCTAAACTGTTTTTGTTTAAAATGTATGTTGATGTTGGTTGGAAGTTTGTGATATCACCATTACTTACTGGTTTAAATCAGTTTTTAAGATTGTTTTGAATGCTTATTCATGAAATTGGCGAGATGACATTGATGTCATATTTTTTAGATTCTAAAAATCTGAATCTATCTCTTAAAATCATGTATTTATCATTTTTATTACCATAGTCATAGTTATCAAATAAGAAACATTTGTATGGTTTTTTGTTTTTGGTTACAACTAAATCAATGCTAATTGATCCAACGTTGTAATCTTCAAAGATTTCATATTCAAGTTTGTTGTTAATTGCAGCTTCTATTGAGTCATAAACATGTTTTTTAAATCATTTAGAGTTTTCATTAAACTCCATTTTTGAATATTCTTCATTTTTGTTATATCTAAATAATGAATCAGAATCATCTTCAAGTTTTTTGTTAAATGAGTCGTAAACTTCTCTTCTTTTTTCTGAAGTTGGTTTTTCTAAGAATCTTAATCATTCTTTAAAAGTTAGCATATCTTCAGAGAAGTTACCTGATAAGTTAACTTCTCATGATTTAATTGTTTTAATAACAATCATTTTTTCTTTTGCACGTGAAATTGCTACATTAAGAGCATTTCTACCTGTTGGTCTACAAATATAAGTTGATGAAAGTTTTGTATTTTTGTCATATGAAACAGTTGCAATAACTAAGTCCGCTTCATCACCTTGAATATTTTCAATATTTTTAATTAAAAGTCTTCTATCGTTTAAAGCTTCTTCTAATTCTGGGTTATTATCTAAAATAACCTCATTGATGTAATCGCTTTGTTGAACGTTAAAAGCTAAAAGGATAATCTTCTTGTATTTATTAATATTTTGTTTAAGTAATTCAATTGCTTTATTGGCTTCTTCAACGTTTTTAGAGTCTTTTCATGCACCTTCTACTTCATGAACTTCAATTGGTTCAGTGTTAACTTGATCATTTGAATCAACTACATCTAACTGCGATTTATAAAAGTGTTTTGATGAGAATGACATTAACGCCGCATGATTTGAACGATAGTTTTTATCAAGAAGTATTTGAATAACGTTTAATGATGAAGCATAGTCTAATAATGACTCTACTCTACCAAAAATTGAATCATCAGTGCTTCTAGAACCAAATCAGTTACTTGGTCTCATTTGTTCTGGGTCACCAGCTAGAACTTTAACTTTAGCAAGATATAAAATTGGCAATCCTTTTTCAATAAAGATCTGACTTGATTCATCTAAAATAGCGTAATCTAATTCTTTTTGCTCTCATGAAGAAAGATCTGTATCTGGTGTAGCGACAATAACTGGGTAAATTATCTTAATAATTCTGGCGAATTTTTTAACAATTTTGTAAGGCTCATCTTTTTTGAGTCTAATATATTGAGAGAATTCAACATATTCTTTCTTTTCTTCTGGAGTCATTCTTTGGAATTTATCATTAATTCTTTGAGATAAAATTCTATGAATTACTTTTTCGTTTGATACAACTTGTTTAAAGTCAATTTCTTTTGAAAGTTCAATTAATTTGTTGATTTCACTAATTACTCTTCCATTTTCTTCTGATGTAGCTACATTTTGGAAGTATTTAACAACATCTGCAAAGCTACCATCAAAAACAGGGAAGTTCTCTTTGATTTCTTCAGCAACTTTTTTAACTTTACGTGATTTTGAAGTAAATGTAAATCATTTAGCATTGTTTTCCTTAAGCATAAGATTTACAACATCTTCATTTGTTAATTTTTTATCTGGGTAAATAATATCATTTGGTAAATTAATAATAAATTCAATATCATTTGAGTAATTAGGATTTTTAACACTCATTGCTAATTGATAATAAGCATAAAGAATTCTTTGAATGTCTTTGTTTGTTAATAATCCATTTACGATATTAATGTATTCAATTTCTTTAGCGCTAATAATTGGTGATGGGTCAGCTTGAGCTCCACCGTCAAATGATTCTAATTGATCTAAATATTTTTCAATTGGTTTATAAAACTCACTCTTATTCATGTTTTTGGTTTTTAAAATGAATAAACAAAAGTCTTGTAATGAGCCTAGTCTTTCTTTAATAACGTTTAATGCTGCTTTCTTTTGTGATGCGACAATAGCTGTTTTGTTATAAACTAAAATGTTTGTAATTAAGTTAACAATAGTTTGAGATTTACCTGTACCTGGTGGACCTCAAATGATTGTGTGTTGGTTTAAAGCAGAAATAATTGCTTTATCTTGTGAAAGGTTTGAAGGAGTTATCTTGAAAATCGAAATATGTGGATTGTTAAGATGTTTATTGATTTTTTCTTTATAAATGTTTTTGTTAATCTCAACATCAATAATGCTTTCAAGTTCATCTTTTTCAATAATTTCTTTCATTCTGTTTCTTGAGTATCCACCAGCTGGTTGAAATACACCTAAAACAGCACCTGGATGAAATACTATATTTTCATTATCGATTTCAATAGGTCCTTTAACTTTAAATTCTCCAAAGACATCATCTGGTAAAGAAAATAAATTATCTCAGTCATTTCTTAAAATGTTTACAAATGAACTCATTTTTCTTTCATTTAAATCTGGGTCAATATGTAAGTTAATTCCATTATTTTTTAAGAAGAACATAATTTTTTCGTTAACTTTGATTTCTCCTTCACTAACTAAGTAAGGCTTACTATTAACGAATTTAAAGTTTACTTCTTTTAAAAGTAATGGTGCATAAATAACTTTTTCATCTACTCTTAAGCTAGTAAATAAAAACCCAATGTGTAATGGTCAAATGTTTGTTTCTTCCAAAATTGATGTAGCTTCAAGGTTTAAAACTTTTCATTGTTTCACTGACTCTTGAACTCTATGTTCAATTTTGTTAATGATGAATCTTTTTGCTTCATTAAGGTTTTTCTGTGTTTCAACAAATTTATCAATTTTAAGTTTTCTTGTGTTTTTTGTAGCTAAAACATGTCTTAATTCATCAAAAGTTTGCGCTTGTTGCACATCCTTCTTAAAACTTAATAAATCACCATCAAGTAAAGAAATTTCGAAAGCATCATGGTAAATAATTTCATCAAATTGCTCATTTGAAATAACTTTTCTTAAATCAAAAAAGCTTTGATTGTTCATTTTAGTAAAAATAGATGAATCATTAGAATGAACATCTAGTAAATTGTTTAATATTGTGTCATATTTTTCGTTTCTTATAGCCATAATTATCCCTTATTTTTATTTAATAACGCATTGTAAACAGATGTTGAATAAACACCTAAAATTATTGAAATTACAGAACTTTTAACAAAAAGACCACTTACACCTTTTAAACCTTGAATTTTTTCTAATTGAACTTTATCAATATCTTTGATTTTTAACACAACCCTTGAAGGCATTTGTTTATCAAGTTCATAGTTGTCTTCGCCTAAAAATTCAATTAAACTTTCAATTTTAAAAGGTAAGTTATCTACCTGATAAAAAGTGTTCTTTTTATGCTCGATTTTTTTCTTTCATTTTATTCAAATTAACCCTAGTGTAATAACACTTAAAAATACCATTTTAAACTTATTATTAATCATAATTTATATCATACAATAAATTTGAGTTTTTTAAAGTCTGCGGAATCATTTTTTGATATCTAAAATATAGAATTTAAGCACTAAAAATTAAAAATATTAATTATTATATTAATCAAAATCTATTTATTTCTGCCAAAAATTTTGACCAGTTTTTGCTCAATTTTTTTAATTTTTATCGCTATTTATTGGGTGTTTATTTGTTATAATAAAAACATGAAAAAATTAGGAATAATATTAGATTCTTTTTCTTGTTTAACAGAAAAACAAGCTCGTGATTTAGGGTATAAATTCTTGCCATTGCAAGTTGAGATTGATGGAAAAATTTATCTTGATGGTATTGATGATAGATTAGAAACTTTAAAGAAAATCGAAAAAGCCGATAAAGTTTTATCTTCATTGCCAAAACTTGAAACAATTGAGAAAGTAGTTGTTGAAGCTTCTAAAGAATATGATGAAGTTATTTTTATGGGTATTTCATCAAATTTATCAAGTACAGCAAATTCAATTAGGACACTTGCCGCAGATTTAGGGAACGTTTATGTTATGGAAAACCACTTAATTGGTGACCAAATTGTTAAAACTGTAGAATACTTAAAAAATCTTTATGAAGTTAAAAACTATACAATCAATCAATTATTTGAAGAATTAAATTGAATTAATGAATCATCAATGACAATTATTGTTCCAGAAAAAATCGACTACATGATTAAAGGTGGTAGATTAAATGGACTTAAGAAATTTGTTTTAACTAAAATTTCTATGTTGCCAATCCTTTCATACGAAGAAGATGGTACTGTTAAATCTAAATACTTGAAAAGAACTGTTGCAAAAGGTGTTGAAAAAGCAATTGAAAGTGTTGTTGAATTTTGTGAAGAAAACAAAGATGAAACATCAAAAAACAAGTTTGTTGTTACATTTATTCACGGAATTAAAGACGAAATGAATAAAATTGTTGAAAATAACCAATACTTCAAGCCAACTTCAACATTCTTAACACCTTCAGTAATCGCTGTTCACACAGGTCCTGAAGCTCTTGCATTAGCTGTGATGCCTGATTTAAAATCTAAATATGAACAAAAATAAAAAAGAAAAAAGAAGCGAACAGCAATACACTAAATTAGTTAATAACATTATCAAAGCTAATCCATCATCTGCAAATGTAAGAAAAACATATTACAAAAATAGTTTTATATATGCTTTTGCAATCATTTCAATAATAATAATTATTACAATTACTATTTTAGTTTTTCTTATCTTATTTAAAATTATTTAACATTTTATATAGTGATGACCATGCATAATAATGCATGGTTTTTGCATAAAAAAATACTTAGACATTGTCTAAATACTTCTAATTAATGTAATTATTTTCCGAATTTAAAGTGACAAATATCACCATCATTCATTATGTATTGTTTACCTTCTTGTCTCATTTTTCCAGCGTTTTTAGCACCTTGTTCACCACCGTATTGAATGTAATCATTGAATGAAATAACTTCTGCTTTGATAAATTTTTTCTCAAAATCTGTATGGATTACACCAGCGCATCTTGGTGCAGCTCAACCTTTATGGTAAACTCAAGCTCTAGCTTCAATTTGACCTGCAGTAAAGTATGTTTCTAAATTCAATAAGTCAAATGCTTCTCTAGTTAATAAATCAAGTCCACTTGTTTTGATTCCGTATAAATCAAGTAATTCTTGTTTTTCTTCTTGATTTTCAATAGTAACAAGTTCTGACTCAACTTGAACAGAAATCGGAATTAATTTTTCATAATCTTTTAGCGAATTTTGTAATTCTAAGAATAATTTATCTTCTTTGTAATTTAAAAATTGTTCATTTCCTAAGTTAGCCACATAAATGATTGGTTTGAAAGTTAATAAGTGGTAACCTTTAATGAATTTTTCTTCATTTTCATCAAACTGAACTTCTCTAACTGGAATATTGTTTTCAAGTGCTTCTTTAACTTTTAATGCAGCATTTTGCTCAATAATTCCATCTTTATCACCAGATTTAGCTTTTTTAGCAACTCTATTAAGCACATTGTTAATTGTTTCTAAGTCAGCTAACATTAATTCATAGTTAATTACGTCTTTATCTCTAACTGGATCAACTGAATTGGCAACGTGCATAATGTTTTTATCTTCGAAACATCTAACAACATGAATGATTGCATCCACTTCCCTAATGTTGGCTAAAAACTTGTTACCAAGCCCTTCTCCCTTTGAAGCCCCTTTAACAAGGCCAGCAATATCGACAAAGTCAAAAGTAGCTCAAACAATTTTATCTGGTTTAATAATATCTGCAATTTGTTGAAGTCTTGGGTCGATTAATGGAACTGATGAAATATTTGGTTCAATGGTTGTGAAAGCATAATTAGATGATTCAACTTGTTTTTTAGTAATAGCGCTAAATAATGTGCTCTTTCCAACGTTTGGTAACCCTACAATACCTGCTTTTAGTGACATAGTCCTCCTAATATTTTTAACTATTAATATAGTCTATTTTACTCTAAATTTGGTAAAATTTGAAATAAATAAAGAAAGGTTTTTATATGAATGGGGATACATTAAAAGTCTGATATAACTTTTATAAAAATGAAGGCATATATAACGATTCATTTGAAAGTTTTCTACAAATAATTAATAATGATAAAAAAATATATGAAAGTTTTACAAGTAAACCAGAAGCCACAATTCATGGAATTAAGTTTAAAGGTGATGGAATGCTAGGGTTTAATCAATTAAACTTTTTCACATTAATTGCTATTTCATATATTTTTGTTAAAAATTATGAATTTCAAAAAAATAAAAAAATTGTAATTGGTTTAAATTCAAACTCACCACATGAACTTAAAATGAAAGATTTTTTAATTAAATTTTTCAACAGATATAAGTTTCAAGTTTTTGTACATAATACAAGCGTTGTTAGTGAGTTCATGATCTCTGAAACAACTAAAACATGAGACATTACAAATGGTATTTTAATCAATAAAGATCCAAATACAAATAATTATTATTTAAAAATCTTTTATAAAAATAATGAAATTAGTTTAGAAGAACAAAACTCGTTTATCATAGAGTTATTAAACTTTCAAAATATGTTAATTCTAAGTAAACTTAGAGAAACATCAACCTTAAATATTGATAAAATTATTACATTCTACTCTGAAAAATTATTAAGAGAAAACCTTGATAAGTATTCAAAATTATCTAAAAAACCTACTTTTAATGTTTACACTTTAATTTCAGACAGTGAAAAAAGTTACATAATCAACAAATTATTGGTTAACTCAGGGTTCAAAGTTCATAAAATGAATTCTTTATACAAGAATTCCTTATATTTTGATGAACTTAATTTTAGATTTTGAAGAAGTTTAAAATTTAATACATATAAAGCTGATATTTTAATTGTACTGAACGCAAATAATGAATTAAAAATGTATGTAAAAGCTAAAAATAAGTATGTTTTATTAACTGAAGATGATTTAGCTTATATGTATATAAATGATTATTATTTATCATGAAAAAGAGATGGAGTATTAAACAAAAACAAAATTTTTGTTCCTTTTTATGCATCTAAAAACATATATAAGTTACTTTATAGATACAAAATTCCATTTGGAGAAAATAGTGAAATAACAACAAATAATGTGCTTATGAGCTTTGTAGACGGTAAGTTTTCAACAAACTTAAACAGAAACTTAGATCATAACAATATTCCATTTATTATTCAATTTTGTTTTATGCTTTATAACCAAAAAATTAATAATGATCTTTTTTACTATAAATACAAAAAGATGAAAGAATCAAATAAAAATGTTTTTTTATTATCGAATGATATAAAAATCAGTTACAAAAATGCAACTGATATTTTAACATCATACTTTGTAGGTGAAAAAATTTACAAGAAATATAAAATTAGTGAAATTAACAAAATTAACAAAATCAATAAGTGATCACACAATCTTCTAACATTCAAAATTGCAAACAAAAAAACATTCTTTAATAGTTATATTTACTATAGCTATGATAAAAAGTCACTTGTTATAAAAAGTGAAATGGAATTGAGTAAAGAACTAGGAACTTTTAAAAGATTTTTATCTAAAATAAGATTCAAATTCTTAGTTAAAAAGCTTGTAAAAAATGTAAAACAACTAAAATCTTCGAAGGTAAAAAATGGATAAAAATATTAAAAAATCACAAATTTTAAAGCTGTATTTAAAGTTCCAGTTTACCCAAAAAAGACTTTATATAATATCTTTAGCTCTAATTTTAGTGTTTTTCACTTCATCTCTTGTTTCTTATTTAGTTGAACACAATAACCAATCTTACAAACTTATTAATTCTTTTGCATTAGCAAGTCTTGTGACATTTTTAATCTCATTAACAATTTTTGGTTTAAAGATTGGAATTTTATCAAGAACAATCAATAAAATTAAAAATGGTTCACCAGAATATCAAGAAAAAAGAGAGAAAAAGAAACTAAGCTCAATGTCTGAAACTGAGAAAAGAATATATCTAGAGACCAAAAAAAGAGATCACGAATTTAAAGAATCTTTTCCTAATAAAACAGTCTTTCCATATTTCTTAAATTTATTAATTTCTTTTTTAGTTTTCATTATCTTTATCATTGTAAGTTACATTTAACCCTATATTTCAACATTTTTTAAACTACTTTTATTTAATAAATAAAAGTGGTTTTTTGATATAATAGAAATCTATGTTAGATAAGAAAAAAAATATGGACGAATTAGTTAGCCATTTAAAGAATTTTGGATTTGTTTATCAAGGTAGTGAAATTTATGGAGGTCTTTCAAATACCTGAGATTATGGACCATTAGGTGCACTTTTAAAAGATAATATTCGTGATTTTTGAAAAAGACATTTTATCTTAAAAGAACCTAATAACTTTTTAATAGACTCAAAGATTCTTATGAATCCTCAAGTTTGAGTTACAAGTGGTCACGTTTCAAACTTTAGTGATCCACTTATTGAAAATAAAGTTAATGGAAAAAGATATAGAGCAGATAAGTTAATTCAAGAAATCGATGAAACAATGGTTCCTGAAAAAATGTCAAACCAAGAGATTCAAGATTTCTTAAATGAAAACTTAAAAGAATATGAAGGTTCAAAAACCCAATGAAGCGAAATCAAACAATTTAACTTAATGTTTGAAACACATCAAGGAGTTGTTGAAGGTGCTAAATCAAAAGTTTACTTAAGACCAGAAACAGCTCAAGGTATCTTTGTTAACTTTAAAAACGTTTTAAGAACTTCAAGAGCAAAATTACCATTTGGAATTGGGCAAGTAGGAAAAAGTTTTAGAAATGAAGTAACACCAGGAAACTTTATTTTTAGAACAAGAGAATTTGAACAAATGGAATTAGAATTCTTCACAAAACCAGAAGAAGCAGATAAATGATTTAAATATTACATTGATAAAGCGCATCAATTTGTTTTAAAACTTGGTTTAAAAGAAGAAAACGTAAAATTAAGAGCCCACGAAAAAGAAGAGCTTTCACATTATTCTGCAGGAACAACAGATATTGAATATAAATTCCCATTTGGTTGAGGTGAGTTGCTTGGGGTTGCTAACAGAACTGATTATGATTTATCTTCTCATTCAAAAGCAACAAACGAAAGTTTAGATTACTTAGACCCAGAAACAAACAAAAAGGTAATTCCTTATGTTATTGAGCCAAGCATTGGATTAGATAGATTAATGCTAGCTGTTATTTCAGATGCATATGAAGTTGAAGATTTACAAGAAAATGATTCAAGAGTTGTTTTAAGGTTCCCGAAAGAAATTGCACCATACAAAGTTGCAGTTTTACCACTTGTTAAAAAACTTTCTGATAAAGCTCAAGAAGTTTTTGATCTTTTACTCGATAAAGGTTTATCAGTAACTTATGATGAAGCTGGATCAATCGGAAAAAGATACAGAAGACAAGATGCAATTGGAACATACTGATGTTTAACAGTTGATTATGATTCATTGAATGATAATTCTGTTACATTAAGAAACAGAGATACAATGGAACAAATTAGAGTTTCAATCGATGATCTAATCAAACACATCTAATTTATGTCGAAAATAGATTTAGAAACAATTAAAAACGAAATTCTTGAAAAAACCGATATTGTAAATGTAATTTCAAATCATATTTCTTTAAACAAAAAAGGAAATAGCTTTGTAGGACTTTGTCCTTTTCATCAAGATACAACACCGAGTTTTTCGGTTTCACAAACAAAACAACTTTATAAATGTTTTGCTTGTCAAGAAGGCGGAAATGTAATTAGTTTTATAGTTAAATTTTTAGGTAAATCTTATTATGAGGCTCTAGAATTACTTGCAGCTGATTTAAATATTCAATTTGATTTTACATCGTACAAACCATCAAACACTGCATCGAAAAGTGTCGAAGATACAGAATCATTAGAAATTCTAAATGTTGTTAACTCATTTTACAAGATTGAAATTATCAAAAACCAAAATGCAATCAAATATCTTGAATCAAGAAACTTATGAGATGCTGAAATAAGAAAAATATTTGATATTGGTTATGCGCCATCGAATAAACTTTTAGAGTATTTAAATACGAACACAAAATTTAACAATAATACAATCTACAATTCAGGTATAGTTAATGCAAACTTAAAAGAATTATTTTTTAATAGAATTACTTTTGCTATTAGAAATAACTACGGAGAAGTTGTTGGGTTTAGTGCTAGAGCACTTGATAATAATGAAAAACCAAAATATATTAACTCACCTGAAACAAAATTATTCAAAAAATCAAAAATACTTTATAACTACCATAATGCTAAAGAGGAAATCAATAAACAAAAGAAAGTTTATATTGTTGAAGGATTTATGGATGTTATTTCATTATATAAAGCAGGAATTCATAATACTGTTGCAATAATGGGCACCGCTTTAACTAGTGATCACTTATACCTTTTAAACAAACATGAAGTAATTTTATTCTTGGATAGCGATCAAGCAGGTAGAGATGCAACGCTTAAATCAATTAAAACATTATATGCTGGTAAAGTTAATAATGTATCAGTAGTTATAAACACACTCGAAAAAGACGCTGGTGAAATTTTAGATAAACACGGAAAAGAAACTTTACTAGATGTAATAAATCAAAAAGTTTCTGCTGTTGACTTTATTTATGAATCATTTGTTAACAAACATAATTTACGTACAAATTTTAAATACAATTCTGTCAAAGATTTTAATAAAGACATCAAAGAATATATGCTAGTTTTAAATTATGATCAAAAATCATATATTTCTAACAGAATGAAATCTGAATTTAACTACGACTTAATCGGAAATATTAATTCAACTACCGCATATCAAAATAGCGATGATGATGGTTATAATCAATATTATGATGATTATTATCAACCTCCATATCAAGAATTTTTAAAACAACCATTTGATCAATATTATGAACAAGACAATAGATATTTAACACATACCAATAAATTTAATGAAATAAAAAATATCTTAGCTTCAAATATAAGAATTAAGTTTTTAATATACTTTATTTTAAAACCTGAATTAGCAAAGAAATTTTACAACTTAGAAAACTCAAGGATTCTTTTTAGTAAACCAGAATCCTTGCTTAATACATTTGATTCAATTAAAGAAGAGCAAATGAAATACTTTGACCTTTTAAATGGACAAGAAGAGCCAACAATTAAAGAAATAATCAATAATAGTGAATTATTGATGCATAATAAAATAAAAAAATTAATCATAAACCTTTCACAAAATATAAGTGAAAAAGATGTTAATGATTTTTATGAAAAAAGTTTAGAAGAAATTAAAGAAACAATTAGTAATGGTGGAAAAGTATCCTTGAATCCATTAATTACTGAATTTCAACAAGCATTCAAAAACGAAAATCAAGAAATGAAAATTGTTTTAAATTCAAAACTAAACTTAAACATTAAAAACACATTATTAGAGTTTAAAGATAAAAAGATATAAAGGAGTATCATGAAAAAAGAATTCGATCCTTTCATAAAATTTTTAAAGAAAGAGTTAAAAAGACTTAAAAGAGATTATTTAACTCAAGAAGAAGTAATGAATTCACTTCTTGATAACCGTTTGGAAGTTGAAGATGACCAAATGGATGATTTATTATCACTTTTAATGGAATTAGGAATCCTTAAAAATGAATTAGATTTCGGAGATAATGATGATGTTGATTTTGACTACCTTCAAAATGAAGTTGGAAAATCAAAGAAAAAATCAACATCAAAAGAAATCGATTTTGATGAAGATGACTTTGAAAAAAGTTCTAATCTTGATGATATTGATGATGCAGAAATCACTGAAGATATCGATAGTGAAGATGATGAAGACTTCATCGATGAAGATTTAGAGGGTCTTGGCGATTGAGATGATGAATTAACTGAAGCTTCAAATTATTCTGAAGAAGAAGAAAAAGAAGAAGAGGACGAGGAAGAAGAAGTCGAAGAGGAAGAAAATATTTATCAAGATTATAATGATGATGATGATTTTGGTCTTGGCGAAGAAATTAACCTTAATGATCCCAATTCTTCATTAATGTATTCTTTTGATGAAAAGAAACCAGAAAATCTATCAAACAAACTTACTGAAACTAATGATATTGTTAAATGATACATGCGTTGAATTGGTAAATATGGTAAGTTATTAACTGAAGAAGAAGAAAAAGAACTTGCAAGCAGAATGGATAAAGGTGGTTTCAGAGGTAAAAAAGCTCGTGATACATTAATTAACAGAAACTTACGTTTAGTTATTAATAATGCTAAAAAATACAAAAACAGGGGTCTTTCATTTATTGACTTAATTTCTGAAGGTAATGCAGGAATTATGAAAGCCGTACAAAAGTACGATGTATCAAGAGGGTTTAAATTCTCAACATATGCAACATGATGAATTAGACAAGCAATTACTAGAGCTGTTGCTGATCAGGCAAGAACTATTCGTGTACCGGTTCACATGGTTGAAACAATCAATAAAGTTTCAAAAGTAGAAAGAGAATTACACCAAGAACTTGGCTATGAGCCATCTGATGAAGAAATCGCAAAAAGAATTAGTCCAAGTTTTACAGCTGAAAAAGTAAGGTATATCAGAAAAATCAACACAGATCCTATTTCGCTTGATAAACAAGTCGGAAAAGAAAATGACTCTCAATTTAGTGACTTTGTTAAAGATGATATAGTAATTAGTCCAATTGACCACTCTTCAAAAGAAGAATTAAGTGTTATTTTAAAAGAAATGTTAGAGTGACTTGAACCAGATGAAAGAGAATTAATTTGTAAACGTTATGGTGTTGGTGAAGATGAAAATGGTAATCCATATGAAGTTCACAGCCTTGAAGAATTAGCTAAACTAAGAAATAATGTTTCAAAAGAAAGAATTAGACAAATTGAAAATAAAATTCTTAAAAAATTAAGAAATCACCCAAAATATGGTTCTGTACTTAAGAACTTTGCATAATCATGACAATTAAAGAATTTATAAATAAATTACAAACACTATATCCAGAACAAAATGCTGAACCATGAGACAAAACAGGGTATTCAGTTAAATCAAAACAACACAAAAAATTCACAGGTGCAGTTTTAGCAATTGATTTGACAACAGAAGTTTTAGAATTTGCTATAAATAATAACTGTAATGTGATCTTAACACATCATCCTTTTATCTTCCAAGACACACTAAAAGACGAATTTGAACAATCTCCTTATAAATTACCAATTTACAAAAAACTAAAAGAGTTACAAATAACAGCGTATTCTATGCATACTAATTATGATTCAGATTTGTTTGGAACTTCATATCAAATTTTTAACTTTTTAGACTTGCCGAAAGAATGATTTGATAAAACATCACCAACATATAGTGCAATATTCAATAACTCACTAAAATTAGGTGAATTAATTGAAAAGTTTAATCAAATTTTCTCATTTAAGGATAAAATGAGGTCAAACTTTGAAAAAGATAATAATAAAGTTTTTTCAAAAGTTGCAATGTTAAGTGGTTCTGGATCAATGGATCAAATAATCAAAATGCACAATGAATTAAACATTGATTTATTCATAACAAGCGATATTAAATGAAATGAATGAATCACATATTATGAACTAAAAATTAATATAATTGAAATTCCTCACATGATTGAACAAGTTTATGCTTGAGGTTTTTATCAAGAATTAAATAAAATTTATCCAAATGAAAAGTTTTATATCAAGAATTTTGATACACCTTTTAAAAATATCAAATAAGGACTAAAATGAAATTAAGTTTTAATGTTAAAAGAATGATTTTATTTATAATCCAACTTTTAATAGCCATCATTATTATCTTTGGTATTATCTTTTCAACTGTATTCTTTAACTCGCTTTTAATTTGGTTGCTATTAGTAGGTATGTATTTAGCTAATGTAATTTTTATCTTAGTGATATACAGCCAAAATAGGAATAATGAAGCTAAGTTTAGTTGAATTTACTTAATCTTATTTTTACCTATAATAGGACATATTCTATTTTTAATCTTCGGATTAGATATCAAGAAAAAAAGAGAGTTAAAACTTGACTCTCTTCCAGATTATAAGATATCTCATTATAAAGAGCAAATTCATGGCAGCTTACCTGCATCTAACTCGAATATAGTTACAAAAGTTCAAAACTCTAAACATAGTACTTCCTATGATGCACAAATAACATTAGAAACTGAAGGTTACAGGTTTTATCAAAAACTAATTAAAGAACTTAAAAAAGCTAAAAAAAGTATTTTTATTGTTACATATATAATTAAGAATTCTGAAATCTCGAAAGAAATCATTAATATTTTAAAAAAGAAACAATCTGAAGGTGTTGAAGTTAAATGACTAATTGACGATTTTGGAGCAATTGGTAAACAACGTAAATATTTAAAAAACCTCATCAAATCAAATTCATTCAAAATCAAAATGATTGGAAAAATTTATTACCCATTCATTAATTATTCATCATTTAGTAGAAACCACCAAAAATTTATTTTAATTGATTCACAAAAAGTATTTTCTGGTGGAAATAACATCTCAGATGAATATGCATCATTAAGCCCAAAATACGGACATTGAATTGATTTAAACTATGAAATACAAGGTCCATATGTTAATGAATATATCTTGCTATTTTTCAAATTATGAAGATTAATAGCACGAGAAAAAATTGATGTAACTAAATACTTGAATTATGAAATTGATCCAACTTTAAATATTAATTCAAACGCTTTATTATTAACTGATTCACCATCATACAATCATTCAAAAATTGAAGACTTTTTCTTATTATCTTTAGCAAACGCAAAGCAAAGTATAAAAATAGCAACTCCATACTTTACAATCACTAACTCATTAGAAAAACAATTAATAATTGCTTTAAAAAGCAATGTAGATATTACTATTTATTTCCCTGGATTACCAGACAAAAATTTTGTTTATAAAGTAGGATTAAACCAACTCAATAAATTCATCAAATTTGGACTTAAAGTAAAAATTTACGATGATCACTTCTTACATACTAAAATGGGTATCATAGATGACCAAGTAGCATGAGTGGGAACAAATAACTTAGATCCACGTAGCATGTTTTCTCAATATGAAACTGTTGATATTCTAGAAGGAAAAATAGTAAATGAAATAAATGGAATCTTCAATGAATATGATAAACGTTCTTCAGATTTCCACTTAATACCTCATGGTGAAAGAGAATATAATAAATTAGAAAACTTCTTTTTTGATTGAGTAAAAACATTAATCTAAAATTATGGTATAATAATTTAGATAAGTAAATCTATTAAATTTCGAAAGGTACTTATGAAAGAATTTACATGTAAAATTATTGATCCAATTGGATTACACGCTCGTCCAACTTCATTAGTTACAGCTATCGCTGCTAAATATAAATCAGAAGCAAAATTATCATACAACGGACGTGAAGGTAATTTAAAATCAATTATGAATATTATGGCACTTGGAATTAAATACGGTGCTGAAATTACAATTAAAACATCTGGTGAAGATGAACAAGAAGCAATTGATGCTATCAGAAAATCATTAGAAGATCACCAATTAATTTAATTTAAAAAAAGATATATATCTAAGAAAATTCCTTATCACACTAAGTAGACTGGGAAAAATCATCCGGACACTTTCGGGTGATTTTTTCACAAATTTAAAAGGAGAATATTTATGAGACATTTAAAAAAAGAAGAATGAATAAAAATCTTTAACGCATATGATGACTTCAAAAGTCGCAAGATTAGTAAATTTGAGTTCGAACAAATCTCTTTTTCAATTAGACAAAATTATTGAAATAACAAATCATTAGAATGAATGTTGAGAAAAAGAAAAATGTATAATTTGAACATGAATATTCAATCTAAAACTGGTAAATCAAGTAAAAAAGGCAAAGGTGTAGGTAGAAAGAAAAGGAAAGTTCTTGACTATACGTGAATTGATACCTTAAAAGATGATGAAAAAGATGCGGTTATAAAATACTACTATAGAATTTTTAATGAAAATAACATTGATGTTGATATTAAAAATATTAAAGAAATTGAAAAGCTTTCATCAAGTAATAAATCAAAGATTCTATTAATATCCAGATCAACATATTATGAAAAGTTAAAAGTTAAAAAAATTGAAAAACAAGAATATATTAAACACGAAGAAGTCATTCGTCAAAGTTTTGCTGATAACAAAATGAGATATGGTAGAAGAAGATTATCCAAATATTTATTTTTAACTTATAACATTAAAGTGAACCCAAGAACCCTTGGTAACTATATGAAAAGATTAAATTTATTCACTTTTGTACGTAGAAAAAAGAGACAAAAAGAACATAAAAATACTAATGTTAAGTTTGCGGATTTGGTTCAAAGAGATTATAATTCAAAAAATAACATAATTTACGCAACCGATGTAACTTATATACCAGCTCCAAAAGACATTAATCAAAATCATATTTATTTATCAGCTATAATTGATCATAAAACAAAATTTGTAACATATGAAATATCATTAAATAATGATACTGAATTAGTTTTAAATAATATTAAAAATACAAAATTTAAAAATAATTTTATTTTACATTCAGATCATGGTTCTGCATATTCATCAATAGACTATATCAATAAAATCAAATCTTTAAATGGAAAGATATCAATGTCAAGAATTGGAAATAGTTTAGATAATCGTGAAATTGAGTATTTTTTCTCGATACTTAAAAGCGAAATTTTTCCTGACTTTTCTATGAAGTGTCGTCAAATGAATTTTGATGAATTATCATACAAAATTAGCGAATTTGTAAATTGATATAATTATAAAAGAATAAAATTGTAAAAACAAAATCCTATTCAGATTCAATTTTTGGTTAAATCCAAGAATTGAATCTGAATAGAATTAAAGTGTCCGAAAAAAATTTCCCTGTTTAAAGTGATAAGGTTTTTTATTTTTGTAGCATTTTTTCATATATATACTAATATGTAAAAATATACTAATTATAGTTTATAACTGCTTTTTTAAAAAATGAACATTTTGTTTATAAAATGCTATTTTATAGTTGTTTAAGTCAAAATCAAATATTAAAATTTTTAGTAATTTTTAATTACTAAAAATAATTTTTTGTTATGATTATTTTATAACAAGGGGTTAAAATGACAAAAAATAACAAATTATCAAAATTATTATTTCTTCTTTCTGGAGTTTCTTTTATTTCAATTTCTTTAAGTTGTTCAGTAAATAAGAATAATTTTTTTAAAGTTAAAGATTTAAATTTTGAAAGTACTTCTGATAGAAGTGTCTTAATAACAATAAAGACAGATTTAAAATTAAACAAAAATATTGTTTCTAAATTAGTTTATTTAGTTAATGGGGAAAAATATGAAAAAACCTATAGTAAAGTTAATTTAGAACAAAACCAAGTTTTATTTGAAATAGAAAATTTACCATTAAATTCAAAGATTAATGTTATAAGTATTTTTATAAATAATATTGAAAATAATTTTTCAAATTTAAAAACAGAGTTTGTAAATTCTAAAAAAACTGATACTAGCAATGATTCAATTAATCAATTAGAATTGGAAAATAGCAAGAAAGAGGCTTTTAATGAAATTATAAAAATTGAAAACAAAGCCAAGAAACAGGAATTACAAGATTTATTGAATAATGCTAAAACTAAAGTAGATGCAAATGAAATTAGAATGCAAGCTATTGATTATAAAAACAAAGAACTAGCTAATAATCAAAAAGCCCATGAATTAAGAGAAAGAATTAATGTTATTGAAAATGAAACCAAGAAACAGGAATTACTTAATGCATTTAATTTAGCTTTAAATGATGATAATGGTGTGCCTATTGTAAATACAGAAATTATTAAGAACAATTTACAAAATTTATCAAATAAAATAGATCAAGCGTTTTCTGATGATCAAAGTGCTTTAAAGAATTTAGAAGTTAAAAAACAACAATTAAGAGATAAAATAGCTCAAATTTCTGATACAGCTAAAAAAACTCAATATGAAAGAGAATTAGAAAAAATTAATTCAATTACAGATCCTTCGCAAGCTACAACAGAAGCAAATACATTAGATAATAAAGTTACAACACAAAAAGCTTTCGAAATTAAAAAAGCTGAAGCTCAAGTCGAAATCAATAGATTAAGAACAAAGGATTCAGCTAAAAAAACTGAATTACAATCTAGATTAGATTCAGCTACTACTGAAGCTCAAGCAGTAACAATCTTACAAGAAGCTCAAGATGAAAAAGCAAAAGAAGACAAGCAAATCGAAGCTAAAAGAAAAGTCGTTAATGAAGCCCTTGCAAAACTTCAAGATGGTACTGATTTCAAAAATTCACTTGTTTCCAGAAAAGATCAAGCCGCTCCTTTTGATGATGCAAGTCATAGAACTGTTGATTTAGTTGAATTAGATAATATTGTTACAGCTATAAATAATAAAATTAAAGAACTTAAAAATGCCGCTAAAGCCGCTATTGCATTGGCGTATGGATTGGAAGCTAGTGGTGATAATACTACTTCATATGATTCGCTAAATGCAGATGTTAATAATGAAACAAATCAAACAGAAGAAAAATTAAATGAATTAAAACAAAAAGCACAAGCAGAAGTTGCAAAAGCAAGAAATGCTGCTATTGATGCTTTAGGCCAATCTGAAGGTAAAGAACTTTCTAATAAGAAAAAAGCTTTACAAAAACTTATAAATGATCCAGCAAAAACTATTGCTGATCTTAAAGATTTATTAAATAGAGTAAACAAAGAAACTTAATTAGAAACAAAAGCAGCTGAATTAATAGCTAAAATTAATAAAATTCAAAATCCACAACAAAGACAAAACTTTATTGATAGAGTTAATAATTTAATGAACGGCAATAATGATTCTGAAAGAACAACAAATAACTTACAAGAAATAGAAAATGAAATCTCTTCAAGTTATGCAAGACAAGAAGCAGCTAGATCACAAGCTTACACTGAAGCTAAAGCAGTTATTGATTCAATTACTGATAATACAGAAAGACAAAGACTACTAACGCAATTGAAGAAAGCTGATTCAAACGAACCAAAAGATGAATTAACAATTAGCGATATTCAAAGTATAAAAAATGAAGCTGAAGAAATTAAAAATAATGAAGAATTAAATAAAAATAGAGAAGACAATTTTTCAATTTCAGAAATAACTTTTTCAAATATTACTAATGATACAGCAAATGTAAAAATAACATTTTCTAATTATGAATTAGCTAACCCTCTATATAAAAGATTTCTTATTGAATATAATGATGGTCAAAATAAAAATATTTTAATTGATGATTACGATCAAGCGAATAATTATTTAGAAGTTAAATTAATAGATTTAAATAGTAATTCAAACATTTCATTAACAAGAATTTCATTAAATGGAAAAAATATAGATATTACTAATAAAAATACTTCTTTCAATACTTTAGAACATGTGAAGGAAACAAAAATAACAAATTTTGACTATAAATTAATTTTTGAAGGCGATTCTAAAAAAGCTTCATTATCATTTGATATTTCAAATTTTGAAATAACAACATCAACTAACGCAATGTTAAAAGTTTTTAATAATACAGATAACAAAGATGTTTATATTTCATTTACACTTATGCCTAATATGAGTCCTGATTTTGATAATATATTATTCAGTATTTTGGATGAATATGATGATGAAGAGTACGGTGATAGTATTGATTCATTTGCAGATGGATTTTTAGTGGATAAATCATATGAATTAAAGGAAATATTATTAGTTAACAATAATAATGAAGTATCAAAAACAATAACAATTAATGATGGAATAGAAACAAATATTAATACAACAAATAACGCATTAACATTTAATTCTTTAAATATAGTAAATCGTGAAAATAATTTAAATATTTCGCTTAATTTATCTGAAACAATAGAAACTTCTAAATCTGTAAATGCTAGAATAACAGGATCAAATGGTTGATTATCTAATATACAATTAACATTTGATAACTCAGATTCAAAATGAAAAAGTCATTTAAATAATGTTGAATATGGAGCTACATATACAGTTTCACAAGTTATGGTAGACGATAATAGAATTTTCAGTTATACAAATGATAATAATTTAAGTGTTTCATTAGAAAATAACACAAATTTAAATAATGATATTTTTATTAAAAGTGTATTAATTTCAGATACTGAAAATAAAATTGGCAAAAAAATAATAGTTAATTTAAATGGCAATGATTATTCTAAGTTTTTACAACAATACCAAAGTCCTAGATTAGTAATTCAAAAACAAGATACAACAAAGATTTTTATTGATTTAAAGCAAAAGAATATTGAAAATAATAGTATTGAATATATTTATTATGACTTAGAAGAAAATTCAACATATACTATAAAAGGAATATCATTCTTAAATAAAAATGTTGAATATAATCAAGAGTTTAACACTAATCTTTCTCAAACAAAACAAACTTTATCTGTTGAAAACTTAAATAATATATTAACTAATATAACCACAATAAATTTAAATAAAAAATGATGAGCTTCTAGAATTAAACACAAAATAACTAATTTAAAAACGTTATTACTAGAATCAAATTTAAATATATCAAATTATAATTTAAAAGATTATGACATTGAATTAGTTATAGATGAGTCAAAATGATCAAATATAGATGATTTAAATGGAACTTTAAATTTACAATTGCAACTTAAAAGTGGTAGCAATTATTCTAATACAAAAGTTATTAGTTTTAACAATTTATACTCTCAATCATGAATAGTCGCAAATAAAACAAATACAAAATTATTTGCTGAATTAATAACAATTTCTGAAACAGGAAAAACAAAATCAACAAAAGATTTTGATGACGCTTTTAAAAATGACGAATCAAAAATAAATCATGGTGACTTAGATACATCTTTAGGTGGAAAACCGTCAATAATAACAGAGATAACAGATCCAACTTTGGCACAATTTATTAATATAGACGAAAGTTTAATGAACGCACAAAACTCGAACTTTAAAATATTTTTTGTTAAATACTTAGACGTAGAAAATGGTTTTGGTATAGAGCAAACAACACCATATGCAATGTTAGGTTATATACAATACAAGATTCTTTATTGATTTAATACAAGCAATTTTGATGCTAAATATAAAAATGCTGTAGTTCCTGTTTGATTAGGTGGATATAATAACTATACAAACAAAGGTTTAAGTGATTTATTTACTAACATAAAAAATGCTTTAGAATTAGCTTCAAACAACAACATAAGCGCATTTAATAATAATTTTGGATTTAGAAAAGATTTAAATAAAAATTCAGATGAAATATTATCTGAAATAAACACACAAACAAACGATGAAGAAAAATGAAAAGTTTTAATGTCATTAACAAACTTAGAAAAACAAATTGATCATATAGTTTCAATAACACAAAACAATTATGATCCTATTATTAAACGTTCAAATGTAAGATACGGAATTTATAAAGCTGAAAAAGTACAGTTAGGTGAAAATAATTTTATTAAATTTAAAATGTACATAAAACCAGCATATACAAAAGATTCTGAAAAACAAGTAAGCTCAGTAGTTAATGGAAACTACATAGAATTTAAACTACTAGTTAAATAAGATTTACATTTCACAAAAATAAAAAATAGTAATTAAAACGCATAATAGACTGGGAAAAATCATCCGGACACTTTCGGGTGATTTTTTCACAAATTTAAAAGGAGAATATTTATGAGACATTTAAAAAAAGAAGAATGAATAAAAATCTTTAACGCATATGACGACTTCAAAAGTCGCAAGATTAGTAAATTTGAGTTCGAACAAATCTCTTTTTCAATTAGACAAAATTATTGAAATAACAAATCATTAGAATGAATGTTGAGAAAAAGAAAAATGTATAATTTGAACATGAATATTCAATCTAAAACTGGTAAATCAAGTAAAAAAGACAAAGGTGTAGGTAGAAAGAAAAGGAAAGTTCTTGACTATACGTGAATTGATACCTTAAAAGATGATGAAAAAGATGCGGTTATAAAATACTACTATAGAATTTTTAATGAAAATAACATTGATGTTGATATTAAAAATATTAAAGAAATTGAAAAGCTTTCATCAAGTAATAAATCAAAGATTCTATTAATATCCAGATCAACATATTATGAAAAGTTAAAAGTTAAAAAAATTGAAAAACAAGAATATATTAAACACGAAGAAGTCATTCGTCAAAGTTTTGCTGATAACAAAATGAGATATGGTAGAAGAAGATTATCCAAATATTTATTTTTAACTTATAACATTAAAGTGAACCCAAGAACCCTTGGTAACTATATGAAAAGATTAAATTTATTCACTTTTGTACGTAGAAAAAAGAGACAAAAAGAACATAAAAATACTAATGTTAAGTTTGCGGATTTGGTTCAAAGAGATTATAATTCAAAAAATAACATAATTTACGCAACCGATGTAACTTATATACCAGCTCCAAAAGACATTAATCAAAATCATATTTATTTATCAGCTATAATTGATCATAAAACAAAATTTGTAACATATGAAATATCATTAAATAATGATACTGAATTAGTTTTAAATAATATTAAAAATACAAAATTTAAAAATAATTTTATTTTACATTCAGATCATGGTTCTGCATATTCATCAATAGACTATATCAATAAAATTAAATCTTTAAATGGAAAGATATCAATGTCAAGAATTGGAAATAGTTTAGATAATCGTGAAATTGAGTATTTTTTCTCGATACTTAAAAGCGAAATTTTTCCTGATTTTCTATGAAGTGTCGTCAAATGAATTTTGATGAATTATCATACAAAATTAGTGAATTTGTAAATTGATATAATTATAAAAGAATAAAATTGTAAAAACAAAATCCTATTCAAATTCAATTTTTGGTTAAATCCAAGAATTGAATTTGAATAGGATTAAAGTGTCCGAAAAAATTTTCCCTGTTTATAATTACTATTTTTTTATAAAAAGCTTATCTATAACTTCTATATAATGTTCTAGATGAATATACAAAAAACAAAGAAAACAATATAAAAAATAAATCAAAAATCATAAATATAAGCATAGAATTGTATTTAAAAATACTTGAATTTTTTAAAGTCACTATTTTATATATTAAAGTATAAAAATTCAAGCAAAAATTCACATCGAAATATATAAAAGTTATCCAATAATTATTTTTCCAATATTGTTGTCATCTTTATTTTTTTATAAATAAATAATAATGAGATATTTAAATTTAATAAAAAAAATAACAGTTGCTTTCAATGAAAATAACTATTATTTTTTATATTTTAGAAAGTTAAAAAATTAATTTCTCTTATTTGCTTCATTATATGATAATTCTCATACTTGTGCAGTTTCATCAAATCCGATTCTTCCGTTCCCTCTTAATAAAGGTCCTAAATCAGGATCGGTGTTTTTAAGATTTATTAATTTATCATATACACTTCCATTATTATCATATTGAAGATTTGTAATTTTATAAACATTTTCATAAATCTTATCGATTGATCAATCTGTTTTTGCTTTTATTTTATCTAATGTTTTTGTGATAATTGAAAGGCTAATTTTGTTTCTAACATTATCTGTTGAGTTATCTACATTACCACCCGAAAATCTTACTGAATACTTAAATTGAGCAGTAATATTTCATGCCTTGTGTAGACGTTCATAGTAGAAATTATAAGCCGAATTATTTCTTGGTTCCATGTCATCACTTAACTCTTGAACAAGTTTAATTAAAGTTCTTTCATCTTTTCCATCAGATCTTAATTTTCTATCATATTTTGCACTAAAACGATAATTACCTGCATATGCTCTCAATTCAGTAACAAGCTTTTCACAATCTCTTCTCGCAATATCAGACTTTGATCCTCAATTACCAAATGTAAAATCTCTGTAAAAATATTTAGGTAAAGATAATGCTATAGCTCTCATTCTTATAGAATCTGCATATCTACTAAAAATGAAATCTTTTTCCTTGTTTCTAATATCTGTGATAGTTGTTAATCTATTAACCTCATTATCAAATCATTCTAAATACATTTCTTCAGAACGAGTCATTATTTTTGAAGCATCATCTTCTGGACGAAGTAATCCAGCAGCAGCACTTAATTTTGCTCTGGCTCTTGTTTTGACTTCTTCTTTAACTTTTGTTAATGCTTTTATTTGGTCAACATGTGTGCATGATAAAGTTACAGATAAAGGAATAAAACCTAATGTAGTAGTTAAAATAATTTTTGATAATTTATTTTTCATATTATCTCCTTTTTTATTTTATTAATATACATTTTTTTATTGAGTTAATTATATATTAGAAACTTGTTGCATTAAATTTTAAATTAAACTTTTTTGAAAAATGCTAATTATTTGTACATCAAAAAACAAAAAACAACAATCTAAACAGGTAAAATTTTTTCGGACACTTTAATCCTATCCAGATTCAATTCTTGGATTTAACCAAAAATTGAATCTGGATAGGATTTTGTTTTTACAATTTTATTCTTTTATAATTATATCAATTTACAAATTCACTAATTTTATATGATAATTCATCAAAATTCATTTGACGACACTTCATAGAAAAATCAGGAAAAATTTCGCTTGTAAGTATCGAGAAAAAAATACTCAATTTCACGATTATCTAAACTATTACCAATTCTAGACATTGAAATCTTTCCATTTAAAGATTTAATTTTATCAATATAATCGATTGAAGAATATGCAAAACCATGATCTGAATGCAAAATAAAATTATTTTTAAATTTTGTATTTTTAATATTATTTAAAACTAATTCAGTATCATTATTTAATGATATTTCATATGTTACAAACTTTGTTTTATGATCAATTATAGCTGATAAGTAAATATGATTTTGATTAATGTCTTTTGGAGCTGGTATATAAGTTACATCAGTTGCGTAAATTACATTATTCCTTGAATTATAATCTCTTTGAACCAAATCTGTAAACTTAACATTAGTATTTTTATGTTCTTTTTGTCTCTTTTTTCTACGTACAAAAGTGAATAAATTTAATCTTTTCATATAGTTTCCAAGAGTTCTTGGGTTCACTTCAATGTTATAAGTTAAAAATAAATATTTGGATAATCTTCTTCTGCCATATCTCCTTTTGTTATCCACAAAACTTTGACGAATAACTTCTTCGTGTTTAATAAGTTTTTGTTTTTCGACTTTCTTAACTTTTAACTTTTCGTAATATGTTGATCTTGCTATTAATAAAATCTTTGCTATGTTTTTCGATGAAAGTTTTTCTATTTCTTTAATATTTTTGATATCAGCATCAATGTTATTTTCATTAAAAATTCTGTAGTAATATTTTATTACTGCATCTTTTTCATCATCTTTTAGGGTATCAATTCATGTATAGTCGAGAACTTTCCTTTTCTTTCTCCCTACACCTTTACCTTTTTTGCTTGCTTTACCAGATTTAGACTGAATATTCATATTTAAATTATACATTTTTCTTTTTTTCAACATTCTTCTTAATGATTCTTTACTCCAATGATTGTGTCTAATAGAAAAAGAAATTTGTTTGAATTCAAATTTACTGATCTTGCGACTTTTGAAGTCGTCATATGCGTTAAAGATTTTTATTCATTCTTCTGTTTTTAAATGTCTCATAAATATTCTCCTTTTAAATTTGTGAAAAAATCACCCGGAAGTGTCCGGATGATTTTTCCCAGTCTAATCATTAATATTGATTGTTGTTTTTATAAATAATTATTATTAAAGTTGAATAATTAACTTCTATAGTTTCCTTCAATTAATGAATCTTGATATACATGACCACTTCTATCAAAACCATATTTTCCATCTCCTTGAAGAAGAGGGCGTAAGTCTGGGTCATTATCTCTTAAGTTTACGAGTTTATTATATACATTACCTGAATTATCTGAAACTATACTTGTTAACTTGTAAATTACATCATATTTCTTGTCAATTGATCAATCATCTTTTGCTCTTACTTTTTCAATTGCTTTGGTAATAATAGAAGAACTTATTTTTGATCTTATTGCATTATCATCTGAGTTAGCTTCATATCTTATAGTAACACCAAACTGAGCTGATAAGTTTCATGATTTTCTAATATTTCTATCATATTCTGTTCCTTGTAATGCAATTGAAGGTTGAGCTTCTGGGGCATATTCTTTTACAAAATTAAATAATGTTCTTGAATTTGCGCTTTCGGTAAATCCTCTAGCGTTGTAATTATAGTTACTTACATAATTTCTTAAAAATTCAGATTTTTTAACTCAGTCATTTCTATCTCTATCACCAGCGAATCTGTATGATCCTGAGAAGTATTTATGAATTGATAAAACAATAGCTCTCATTCTTACAGCATCTACAAATCTTCCGAAAATAAAATCTGATTCTTTTGTTCTTACATCATTAACTGAAGTTTTTGCATTAACTTCTCGTTTGAAAGCTTCAAGATACAATTCTTCAGAACGAGTCATAGTTTTTGAAGTATTATCAGAAGGCCTCATTAATTGAGCAGCTCTTCTTAATTCTCTCTCTACTCTGTTATTTACTTCAGTTTTTACTTTATTTAAAACTTTACCTTTAATTGTATTCATTTCAGCAACAGTTGATGCTGCAAATAATTCATTGTTTAATTCATTTTTATCATAATCATAAGTTAATAAATTAATTTCTGATTTTGTTGAATCTAATGCTGCTCTTACATCTTGGATAGTAGTTTTTAAATTATTAACTTGATCTACTGATGTTGCAGCGTCAATACTTTCATTCAATTTAGTAACTCCAGATTTCGGTGCAGCAGTATTATTTACACTAGTACTTCAATTTGGATATGTCATTGCGTTAACTAATTTCTTAGCGTCAACTTTTGCTGCAACTAAACGAGCTTCTCTTTCAATGGAATCAACTGTTGATTGTTCTGTAGCAGCATCAAGTCTACTTTGTAAGTCACCTCTATGTGCTGCATCTATTGCATTAATAGCATTTTGTGCATTTGTTTTATTTAAAGTTTTATATTGTCTAATCTTGTTATATAAAGCATCTGCTTTTTGTTGTGTATCAACATCAGCTAATTCAAAATAAAACGCTTGTTTTTTATTAAAGTCTGAAATACCTTCAATTTCTCTTATAATATCGGTCACTTTATTACTTAAATTGTTCAATTGTGTTTGAACACTTTGTTTTCTTGTTTCGATTGTGTTTTTCTCATTTGGTTTAACAATACTATTAATAATGTTATTTTTTGAAGTTTGAGAAAGTTCTGGAATGCCATTAACTAAATTTGTAAAGTTAGTAATCATAGCATCATTTAGTTTTTCATCCATTTTGTCAATAACTTCTGTTTTAAAGTTTTCAAAACTTGTTGTAGAGTTAATTTTATCATCAGATTTTAAAGAGTTAATATCATTTGTGAATTGTGTTCTTTGAGCTTGAGTTAAATTGCTTAAATTACTATCATTAAATTTCTTATTAATGTAGTTACTGTATTCATTAGCAATTTCTTTTCTCATATTGTTTTCGCCATATGTTACATCAGTATTATCTGCTAATTTGTTAGCATCTAACTCATTTGGAATCATTTGGTTTAATCTTGTGTTTAAATTATTAATTTCTCCATTTGTGTTGTGGTTAGCAAATTTAGTTGAAATTAAGTTTTTATATTTATTTACATTTGCATTTCAATCAGCAGGAACTACATTAGTTTGAGCAACAGTTGTTGCTTTATCTAATTCATTTTTCAAGTTGGTTAAAGCTTGTGCACCTGTAGAATATGCATCAAGAGCATTAATCTCATCTTTTTCAGCTTGTATAGCTTGTGATAAATTATTAATTTCTGTAACTTTTGGATCTAAACTAGTTGCAGTTACAGCTTTTAATGTAGTTAATTGTTGTTCATTACTTTGTCCATTTACGTTAGGTAAAATAGAGTTTAATAATGTGTTTTTTGCTGTAGTAGCATTTTGTGATGTTGGGTTTGGATATGGTAAATTCTTAATACTTGAACTTATAGCAGTTACTTTTGCTAATACTTCATCGAAATGATCCATATCGCTAATTGATGCTGCATTATTTAATAATTTTTCTAATTTTTGAATAGTTTCTGTTGCACCTGGATAAGTTCTCTTGTATTCTTCTAACTTTTCTCTAGATGGTCTAAGCCTGTTACCAAAAGCTCTTGCATCACTATTAAAGCTATCAATCTTTGTTAATACATCACTATCATTATTGGATGTCGCTAAATCATCAAATCTAGCTTGTCATGCCGGTCTATTTGATTCTGGTATTGCATTCAATTGAGCTCTTGCATCTTCAAAAAATCCACTTGTTACATTTCCTTGTGAAGCAACTCTTGATCCTACATACTTGGTTACATTAGCACGATTTTGTCTTGTTGTTTCTGATACAAGTTTCTCACGAATAGAAAGTTTAACATCTTCAGGCAGATTATTTCTGTTTTCTTTTTCTTTTATTCTGTGATTAATAACATCTAAATAAAGATCAACTTCGTTTGTAACTAATTCTTCTAATGCATTTAAATCAGTTGTTGAACGCATTTTACGAACTAATGCATCATAGTTAAATTGTTTTCCGTTGGTATCGAATAAGTTAGAACTTTGTTCTCTAATTCTATCACCTCTATCACCATGTCAGAATCTACGAATTTTTGCGCCAATTTCAGGTATTCTTCTGTTTAAGGCTTCAATTTGGTCAGCATTACTTACTTTTACTTCGTCAACTATAGTTTTAATCATTAAAATTTCTTGGCTATTGTTATTTGAAAACGCTCTTTTTGCATGGTTAACAGTTTCAATAGCTTTATCAACTTTTGTTTCAAATGCGTCTAAATCTGAAGCGCTAGATAACTCATTATATAATGAGATTTTTAATTGATCAATAGCTTGACTGGTTTCTCTGAAAGAAGAGTCTCTTCTGTTTATGTTACTGTCATTTATGTTGCTAATTTTATCCGCTATTCTTTTGTATTTATCTAATTTATTTTTTAACTCTTCTAATTTTTCTACAGTAGAAGCATTCATTAATAAATTATTTAATGCATCTTTTACTGCTTGATTATTAATTTGATTGATTTTTCCACTAATTTCATTCATTAATGGTTGTAGTTTATTTAATTTAACTTCTGTATCGGTATAGTTATCACCATAATTTAAATTATCTACATATTCTGCTTTAATTCTTGCTACAGCTGGATTCTTATCTGCTGCATCTGTTTTAGGGAATGGTAAGTTTTCAATCTGTGCAGAATAGTTCTTTTTATGTAAATCATTTAATCTATTCTTAAGATCTTGTAATCCAGCTGATAAATCACCATTATTTAATGTTAATGCATTAATTGTTTGATGTTCAGCGCCTTTATCTGGTAAATGAGCAGCTGAATCAATATACTCATTTACTTTGTCTTTGAATTTATTAAATATTTCTTGATCTAAGTTCGCAAAATCCTTATTCTCTACTGTTCCGCTATTTGTTGTTTTAGCAAGAAGAGCTTTTAATTCATCTTTAATAGGCTGGGTTAAATCTAATCCATCAATTAGTGCTTTGTACTCTTCTAATTTAGCTTTTAGATTGTCTGGAACTAAATTATCTAAAGCTTGTGTTGTTGTAGCTTCATTAACCTTAGCTAATAATGCATTTCTTGTAGCTTCAGAATTTAAATCATTTCCTAAACTATTAATTATTTGCACTTTTGCAGAAACTTTATCTTTAAGGTCATTTAATTCTTGCTCTTTATTAGAAATTTGATCAGCTGTTAAAGCATCGATTTGACTCTTAAGTTCTGCTATAGCATTTGCTGCTGCAGTTTTATCAGGATAAGCAATTTGGTCAACAATAGCTTTAAGTCTTTCTTTTTCTGCTTTTAAATCATTAAGTGCTCTTGCTTCTTCTTTAATGTTACTTCTTTCAACTTGATTATCTTGTGCACTTATTCTATCTTTAAATCCATTCTTTTCTGCTTCTGATAAGTTTGTTAAAGTATCAATATAATCTTTATCTAATGCTTTTGCTATTGGAGTATCTAGTGAGCTAAAGTTATCAGCGTTTGTAATTTTGTCTGCTTCAGCTAATAATGAATCTTTTTCTGTTTGGTCTTGAACTTGATTAATTTTATTTTTTGTTCTTACTAATTCATCTTTATATCTATCTAATAAATCTTTTTGTGCATTATAAGTTGCTTCATTTGTTATTGAATCAACAGCATTCTTTAAGCTTTGTTTTGTCTCAGTTGCATCACCTGTAAATGGTAAAGCATCAATTTTTGCTTTTAAATCTTCTTTTCTTGATTCTGTAAGTTTAGATGTAATTTCATCAATTTTGTTTTTAAATGTGTCAATATCTGAACTTGCTAAAGATTCTTCTCATGAAGGTAGTTGACTTAGTAATTGATTTCTTTTCTCTTCACTTAAACTTGGTAAACCATTTATAGCAGCAATAGCCGCATTTTTCTTAGCATCGAAAATTTCTTTACGTAATGCACTTTCTGCACCATTTTTAGGTAATTTATCAAGTTCACTAATTAAATCACTTTTTTGAGTTTGACTTAATGGGTTGTTAACATCATTAATAATATCTTTATAAGTTGATAATTTGCTATTAACTTCTGATGGAGTTACTAATGAAGCAACATCTGTAGCTGTAGTTAAATTGTTTAGTCTATCTTTTAAATCATTTTTACCTTCAGCATCATCAGAAGAGTAATTAATTTGATCAATTTCAGCTTTTTCATTTTCGATTGCTGTTTTAAGAGCTTCTAATTCTGTTAATTTATTATCTAACTCATTTTCAGGTGTTGTTTCAACTGCACCTCTCAATGATGTTCTAGCTGGAGCAGGTAAAGTTTCAGAATCGTTGTATCCAAGTTTATTTACTAATGCTAATAAATTATCTCTTTTAGCTCTTTCTAAAACATCGTCCATTTCTGAATATGTTTTATTATCTAATTTAGCTTTAGCTGCATCTTTTTGTTCTGGTGTTAAATGTGCTAAGGCATCAATCTTAGCTGCGATTGCTGCTTTTTCATCATTAATTGCTTTAGTAATTTCTGCATCTATAGCTGCTAATTCTTCTGGTGTAGAAGCGTTATTTAATTTTTCATTTAACTTAGCAATATTTTCTGGACTACGTTTTGCAATTTCTTCTTTTAACTCATTGATTTTGTTAAGCATTGAAGGAATTGTTTGATTTTGTAATTTTTCAAGTTCAGCAATATCATTTTCTTCTTCAATTCTTCTTTCTAATGCTGTTTTTGCTGCTGCATTAGAATCTGGGTATGGTAAACGAGCTGCTTGTTCTTTTAAACACTCTTTTAATTTACCTGAATATTCAGCATCACCTTGTGCTTTGTATTTTTCTATATTTTTAAATAAAGCAGCAAATTCTTCATCTGTGTCAGCTTCATCTAATTGTCTATTTAAATCTTGCTTACGTGTTGTAGTTTCACTATCTCTAACTTCTGCTATTTTGGCTTTAGCTTCTGCTATTTTGTTAGGTAAAACATTTTTAATTCTATTATCTAATTCAGTAAGCTTCTCTTGTGTTGTAACTGCTTCAATTTGTGCTTGCAATTCCTTAATTGCTGCATTATTTGGTTTACCAGGGTAATCTAAATCAGAAGCAACTTTTTTAAGTTTAGCTTTAGCAATTTCTAAATCAAGGTTAGGGAATTGATCTTTGTTAGAAATTTTTGCTAACTCTTTTGCTAAATCAACTTTTGTTTCAGCAGGATTATTAACTTCATTTTCAGTTAAAGCTTCGATTTGGTTCTTGTATTCTTTAAGTTTTTCATTTAACTTATCTAATTCATCTTTCTTAGCTGCAACTTGATCTTCAGTTAAACCTTCAATTTGGTTCTTTAATGATTTAATTGTTTCATCAATAATAGCTTTTACTTCTGGATTTTCATCTAATGCATAACTTTCAGGAGTAATTATAGATTTTGCTTCTTCAATCTTATCTAGTAATTGTGCTCTATCAACTATTTTCTTGATATCAGCAAAATCAGTTGCTTGATCAATTTGATTTTTAAGAGCCTCTTTTTGTTCAGGGCTTAAGTGAGTTAAATCATCAATAACTGATTTTTGAGCTTCTTTAGAATTATTGAATGCTTCATTAATTTTAGCTAATAATGCATCAAGTTTTTCTTCAGAACCAGCATTTTTAAATTCTGCATTTAATTTTGCTTGATCATCAGAAGAAAGTTTAGAAATTTTCTTTTTAGCTTCTGAAACTTTTGGTTCAATTTTTTCTCTAATTTCTTGTTCTTTTTGTTCAAGTTGAGTAAATGTTAAATCTTCATTTGCATAAGCAGCTTTTAATTCATTTTTAGCTGCTTCACTTCCTTCTGGGTAAGGTAATGAATCAATAATAGAAGAAATTTTTGCTCTCTTAGCCGCTAATACTTCTTTATGTTTTTCGTCAGCAATATGTTGTAATAATGCTTCTAATTTTTCTTTTGTATCAGCATTATTGAATTCATTTGTTAAGTTGGTTTTATCACCTTCGATTGTATTTAAACTATCATTTGCATTGTCAACTAATTGTGAAAGTTCTTTAAGTCTATTTAATTCTTCTAAGTATTTTTCGTTATCTGCATATTTGTCAGGATTATCTGTTAATGCTTGAATTAAAGCATTTTGTGCTGCAGAGTCTGGTTTAGCAGGATAATCCATTTTCTTAATAAAGTTTTCTAAATCTTTTTTGTATGCTTCTTTCAATTTGTTCTTGATGTCAGCATCACTTGATCCTTTAGGTAATGAATTAATAAATTCTTGTTTTTCTTCTGGTGACAAGTTTTCTAATGCATTAATACCTTTTGTAAATTCTGCTAGTTCAGCATCTTGTAAAGCTTTAACTTCATTTAATAAACTATCAAATTCTTTTGTTTTATTTAAATCGTCATGTAAAAATTTGGCATTGTCTAATTTATCTAATAAAACTTGTTGTTTTGATGGTTCAAGCTTTTCAATTTCAACTTTGACTTCTTTGATTTTATTGTTGTGATCATCAAAAGTGTTTGCTATTTTTTCAGCTAAAGCCATTTTGGTTTTATCGTCATTATCTGAATTTTGGATTGCATTTAATTTGTTTATAACATCTTGAGTACCGTTAGCGTTAACTCCGCCAGGGTATGCAAGTTCCATCATTTTAGCTTTTATTGCTTCAATTGCATCATTTGTTTCTTTTGCAACTTGTTGTTGAGCTTCTTTAGCAATTGTGTCAATATCAGTTAATGTTTCATCAGCATGTTCTGTTTCTTTTGATAATCTATCTAAAAGATTTTGTTTAACAGCATCATCTTTAATTTGATCGATTATAGATTTTGCAAAATCAGATTTATCTTTAATTTTCTTTTCTCATTCTTTTGCAATTTGTTTTTTGGCTTTTTCTAATATTTCAGAACGAACATCTCAAGTTTTAGCTTCCTTAAGTTCATCTAATAAAGCTTGACGTTTTTTAGGATCATTGATTTGATTAATATGATCAAGAATATTCTTTCTTTCATCAGCTTCTTTAACTAACATCTTTTTGATTTCATCTTCTAATTTAATTCTATTTTCTTTACTTTGTTCTAGTTTTAAAAGATCTCTAATTTTTTCTCTATCAGGGTGATTTATTAAAAGTTCATTTAAGTCACTAGCTAGTTTAGAAATTTTTTCATATGTTTTCTTTTCATTATATCATCTTGATCTTAGTAATACTCAAACAGCAACACCAGTTGATGTTGCTAATACTACTGAAGAAAGACCAAGTAATACTTTTTTCATTGTATCTTGTTTCATTTTTTGCCTTTCATATAAATTTAAAATTTCAATAATATTATAAACTTTTTTTCTTTTTTAAATATATATATATTGTAAACTTTTTATTAATTGAAAATTTACTTAATAAGACAATTAACAGATTATATATTTTGTATATTTATAGTGTTTTTTAAGTAAATTGTCTAATAGTTTTGAAGTTAAAATTTAACAAAATTAAGTCAAAAAAAATTTAATATTTATATTTTTGAAAATAATTACTAAAATTCATGATTTAAATCACTTTACTTAAATTTATATATGTGTTGAAGTATAACTATTATACTCATTGAGTTTATTTAAGGAGAAATAATTATGGATAGAAAAAAATGATCAAATGTTTGAATTAGATAATGATTATTTAATTAATGTTATAAATATAAGAAAAATAACAAAATCACTAAAATATAGTGAATTTAAAGAACATTATATTAAGGATCAATTCAAAAAATGATACCTAAAAATAATGTAAAAAAGAAAACGAGTATTTATTAGATACATATAAGTTAAGTCTATTTAATAATGCAAAAATATAAAAAAATTATTTATTTAGTGACAACCAGTGATGCATTTACAATAAATGAATACAATTATAGAGATATTATTGATTTACTATACTCTGACAAATAGAATAATAATCAAGAACAAAACATGTATATTTTATCGCTAGAAGATTTTATACCTAAGTTCAATGTCGAGTAAAAACAAAAAGAATTTTATAAAAAAGATGTACTTTGAATATGAATATGATTGAGACAAAAAACGAAGAAAAAATAGTTTTTAATGATTTTTAATAAAAAACTCCTTGAAAGATCAACTAAATAAAAATCATATTTAAAAATATTAATTTAAAAAATAATGGCAGATCAAATCAGTTTTGCCATTATTTTTTATTTTATAATTACAAACTATTTAAAATAGTTTGATGTTTAGTCTTGTTTTTATTAGTTTCTATCTTTGATAGCTACAACACCTGGTAATTGAACACCTTGAAGTAATTCTAAGCTAGCTCCACCACCTGTTGAAACGTGTGAGAATTTATCTTCCATACCTAATTTTTCAACAGCAGCAACACTATCTCCACCACCAACAACAGTGTAGCAATCTTTTAATGCTGCAACAGCTTTACATACAGCCATTGTTCCGTGTTTGTAGTTTTCAAATTCAGCAACTCCCATAGGTCCATTTCAAACAACTGTTTTAGCATTTTCTAATGTTTTGTAAACAGCTTCGATTGATTTTGGCCCTAAGTCTAAAGCCATGTATCCATCTTTAATTTCTTTTTCTTGGATTTCTGGTTTAACATCAGCAAATTCTTTAGCAACAGCATGATCTACTGGTAATACAACTTTATCTTTGTATTTTGCTAAGAAGTCTTTTGCTAATTGTAAGAAATCATCTTCAACTAATGATTTACCAACTTTGATTCCTTGTGCTTTTAAGAATGTGTAAGCCATTCCTCCACCAATAATCATTTTATCAGCAATTTTAACTAATTTCTCTAAAACTTGAATTTTGTCTGAAACTTTAGCTCCACCAATGATAGCTACATATGGATGAGCAGGATTGTTAATTGCTTTTTCTAATGATGAAACTTCTTTTTCCATTAAGTAACCTAATGCTGATTCTTTAATGTTGTTTGAAATTCCAACGTTTGAAGCATGGGCTCTGTGAGCTGTACCAAAAGCATCATTAACAAATACATCAGCTAAAGAAGCTCAGTATTTTCCTAATTCAGGGCTATTTTTACTTTCGGCTTTATTATTTAAGTCTTCAAAACGTGTGTTTTGAATTAATAAAACATCACCTTGTTTCATTGAGTTAATTGCACTTTCAACAACTTCTCCCCTTGTTTCTTCAACAAAGTAAACTGTTTTACCAAGTTGTCTTGCAAGTTCAACAGCAACTGGTTTTAATGAACCTTTTTGTTTGTCTGCCTCTTCTTTAATTCTTCCTAAGTGTGATAATAAGATTGCTTTTCCACCATCTTTAATAATTTTTTTAATTGTTGGTAAAGCAGCAGTAATTCTTTTTGTAGATGTAATAACACCATCTTTAACTGGAACGTTAAAATCTACTCTAACTAAGACTTTCTTGTTATTTAATTTTAAGTCATTAATTGTTTTTTTCATCAATTCTCCTAAATGTATATGTATATATAGCTCTATTATAAATGATTTTTCATTTACCACTTTTGAAATTTATGATTATTTTACAAATAAATAATGGAAATATTACCACTATAAAATGATATAATTAAAATGGAGCAATTATGAAAAAGAGCGTTTTAAAAAAAATATTTAGAATTCTACCTTTTGGAATGGTTCCAACTTTTTTAACAACTATTTCTTGCAATAAAAGCGAAGAAAATCAAGTTAAAAATAATGAAACTTCTAATAACAATCAGGTAGATAAACCAATAATCGATGATAAAAAAATCATAAAACCAGAAGCATCAAAACCAATAGTTGAAGAAACTAAGTATGAAAATATCTTCAAACTATCATATGAAGATGAAAATGAAGATATAGGATATAAATTTGATTTATTATTAACTAAGGCAAAAAATCCATCAAAGTTAATGATACAAAAATACAAAAAAGGACAATTTTTCAGCATAGCTGGAACTGGTAATTTCTTTCAAGATAATTCTGATTTTAAATCAAATAAATTATTAGTAATTAAAGACAACAAAGCGGAATTTGACGAAGTTCAAAGCACAATTCCAGAATCAAAAAATAAATACGAAGCAACATTTGATCAAAGTACAAGAGTTTTAACAATTAAATATTTAGTAAACTCAATGGAAGTTGAATACATTCAAGAAATCCAAATCCCTAAATCATTACATAGTGACAAAAACACCAAAACAACTCATCCAAAAACAGATACAGAAAGTCCTTCAACTAATGATGATAACAATCAAACAGAAGAAAGCAAAGCTCAAGATAACAATGTCAAACCATCAGATTCAAACACTCAAGAAAATCCACAAAATGGTTCACAAAATCAACCTGAAAAACCAACAAAATCAGATAATTCTAATGATAATAATGGTTCAAATGAAACCCCAAAACCAAGCACAGAAGATAATTTAGGATTAAATCATGAAGATTATTTTGTTTTTGGTAGTTGAAATATTTTAAACTTTGGTAAAGATTCATTAAAAGAAAATAGTGTTAAAGTTACTGGGCTTTCTGAAATTATTGCTGCAAGTAAAGCAAGTTTAATTTCATTACAAGAAGTTAACTTCAATAAACATGAATCAGTTGATTTAATTAAAAATAGCTTAAGAAAAAACTTTAATAAAAACTTTGCTTCTGTTTGATCACCAAAAGACATTGTTTCAACAAAATACCCTAATTCAAAGGAATCATATGCTATTTTATATGATCCCGAATTGTTAACAAATGTACCACTATCAAAAGAAGAAAGTATTTTTAGGGGTACAAATACAACATTTACAAGACCATTATGATTAAGTAAGTTTATTGATAAGAAAAACAATGAATTTTATATTCTTAATGCCCACTTAGATTCACCAGGTCCGAAAAAAAGTAATGGTGAAACAAGTAATCCTACTATAAATGGTTACACATGAAGACAACAAGGTTCTCAAGAAGTTAATGAGTTTATTGAAGTTATTTCAATAATAAATAACTTAAAAGTAAAATACCCAAATGCAACAATAATTTTTAATGGTGATACAAATATTAAATCAAGTAACTTTGTTCATTCAGAAAAAATAATTGCTGACTCAAATCTTGAATCAGGTTACAAAGAAAAGCAATTAACTATCAAACAAATAGAAACATACTACAACTCAAGTATTGGTTCGAAAGCTGATAGTTACTCTCAACCATACGATAAATTTATTATTTATGATCCAAACGATAAAGTTGATGCATTTGATAAAGAAAAATTTAGATTTGATTACATCAACGCATTTCAAAAAATCTTCGATAAACAAAAATACTTAAAATTAATTGAAGAAGATAATAAATATCAACGAAAACAAAAACCAGTTTCTATTCAAACTGTTTTAAAAGAAGTTTCAGACCATACAATGGTATTAATAAAAGTTAAAAAATAGACATTTTAGTAAACATAATAATGTTTATTTTTTTATATTTTCTTTAAAGGTAACTTAATTAACCTTGCAAAATTGCTCAAAATATGGTAAAATATTAACTATAAAAAATTGGTGGTATAAATGAAATTATCTTTAATATCTTTAGTTACAAAAAATGTTGAAAATGTTCAAAATTATCTTGATTCTTTAGCAGTTCAAACAGTTAGTGATTTTGAAGTTATTTTATGTTTAAATGGTAAAGAAAGCGAAAATAAACAAGTAATGAACATCATTACAAAATACTATGAAAAATTAAATGGAAGAATCACAGTTATTTACAATTCAAAATTAAATAGTAATCAATTTAATTTACTTAGCGCATTTAGACAAGCAAAAGGTGACTATATTTCAGTGTTTAACTCTGATATTCAATCAATCAGAAATAATTACATAGAAAAAATGATTGATGCTGCTGAAAAATCAGATGTTGATGTTTTGGAATTTAAACCAAGATTAACTGGTTCTATTTCTTGAAAGCCAAAAGCAAGAATTGTTAACAATGAAAAAATTGATTTAACAAAAAATCCTTTACCTTTTGCTTATGTATTTCCTTTTATTTTTAACAAAATTCTTAAAAAATCATTAGTTTCAAAATTATCAAAATACAAAATCAAAAACTATGTTGATACAAAAATGTGTGTTGAATTAACATATTTATTAATGTTAGAGGCTAAATCATATTCATATCTCGATTATAGAGTTTTTAGAGAATACTTCCCAGAAGATATTTGATTAAACACTAAAAAATCAATGACTATGTTCGATGAAATTGAAAAACATTTAAACCTTACAAATAGAAAACTATATGAAGAAATCAGGTATGCTAAATACTATTTCTTAAAATTGTTAATGACTGCATTTTTTAAAGAAACAAGTTTCACATACAGAAGTATTTACAAAACTAAAGAAGAAATCTGAGAAAAAAGAAGCGATTTCTCTTTAAACAAACACATCGAAATCATTAAAAAATTAGAAGACTCATATAAAGCAGAAAACTACTTATTAACAAATCCATATTTTTCAAGAAACAACGAAGAAGTTTTATTAATGTTACAACCAATTAATAAGTTAAAAGATAAAAAGATCTTAAAACAACTTGATTAATATGATCTATAAAAATTCAAACTTCATAAGAAGGTTCCTAGCAAATATTATTGATTTATTTTTAACAATTTCATTAATATTGCTTATTTTTTATTTAGTTTCAAGAAATTCAAGTAAACCGAACAATATATCTTTTTATTCTGGTTTTATATATTCAATAGTTATTATTAACTTATTTTATCTATTTGTACCTTTCCTTAGTGAAGGGAGAACCATTGGGCTATGATTATGTAAGTTAAAAATAATTGATTCAGAATCTAAAACATTTAAAATTAAAACCTTGCTTCATCGTAATGTTTTTGCATCTTTTTACTTCACATTAATTTTTATTGCAATAATGGCTTTTTATTCAGAAAATAGTTTTATAGCAACACAAGTTAATCAAAAAGAAGTAATATCTCTGAAAAACGATTTATACCACAAAGTTGTAACTCAATTTATAGTTACATTCTTAGCAATTGGTTTCTTTATACACACAATTGGTTATCTTTTCATTATTTTTAAAGCAAAAAAACTATCAATTGTTGACTTTTTAACAAACAGTAGAATTGTTGAAAATAAACCTTATTCAACACAAAATAAAGAAAAACAATTTACACCAATTTATTTTGAAAAACGTAAATTCTTTTACGTTGATGAAAAATAATTTAAAGGAGATTTTATGTTATTAAAAAAAGTTGATTTATTAAGTGACTTAAACGAAAAACAACGTCAAGCCGTTGAATATTTCGATAAACCATTACGTATTATCGCTGGTGCAGGAACTGGTAAAACAAAAGTATTAACAAGAAAAGTTGCATACTTAATTAATGACCTAAATGTATCTCCGAAATCAATTTTAGCTGTGACATTTACAAATAAAGCGGCTAAAGAAATGATCAATCGTATCGAAAAATACTGTCAACAAATTAAAGAGAAACTTAATGTTTTAACATTCCACTCATTTTGTACAACTATCTTAAGAAACGATATTCGTGAACTAGGTTATCGTAGAGAGTTTTACATTATTGACGAGCATGATAAAGAACAAATCTTTAAAAAGATTTATTCAAAATTAGAAATTACAACTCATGAAATTAGTTATAAAACAACAGCTCAATATATTTCATGAGCTAAAAACTTTTCAGAAGACCCTAATGAATTTGCAAAAGTTTTAAACGAAGAAAACAAACCAACAATACTTGCAAAAATTTATTTAGAATACTTAAATGAATTAGCACTTCATGGTTCATTAGACTTTGATGATTTAATTATCTTAACGCACAGGTTATTTACTTTAAGACCTGATATCTTAAAGAAATATCAAGAAATCTATAGATACATTTTAATTGACGAGTTTCAAGATACATCATCATTACAATATGAAATTATGAAGATGTTATATACCGAAAATACACATGTAACAATTGTTGGTGACCCTGACCAAACAATTTACAACTGACGGGGAGCTGATGTTAACTTAATTTTAGATTTTGATAAAGATTTTAAAGATTCAAAAACTGTTATTTTAGACATCAACTACCGTTCAACAAAGAAAATCTTAGAAACAGCAAACAAATTAATTAAACATAACAACATCAGATATAGCAAAGATCTAGTAACTGAAAATGAAGAAGGAACAGAACCTGAATTCTTCCATAGCTTCAATGAAGAAGGTGAAGCTAGATGGGTTGTAAATAAAATTAATGAACTTAAAAAACAAAAAAACCAGCTTAAATCAATTGCTATTTTATTTAGATCAAACTACTACTCAAGGGTTTTTGAACAAGCTTTGATTGAAGAAAACATTCCTCACAAATTGATAAACGGAGTTAAATTCTACCAACGTTCAGAAATTAAGGATGTTTTAGCCTTTTTAAGAGTTCTTTTTGATGGACAAGAAATTTCATTAGAGAGAATTATTAATGTTCCTAATAGAGGTATCGGAGAGGCTAGATTAGCAAAATTAAGAGAATTTTCTAGAAAACACAACAAAACAATTTTCTTTGCATTAAAAGATCACTTTAAACAATTACCAGTTAAAGAATTAGGTAAAGAGTTCATTATTCAAAAACTTCATCCATTCATGAAGACATTGATGAAATATAAAAAATTATTATTAAGCAAAAGTAATAAGATTTATAGACTACTTGATGCATTTTTACAAGAAATTGGTTTTTATGAAAGTATTGAAAACAACAAAAACCTTAGAGGTACAGCGAAAGAAAACGTTAAAGAGTTAATTAAGTCAATTGAAACCTGAGAAAAGAAAAACCCAGGCAAAGATTTACAAGATTACTTAAACATGGTTAACTTATTAACTGTAACTGATGAATTCCATAACGAAACAAACTATGTAACATTAATGACGATTCACTCAGCTAAAGGTCTTGAATATGATAACATCTTCCTTGTAGGATTAAACAAAGGTGTTTTTCCAACATTTAGAATCTTTGAAAAAGGTGACTTTATCAATAACTCAAAAGACAAAAATAGCGATGAATTAATTGAAGAGGAAAGAAGACTTGCATATGTTGCTGTAACTAGAGCAAGAAACAAGTTATTCTTATCATCTTCAAGAGGTAAAATTTTAGGAACCAATACCCCTAAAGAAATCTCACAATTTTTAGAAGAAATGGGAATTAATACTAAAGAAAAAATCTTATTAAATGACCAAACTAATATCGTTCCATTTGATGAAGATTCAGATGCATTAGCAAGAAATTCAAAAATTATTATTGGAGACATTATTTCACATATTATCTTTGGAGAAGGTGAAGTTATTGACTCAAAATCAACTGGTGATATTGATGTAAGATTCCATAATGATGGAAAAGTAAGAACCTTAAACAAAATGCATAATTCAATAAGGCTAATTAGTAGGTAACAATGAATATTTTTGACATTTTATCGGTTATTTTAATATGCTTATTTGTTTTAGCGATAACAATTGGTATATTGTTAATGTTATACATTTACTATAGATCTTCATCAGGGATCATTATCTTTAAAGTAGATAAGATTAACAACAGAGTTTTACGTATCAGTAACACTTATCACTTTATGTCTACTATATTTGATTCTAAAAAATCAGGTTTCAAAGAGTTCAATTACATTTCTTTAGATGACTTCTTAGAACACTTTGATAAAACAAGTAAAGACAAATTCAACAATGTCTTCGATATGTCTTGAAACGAAAATAAAGTTGAAGTTATTAGTGTAAATATTAATCAAAAATATCGCAAAAACTTTACAATTTGAGAAAGACTTGCAGTAAGATTTGATAAGTCAATCACAAAAACCCCAGAATATCAAGTTACAATTAGACAAGATAGAACAACGAATTTTATATGTGCCTTAAGATGAAATAAAGCATCTAAAAAAATTCAAAACCTTACAATTAAAAATCATAAAGATTCAAGATATTTCAGTCTAAATGAGAAAAACTTAACAGTCATTGGAATGATGCTTAAATCAGTTTTTAACTTAAAAGAAATTAGAAATTCAGATATTTATGAAATTTACTCAATGTTTGATTTTAAAAGCAAAAAAACCTTTTACTTTAAAGAAGATGGAATTATTTATTTCGTTCTAAAAGGTGTTTCAAACAAACGTTATAAAGAATATCAAAACATTATTAATGACCTTAATAAAAACAAATACATTAACAAGATCTTTAATTACAGTACAATGTTTAAAACTTCAAGTATTAAAAATGAGCAAGATCTAATTAATATCAAAAACATGCTCAAATATTCTTTATATAACATTTACTCAAACAACGTTGATTATTCTAAGTATATGTTTTTTGATGAAAAAATAATCAAAAATGCTGATTTTCAAGACTTTATTAACAATTTAAATAAATATGATGTAATTAACTCATCATCTGATAATGAAATCAAAATAAAAGAATACATGATTACTAAATATTCAACCAAACAAAAAGGTTCATTAGTATTAGTTGAATGCAGTCTGAAAGATGATGTTTTGGACTCTAAATGAATTGAATTATTCAAGAAAATTTTTTATCTCGAATACAAATATCAAAAAAGTTGATATAGTCACATTGGTGAATTAAAAAAATACAATTCAAGCAATTCAATGTTCAAAGTTTCTCAAGAAGTTTTCTTAGACCAAAACTTTGTGCCAACTACCAATAAACCAATTTGTTTAGTTTATGCAAATGACAACGAATTCTTAGCTAATTTATTAAAAGTAAAAATTGATAAATTTGCAAAAGATCACAAAATTTATACTGCACTTTATATCGATAGAATCGACAGAACTTTAATTAATATTATTAACACAATTGAAAAAATTAAAGCTATTGTTATTGGTGAAAATATTTCACAAAATCTTAATGATTGATCAGTATTTTATGATTGTTTAAACCTTGTAAAACTTGCTAAAGACAAAAATACAAGAATCATTTTTGAAAAGCCTAAAAAGGATTTAGACTCTTTAATAATCGAGAAATTAGACATACAATTCTCATTTGATTCATAATTATTTATAAAGTGGAAAAATTCAGGAAACAACCTGAATTTTTCTTTAAATTTAATCCAAAATAAGTTGAAATCATATAAAATTAATTTATGAAGGAAATTATCTATTTACACACAAATACTGAATACTCATTTTTACAATCAACAATAAGATTAGAAAGACTTTTTAAGCTAGCAAAAGAACAAAACCTTAAGTACTTAACATTAACAGATGTTGAGAATTTTCACGCTTTACAATTCTTTTGAAACTTTCAAAATGACCATAATTTTAAACTAATTTTAGGGTCCGAATTCATTTTAAAGGAAGGATTTAGAGTTATTATATTAGCTAAAAATGACCAAGGATTTTTATTTATTAAAGATCTAGTTAACCAAAAAAGCAAACAACAAGAAATCTCTTATTATGACTTAGATAATGAGAACATTTTTGTAATCGACCATTACGAACTTGGGTCTTTCGCCTTAGGGATCACAATAGATAAATTCCACAATAACTTTTATTTAAATAATAAAAAACAACAATCAATTCAAACTGTTTTTGCTCCAACAAAAAAGGTTTTAGAATTTGATGATAATGAACTTTTACCTGTTTTAAATAATATTGCCGGAAGCACACATGAACAGCAAAAAATTTACAATGAATACTTAAATCAAGAAGAATTTCAAGATATTGATGATATTGTTTACCAAAATATTTTAAGCATTGTCAACCAAATAAATGTTTCTAAACCTGATTCACAAATTAAGTTAGCAAAATTTTCTGATAACTCACTTGATGAATTTCAAAAATTAATTACAGGAGAAAGATACAAAAACATCTTAAAACACTATGATAAAGAATTAGTTAATGAACGTATTAAACAAGAATATAAGGTCATTACAAAATTAGGCTTTGTTGATTATTTTTTAATCATTCAAGATGCATTAGAGTTCGCACGTCAAAATAATATTTTAATCGGACCAGGCCGTGGTTCAGCAGCAGGTTCTTTAATTTCCTATCTTTTAAAAATAACATCAGTTAACCCTCTTGAATTTGACTTACTTTTTGAAAGATTCTTAAATGTAGATAGAGTAAGTTTACCTGATATTGATATTGATATCCAAGATAACCGAAGAGATGAAATTTTCACTTATTTAGCAAGCAAATATGGCGAAGATAAAGTTGCTTTTATTTCAACATTCCAAACTTTAGCAGCTAAAAACTCAATTCGTGATGTAGGAAGATTTTTAAACATTCCAAGAACTGAAATAGATAATATTTCATCAAGTATTTCTTTAAATGATGAAAACTTAAAATATGCATTTGAAAAAAATAAAAAATACAACTTATATGCAAATAAATATCCTAAATTACATGAACTAGCTTCCAAAATTGAAGGGTTACCAAGACAAACTGGAATCCATGCTGCTGGGTTTATTATTTCAAATCAACCTATTAAAGAAATTGTTCCGGTACAACAAAGTTCATTTAACTTGCAACAAGTTCAAATGACAATGAACAACCTTGAAAAATATGGACTAATTAAGATTGACTTCTTAGGTCTTAAAAACCTTACTTTTATCAACCAAATCGAAAGCTTAATACCCCAAAATCAACTATTTGATAACATGATCAATGACTCAGTTTCAATGTTTAATGATAAACAAACTTTTGATATCTTAAATTCACTAAATACTGATGGTATTTTCCAGTTAGAATCTCCTGGTATGCGTAACGCAATTAAACAAGTTGGAATTGATTCATTTGACGACATTTATGCAATCTTGTCATTATTTAGACCCGGACCAAGTGTTTATATCCAAGAATATGCAAAAGGTAAAAGGAATAATTTATTCATAGAAAAAGTTCATCCTAAGTATGACAAAATAGTTAAAAGTACTTTTGGTATCATTGTTTACCAAGAGCAAATTATGCAAATTGTGCAAGAAGTTGCAAATATGCCTTTCTCAAAAGCAGATTTATTCAGAAGAGCAATTTCTAAAAAAGACGAAAGCAAACTTCATGAATATAAAAATGAGTTTTTTAAAGGTGGTTTAGAAAACGGTTTAAGCACAAATGATTTGAACAAAATTTATTCAAATATTGAAAAATTTGCAGATTATGGTTTTAACAAATCTCATGCTGTTGCTTATTCACTTGTTAGTTATAAACTAGCTTATTATAAATCTCGTTTCCCAATGATCTTTTATAAAGTTTTACTTTCTAATTATTCTTCTGATCAGCAACATATTAAAACTTATTCCGAAGAAGCTCATAAAATTGGAATAAAAGTTAATATTCCTAACATTAATATCTCAAGTGAACAAGCCGAAATCTTTTTTGATGAAATTTATTTACCTTTTAACTTAATTAAAGGTATTGGACAAAGTGTTGTAGAAAAAGTTGTTAACGAAAGAAAACAAAATGGTCCATTTTTAGACTTTATTTCAACATGATTAAGATTAAGAGTTGCTGGTGTTGGTGAAGTTGCTATTGAAACATTAATTAAAGCTGGTGCTTTTAGTGATTTCGGAAATCAAAACTCATTATTAAACTCACTAGATATTTGCTTTGACTTTTACGAAATTTATAAAGCTAGAGCAAAAAAAGAACCAGATGTTTTAAATAAATTTATAGAAGAAAATGACATTGGTAATATTCCATTAGTTATAAAAGAAGCTGATAAAGTTCAAGAAGATGAAAATGAAATTAAATTATTAGGAAGCAGATACACAAATGAAACATGAAACTTCAATTCTAAATTATCACAACAATTTGAATCACTTTGTTTAGCTAACTTAAGCGATAAAGCTGAATGATTAAGAGTTACCTTATTAGAAGTAAAAAAAGGCAAAAAAGACAAACAAACTATTTTGAAATTAAAAGATGATTCAAAAGTAATCACTGCATCAGGTTGAAATCAAACTGTTCAAAACCTACTTTATAACAATAACCCAAGAAACATTATGGTATTAATTGTTAAAAAAGATATATTTTACAATGTAAAAGACTTTAAGGAGATTTTAGATGAATAATCAAGCTAAAACATTAGTAATCGATGGAAACTATATGATGTTTCAATCATTTTACGCAACATATAGAGGTGATATTAATGCTATCTTAAGAACATCTTTTGGAATACCAACAAACGCAATTGCAGTGTTTTTATCTCAATTACTTAAATTAATTAAGTTTATTAATCCGACACATTTATTAATAGCATTTGATGCACATGGAAAAACTAAAAGACATGAAATTTTTCCTGAATATAAATCAGGTCGTATGAAAGCACCAATTGAAATTTTTGAACAATTTGACACAATTAAAAAACTTTTAAGTAGTCTAAATGTAAAAATTATTGAACAAGTTGGTGATGAAGCTGATGATATCATTGGTACATATTGTAAAAGAGCAAGTGGAGAAAAATATATCTTTTCATCTGATAAAGATCTTTTACAACTTGTAGATAAGAATACTTATTATGTAATTAAAAAAGGTTTAGACATTAGTTTTATAACCATTGACAACTTCTTTGAAAATTTTGGATTATATCCAAATCAAATTACTACATTCAAAGGTCTCAAAGGCGATTCAAGTGATAATTTACCTGGTGTTAAAGGAATTGGCGAAAAAACTGCATTAAAATTAATTGAAGAATACAAAAACTTTGAATCAATTTACCAAGCAGTGGAAAATAATTCACTTAATGCAACTCAATCAGTAATTAAAAAACTACAAGATGGTAAAGAGCAAGGCTTTATGTCTTATGAACTATCTAAAATTAACACAGATGTCCAAAATATCGATTTAGATTTAAAGCACTATTTACTGAATTTAAATTATGAAAATGCAAAGGAAACAATTGAATATTTAGAGCTATTTTCATTCCAAAGAGAATTGCTTAAATATTTAAAAAAATAATGGTTGCAATAGTTGGAAAAATAGCAAGTGGAAAAACTAGATTATTAAATGAGTTAAAACAATTAGGTCATAAAGTTTTTGAAGCTGACTATTTTGTTTCAAAGTTATATAATGATCCAAAATTTGCTTTAGAAGTCGCTAAAAAAGTATCTTTAGATTTAGTAAGTGATTCAAAAGTTCTCAAAGATAAAATTAAAAATGAACTGTTAAATAACTCAGATGCTTTTATCAAATTAGAAAACCTAGTTATTGATAAAGTTTTAGAACATTTAGAAGCTAACTATTACCATTTTGTAGAGCTGCCGATTCTTTTCAAAATGAATAAAGCGCAAACTAAAAGTATCAAAGAAATTTGATTCCTTGAAATTGATGAAAGTAAAAGACAAGAGTACTTAAAAACTAAACATATTGATAAAGCCATTTTATCAACACTTGATGCCAAAAACAATTATATATGGTCACAAACAAACAATTTTAATGGGATTAAAGTTGTGAATATCTTAGTGGATAAAGATAGAAAAATTAAAGAAATTTCAAAATATAATTGTCATTGCCAAATAAATATTTAAAATTATTGTACTAATGAAAACAGGAGAAATTATGAGTAAAAAGTTATCACTTGATTTTGATCATTTTGCCGTTACAAGGGCAGGTATTATTTCTAATGCAGATCTAACTAATTTAAGACAATTATATGGGCCAATTATTGGTGGTCTTGGTGTTTTATTATATGAATATTTAATTGATTTATCTAGAAATGTTGAATTTGCAACAATTCCATTTAATTTTTCTTCATTAAATATCTTATTAAACTCACATGAAAATGACTTAAATAAAAGTAGAGCAGAATTAGAGGCATTAGGTCTTATTAATACATATAAAGATAGCAATAGAGCTGTTACAATTTTTATCTTACAAAGACCTCTTACTCCTGAACAATTTACAACGAATCCATTTTTAACTAAATTATTAATTAAACATGTTGGTAAAACAAATTTTGAAAGATTAACAAAACGTAAAGAGTCATCTAAAATCAGTGTTAACCCATTTGAATTTGAAGATATTTCAGAAAACTTCTTTAATGTATTCCAAAATTCATTAACTGATTCTTCTAACAATTTAAAAAATTTCTTAATTTCTAGCGGAAGCAAAGAAGTTAATGATGCAGAAATTCATGTAATGTCTAAAAACAACGATATTTATACACCATTGCCAATTGGTAACATTAAATATACAAATATTTATCAAGCTGTTTTAAATTTAGACACAATAGCATTTATTAAACAATGTTTAAATCGTGAACCATTAATAAATGAATTAGAAAACTTAGAAACTTGAAAATCAATTATTAACGATACAAAAGCTCTGAACATTATTATTTTTTATGCATTCAAGAGAAGAAATCAAAATTGATTTAAATATACCAATAATTTAATTGCAGAGCTTAAATCAAATAAAATCTTTGAATTTGATAAAGTCGAAAATTATTTAGATGGTAAATTCAAAAACAATCTTAGAACTAAAAAAATTTATGAAGAAAAAACTGTTTTGAAAGCGCAATATATTAAATAATTATGAATGATCCTAAAAAAATAGATTTTGCTTTCATGCAAGATGAAAAATTCAAAAAAATTATTAGTTCAAAAATTGATAACAATGTAATTCTAAATGATGCAAAGAAAAATAAAATTATCGGAAAAATAATAACCGATCTTGAAATGACTGATGCAGAAATTCTAAAATTTGTGCCTACTTTATTCATTATTAATGAAGAGCAAAAAAATAAAACAAATCTTTTATGAGAAACAGTTTTATATAGAAATGATAACAATCAATTAAGAGTTGGTAAGCGCGCAGTTCAAAATAATTTAAATAATGAATTTAAGATTGAACAAAACATCATGTTTAAAGAGTTTTCTAAACCAATTACGAATCATTTAATTAAAACTTCAAAATTAAAACTTGATTCAGATCACAGTGATATTATCGAATACATTAATGAATTTTTAAAAGATCCAATCAAAGCAAATTCGCTTTATTTAAGTGGAAATATTAAATCAAATAGAAGTTATATTTTGAGCGTAATTGCAAATGAATATGCCTTAATTGGTAAAGAAGTAGCTTACATTGATATCAATATGTTAGATGATAAAATTAGAAGAAGCTTTGAAAAAAGAGATATTGATATTGATATATTAATTAAAGACTTCTCAACAGTTGATGTTTTAATTTTCGATGAAATCGGGTTTAAAAATGTTTCAAAATGATTTTTAGAAAGTATCTTTATACCTATTTTATGAAATAGATATCAAAATCCTGAATTAAAAACTTTCTTTGGTGCTTATTACAACTTTGATGATTTATTCAAACAATTATTCAAAAAATCATCAACAGAATCAATAGATGTTAATTCACCTATTGTTCAAAAAATGATTTTCTTAATTGATAAGATTTCTTTAGAAAAGGTGTGAATTAGCGAATATGAATAATTTAAAAATAGTTTTAGCAGGGACACCAGAATTTTCTGTTCCAGCTTTTGAAGAAGTTATTAAAAACTTCAACGTTGTTGCAATTGTATCGCAACCAGATAGACCAGCAAATAGAGGATATAAATTACTTCCAACACCAACAAAATTACTCGCTGAAAAATATAACATTAAGTTATTTCAACCAGAAAAAATTGGAGAAATATATCAAGAATTAAAAGAATTAGATTACGATATTTTGTTAACTTGTGCATTTGGACAATACATTCCAACAAATGTTTTGGAATTGGCTAAAATAGCCTCAATTAATATCCATGGTTCTTTATTACCTAAATATAGAGGCGCAGCCCCTATTCAACATTCTCTTTGAAATGGAGATAAAGAAACTGGAATCAATTTAATTTATATGACTAAGGCAATGGATGCTGGAGATATTATTTTCAAAGCAAAAATTGATATTTTAGATAAAGACACATCGGATTCAATTTTTGCAAAACTTTCAGTTCTTGCGAAAGAAAAAATTAGTGCTTGATTGTTTGATTTTGCAAAAGGTAATTTTAAAGCTATTAAACAAGATGAATCAAAAGTTGTTTTATCTCCAAAATTAAGAAAAGAAGATGCAATTTTAGAGCCTAGTTTAACAACAGAACAAGCATTTAACAAAATTAGAGCTTTCTCATCAAATCCAGGAGCATATTTAATCATTGAAAACAAAAGAGTTAAAATCTTTTATGCTCAAAAAGATAAATTACCAAATTCTATTAAATTAGATTTTTCAGATGGTCAATTATATGCAACTGATTATCAATATGAATCTAAAAAAAGAGTAACTTTAACAAAATAATTTGTTAATATGTTAATGTTTATATATTATTTGAATTATTGGATCATTTTAACTATATAATAATCTAAAAATTTATTATAATAGTGTTGTAAATCGATTTTACACAAAAATAATATATTATTAAAATTCAGAAACTTTGTAAAAAGTTATCTATAAGAAAGGAAAAATATGAAAAAAGTAGCAATTAACGGATTCGGTAGAATCGGTAGATTATTCTTCCGTAGATTATTAGAATCAGGATCAAACTTAGAGGTAGTTGCTGTTAATGATTTAACAGATGCAAAAACATTAGCTCACTTATTAAAATTCGATACAGCATTTGGGAGATTAAATGCAACAGTAGAAGCTAAAGAAGGTGCTATTATTGTTAATGGTAAAGAAATTAAAGTTACAGCTGAAAGAGACCCAGAAAACTTACCATGAGCAGAATTAGGAATTGACTTAGTTGTTGAATCAACAGGGTTCTTTACAAAACGTGAAGGTGCAGAAAAACACTTAAAAGCTGGTGCTAAAAAAGTTGTTGTTTCAGCTCCATCAGATAAAGATGTTAAAACAGTTGTTTACAACGTTAACCACGACATTTTAGATGCAAATGATACAGTTATTTCAGCTGCATCATGTACAACAAACAGCTTAGCTCCTATGGTTAAAGTTTTAGTTGATGAATTCGGAATTAAATCAGGATACATGACAACAATCCACGCTTACACAGGAGACCAAAGATTACAAGATGCTCCACACAAAGACTTACGTAGAGCACGTGCAGCAGCTTCAAACATGGTTCCTACATCAACAGGTGCTGCTAAAGCTATTGGATTAGTAGTTCCAGAAGCTTCAGGAAAATTAGATGGTATTGCAGTTCGTGTTCCTTTATTAACAGGATCATTAGTTGACTTATCAGTATTCTTAGAAAAACAACCAACAGTTGAAGAGCTTAACGCAGCTATGAAAAAAGCAGCTAACGAAACAATGAAATACGAAACAGATGAAATCGTTTCATCAGACATCGTAAACTCAACATTCGGTTCAATCTTTGACTCAGCATTAACAACAGTTAAACCTACACCAGAAGGAAACTTATACAAATTATTCTCATGATACGATAATGAAATGTCATACGTTTCACAATTAGTAAGAACAGTTGTTCACTTTGCTAACTTAAAAAAATAATAAAAAACTAAAATCAAAGGTGTTATAGCCTTTGATTTTTCATATATATTTTGGTTCTAATTTAACTTTAGTTTGTCTACTAATTCATAGTTATTAAATCTTAATAAATTGTTTATAATTAAATTGTATTTAATTATGGAGGTATAAAATGAAGAAAATTAAATCATTTTTATTATCTAATTTAGCAGCTTTAGGTATTATACCTATCGCTATTGCTGCATCGTGTTCAAAACAACCAGTTGAAAATAATCAAAAAGATAAAACTGATTCAAATAAAAAAGACACTAAAGACCCATCAAATGACTTAGACACCACAAGTCCTTCAACACCAATTCCAGGAACACAAGGAACACCGGGAGCAAATGGTTCAAGAAATAATAACCCAGAAGTAAATGGTGAAGAAGTTAAAAAATTCATTGCTAACAAAAGCTTTGATCAACTTTTCAAAATCAAAAATCAAACATTTAACAATACAATTGAAACTTCAAGCATTAGTGCAAATGAATTTACCAACAAACTTTCAAGTGATGAATTAAAAATCGAATCACTTAATGATATTGTAAAAGTTGAATTTGCAAATCCTATCAAAAACAGTGACAATCAATCAGTTACACTTTATGTTAAAATCGCAGGTATTGAGACTCCAAAACAATTTACTTTAACAGGATTTAAACGTGAACAAGTTTTGGATATCCAACCACCTCAAAAACAAGAATCAGAGTTCTCTTTATATAGAAAAATGACTCAAGTTGAAAGATATAAAAAAGATATCCAAGACTATGATCCAATCTTAGCACGTAACTCACAACCAAGAAACCTTGGTATTTCAGATGCAGAAAAAGCAAAATTTGATGAAAAAGCAAATAGCTTAAACTTACCAACATATGATAGAGCCAACTTATTAGGAATGACAATACCTAAATATGACTCAAATGGAACTTTCCTTGGTTTAGACATCAAAACAGATGGAGAAACACCAAAAGGTCCATCATGAGTTGATAACTATAGAAAAGATGGTCCAAAAAATAGAGGGCTTGCTAGAACTATAACAAATGAAACATACTCAAATATCGCTATGCAAACATATCAGTTTTCAATTGTTAACTGAAAAATTTCATCAGATGCAAATGAAAGAAAAATTACAGGTGAATTATTAAAAAATGATGAAGATTTAACAATCTTAATTAATAGAGTTCAAAATACTGAAAAAAGAAAAGAATTCTTAGATAAATACAAAAAAATCAAAGGTGTTCCTGCTGCAGTTAAATTATTAGTTGATGACAAAGATAACATTGGTATTTGACAACAATTAATCATTGAAAATGGAAGCGAAACTGAAGCTGCAAAAATTTATACAGAATACATCAAACAACATCGTGAAAAAATTAAAAATAAAGTTAATGCTAATACTGTTTTAAAACAAGATACAAAAGAAAGAATTAATAAATTTGTTGATGAGGCAACAGACTTTTATGAATTATCTTACTTACATCAACAAATGTCTGGAGTAGATGGTACTGCTTGAATTATGGACTACGAAATTCCAGAAAATGGTAAATACCCAACTAAATTCTACTTTGGAACAAACTTACACGTTATCGATGGGATGAGTCCTGATACATTTGTCAGCTTTGGTTTAGCAAGGCTTTCAAAAGATAGACCTTCTATCTTAAACACTTTAAAAGTTATTACTCAAGATGATGCGTTTAAAATGTATGGTTTTGGTAAAAATGCCTTAACTAGAATCTTCGATGGTAGAGATTATTTAAAAGCAGACCCAGTTAACTTCTTAGCAGATAAAAGTTTTGATAAAAAAGAATACATTGACTTTGCAATCTTTGAAGTTGACTTTGCTAAAACAGAAGAAAATACTGAAGAAAAAATCAGAGAAATTACAAATGATTATGCAGATCTTCCTGCTGAGAAAAAGGCGCAATTCGCAAACTACGACTACTTAACAAGTTATGACAAAATTAATGTTCCTTTAGCAGGTAAAGGTCCTACAGAACTTGAAAAATTTGATAACTTATATATTTTAGGTTATCCAAAAACAAATTCTGGTCAATTCTTAGATTACTATCTTGATAAATATGAAGACGAAAACCAATTAAAACATGCAAGAAATACATTTAGTTTATGAACAAACGCTTCATATAAATTTTATAAATCACATGCGCCAAGTGATACAGATGTTAACAAGAAAAAAGAACTTGAATTAGGAAGCTGACTGTCATATAACATTGGTTATAGAACATTTATTGATAAGCCGGGAATTAATGATCAATTCTTAAGTACACCTGTAAATGGAAATGGTTTATATAGATCTAATGATGGTAAACAATATGTTTCAATGAACCTTGCATATGCTCCAAAACAATATATTCCTGGTGGTGGAGCTTCAGGTTCTTCAATTAGAACAAAAGAAAACAAAATCGTTGCTATTTTCCACTCAGCCAATGCATTTGCTAGCGTCGGATTATCAGCAGCATTAAGATCAAGCGGATTTGATTATCAAGGTTTATATGGTACATATAACTTACCACAATATGATGTTATTTATGGAACAGGAAAAGATCAACAAAATTCATATCGTCATGAAATGTTAAAAAGAAATAAAGGTAGAACATGATTATTCCAAAATGGATTTGAAGAATCAAATGTTCCAAAAGAATTCAAATTTAAATAATTTTTTAACATAGTCAACAATGACTATGTTTTTTAAAAAGCATTACAAACATTTTTAAATTAGTTTATAATTTAGTCATAAATTGCAAAAAATGCAAAAAGGAGCTAAAATTATGAAAAAAATACTATTTTTAGATGGTTCATTAAATAATTCAGAAATTTCATACACAACAGCAACAATGAATTATTTAGAAACTTTATTTGATAAAAAAGAATATCAAGTTGAAAGAGTTAACTTAAACAACTCTAAATTTGCAGAATACAGCTTAAGTGCAAAAACATCAGCAACATACTGACAAGATATTGAAAGTGATAAATGAATCGATAAACTTAAAGAAACAGATTTATTAGTTATTTCTATGTCAATGGTTAACTATGGACCTACAGCAGTTGTTAAAAACTTTATCGATGGTGTAGCAGTTGCTAACAAAACATTCTCATACAAATACTCAACAACACAAGACGCAGTTGGTTTCTTAACAAACTTAAACGTTTTGGTTATTGGTTCACAAGGCGCTAACTTTGGTACATACCCATGAGGTGACCACATCAAATGATTAAAAGGAACATTCAACTTCTTAGGAGCTAAATCAACACAAAGCTTTGATATCTTAGGAACAAAAGTTTCAGAAATCTCAAAACAAACAGCGCAAGAATTTGTTGAATCAAAACAAAAAGAATTAAATTTATTAGTTGAAAATATTAAAAAATCATTATAATTATAAAAAGAAGTTTTACGACTTCTTTTTTATATCACGCAAGCAAATATGGATTTAAGAAAACTTGAATTTGTGGTAAAATAAAAACTATGAAACAAACCAATAAAGTAGCTTTATCTTGCGAAGAATGTCGTAGAAAAAATTATTATACAAATAAAAGTTTAGGAAATGCAAAACGTTTAGTTGTTAAAAAGTTTTGCATTCACTGCGGAATTCATACAACACACAAAGAAGAGGTTTAGTAATGGAAAATAAAGAAAGCCTTTTAACTAGCCAAACAAATAAAAAAGAAAAACCAAAAAGAGTTAAAAAATATTGATTAAGAAAAGTAGTTAAAGAAATCAAAAGAGTTCGTTGACCTGATTTCAAAACAAACAAAAAGAACTTTATTATAACTATAATCTTTGCAATTTTATTTACTATTTTTGTTTCATTAATAACATATGGACTTACACAATTATGAAGTACATTAGGTTTAAGCTAATATTAAATTGGAGATACTTATGACACAAATTAAATGATATATGATTTCAACAATTAGAGGTAAAGAAGACCAAGTTTTAGAATCATTAAACAACCGTATTCAAGCTGAAGGATTGATTCATGACTTTGACTTAAACGCTAATAATGGATCAGCTTTTAAAATATTTAAAAAACCTACTTTATCTCAAAAAGAATTCCAAAAGAAAAATGAAGGTTTAGATTACAAAGTTAAATATGTTAACTTATATCCAGGATACATCTTTGCAAAAATGCATATGTCTGATGAAGCTTGATTCTTAGTACGTAACACTCAATATGTTACAGGACTTATTGGATCATCAGGAAAAGGAGCAAAACCTACCCCATTAAGTAATTTAGAAATCAAAAAAATGATGCAACAAGAAGCAGAATTCCAACGTGCATTTGATGTTGGAGAAAATGTTTTTGGTTACACAGTTGGTGACTTTGTAGAAATTATTGATGGGATCTACATCGGTAAAGATGGAGAAATTCTTTCAATTAACTCAAAAGAAAACACAGTTACACTCAAAAGTGAAAGCTACGGAAAACAAGTTGAAATTATCATTTCAATGGAAATGATTAGAAAAGTTGAAAAATAATCTTAAAAGCACAAATTGTAAAATTTGTGTTTTATTAAAAAGGAAATGAACATGTTAAGAATAATTAGTGGAAAATATCGCAATCTTAAAATTGAAGAACCTAATTTAAAAATCACAAGACCAACAACAGATAAAGTTCGTGAAGCTATTTTCTCTTCATTACAATTTAAAATCGTAGACAAAAAAGTTTTAGACCTTTTTGCAGGATCAGGAGCTTTATCAATAGAAGCAATAAGCAGGGGAACATCATCAGCAACTGCAATTGAAAAAAATCGCGAAGTATTTAATGTGCTTTCCAAAAATGTTGCATATATTAACGATTCAAATTTAAAAATCCTAAATAATGATGCTTTAGTATTTTTAGAAAAAACTTCAGAGCAATTTGATTTTATTTTTATTGATGCACCATATCATGAATATGAACTAGTAAATAAAACCTTAAAAACAATTGCTGAAAAAGACTTATTAATTGAAAATGGTGAAATTATAATAGAAACAAATAGTGTAAAAAGTATTATTATACCTTCTGGTTTAAGAACATTTAAAGCAAAAAGATACGGAAGAATAGATGTTTTATACATCTGCAAAGATGAGTAAAATTAAAGAAAACGACATTCTCACAGTCACATGTCAAGAATTAAGTTATGAAGGTTTAGGTGTTTTTAGGATCGATAATTACCCTATTATAATCAAAGACTTTTTTCCAGGTGAAGTTGCTAAAATTAAGGTCACTAAAAAATTTGCTAAATATGCAAAAGCAAACGTAATTGAATTAATAAAAAGATCAAATGATCGTAATGACTTGGATATCAAACAAACTGATTCAATGCCTCTTGTTAACTTACAGTACCAAAAACAAATAGATTACAAAGATCAATATTTAATAAATTTATTTAAAAGAAATTTATTATTTGATAACTTACAAAACTTTGTACCTAGTGATCATATTTTTAACTATCGTAATAAAGCTAAATACCCATTAACAGTTCTTAATAATAAATTAGTTATTGGAACTTTTATAAAAGATTCCAATGATATTACAGACGAAGTATCAAATGATCTACTTAATAATCATCTAATCAATAAAGCTTTAGATCAAATTCTTAACATCATAAACCAACACTTTGAAACAATCAGCAAACAAAGTAATTTAAATTTATTTAAAGAAATAACCTTAAGAGTTAATCAAGAAAACAAAATGCAAGTTTTAGTTAACTTGCATAGTGATTTTGATTTACCAAAAAAATTACAGGAAAAATTATTTCAAATTGATTATATAATTAATCTTTCAGTTATTAAGAATAATAAAGTTATTGAACTATTTAAAAAAGAAGATTTTTATTTAAGCTTACTAGATAAAAGATTTATAGTTAACTCTCAATCATTTTTCCAAGTTAATAATAATGTAGCAGCTAAACTTTTTTCAAAGTTAAAAGAACTTAATCATGATAGCAAAAAAACATTATTAGATATCTTTTGTGGTGTTGGTGTTATCTCGAACTTAATCGCAAACAAAAACCAAAAAGTTATGGGGATTGATATTGTTAAAGAAGCCATATTAGATGCAAATAATAATGCTATACTAAATGATTTAAGTAATTATGATTATTATGCAAATGACGTCTTTAAATCAGTAAATATCATATCAAAATATACTGATGATTCTCTTACTATATTCGATCCGCCCAGAAGCGGTTTAAATAGCGATATAATCGATTTCATTTCACAAAACAACATGAATAATATTGCTTATATTTCATGTAATCCAAGAACACTTATTAGAGATTTAAAGGACTTCACTAAACATGGTTATAAAATAAAATATGTTCAGGGATTTGATATGTTTCCAAACACTAACCATATTGAAGTTCTAACAATATTAGCAAAAAAATAAAGCCATATCGGCTTTATTTTTATTTCTTAATTATCTTTTAATTTGATTTCAATGTCTTTTGAGTCATTTCCTAAAAATTGAAATGTATAAGTAGTAATAAGTGTCCCTTCTAATGTAGCGATTCTAGATAATTGGATTACTCTTGTATCTGAAGATGATAATTTAGAAGTAGGTCATATTTGAAGGATTGTATTTTCAACATCACTACCTTCTTTTGTTAAAACTTGAAATTCAACATCTTCATCACTAGTTCAACTAAAAGGGTTGCTATCTTTTATAAAGCTGATATTAAACATTTTTGATTTTATGTTTTTATCAAATTCTACATAAAGTTTATTATCAATAACATATGTATCAATAATTGATGGCGATTCTCTATTAAATTCTTTTGCGTTCTTTACTACAGGTGCATCAAAAACATATTCTTTTTCATCTATAATAACACTTTTAACAAAGAATTTTTCAACTTCAACTGTTCTGCCGTTTTCTTCATATGTTGCAGGAACTGGATGAGCACCTTCTACTGCTATTTTATCTGTTTTAGCAAGAACATGAATTATATCCCTTCTTTCAGAAGTAGAATATTTCACTGATTTTGGATCACTAGGGTCACCAATCCCTAAAACCATTTTTGCAAATTTTCTTTCTACAGTTGTTGATGAACTTTCATAAGTACCTTTTGGAGCTTCACCTGTGTAGTTAGTAACAATTTGTTTTCCGTTTCTTGTTCTCTTTGATTCTTCTCTTGCTTCTGGTAATTTCACAAGTTTTAAATCATCTTTTACTTTGATTTGAATTTTTGAACTATCGTTATTTGCATATGGTGCATGGAATAAGTATAGGTGGTAGTAATCATCTTTTTTAAGGATTATTTTGTTTAATTGTGCATATAAAGCACCATCTGCATGTTCTTCATTTAATCTAACTTCAAGAACATTTTTTTCTTCACTACCTTCTCTTTTCACAACTTCTCAGTCTAATGCTTCTTCTTTAAGTTCGCTTGAAGAATTTCCATTTTTATTTGCTCTTAAGTAGAATTTGTATTCGCTAATATCGCCGCTAAATTCAATATAAACTTTTTTATCTTTTGCATATACATCAAGAATGTTTACAACTGATTCATTTGGATTACCAGTGATTGGTTGATCTAAGTTGTATGTTTGGTTTTCAAGTTTAACTTGTTTAATTGTATATTCTGCAATATTTACTTCTTTACCGTTAACTGTTGCTTGTTGTGGTAATGAAACATTTCCTTTTAATTCTAATTTTTGTGTATCAGCTTTGTATGTTGCATAAAATTGAGAATTAAATTCTAATACTTTAACAGTGTTTTCTGCATCACTAAGTTTTGCTTCATAAACAACTGTAGCATTTTCAACTTTATTAGAGTATTGGTTGTATTTTTCTGGTGTATTTGAAACTGTAAATGATAAATCTTTTAATGTCATTCTAATTGACTGGAATCTTTGTGATTCTTCAGGCATTTGTGGTAAAGCAACACTTCTGTATTCTCTTGGTTTGTCTTTAACTTGAATACGGAATTTTTCTTTATCGTTTTCAATTCATGGTGAATGGAAAACAGATAAGTGGTAGTGTCCGTCTTTTTTAAGCATAATTTTGCTTAACTCAGCAAAGTATAGATCTTCATCTAATGTTCCTTTTAATGAAACTTCAAGAATTGTGTTTGTTTGAGCGCCTTCTCTTTTCATAACTTTAAAATCAATTTTGTTATCATTAATTTGCTCATTTGAGTTACCATTTTTAACCGCACTTATGTGGAATAAGTGATTACTAATGTCTTCGCTAAATTCAATGTAAAGTTTGTTATCTTTTGAATGAATATCTAAAATATCTACAACTGTATTATTTGGATTGCCAACAATTGGTTGATCTAAGTTGTATGTTGTGCCTTCGAGTTTAACTTGTTTAACTTTGTATTCGACAACTTTAACTTTTTCACCATCAACTGTAGCTTCTTGCGGCAATGTAACATTTCCTTTTAATTCTAATTTTTGCGAATCTGTTTTATATGTTGCGTAAAATGGTGAATCGAATTCTAATTCTTTAATAGTATTTTTTGCATCACTGAGTTTTGCTTCATAAACAACTGTAGCTTTTTCAACTTTATTAGAGTATTGGTTGTATTTTGCAGGAACATTTGAAACTGTAAATGTTAAATCTTTTAAAGACATTCTAATTGATTTAAATCTTTTTTCTGCTTCAGGTAATTCTGGTAATTTAACACTATCGTATTCCCTTTCAATAGGTTTTTCGATTGGGGTAACTACATCTTTTTTATTATCTGCTGGTTTAACATCTTCTTTTCTTCCACATGAACATGAAATTGTGGCTGACAAGGTTGATAAACCTAAAACACTAACCAATAATGGTTTTAAAAGTTTTTTCTTCATAATTTTCTCCTTTTTGTTTTTACAAACAAATATTTATGTACTTGTATTTTACAACTTTTTGCAATGTTTTAAAAAGAACAAGAAAAAATATGAAAATAAGACATTTTGAACAAAAACACATAATTAACCTAAAATTAAGGCTTTTAAAGTTTTTTTTTTTTTTTGTGATGTCTATTTATTTTAAAGCATAATCACCTTTTTTAAAAAAACAATAAAAGTTGAACTTTTATTATCTTTGTCATTATTGTAAAAATTATAAATTTCTTTTGCTTGTTTTTTAGAAACAACTTGTTCTAATTCCGATTAGACTGGAAAAATCATTCGGACACTTCCGAGTTATTTTTCCTGGTCTAATACATATTTCGATTTTACAAATTTTTATTTTCGAATTAATCAAGAAAATGACTTTAGAAAAAAAGGACCATCAAAGAAAGAAGGGTTAATCCTATCGTTTCAATGAGTTTGCTTTTAGGTGCAGATATGATACCTTTAAATATAAAGATTTTCCTAAGAAATCAATCTGAGAAACCAATGTTATATAAAACTATTAGAGACATGAAAAATTCAATAAATATATCTGAAAAAACAATACAAATTGCAGATAAAAGCTTAAATACAGCTAATAATATAATAGAAAGCATTGAATCAAGGTATGAATATATTTTTGGAAAATCAATTAAAAAGATGAGTTCTGAAGATAGGAATAAACTTTTAAAAGACCTGGATTTTGATATACTTAAATCATACAAATTAGGTGAAATTGACATTGCAAACAGGGAAAATTTTCAAAAGTCAAGTTTTAGATTACGAATTTTTATATTATGGTAACTTAAATTCAATTATTTCATATTTTTGCTAATGAAAAATATTAGGGAAGAAATATATGTCAAAGAAGAAACTATTTAAATTGTTATGAGTGATTTAACTAACTTCTGGTGTGCCCTTATTAATTGGATGTACCACAAACCAAAAAGAAGATACAAATGAAAAGGAAATGATTGATCATAAGAAAAATTTAAATGATGCTAAAGTATAATTAAATGTACTTCAAAATCATCGATATTCTGGTGATTTTCAAGATATTATCAAGTCTTGACTTTCGAAAAAAAGGACCATCAAAAGAAAGAAGATTCAATCATAGGGCATTTCTTGTTTTGCAATATATCAGTGCTTTTCACAAGACTTTTTAGAATTCAAATTTTTCGAAAATAAATATAATGCAAATACGATTTTTAGGGCTATTAGAGTTTTACAATGTACAAAAATCCAATATAAAAATAAGTATATAAACTTATTATCAAGAACGAAAGAATTAGAAGAAATTGCTGATGAATTATCGGCTAAATTATTAAATTATTATTTTTCTCAAAATGAACTAAAAAAATTTTAAATAAAAAAGCATCATTTTTTTATGAAAATTTGTGAAAGTCAAGTTTTGTATTTATATGTTAAATCAACTGAAAAAAATGCTAAATAATCTACTCAAAATCCTATTTAAATATTAAAAAAACCTAATAACAAATATTTTAATTTCAATATTTGTTATTAGGTTTTTTATTAAACTATTTATTTTTTTGTAATTCGTAAGATTGTTTAATGATATCCATAACATCGTCCACATCTTTTAGATTATTTAAAATTATTTTTGTGTCGCCAGTTCCTCAACTGCCTACTTTAGAAATGTCTTCTAACGGTACTTCTTGAGGGTTGTTTATTTCATTAACTTTCATATCAACAACAATAGTTAATCCTTTTTTTCTAAAAACTATGCAAACAAAATTACTTTTAAATTTATAAGCAATATAAATTTTTGTATAATTTCTACTTACATCTTTAAGTTTAAGAATTTTTTCTTCAAGATTATCAAATAAAACTCTAGCTTTATCACTGATATCATATGAATCAATTGTGTAAATTGGTTTATTTTTGTCATTATCTTTTTATAATGTTCTAATTCTTCTTCCGTGATATATGGATAGTTTCATATTTTCAATGCTATTACACTTAATTGATCAGCTCTTTCTACTATCTGTTCTTTGGTCCATTCAGATTGTTCAACAACATATTTATTAATCCGTAATGGTGTATCATTAAATCCACCTCTAATTGTTCTTTTATCTTCGAATGTTCTATCCCCCATTTCAGAATTATAATTTGTTAATGTTAAATTACCAATTGTGTGAAGATACTTATCTTGAACTTCTTCTCATTTATCATTAGAATTAGCTTTCAGCATGTTTTTTCATTCTTTGGAAAGATTTTTATTTTGTGGCATAATGTGTTCGATTGACATATTGCCTGTAACCATTACATTTTTAGTGTCATAATGTTCCAATTTGGTCAAAATGTATTTAATATATGTCTTTTTATATATCTGGCTATTTTTAAAAGCTTTTTTAAATTCTTCATCATCAGGAAATTTATTATAATTATTTGCTTGTTTAAAAAATGCTTTTATTGAATTTAAATAGTTACCATCAAAATTTTCATTTGCAGACTTTGCCAAAGCCAAAAATACTTTGTTCAATGCATTCGTAGCCATTCCACATATACTTCTTCTCAAAACATAGCTAATACACAATTTAAGAATTTCAATTAAATCATTTTGAAAAATTTTTTCATCTTTAAATTTTTTAAGAATTACCATTAAAAATGGGTTCATAACACTTATGTCTAGTATATTAATTTCTTCAAATAATTTATTTAATTTTTCACTAAATTTTTTAGGAGTTTTGATATTAATATAAATTTCAGCCATATTTCTCATATCGGCACAAAGTTCTTTGATACTTTCAAAGTTATTATTACCGCTTCAATCTTTAAATTGTTTATATATTTTGTCTTTTCTAAAAATTTTATTAAGTTTAATACTCAAATAATCTCTAATAAAATCATCCATGTGGATATCTTGATTTGCACCTTCAAATAATTTTTCAAAAGGTTTTCAGTATTCTTTATATAATTCTTTTTGATTTTTTCCACTAAAATTCATTAATATATAGTTTCTAACTAAATCAGATTGAGATAATACTTTTCCAGTCGAGTTTAAACATTCAAATATACTTTGCGGGTCATCTTCTCCATGCTTTAGTATTATTGATACAATTTGAAGCTTACCAATTGCTTCTAAGAGTTTTTCTAAATCAAATTCATTTTTGATAATACTATTTTGAATACTATTTTTAAAGAAATTATAAGAATTTAGTATTTTTGATTTAACTTTTTCGGGCAAATTTCAATTTTCATCAGGTTTATCAATTAAACAGTTAAAAACAACCCTATCATCTTCTGTTAATAATAGTTTATATTTTTTATCGTCAGATTCATTGGTATTTAATAAAAATTTGTTTAATGACTCTAATGATTTCGATTTCTCTTCTATTAATTTCAATTTGCAATTATTATTTGTAGATTCATCGGTGCTTATCTCCGATTTACATAGTTTCAAATCATTAAAAACGATATTTCTCAATGCAATCAATAACAAAGTTAAAGTAGTTATTCTTTGTTGTCCGTCAATAATCATGTACTTATTTGCACCAGCAATATCTTCTTCTTCAAGAACACTAACAATTGAACCTAAAAAATGACTTTTTTTATTCTGGCTTTGTATCTGTAAAATGTCGTTTCAAAGTCTATTACAATTACTTGTATCTCAACTATATAAACGCTGAAAAATAGGGATTGTATATTGGTTATTTTGTTCGAAAATTGTTTCTATATTCGTTGCTTTTACTATCATTATTGCACTCCTATATATCATCAAAAGTTAATAACTAATTATTTATATGCAGATTAATATTTTGAACATTAATTAATAATATTGTACCATAAGGGCCTTGACTTTCGAAAGAGCACCACCTTATTTTAAAAATATAAAGCAGTTAATTCAAAAATACACTAAATTGTGTATTTTTTTAAAATATTTTATAAATTTTATGTATATTTAACATAGTGCTTTTTAGTGCTTAAAATACATAAAAAATAGGTTAAAAATGGCTTATTATCTTAAAAGAACAAAGAAAAAAAGATGATGTTTATTTTCGAATATACGAAACTTTTTATGAGAAAAAAATAAAGAAGGTCGTTAGTTAATCAGTAAAAGCAATAGGACTGTCATCAAAACTTTTTAAAAGTGGTATAAATGATCCTGAAAAATATTTCATTGAGCTAGTTAAAGAAATTAATGACAAAATAAAAATTGAAATAAAAAATGGAAAAGAAACATTAAAACTTGCTCACAAAGCAATAAACATGAATAAGTATCAATATAAAAGATTTCTTTAGGCAAACAAATAAGTATATTAAAAGCAGTGTAAAAAATGACGTTGAATTTGAAGTTGACTATGACAAAATTGAAGAAGATTTAAAAATTTGTGGATTTAATTTGCAAGTAACATCAGAAACCAAAATGGATGAATTGCAAATAATAAATTCTTATTCGAATTTATATAGAATTGAAGAAAGTTTTAAAATTCTGAAATCAGAATTAGATGCTCGCCCAATATATTTACAGAAAGAATATTCAATCGTAGAACATTTCTTAATTTGCTATAAATCGTTGCTTTTTCACAAGACTTTTAGAATTCAATTTTTTTAAAATAAATATAATGCAAATACGATTTTTAGGGTTGTTAAAGATTTAAAATGTGCAAAAATCCAAGATGAAGATAAGTATATAAACTTATCATCAAGAACGAAAGAATTAGAAGAAATTACTGATGAATTATCGGCTAATTTATTAAATTATTATTTTTATCAAAATGAGCTAAAAAAATTTTTAAATAAAAAAGTACCATTTTTTTATGAAAATTTTCAAAAGTCAAATTGAAATAGTGCAAGAAAAAATATGAAAATAAGACATTTTGAACAAAAACACATAATTAACCTAAAATTAAGGCTTTTAAAGTTTTTTTTTTTTTTTTGTTTTGTGATGTCTATTTATTTTAAAGCATAATCACCTTTTTTAAAAAACAATAAAAGTTTAACTTTTATTATCTTTGTCATTATTGTAAAAATTATAAATTTCTTTTGCTTGTTTTTTAGAAACAACTTGTTCTAATTCCGATAAAGTTGCTTTTTTTAAATTATCAAAAGTTTGAAACTTTTTAATTAGTTTTAATTCAGTTTTCTCACCAACTCCAGGAATGTTTAAAACTTCTGAATTTAGTAATTTATCAATTCTTCTTTTGTTTAAATATTCTTTGGCTCTTTTGTCAACTTTAAATTGTGCACTTTCAAAAAATTTAAATGTTGTTTGGCTAAAACTTAATGTATTATTGTTTTCATCAATAACTTTTTGTGTTTTATGAAAATCATTTTTTACTAAACCAATAATTTTATTTTTAAATCCATAATTTTTAAGAGCTTCTTGAATTTCTTTAATTTGATTGATTGCTCCGTCTGCGACAAAAACATCATTTTCTTTTACACTCGCTTCATATAGTTTTAAGAATTTCAAAACATTAAAATACATGTATTTAAGGTCATTTTCTTTTTCGAAATTTGCAATTTCTTTTTCTAAATTCCACTTATGTAAAATAGGTTTATTATAGTTGAATTGATTAATTTCTAGCACCGCTCCTACACCATCTTTGTTTTTTTCAAACGAATTATCAAAAATATAAAGATTATTAACTTCAATACCTAGTTTTTGTGATATTTCTTTAAAAATACTTTCGCCTTTGTCGTTTGAAAGTGACTTATACTTTTCATCAAGATTAAGCTCAATATTTTTTAAAATATTTGCGTTAGTACCAATTTTAGCGATACTAATTAGTGACTTAAATTGTGTGTTAATTTCATTAATATATTGAACAGAAGTTTCATTAATGAAAATTTGTTTAGGTAAAATTTTATCTTTATAAAATGTATCTAAAAAGTTTTCTATAAATTCTTCCAAAAGGCCATTTCAGTAAAAATATTTAATAAAAAAATTTGTTGTGATTCCGTAGTTATAACTCTTGACACCAACTAATGCAATGTTATTAATTTGCTTAAAAACAATATAATCAACTTTAAAAATTTTCTCAATCTCAGTTACTTGTGGCTCTTTTGTTTTTCTTAAGAATTCCTGGGCTTTTTGATATTTAATTGCATTATCAAATTCAAATAATGAAGCAAAACGCAATTCTTCATCATATAACTTATTAACAAAATCATTGTTTTTAAATTTAAAAATTTCAATAATTTCATCAAAAATTATTTTAGCTTCTCGATAACTTTGTTTAGTTATTAAAATACCCTCTTTATAAGTATAAAAACTCTTTAAAACATCAATAAAGTTTTTATGTTCATCATTATAAAATAATGGCCCATAATAAAATTCATTTTCTGAATTATGTTTTTTGCTAACTTTTTCACTAAAACCAAATTTAATAAGGTTTTTACTATCAATAAATACCTTAATATAAGGGCTTTTTGAACTATATACAAGTTTAATATTATATTTTGGGGTATTTTCTTTAATCATTCTTTCTTCAAGATGTAGTGCATCACGTTCATTAAGTGTATAGATAACTTCATAATCAGCGATTTGTTCAAACATTTTTGAAGTTTTGTATGAATTTAATGATCCAGTAAAATACTGTTTCATACGTTTTTTTAGCTTTTTAGCTTTACCAATATAAATAATTTCACCATTAATATCTTTTCAGAGATAAATACCTGGAGATTCTTTTACTTGTTCAATTTTTTGTAAAATTTCTTGATGTTTTTGAGTCATAATATTAATCAAATTATAGTTTAAAAACCATTAAAATAAAAATCTTTTTAATGAATATAATGCAGGAATTTACGTTAATTTTAGTAAAAGTTTTTTCAAACTTTCATGCCTTAAATATAGTTATATATATTATAATTTAATAAATATGAAGAAAAATCTCGCAAATAGTTTACGTCCATCAAATTTATCACAAATTATAGGCCAAGATCACATTAAAGAACTTTTGCAAAAAGTAGCATATAAAAAACTTCAAAATAGTTTTATCTTTTTTGGAGAAAGTGGAATTGGTAAAACTTCAACAGCTATAGCTCTAGCAAAGGAAATGGATTTACCGTTTGATTATTTTAATGCATCTATCGGATCTAAAGGTGAATTAGTAGAATTATTAAAAACTAATAAGATTTTAATAATTGATGAAATACATAGGTTAAATAAAGATAAACAAGAGATTTTATTATCATATTTAGAATTTGACAAAATTATTGTTTATGCAACTACTACAGAAAACCCATATTTTAAAGTTGTGCCCGCTATTAGAAGTAGGATGCAAATTCTTGAGTTTCATAAACTTTCAATTCAAGATATTGTTTATGGATTAAGGGAAATAATTAAAAATAATTTTCCAGATCTAAAAATCAGTAATGAAAAACTTGCTATGTTAGCAAGTTATTCATCTGGAGATTATCGTGCAAGTATTAATAACTTGCAAATGCTTGCATTCTTAAAACAAGATTTAAATGAAATATCAGAAAAAGACTTGAAAACAATTATCCCTAACGTTAGCTTTTATACTGATAAAAATTCTTCAGAACATTATAATAATCTTTCAGCATTTCATAAGTCATTGCGTGGTTCAGATGTTAATGCAAGTTTATATTATGGATTTTTAATTTTAGCAAGCGGTGATCATGATGGTCTTTTCAGAAGAATGCTTGCCATGGCTTATGAAGATATTGGTTTAGCAAATCCTTCAATTGGTCAAAGAACTTTAGCTGCAATTCAAACATTTGAAAGATTAGGTATGCCTGAAGGGGAATTACCAATATCAGTAGCTATTGCAGAACTTGCTTTATCACCAAAAAGTAATTCAGTTTACTTAGCAAAAGAAAAAGTAAAAGATTTTATTTTAAATCAAGGAAAAGTTTTTAGGATACCAAGTCACTTAAGAGATTCACATTATAAATCATCAGTAAAACTTGGGGATGGGATTGGGTATAAATATCCTCATGATTATCCTAAAAATTGAGTAAGGCAATTTTATCTACCTAAAGAAATTAAAGATGAAGTATTTTATCATCCAGGAAATAATAAATACGAAAATGATGTTAAAAAATATTGAGATTCAATTAAAGAAGCTCATAATAATGATAAGGAGTAAGTATGTTAAATTTAGAACAAATTAATAACTTAGAAGATCTTAAAAAAGCTAAAGCAGATGCTTTTGGTAATGAAGGTGAAATTTTTAAATTACAAAAAAAACTTAAAAGTGCTTCAATTGAAGAAAAAAAAGCATTAGGTCAAGAAATTAATAAACTTAAAAAATCTTATGAAGAATTCTTTGCACAAGCAGAGCAAAGAGTAAAAGATATTTTAATTAATAACAAAATTAATAGTGAGTTTATTGATGTATCTGAACCTTCAAGAAAACCAGGTTCATTAAATCCAATCACTATTATTGAAGAAAGATTAAAAGATTGATTTATTCAACATGGTTATTATGAACAAAAAGCAAGTGAAATTGTTTCTGACTTATATAACTTTGAAAAACTTAATATTCCACAAGATCATCCCGCTAGAGCAATGCATGATTCATTATATTTAAATGCAACTACTTTATTAAGAACTCATAACACAGGTGTTACAGCAGTTGTTTTAGAAGAAAATAAAAATAAAGAATTAGGAACTTTTGCTATTGGTAAAGTGTATCGTAATGATGAAGATGACGCAACACATTCACACCAATTTACTCAACTTGACTTTGTTGCTGTTGGTAAAGTAAGTTTCCCTAATTTAATATGAACACTTAAGTCAATGCTTTCATATGTTTTAGAAGAAGAAGTTGAAATTAGACTTCGTCCAAGTTATTTCCCATTCACTGAACCTAGTGTTGAAGTTGATGTTTTCTACAACAACAGATGAATTGAAATTCTAGGTGCAGGAATGCTACACCCTAGAGTTTTAGAGATGGCTGGTTTTGATAACCAAATGAACGGATTTGCTGCAGGTCTTGGGATTGAAAGAATTACAATGATTAAATATGGATTTAGCGATATTAGAGATCTTTATAGAAATGATTTAAGAGTTATGGAGCAATTTAATAATGAAAGATAGTTTTTTAAATATTTTACAATTTGAAGGTAAAAAAGAATATTTTCAAGTTATCTTAAAAGAATTAGCAAACTCAGAAAAAAATGGAAAAGCAGTTTTTCCGCACCAAATGGACTTATTTAGACCATTTGAATATTTTCAAGTTAAAGATACGAAATTAATTATTTTGGGACAAGATCCTTATCCACAAATTAATATTGCTGATGGTCTTGCATTTTCAACAGGGCACATTAAAACACCGGCAAGTTTAAAAAATATTTTTAGAGAAATTCAAAAAGATTTTCCTAAAACAACATTCAAAACGAATTCATTACAAAAATGAGCTAAGCAAGGTGTTTTATTATTAAACTCAGTTTTAACGGTTGAAGAAAATAATCCTAATTCTCACAAAGGAATTGGATGAGAAGAATTTGTTAAAGCAACAATTCAAGAAGTAATTAAACAAAACCCTAAAGTTTTAGTTCTTGCTTTAGGTAATCAAGCACATAACGTTTTAGATAGTGCACTTAAATTTATGAACTATGATCAAGATAATGTTTTCAAACTATCACATCCTTCGCCACTTGGATATAGACATAGCTTTGAAAACTCAGGTGTTTTCAAAAAAATTAATCAAAAATTAATTGCATTAAAACAAGAACCAATTGATTGAAATTTATAGGAGGTAATGATGATTTTATCACTAAAACATCTAAATAAATATTTACCTAAAATCAAATTAGAGGTAAATGAATTAGAAAAAGCTCTCAATGAGTTAGGTTTTGAAGTTGAGGAAATTAAGCCTTTCTCAAATGTTAAAGGCGTTGTATTTGCAGAAGTGTTAAATGTTTTTCAAAACCCTAACTCAGATAGACTAGATGTAGTTGAATTAAATACAAAAAATGGACAAATAACAATTCAGACAAACAACAGAATCCTACAAAAAGGTAACTTAGTTATTTGTTTTCCAGTTGGTGCTTCAAAAGATGGAGTTGAATTTAAAGAAGTTGAATTAAAAGGTTATAAATCACAAGGTATGTTGGCTTCTTGAAGTGAAATTGGATATGATTATTCATTATTAACAGATAAAGACCAATTATTAGTTTTACCTAATGATTTTGCTTCAATTAATGATGATGCAATGGAACTTTTAAATATCAATGATACTATTATTCAAATTAGTACCACAGCAAATAGAAATGATGCTAATTCATATTATTTCTTAGCAAGAGAACTAGCCGCATACTTTAAAACTGAATTTAAACCTTTATTTGAAAAAGTACAAAAACAAGATTTTGTTTCAAGATTTAATTCAAAACCAAATAAAGCAAAAGAACTTTCATTTTTAGAAGTTAATGGGAAAAATCAAACAAGCATTTACCATAAAACATTATTAGCTAAACACGGAATTTCTTCATTATTTGATTGAGCAGTTAACTTAACTAATTTGACTTTACTTGAAATTGGTTCACCTGCGCATGTTTATGATGCTTCAAAACTTTCAAGTAATCTTAGTGCAGAGTTATATTCAGGAGATTTAACTATCTTAGGAAACAAAGAAGTATCAGTTAAAGAAGTCTTAGCAATTAAAGATGATAAAAATGTTGTTTCACTTGCTTCTGTAATGGGATTAGAAGCAACTAAATCAACGGAGCAAACAACAAATTACTTATTTGAAATCGGAATCTTTGATTCAAAATTAATTAGACATGGAGCAAAAGAAATTAAACTTGCATCTAATTCATCAAATCAAGGTTCAAGATTCATTTCACAAGAAGTTGCTAAGTTAGGTTTAGAGTATATTAAAGCAGCAAGTTCAAACCTTGAAGTTTCAAACATTGTAAATGAAATTAAAGTTGATGAGCTTAAAAGAATTAAATTTGATGAAAATAAATTAAAAACATATTCTGGTTTAAACGATTTATCAGTATTTGATGAAGCTATTAAGCAGCTTTCAAGATTAGGATTTGTATTTTCAAAAGATGAAGTTATTGTGCCTAATTATAGATATGATGTAAATTACTTTGAAGATATTATTGAAGAAATTTTCAGATTTTACTCATATCAAAAATTCACACCAGAAAAAATTAATATTACTTCTTTAAGAACACAAAAAAGAAGTAATGATAAATTATATTGAATGCATAATGGATATAATGAAGCAAGAACATTTACTTTAGTATCTAAAGAGAAAAATCAATTTAACCCATTAATGCATAAAGAAAGTATTGATTTACTTACTTTTGTTTCTAAAGAAAGAGAATCTGTGCGTCATTCAATCATTACTTCACTACAAGAAGTAATTGAATATAATCAAAAAAGAAAGATGGATACTTTAAATATTTTTGAAGAAGGTATGATTTCAACTCAAGAATTTGTTTATGGATTAGCTTCAACTACTAAAACATTTAATGAACTTAAACAAGATATTATTAACTTTTTAAACCTTCAACTTGAATTTGTTAAGTTTAATGATAATCCTATGATTCATCAGAATGTTTCAGCTAAAATTCTTTATCAAAATAAACAAATTGGATGAATTGGAAAAATCCACCCTAAATTTGATAACACAAATGCATTTTACGCAGAGTTTAAAGTTCCTGTAGCTATAAATAAAACTAAATTTAAAGCTATTAATCCAGAACCTTTAAAAACAATTGATTTAACTTTTGAAATCAAAAATGATCAAAGTATTGCAGAGGCAATTAATAAAATTAAAGCGATTCATAATCCTTTTGAAATCAAAATTATTGATGATTACAAAAAAGAAACTACTCATAATGTAACATTAAGAATTACTGATTATGAAGTAAATATCGAAAAGATTAATAAAGCCTTTAATTAGAAAGGAATTATATGTATTCAAAAATTACCTTAAAAGATAAACTCATTCAAGATGCTATTAATAATGAACTTACTAGACAAGAAGATCATGTTGAGTTAATTGCTTCTGAAAATTTTGTTTCAGAAGATGTTTTAAGAGCTCAAGGAAGCATTTTAACTAATAAATATGGTGAAGGTTATCCCGGAGCTAGATATTATGGCGGTTGTGAGTATGTTGATATTCTTGAACAGGCCGCTATTGATAGATTAAAAGAGTTATTTGGAGTTAAGTACGCAAATGTGCAACCATATTCAGGTTCAACAGCAAATGCTGCTGCAATTGCTTCAGTAGTACCTAGTGGTGGTAAAATTATGGGACTTTCACTTAGCTCAGGTGGCCATTTAACTCATGGATATAAAATTAGTTTTAGTGGAATTTTCTATGATTCAGTTTCATATGATTTAAACCAAGAAGGCATTTTAGATTATGATGCAATTGAAAAGTTAGCAATTCAAGAAAAACCAGATTTAATTATTTGTGGATATTCAGCTTATTCAAGAACAATTGACTTTAAACGTTTTAAAGAAATTGCAGATAAAGTAGGCGCTAAGTTAATGGCTGATATTGCTCATATAGCAGGATTAATCGCAGCAAATGTACATCCATCACCAGTAGGATATGCTGATGTTATTACATCAACAACACATAAAACCTTACGTGGGGGTCGTGGCGGGATCATCATGACTAATGATGAAGAAATTGCTAAGAAAATAAATAGATGAGTATTCCCTGGATACCAAGGCGGACCTTTATTTCATGCTATCGCAGGTAAAGCAGTTGCATTTTATGAAGCATTACAACCACAATTTAAAGAGTATGCTAAAAATATAATCAAAAATGCTAAAACAATGTCCGAAAGATTCAAGTCATTAGGAGCTAAAATCATAAGTAATGGAACAGATAATCACTTATTCATGATTGATGTTTATAATACATACAAAATAAACGGTAAACAAGCTGAAGACATATTACATAAAGTAAATATAACCTTAAACAAAAATACCATCCCATTCGATACTTTAAATCCACGTTTAGGAAGCGGTATCAGAATTGGTACTGCCGCTATGACAAGTAGAGGATTTGAAAATTGAGAAGAGTTAGCAAATATAATTCATAATATTTTAAGCAATTATGAAAAATTGAATGATAATTCTGATGAATCAAATAATATTTTAAATGAATATAAAAAACAAATATTAGAGTTTTTACATAATTCCCCAATCAAAAAATCATATATTTAGAAAATAAAAACGCAATGGTAAGTTTAATTTAACCATTGCGTTTTTAAAACTTAGTGTATATTTAAAATTAAAAAATCTAAAGATTACTTTAGATTTTTTAATGTTTATTATTATTTTTTCTTAACAGCAACAATAATTCCTAATGAAACTAATGCTAAGATAACTGATAATACTGTAAATGTAATGATAAGAGCTTTATCAATAGCAGTTTTTGTTCTATTTTGAACATCTTTTTTAGCATCTTCGTATTGTTTGAATTCATCAAATGCTGTATTTTTATTATCATTTGAGTTTCATTTATCTAAAATACTTTTAGCTAGTGCTCTATCTTTTCCTCAGCTTTCAATGTTTTCTAATTCTTTTTTGTATTTTGCAACATCTTCATTTCTAGCTTTTGGATATTTTGTTAAGTCTAATTTGTATGAATCACCATTAATTTCATTGAATAATTTTTTATATTTATTTTCATTATCTAGTAATTCATCATAAAGATCTTTTAATGATTTTGTATATTCTTCTGGTGTATAGTTAGCTTTAAGTTCTTCAACTTTGTTTGCAAAGGCATCTTTGAAAGGTTGAGGTAAAATGTCAGCTTTTTTGTTTAATAATTCAACAAGTGCATCATTTGTGTTGTAGAATGTTTTACGTTTTAATGCATCAACATCATCTTCTTGAACTTGTCTAATGATATTGTCAAGAGCTGGGTTTTCTGTAGCTGCAAAGTTAAAGTCATCTGGTAATTGAATTGATAATTTACCATTTTCATCTAATTTAGCAATAATTTGGTTTGCTTTTTCAACTTTTTCATTTGATAATTGTGAATCATCAATTAAAGGTTGAACATTATTTTTATAGTTATCTATTAAACCTTTTAGTTCATCAACTTTTGCATTTAATTTTGAGAAGTTTTCAAATGCTTTTTTAGCATCTTCTAAAGATGTGTTTGCATCATTGATGTAATCTAAGAATTTTTTACGAGCTGGATCAGCGATTGATGAGTCAACAACTAAATCACTTAAAGCGATTTTTTCATTAAATGCATCAACTTTAGCTTTTTTATCTTTTGTATCTTGTAAACCATCATCACTATTTAATTGGTTAAATAATACATTAGCTAAGTCTTGATCATTTCCTAGTTGTTTTAATGGAGATGATAATTCTGTTTGTTTTTCTTCTAGTTTTGAAGCTAATTCCGGATTTACTGCTTTAATTTTAGACAAGTCAGCATCTTTTAATGTGTTGATGTCGTTGTATAATTTTGCAATTTCATCTTTTTTATCCATTAATTTATCAAAAGCTGTTTTTAATTTTTCACTATCCGCTTTTGAAGTTGAATCATTCATAATTCCATCAGCAAAGTTGTTAAATGAATTTTTAAGTTCATTTGGTAAATCTGATTTACCCACTAATGCTTTAAGAGCTTCTCTTAAGATTTCAAATTCTTTTTCTTTTAGCTTATCAATTTGTTCTGTTTGAATTGAAGAATTAATTGCTTCAATTGGTGCATTATCATCACTTGTAAAGTTAAATCCTTCAGGTAAATCAACTGAGAATTTTCCTTTATCATCAATTTTAGCTAATAAGTCATTTGCTTCTTTAACATTTTCGTTATTTTCAGATGTTAAACCAGCTTGTGTAACGTGTGGTTTAACGTTTTCATTGTAATTATCTACTTCAGCTTTAAATTCACCAACTTTTTCATTAAGTAAAGCGAATTTTTCATATGCTTTTTGAGCATCTTCAGGTGTAGTTGTCTCAGCATTAATGTAATCTAAAAATTTTTGACGAGCTGGGTCACCAACTGCTGAATCCGCAATTTTTCCATTGATATCAAGTTTTTTCATGAAAGTATCGTATTTTTCTTTTTGAGCTTTTAAGTCTTCGATACCATTTTCTTGATTTGTTTTTGCAATTAATGCATCAGCTAAATCAGCATTTTTGCCTAATGAACTTAATGGTGTAGAAAGTTGATTGTATTTTTCTTGTAATTTTTGTGCTAGTTCTGGATTAATTTCTGTTAATTTGTCAAAATTAAATGGTTCCATTGCATTAATGTCTTCATATAATTTTTTCATTTCTTCAGCTTGTTTTAATTTTTCATATCCATTTTTAGCAACTGAGTTATCTTTGAATGTTTCTGGTGTGAAAGCAACATTATCAACAGCCTTATCAAATGCTGTTTTAAGTTCATTAGGAACTTCAAGAGGTTCTACCAACTTTTTGTAAGCATCATTTGCTGAATCAAATGAATTATGTTGTAAGTCGGTTAAAGTGCTTTTAAGAGTTTGTTTTAACTCTTCTACTTGCTCGTCAGTAATATTTGTTATAGTTACACCATCAGGTAAAGTAAGAGGGTATTTTCCGTCAACTACTTTATCAGAAGTTGCATTTGCAGCATTTACTTTGTCATTTTCTAATGAAGCTTCAGTAACTACTGGTTTAACATTTAATTTATAATGCTCAGCAGCATCAACAATACCCGCAAGTTCAGTATCTAATTTTCTAAATAATTCTAAGGTAGCTAAGCGATCTGCTTCTGATAAATCATCTTGTTTAACTCTATCTAAGAATTGTTGTAATGTAGGAGCACCTAAAGAACCATCTTTAATTTTGTTTTCTGCATATGTTTTGTCATCTAATAGTGTGTCCATCGCAAAAACATTATCACTTGTTTTTGCAGATTCAATATCAGCTATTCATTCATCGATTGATCCAGCTGCTTCTGGATGTTTTTCTTTTAGTTGTAATAATTGAGCTTTTTTAGCTTCTAAAGCAGCTAATCTCTCCCTTATTCTTTCAAGACCATTAACGTCTCTTGGATTTTTAAAGAACCCACCTTCTCTATCATTAAATACTGAATAGTTTTGAGCAGCAAAATTTAGTTGTCAGTTAGAGTCTGTATAACCATTATTACTATCTAGTACTTTTGTTTTTCATGGAATAACATTATCATATCTAATGTTGTAGTATTCACCTGTATATGCAGGTCTTTTACCAAAGTTTGATCCTTTTCTTCATTTATAAATTGACATAGGCATATCTGATGGTTTAAAGTTAAAGTTTTCAATAAAGTATTTATGACCTTGAATATTTTTAAAATAGAATTCATCAACACTATTAATTGAATTAATATATTTAGTCTTTTTACCTTCTTCTGATTCAACTAAATTTAAGTCTGTATAGTTATATAAGTAACCAAAAAGATCTCTTGATCATTTTGCATGATAGAATGGGAAACGATAATTATTCCCTGTTTCTTCTAATCATGAAATTGATTGGAAGTGAGCAAATAAAGGTACACTACCTTCACCATTTTTAGCCTTAAAGTGGTTGTGGTTATCATTTGTACCTTCAATATTCCATTTAAATAAAAGTCTTTCTAATTCAGTATCGCTTGATAAGTTACCAATAAGCAATGTTCAGTTAGCTGCTAACCCAGTATAGAAATCTTTGAAATTTCATTCATTTGGATTACCATTTACTTTTGTTCTATTTGTTTCGCTATAGAAATAACCTTGTAAGTATTCATGATATCTAACAAACTCTTTTAATTTATTAAATTGTGGTGTAGTAATAGATTTAATGGCTGCTGTGAATTTTCTATATGAATCATATGCTCTCTCAAGAATATTTTTTAATTTAGCATTATCATTATTAATCCCATTTTTCATTTCTTCAAATAATGCATCACCTGTTGCTTTGAATTCATCAAAAGCAGCTTTATATGTCTCATTTGATAATAAGTCTTGTCTTTCAAAAACTCTTAATGAATCAAATGCTCATGTAATTGTGTTATTTAAACTTGAGTTTGTTCCTTGAGTCATTAAATTTTTAAAATATGAACCACCAAATGTGTAAGTAATTAATCTACTAAATGCTTCTTTTGTTTCGAAACCAAGCTTAATAATTTCTTTTCTTACATCTTTATAATTAGAACCATCCATTGAATCAATTTTTGAAACTAAATATTCTTTTTGAGAAGCAGTAATACCACCTTCAAAATCATCTCAAATTCTTTTTTCAATTAAGGCTTTGTATTCATCTGCCTTTGTTTTTGCAAATTCATTTAATCTATTTGAAACATACTTGTTAAATGAAGATGTTTGTGCTTCATTTGAAGTATTGTTATTTTCTGTCGCTGCAGTTTCAGCAGAAACAGCAAACACTGTACCAACAAGAGTTGTTCCTAAAAGAGCTCCTGTAGATAACAATTTAAATTTATTTTTCTTCATAATTATTCCTTTTCATTTTGATTGTATTTAAATTTTTAAATCAATATCAATATTATAATACTAAAATAAAAAATGAAAAATAGCTTGAAAACAACTTTTATAATTATATATGAGTGTTAAAAGTATTTTTCTCGATAAAAAAGACATATAACCAAGTGAAAATATCATTATTAGACATTTGTGCCTGTGGTGTAGGCATAAAAGTTCAATTAATGTTCATTTTGATGTAAAAAAATAATCAATAAACTTTTATAATAAATGTATAAATTTAATTCAAAAAACAAAGAAAAAAGTAAGAATTATAAGTTCTTACTTTTTATTTTTTTGAATTTTTTATATTTTTTGTAGACAAAATTTATTGTTTTTTTGTACAAAAAACTATTTTACAACCATGCTTGCAACTTCAGCTGCGAAGTCTGATTGTGCCTTAACAATACCTTCACCAACTTCAAATCTAACAACTTGAACTAATGTAGCGTTATTGTTTGCTAAATATTTTTCAACAGATAATGAATCTTCCATTACAAATGGTTGTTTAACTAAAACAAATTCTGATAATTGTTTTTCGAATCAACCTTCTTTAATTTTTTCTTGAATGTTAGCAGGTTTTTTATCAAATCCAGCTGGTTCTTCAAAAGCAGCTTTAACAGACTCTAAACGATCTGTTGGGATATCACTTAATAAAGCAAATTCTGGGTTCATAGCAGAAACGTGCATTGCAACATTTTTTGCTGCATCAACATTTGAACCTTTTACTTTAACTACAGCAGCAACTTGTTGGTTAGCGTGTACATAGATTCCTAAAACTTCACCTTCACTTGCTTTTAATGAGTGAATACGACGTAAAGAAATTTTTTCACCAATAACAGCTGTTGCTTCTAATAATGAGTTTTCTACTGTAACACCGCTTGATAATTTAACTTGTAAAGCTTCTTCTAATGTTTCAACATCACTTGCTAAAATAGCGTTTGATACTTCATTTAATAATGAAATGAATTTATCGTTTTTAGCAACGAAATCTGTTTCTGAATTAATTTCAACTAAAACAGCATGTTTTTCGTTTCCTACCGCAATAACTGCACCTTCAGCAGCAATTCTTCCTGCCTTTTTAGCAGCTTTTACAATACCATTTTCTTTTAATCAGTTAATAGCAGCTTCAATATCGTAGTTTGAAGCTTCTAAAGCTTTTTTACAATCAATTAATGAAGAGTTTGTTCTTGCTCTTAATTCTTTGATTAATTCCATTTTGTTATCGCTCATAATAACTCCTTTAATTAAAATATAAAATTAGTTTTCTCTGTCTTCAGTTGCAACAACTGTTTTTTGTTGAAATTCTGGTAAAACAACTTTACTATCATCTTGATATGCGTAAACTTGTTCTCCACCTTTTGCTTTAACAATAGCGTCAGCAATAATTGTCATGAATACGTGGATGAATTTTGCTGAATCATCGTTTCCAGGTACACCCAAATCTACTGAATCTGGGTTTGAATTTGAGTCTAAAATTGAAATAACTTTAAGACCTTTTCTTTTTGCTTCTTTAACAGCAATTTCATCTTCATTAGGATCAGCAACGATCATAACTTGTGGTAAACGTTTCATTGTACGGATACCATTTAAGTTTTTGTGTAATTTTTCTAATTCTTTTTCAAAAATTAAAGCTTCTTTCTTTGTGTAACCTTTGAAGTTTGCAGCTGCTTTAGCTTCTAATTCTTCCATTGTCCCAACACGACGCATAATTGTTTCGTTGTTAGTTAATGTTCCACCTAATCATCTTTCAGTTACGTAGAATGAATTTGTTCTTTCAGCAGCAGCTTTAACAGCTTCACGAGCTTGTTTTTTTGTACCAACAAAAATGAATTGTGTACCCTTTGATGCTAAGTTGTTTACTAATTTGTAAGCATATTCTAAGTGGCTTTGTGTTTTGTAAACATCAATAATGTGAGCACCTTTAACTTTTCTTCCAAGTACTAAATACTCTTTCATTTTAGGGTTTCAAGCGTGTGTTTTGTGTCCAAAGTATGAACCTGCTTCTAATAATTTATCTTTAGAAATAATTGGAGTTCTTTCTTGTTTAACTTCAACTTTTTTCTCAACTTTTTTGTTTTCTGTTGTCATTTTAATTTAATTTCCTTTAGTTTGTTTTTTCTAAACAATATTTCTAACGTTTAGCACCCAAAATTATTGAGGCACACCCAAACGAATCCATATTGTCGATTAATTTTAGTATGTTTAATATTTGTATTTATTAATAAATACGTTGGTAATTTTACCATAAAATGTGCTATTTTTGCAGGTTGGCTTTTTTTTTTTTTTTTTTTGAATCACAAATCGATATTATTTTATATAATATAAAATATATTCGAAAAGAATAAAATGTTGCAAAAAATAAAAGGAGATTTATGAAAAAAAGAGTTTCAAAGATTACAATAATGTCTTTAATTTCTTTAGTGATTCCTATCACTATAGCTTCATGCTCTCCTACTGCAAATAAAAATGTTATCAAAAAGTATTATGATGATGTTAAAAATAGCAACATGCTTGAAATTTTAGCTTACATCAACGAAAATAATCAATCATATTTCACAAATCTAAAAAACCATATTCACAATAACATTTGAGATAGTATCGATGATGTGCAAACCGCAAACCTTATCAAATTACTTGATTTATACAAACAAATTAATGATGTAAAAGTTGCCAGTCTTTATAAAGGACTTTCTCTTACAAATAACATTTCTGAAGAGGATGTAACAAATAGTCTTATTAAAATTGATAAAGTTATCAATACAACAGATGACTCATACAAAAAAGTTGATGATGCCTTAATAGAAGAAGCAATACAAACTTTATCATTATTAGAAAGCAAAAATAAAATGGTTATCGAACTCAATGATGAGTTTGATATTTTCGCTAATGAGCTAAAAAGCATCAGCTTCTCAAATGAAAAATTAACAAAAATTATCAACATTAACATCGTTAGGTTTTTCAATGATAAACAAATAAAAAACAAATTAGTTGAACTCATTCAATCTATTGAAAAAAATATTAAGATCTCACAAGAAATTATTGATTTCTATGAAGGTCATAGCAATAGTTCAGTTACTTCAAGAGTTGCGAAAATAAAAAGATATCTAGAAACATTTGATACATACACAAATGTCGACTTAATTAAAAGAACATTCGAAACTAACGTTAGAGAATTTAACGATTTTGTTTTAACAAATAACTTAGTTATCCCTGATTTAAAATACAAAAAAGATAACTTAGAAAATTACATTGAAACAATCGAGTTCAGTGGTGATGCAAGAAAAGAAATTGAAAATCAAATTAAAAAAGTTTACTTATATTCACAATATGATAGTGTTGTAGAAATGATCAACAATTTCGACGTAAAAGTCGATGAACTTAAAAATGAATTTAAAGAAACAGTTAAAAATTCACAAATTACTAAAGAAAACAAAAACTACCTATATGAAATTATTGATGCTACTGAATCATACAAAGATTTAGAAAAACTATATTCTGAATTCAAAAAGGTTAATGAATCATTATCTAAACTTAATTCAACAATCGCAAACATTAATTCAAGAATTTCAAGAAATAACTTTAACGAAAAATACCAATTAGAGTTTTACAAAAAACTTGCTGACTATAACTCTATATTGGAGGATGATCATTTAGATGATTTCAATTTATTCAACTTCAATGAGACAAATTCAAAATTAGAAAATTTACAAAATGATTTTGAAGCAATTAATCGTGATGAGAAGAAAAACCACACTCTTGACAATAGAACATTACTTGAAATAGTAAAACAAGAAACAAAAGATAGATGAAGTCTTGATATTACTGATAAAGCAAGAGATTACGGTCTTGAACAATTCACATATTCAGCTTCACACAATTTTAAAAACTCAAAAATATTATTTGACACAAAAGATACAGAACAATATGATTATGAAATTGTTGATCTTCAATTAGATAGAAACAATTGAAACAAACTTAAGGCTTCTGTAAAAGTGACTTTAAAAGCTAAACCAGAAATTAACTATACTTTTGAAGTTACTAAAGTTTATGAAAATGATGTTAGACCGTTTATTGAAAAAACAAAATTAAATAACTTAGATCAAATCTATAAAGTAGATTATCATTCACTTAGAAAAATGACTTTTAAAGATTTTGAATTTTTAACACATGAAGAAAAATTAAAATACTTTAAAACTACTTCTACAAAAATTGGAACATTCTTTGATTTTGAATTGTCAAATGACTTCAAATATAAAGATAACAGAATTTATGTAACTTTCAAAGTTATGTTTAATAACCAAATCATTAGTCAAAAAGAATTATCAACAATTAATAATGTTGACTTTATAACCAACGCTAATGAAAAAGAAAGTTTAAGCGACAGAATAGATGAAGAAGAAATCTTAAAACTTCTTAATGGAAATATATCAACATTAATGTCTAATGTTAAAATCAAACCAGATGCAAAATATTCTCACTTAAGCTTTTTAGCTTCAGAAGGTGTGAAAGCGCTAAACGAGCTTTACGAATGACCAAAATTTGGTAAATATCAAATCTTTGTAAAAGATGTAAAGAATATTGATGACTTTAATGGTAGAGCAGACTTTATTTTTTGATACAAAAGAGATGGTATTGAAGTTCCTGTAACTAACCACTTCCAATTAAATAGAACAACTAAACGTTTAGGAAGTTTTAAACTATTAAGCTTCAATGATATCAAACCTATTAGTGGAAGAAACTTTACTGCTGCTGATTTTGATACAACATCAAAACCAAACGCAACACATCAAGGAATGATTAATTCAATTAATGAGTCCAACTTTTTCTTAAGAAAAGCATATGGTGTTTTCAATAACGTTAATTTCAGATCACTTAATCCAAAGGATGTTGTTGAGCAAAATTACTTCACTAACCTTGAATATATTATTGACTTAAGAAATGGACAAAACCAAAAAGGTGATAATTTAGATAACCAAGCATATGTTCCGCTTGATGCAAAAACATATGATAAAGATATCGAAGTTAACTCAACTAATATTAACGACTTAAGAAACAACTACTTTGTTTACTACTATGATGTTAAATCAACTGGTAAAAGAAGTATGACATTTAAGTTAGGATTTATTAACAAACAAAATACTTCAATTAGATTCACAAATGGTCAAGAATATACATTAATCAACATGGTTAATGACTTCCAACAATCACTATACCCTGAAGTAATGGTTAATAATATCAAACTTAGCGATATTCAAATCAACCAAACATTATTATCAGAAAACGATATTAATTACTTCGCCAACAATAATGAACAATTAAATAATGCAATCAAGTTACGTCCTACACCCGATAGTGAAGTGTGATACAAAAACTTTAGCTTGCCAATCAATTTATTTAAAGTAAGTCAAATTAAGAAAATTAATTCTAATGAAGCGTACATCAGATTCTCAGTAAGAAACCAAGCTGGTGCAGAAGTTTTAGCAGATACATGATTTAGAGTTTCAGGATTTAAAGATATCCCCGGAAATGTACAACAAGATGAATTAGAATTCAAAAACCAAAACCTGAAAGTGATTCAAAACTCAGAAACTGAAATCATCAGAGAAAGGGTTATTGAACCATTTTGACAAGATTTACTTTGAAAACTTGATAAGAAAATTAATGTTGCTTCATGAACATTTGATAAAAAATACATTGAAAAAACATTATTAAAAACAAATGCAAAAAATAGAACAATTAAATTTAATATTCTTGCAAACTCACTAATTAATTCACCAAGCAAAAACTCAAGAATTAGAGATATTGCAAGTTCAATTCAATTATTAGTTGATTTTGATGAATTATTAATTAAGAAAAATCTTGAATTTAAAAAATCAGCAACAACAAGTTCAGAAAGATTTAATTACTTTATTAAGTTGAAATGAAACCCTGAAAAAGGTATTGAGTTCAAAATCTCGATGGAAGATAATTCATACAAAATTATTGTTGATGAACCAGAAGTGCAAAGCTTTAGTGAAGGTCAAACATTTGATAAAAATAGAGCATTTGTTATTTTACCTGCAGCAGTAAAAGCAACAATTAGATATACAAATGATGAAGAACAAGAAAACTATAACATTGATCAAAATAGATTTGATTATGAAAAAGTTTACTACAATGAATCTAACCAACCTATTATGTTCTATAGTGATCTTGATTTTCAAAAAGATCGTTCAGTTTACTATCCTAACCAAAATGTTCCATACAAATTACACGAAGGCTATAAATTAAATGTTGATTACTTAAGAATCAAAGACTATAGAGGTTGAGATATTGTTGATTCAGCATACTCAAGGGCAATTGCTATTGATGGTGGTACATGATGAGGAACATTAAGTATTATCGGTAAAGTTAACAACAATCCAAATGATGCTACATTCTATGTGATTACTAACCACCATGTTGAAAATGGAGGATTATCATCATTTAGCCAATTAACAGGAAATAACTTTATGCCTTCTCGTTGAGGAAGAAATTATATTTTCGCTCTAGAAGGGCAAGCTAACAACGTCGATAGAAACTACAACGTAAGGCTTTCAGGCGTCACAACAATTAGAAATAATGAAATTAAATTATTATGAATCGGAAGAGATCAAATCTCGACAGATGGAAAAATAACAAACAAAGAACAAGACCTTTCAATTTTCTCAGTTGACTTAAACAAAGTTCGAGAAAGTGCTAGAGCAGCTGGTAATATGCAAATTGTGTGAAAAATTGAAAACTTAATGAGAATGCCAAATGCAAAAATGGATATCAGTTATGCACTTGGAAAAATTTCAGTACCAAGTATTAGAGAGGTTGCCACTTTAGGATGACCAAGAGTTCAACTTGCTGGTTCTATTAACAGAAGACCTTCTGTAATTAACCACTCTGCTGTTCAAGTGCACGTTCAAAATTACTACTCACAGGTATTTAATGGAGGGGGTGGTTCAGGAAGCGGTATGTATGTTAACAATGATACATACATTGCCACATGAGAAAGAGGATGAAACGGATATTGATCACAAGGATCAAAATATGATAACCGTTCATTTAACTTCTTAGGTGTTAACTGAAAAAACGAAAACCCACTTAGTTTAGCAAACCACAGATCGCTTGCTTCACAAATTTTTAAAGCAAACTTAAAATACCCAGATAAATATGATTTACCATGATACTTTAAAGAAATTGATGATTAGGAGATAAAATGAAGATAAAAAGATTGTTAAATTTAGCTTTATGTTCAGGAATAATAATCCCTACACTAGTTGTATCATGCTCATCAAATAAAGTAGAAATCCAAACAGAAGAAAAAGAAAAACAAAGACCTAAAACAGAAGCAAGGTATTCTGAAAACAAAAACTTTACAAACAAACTTAATCAAAACCAAAAATCACAAAAAAATAAATTCACACCGGAAAACATGAATACAATTGATGATTATTTACCAATTGCTCAAGTTTTTAAAGTATGAGTTAACTCAGAATTTAAAATTTCAAACTTGCCTAAAAAAATTAGATTAATTAACAGTGAACTAAAAGAAAAATGAGTTAATGTTTCATGAGGCGTTTCAACAGATATTACTATTGATCAAAACAAAACAATCCTTGGAACTTATACATATAAAGGAAGAGAGCAAACTGTTGATGCTGTAATAATCGCACAAAACAGAGGAAGCTTTTCTTCTAATCAGTTATTTAGCAAAATAGAAGGCCTTTCAGTTGACAAAGATAAAAGCTCAAAAGACGGAAGTGATGACGGACTTGATAAATTAATTGATAGATCAGGTGATTATATCAATACAGGTTCAAGATGAGATAACTGACACGCTTACAATAAACAACAAGATACAAAACTCGTTTTCAAATGAGAAGAAACAACAAGTATATCAAGAGTTGAAATACACTTTTGAAGATATGCTGATAAAGGTGATTCTTTAGGTGTAATGCCAAAAAATATTTACATTAAATATTCAAGTGACGGTATTAATTGAAAAAGCGTTGAAAATCAAGATAAAATAACTTCGCAAGATTTTGGCCCAATGCAACCTTACAAATCATCACACCAAGGTGTTTCAGATGCGAAAATAATTAATTTTGATGCAGTTAAAACAAAATGAATAAAAATTAGTTGAGATCCTGCTCAAGATGCTCAGAACAGAAACTTAATTATTGGTATTACACACGTTAACTTCAAAGGTCCTGAAAGTACTGACAAACTTCATATTAATCAAATTAATTCAATTGATAACATCTGATACAAAGGTAAAACTTTATTCCTTGCAGAAGGTGACAACGAGTTTGTTGTTGAAGACCTTAATGCAACATACAAATTTAATTCAAAATCTTCATACATTCAAACAAATATATTAGAACAAAACAGTGAACATATTAAATATAGATTCACTTCATACAACGATTTAGGAAACTTTAAAATATATAATGTAACTTTTAAATTAAGGTAAGGAGGTTGATATGAAAAAAAATGTAAAGAAAATCTTAAGTTCTTTCTTTATTTCATCTCCACTTAGTTTATTACCAATTGCATTCATTTCATCAAACACTGCAACAAACAAAAGTTCAGAATTATATAAATTAACTTTTCCAATTGAATCTCTAACATTTAAAAACGAATCATTTAACCTTAAACAAAAGGTTAATTTTGTTGTATCGAAAAATATTAAAAAAGAAATTTTCACTTGATTTATTAATTACTTAAGTTCAAAAAATATTCAAGCAACAATTTCTGATGAAATTAAACATGATTCAACTAACTTCATCATTTCAAATAAATATGATAATGATGAAAAAGTTAAAAAACTTTTTGCTGACAATGAAATTAGATTTTCATTTGAAAACAACATAATTAGCAAGTACTTTATCGAAACTAAAAATAACATGTTTTTTGTTCAAGGTAATGACTTAGCAAGTATCATTGTTGCTTTAAAAACATTACACCAAATTATCTCGAACCTTGATAACAATGTTGTTATTGGTTTTAATGCTTCAGAAAGACTTAAAAAAGAATCAAAATTAATTGCTTATGATGATTTATCATCTTCATATGACAAAAGAAAAAATAATATTATTAATGCTGGTTTAAATTATTTTGATAAATATGTTTATGCAGCTTCAAATGATGAAAAAAACTCTTTAAGATGAACTGAGTTTTATTCAGAATCTGAACTTAACGAAATCATCGAATATAAAAATCTTGCTGAAGATATGCTTGTTGACTTCGTTTATAACATTGATGTCTTTACACATGAGCCATTATCTTCATCAAATTATGAAGCAGGGCTTCAATCACTTAAAAATAAATTAAAACAATTGATAAATGCAGGTATTTCTTCATTCTCATTTTCATCAACAAATGTTAATAGACCAAGTGAACAACTTCAAGTTGAACTGCTAAATGATATTGCTAATTGATTTAAGCAAATTCAAAATGATGAAAATGTTAATCAAGAAGTCTTATACTTCATTAATAACCAAATAATTAGTGAAGTTCCAAATTATTTTGCAACATTCAACGAAAATGTTCACCCTGTCATCAACCATGATAAATCATACAATAGACTTTCAGAAGATTTTAGTATTGCATATAACGAAAGATTAAGAAAAAAAGCTAACTTCTCGCTCAATTGAGCAAAGTTATTTGATCAAGGGAAATTATCATTAAATAACTTTAAAGAAATCCTTGATGTTGGTGATAGAGAAAAAGTGGGCTTATTATCATTTAGTCTTTCAGAAAGTAATGAATTCAATAATTACACTTTCAAAAACATTGCAAGAAGATGATTATACTTAGATAATGAATTAGATTATAAAAACTCAATTGTTAAAGATGTTTTAGAGCTCAATTCATTAGATTCTAACCTTATAAGAGATTTTAACTTAGTTGCAGACCACATTAACTTTATTAACATTTCAGAAAGTGATGTTCATCAACTTGTTGAAAGTAGCGATATTAAAGATAAAGTTATCTTACTTGAATCACGTATTAAAGATGATACATACGAGCCACAAGATATTTCAGTTCTTAAAGATTTCTTTACTAAATTAAAAACAGCAATTAAAAATCTTAAAAAATCTAATTCCAAATTTATTAGCTTAATTGATCCATGACTTACAAACTTAGATCAATTAGCCACAACATATAATTACTTATTAGAAGCATTAACTTACAAAAAGCAAAATATCCAATCTGAATTTAATACATTTGTATATAAAGCTTCAGATTCGTTAAAGACTTTAGAAAGTCAAAAAAATGCTTCTAAAGATTTTCAAATTCGTACAGGTACAAAATACCTTTTACCTTCATTACAAAGAGTTATTCACTACTTAAAAAATAATTATGTTATTTACGAAAAAAATAGCATTTACAAAGTACAACAAAACTTCTTTAGTAGTAGGGGTGAACATTCAAACTTAACACACGGAACTACGCCTGATAAAATCTTTTTAAAATCAAACACAAACGTTGTTGTCTTCAATGGATACAATGAAAAAATCAGAGAAAACGAATACTTTGGAGCAGAGTTTTCACAACCTATTTATCTTGAGAAAATTTTCTTAAAAATGGGTGATGGTACTGATCACTTTTACAATTTTGTCTTTGAATATAAACAAGGTAACAATGATGAATGGTTACCTTTAAATAATGTTACATATAGTCAAGGTAATCAAAACTTCCAAGATGTTGTATTAGAAAACTTAAACAAAATCAATGTTAGTGCAGTGAGAGTTAGAAACCTAAGACAAAACCAAGATAATGGTTGAGTAAGAATTTTTAACTTTGTAATTAATGATTATGATGTTCAAACAAAAGAAACTCAATGATATTCTGATTTAAGTTATAATGCACAAGCAAGTCAAAATATATATATTAATGAAATTGATTTTGATAAGATCAATGATAATAATGATTCTACTTCTTTAAGTATTTCTACTTCGACTGACAATTTACAAGCAAATGCAGCATTAGGTATTTCATTATCTAAGAAAAGAGAAATAACCAGAATCTTATTAAAACAAGGTAGAAGCTCAACTTCAAAACGATTATCATCAATTAGAGTAGAATATTTTGATTATTCAGATAATACTTGAAAACAATTCGGTTCATATAACCTTGATAATAGCGTTGAGCAATATTTGGCTGGTTATGCAATTACAGATAAAATTAGATTAGTTAATTTAGAAAACCATTCGAATGTATGAGAAATTAATGAGCTTAAAATTAGTGATAAACAAAATGATAAAGATAGATTTATTGTAAAAAGTAATAATTTATCAATCGCAAGTAACCGTGCAATTTCTGCATCAAGAAGAAATAACAATTTACAATTTATTGTTGATAATAATCCTTCCACATATGCTTGAATGTCTAAAAAATCAAATAATGGTGGAATTGCTGCTAACGACTCAATAGATATTTACTTTAATGATATTAAAGAAGTATCAACAGTTAGAATTCTTCAAGAAAGTTGAGATGAATCTTTAAAATACTTTAAGATACAAAAAATCCTAAATGGAACATATGAAGATATAACAGATGAAATTTACATTAATTACAACGTTGATTTAACAATTAAAGTTAAAGAAAATGCAGGTAAAATGGATGGAATCAGAATTCTTTCAACAAGAAATTCAGGCAGATGATGAGCTTTAAAAGAAGTCTGAGTTACAGAAAATGTTTCTTACTCATCAGATAATGTTTATGCTGAACAAACATTTAAAAATGAATTAATTGTAAAAAATAATTTAGACAAATTTACATTAAGGAAAAAAGTTGATGCAGCAGATTCAAATATCACTTTACCTCCAAATAAATATATTGGTATTGACTTAAAAGATATTCATTATTTAACTGGTTTAAAAACTAATGTTGAATTAAACGATAATTTAAAAATATTTGTTTCAAATAACTCACATTCATGAACTAGACTTGATCAAATCACTTCATTATCACCTGAACTAAAAGGTAGATATGTAGTATTGATGAATGTCTCAAACACTAGCCAAACATTTAATTTTGATCACCTTGAAGTAACTACAAAAAGCAATGAAGAATATAGCGAAATTGTTACAAGTAACTTCAAATTAGAAGAAAACAACTTTAACCAAGGTGAATTTGATAATGATTTAGAAACTTATAACGAATATAAAAATCCTACACCTGGTAAATATGTATTATATAACTTAGGAAATATTAATTTAAATTCTCTTAAGTTATACTCAAATACAAACTCTTATAATTATCCACGCAATCTTATTGTAGACGTTTCTACTGATAAAGAAGTGTGAAAAAGAGTTATGACTATTACAAACAATGACTCAAGATTCATAAATAGCAAATTAATCGACACACCATATGGACTTTTAGATACAGATTATAAAGAGCACAGATTTTGAGAAGCTAATAATATAAATGTTCAAGGCGCTAAATTCTTAAGAATTTCTGTGACAGGTAATTATCCAAATAATAGAAGTTTAATTATTAATGAGATAGTTATTAATGATAATGTAAGTATCACAAAAAGTAATAATGCTAAATTTGAAGGAACTTATACAGTATCTCCTTCCGCAAAAACACCTGATAAAATCTTTGATAAAAACTTTTTATCATACTTTGAGCCAGATAATGAAAATAGTAACTTAATAATAAATATTAAAGAGTCTGATTATAAAGATAAAGCAATAAGAATCTTCGCACTTGAAAATAATCTTGACGCAACTATAAGTGCTATCGTATATGATTCAAACACAAATCCTAAGGAACAAGAAATTGAATTAGGTAAATTATCAAGAAACTTAACATTTTTTAACTTACCAAGTCAACCTGATAAAAAGTTAATTAAGTTAAAAATCAAGTGAACTAACAAGTTACCTAAAATTAGTGAGATTAGTATTCTTGATAAATCGAATGAACAACTCAACAAAACAGAATTAAGCAATTTAATCGCAAGTGATCCAAGTGATCTAAATAATTGAACAAAAGAAGCTAAAGATAAATATCTTGCTTTAAAAGAGCAAGCATCAAATGCTATTAGTTCAAGTTATGTATGACAAAGTGTTATTAATGAAATTAAGAGTCAAATTCAAGAATTAATTAATCATCATGATAATAAACAAGATACAAGTGAATTAGAATCTTTAGTAAATTCAATTCAACCTAAAGAACATAGTGAAAAAGTTTATACAGATCAAACATTTTCTAGGTTACTTTATAACTTAAATAAAGCAAAAGAAGCATTATTAAATAAAGAAAACATTGGTCAAAATGATTTAAGAACATTAACAAATGAGTTAAGAGAATCAGATGAATCATTAAAATATTCAAAATGATATAAAAACCTGGCATCTGAAAATATTACTAAATACGAGTTATTAAATAAAAACATTTATACACAACAATCATTAAATAATTTAAAAGAAATAGTAGATAGAATTAATTCTTTAGTATCAAATGGAGAAAATGATGCACTTGTGTACAAAAACATTAATGATTTATATAGCCAAAAAGTTAGATCATTAGAAAAAAGTGAGCTTGGCGCATTAATAGAACGTTTTGAAATCTTAAAAGAGACAGCTGAAAATAATGCAAATCAAAACAAACTATTTTGACCTTCATACACAAAATCAGTTGAAACTAAAATTAAAGAATTAGATAAGAAAATTGATTATGAAACATTAACAATAGAGAAAATTAATTCATACATTACAGATCTAAGGAATTCAATCAATTCATTAGAAAGTATGAAGAATTATAAAGCTTCATTATTGAGAAACAAAATTAATATCGATTTTGACTTATATGAAGATATTTATACTAAAGCAAGTTACGCTCCTTTATTAGAAGCTATTAATCAAGGTAAAGTTTATTTATCATATCCAGACTTATTAAATGAAAAAATTATTGATGACCAAATTGGTAATATCGATAAATTAATCCCTAATTTAGTTCTTGATAAAGATAAATTAACTCAACAAGTTAATTTAATCGAAGATGCCTTTGTTAAAAATAATTTAATTAGAAAAATTGAAGGCATTAACTCAAAAGAAAAATACCTTGAAGTTAGAGCAGAAATTAAAGCTTATAACCCTAATAAAACCAAGGTTATTGCTAACGATATTAATGAATATCGTGAAGCAATCAAAAACTTAATTAATAAAATTATTGAAAACAAGCAAAAACAACAATTCTTAGATAAACTAAATGGAGCTGAATCTGAATACCAGCTTGACAATATTAAAAATGAGGTTACTTCATATTTAAATAGATCACAAGATTTAAAAGAAAGCGAAAAGCAAAATAACTCTAAAGACTATGCACCAATTGCAAGTAAAAAAGACTATGCGACTTTAATTTTATCGATCGCATTCCCTGTTGCAGCTGTATTATCACTTGGAATCATCTTGATTGTTTATTTAATTAAACGTAAAAAATAGTGAGCCATTAAGCTCACTTTTTTAACTCTTGAAATCTTAAAAAATAAATTCTCTTGCCTTTTTAATGTATAAGTATCCTGAATATAAACTTAATCCAAGAGCCACAACCATTGTGATATTGATTAAGATATTAAACCCTGGATTTGCAAAGATACCTGGAACTGATAAATAAATAATTGTAGACAAGATAATTCCGATGCTCATTACAAGCGTTTTGATTTTTCCATAAATATTAGCTGCAATTTCAACGTTGTTTTTGTACATAACAACTCTAATTCCGTCAATAATAATATCTCTTAGCACAAAGATAACTACGATTCAAAATGGAACTACGTTAATTGATGCTAAGAAAATTAATACTGAAGTAGTCATAACTTTATCAGCTAATGGATCTCAAAGCTTACCAAAGTTAGAAACAACTTTTCATCTCCTTGCTAAATATCCATCTAAAAAGTCAGTTACCATTGAAATAATAAAGATTATTAAGATTAATGAAATAATTGTTTTTGATACTGGCATAAATTCATATGGATTAAATGCATACCTAAAAACTCAATAGAAAATCATTAATAATAATGCAGGAGCAATTAAAATCATTCTTAAGATTGTTAATCAGTTTGGAATATTGCTTCTATTACTTTGAAAGAAAACTTTTACTTTAGTCATAAAGTTTGAAGTTTTCTCACTTAGTCGATTGAAGAAAGATTTAATTTTGTTCATTGATTACCTCTTCTTGTTTATTAAGTTTTGATAAATATTTTTCTTTAATTTCTTCTTTTAAAGTTTCAGGTGATTTAAGTTCATTTAACTCTGTTGAGTTAGCTTCTTTTGCAGCTTTTTCTGATTTTTCAACTTCTTGTTCAAAGAACTTTAATACAGTATTAGAAAGTTTTTTATCTCATAAGTTTGAGTTGAGGTCTTTTAAAACTCTTACATTACCGACAAAGTTAGTATATTTTTCAGATGAAATTAAGAAGTTTTTAAATTCGTATTCATTCATCATTTCTTCAAGTGTTTCAGAAGCAGCGTTGTTAAGTTCTCTCATTTTGAACTCACCAATACTTACAACAAAGTTATCTTGTTTTTCTCGATTTAATTTTATTAATTCATTGATTTTTACTGCGATTTCATTTCAATAAATAACTGAATTTTTCTCCATTTGAATAGCTGCTAATTTATTTTTCTTTTTCTTAATTCTCTCTTTAATTCAAGAATAAATGAAGTATGCAACTAATAATGCAATTAATACACCAAGTATAATTCAAATAATAATTGATGAATCACCACCAAAAATTCCACCTGATGAACTATTTGATGTAGAAGAATTGCTTTCACTATATAGTATATTCATAGGTCTCCTTTACTTTTTATATTGATAAATTTGTATGTCTTTGTCTTTATATATTAATTCGTTTGTTTTAAAATCTTTTAATAAATTATTTAAATCAAGTTTAACTAAATCTTCAGTTTGATTTAAAAGTTTGTTATTTACTGTTGTTAAATAAACTTCATTTGCATAGTTAATAAAGTTTTCATAAACAAATTTTCCACCACATAAATAAATGTCTTTTTTACCATTATAAGTTGCTAAAAACTCTTTAAGGTCACTTATTGAATTAAATTGATTATCAATAAACTTGTTGGGATGGATTTTATCTTTTGACAAGATGTAAAATGCTCTATTTTGTTTATTAAGGTGGATTTTATTAGGTAAATTTCTAAAGGTATTAAAACCAAAAATTAATATCGAATTATTTGTTTGCTCACTAAAGAATTTCATATCTTTTGGAATATTTTTTCATGGTAAATTATTTTTATAACCAATAATTCCTTCTTTAGTACTTGCTAAAATTGCTTTTATCATTATTTACTTTTGATTGATAGTTTTCATTTAAATTCTTTGAAAACTTGGCAATCAGTTCTAATTTTTTCTTCAAGTTCTTGATTGGTAGGAATAACTTCAGGGTTGTTTTTTGAATTTAAAACAATGTTAAATAATAATTGTGTTACAAGTTTTCTATCTATAACTGTTTTACTTTCAGGTTTATGGTAAGTGATTCTTCCACCTTCTGATAAAGCTTCATCAAACTCAACTTCTGTATCCTTAACTATTTCATTCATCATTTTTTTAAGTTCTTTTGCTTCATTTGTTAATCTTAAGTATTCTTCAGCCAAAAGTTTTAATTTTTCAATATCTGCTACTGTTCTCATAATTTCCTAACTTAATAGCATATTTGGAATGCTATTATTTTGAATGATATTTACAATTTCAAATGCTTTACCTGCATTAGCTGGTTCATTATTAGTTAAAAACGTACCTATGATACCTGCTTTTCATGCAATGTATAAAACTAAAATGTTTAATCCAAAGAAGATTAAGGTTGATAAAGCGTCACTTAATGTTGTAAGAATTGGAGCAGACATAACTGCTGGATCTTTTTTAAATTTAATAGCTAAAAGTGGAATTATTGTCCCTAAGAATTTAGCAAAGATAACAACAAATCATAATGAAAGTGAACTTGCTAAAATAATAAATGAAAGTGAAACTCAATCTTTTTTGTTTGGATCATCAAAAGCATCACTACTGAACACAGGAATTGCATAGTAAATATATAATCTTGCAATATTAATAACAAACATGATGAACCCAATAATTGTGGCTACTAAAATTTCTTTTAAGATAACTTTCTTATAATCAGAACTTTCAAACTCACCAAGTGCTGCTGAACGCGTTACTGTGGTTGTAGACTGAGAACCAGCATTACCAGCTGAACCACTAATAATAGGTATTAAAGATACAATAACGGCAGTTGAAATTGAGATTCCAAATTGTTGAATGCTTTGTTCGCTTATGTTAGTAAATTTTTGAATGATATATTGTGAAATTGTTGCTGAAAGCATCAAGATAATTAATCATAAAACACGCGATTTAACAATGCTTCTAATAGAAGTTTTTAAGTAGCTTTCTTCTGAAGCTGAAGCACTAATCCCGGCCATTTTATAAATATCTTCTGTGGCTTCATCATTAATAACGTCAATAATATCATCAGAAGTAATCATACCAATTAAACGGTTATCTAAAGAAACTACAGGTAATGATGATCTATCGTTATCCGAGAAAACTTTGGCTGCTGATTCTTTATCATCAGTTGGGTGCACAAAGTTAACTGGACTACATACTTCAGAAAGGTTTTTGTCTTCACCATTGAAAATAAGCTCTTCTAAAGTAATGTCTCCAAGTAATTTTCCGTCTTGGTCTACAACATAAAAGTTGTGCCCCATTGTCATGTTGTTGTTATAATCGACTTTAATTTTTGCTAAAGCTTTTTGTGTGTTTCAATTTCCTCTTAAAATAGAAATATCCACTTGCATGAAACTCCCGACCTGGTCATCTTTATAAAGAAGAATTTGGTTAATAATATCTCTTTTTTCTTTTGGAGTTTGAGAAAGGATTTTTCTCATTAAGTTAACTGGTAATTCTTCTAAGATATCTACAAGTTCTGCAGTTTCAATTTCTTGTAAAACTTTTTGACCTAATTCATCACTAAATAAACCAACAAGTCTTTTTTTAGTATCATCTTCAAGGTAACTAAATACTTCTGCAGCTTCAACTGTTCTAAGAATTCTTAAAATATATAAACGATCTTCATCTGTTAAAATTTCATCTTCAAAAGCTTCTGCAAACTCAGTGTAAGTTACATCTTCTTGTAATTCTCTAAGTAATTTAACACTTTTGTTCTCAATTAAATCTTTAATTCTTTCAACAAGAAGATCGTGATTGATTTCTTTAACTTTGTTCTCCATATTACTCCTTAAGGTATTTAATTAATTCCTCTTGGAATCCTTCGATTTTTACAGATTGAACAACTGAACCTTTAAGAATTCTTACGTTTCCCGTTTCTTCTGAAACAACAATTGTAGTTGCATCACATTGCTCTGAAATCCCCATTGCTGCACGGTGTCTTGAACCATAGTTAGCAGATACAGAACGACGTGTAATTTTGTAAAATGTTGCAGCATAGTAAATTTTGTTATTTCTAATAATAACTGCACCATCATGTAAAGGAGAATATTTATTGAAAATCGAGATTAATAATCCACTTGAAATATTTGCGTCAAGAATAACACCATCTGTTCTTAAGTTATCGATGTTATCATTATTTTCGATTGTGATTAATGCACCAATTTTGTTTTTTGATAAATATTCAACTGACTCTCTTAATTGGTTAATAAGTCTAATTTGACTACTTTTACCCATTTTGTCATAACTACTTTTTCTAAGTTTTCCACTTAAAAATGGGAAGATAATTGGTTTTACAATAACAACTAATGTTACAACTGATATAAAGAACAAAATTGATAATAGTACTATTATAATAATAATTTCGATTGACATATTAAAGTTTCCCTATAAAGTATGCACCAATTAAAGTTACTATTATGATTAAAAGTACTATTAATGAACTTAGAACATTAAAGAAAACATCTCTTTTATGAAATGGTAATGCTTTTTGTTCTGAAGCTTTTTTGTTTTTCTCTTGCTCTAGTTTATGCTTTTGGATAGCATATTCAATTTCTTCTTTTCTAAACTTAATAAAGTCAATTTTAATTTCTTGTTTTTTCATATGACCTCTTTTTAAACTTCATCTTCTTCATCTAAATCTGAATCAGTATCGATTTCTCCAATATATGATAATTCTTCGATTTCTTTTATTTTCTTATCAAGGAATTTTTTCATTTTTGGACTTAATTCTTTTTTAGATTTTGTATATTCTTGTTGTTCTTCATTTGTTTTTGAGTTACCAAATTTGATTTTAAATTTAGCTAATTCTTTATCTGGTTCTTCATCTGTGAAAATAATTGTTGGAATAATAACTGGGTTACGTCTTTTCTCTTTATAAAATAGTGAAGATAATCTATCAATTAAGATCTTTTCTAAATCTTCTTTTGTTCAATTTTGAACGTTTTTGATTTGGTATAAAACTGCTCCGTGTGATACTCTTCTACTTTCATCGATTAAAGCTTTTGAGTTTTTAACAAAGAAGCTTCCTCTTGTAATAATCTGTGGACGCCCAATAATTTGGTTGTTCTTTTTATCAATTAAGAATACAATGCTTACGAATCCAGAATCTTTTAATTGTGATCTTTCTTTTAAAATGTTTTCTGAAAATGATAAAACTGAATTACCATCAATATAAACAGGACCAAAGTCAATAGTTTCTTTAGTTTCCTTGATTTCATTGTTAAGCATTTCAAAAACAACACCCTTACGAACTAATAAAACATTCTTTGGATCAACTCCGTTTTCAATAGCAGTTTGTCCATGAATGGTGCTCATACGGTATTCACCATGGTATGGTAAGAAATATTTAGGCTTTGTTAATTGGAAGATTTTGTCATGTTCTCATTTATATGCATGCCCCGATGTATGTAAGAAACCATCTGTACCATTTTCTTTAATAATAGCACCAAGTTTATAAAGTCTATTTATTAATAGTTCAATAACCATTCTGTTTCCAGGAATTGGACTTGAAGAAAAAATAACCATGTCGCCTTTAGTAATTTTAATAGTTGCATGTTTCCCATAACTCATACGAGATAAAGCGGCGAGTTGTTCACCTTGTGACCCTGTTGTTAAGATAACTAAATCTGAATCTTTAATATCATTGGCTGCCTTTTTATCAATTAACACATTGTCAGCCACATTAATGTAACCTAATTTTTTACCAATCTTAACACCTTGAATCATTGAACGACCGAATGTAAGTACTTTCTTACCAAGTTTTTCAGCTAATTCAATAATAACTTTAATTCTTGTTAAGTTTGATGCGAAGGCTGTAACAATGATTTTCTTTTTAGCTGACATCATGTGCCTTTCGATATCAGTTAAGATGTCGCTTTCAGAAGGTGAATGGTTTGGTCTCATTGAGTTAGTTGAATCTGATAATAAAGCAGTTAAACCTTGTTTTCCCATTTCATCTAGTCTAGCAAAGTCAGTGAAATTTCCTATTGGTGTATAGTCAAATCTGAAATCACCTGTACACATAATGCTTCCATTAGGTGTTGTTACTCTAATTCCAAAAGCATCAGGAATTGAGTGTTGAGCTGTTCAAAAATCTACTTTACAGTTATTAGCAAACTTATGTATATCACTTTTCTTAATTTCAATAAATTCAACTTTCTTTCTAATTCCATGCTCATCAAATTTTAATTGTAAATATTGAATTGCAATTCTTGGCGCATAAATTTTATTAAGTTTTGTTTTCTTAACTAAATATACAACACCACCGATATGATCCTCGTGACCATGAGTAATAAATAAACCTTCAATAACTTTGTTAGGTTGGTTTAAATAATCATAGTTTGGAATAATTCCTTTGATACCTGTATTAAATGTATCAGCAAACTTAATACCAGAGTCAATAATGAAAATGTGATCATTATGTTCAATTAATAATGTTGATTTCCCGATCTCCTCAAAACCACCAAGAGCAATTAATCTTGTTGGTATTTTTTTGTTTTTATTCATAATAATGTTTCTCCTTAAATTTCTAATTATTTGATTGAATTAAATGGTTAAATTAATTAATAATTAATATTATTAATTATAGCATTTTAACCTAAATTTAGGAAATATAGTTTTAGAAACTTTTAAGCCTACAAGAAATAAAAAAATACACAAAAGTGTACTTTTACATTCTGATATTTCCTGTTGTTCTTGGGTAAGGAATAGAATCTCTAATGTTATCCATACCTGTTACATACATAACTAATCTTTCAAATCCTATACCAAATCCAGAAGACATCATGTGACCAAATCTACGTAAGTCTAAATATCATTGTAAGTCTTCCTGATCAATTTTAAGTTCATTAACTCTAGCAACTAATTTGTCATAATCACATTCTCTTTGACTACCACCAATTAATTCACCAATCCCAGGAACTAATAAGTCAAATGAAGCAACTGATTTATTATCATCATTTTGTTTCATGTAAAAAGCTTTAAAGTCTTTAGGGAAGTTAATAACAGCGATTGGAGCTTTGTAAACTTGTTCTGTTAAGTATTTTTCATGTTCACTTCCTAAATCAAGACCATACTTAATATCTTTATTTTCAAAAATGTCTTTAACTTGAGAAAGTTTTTCAATCGCTTCTGTATATTCAACAATTTGTAATGGTGTATCAATAAAGTGTTGAAGTCTTTCTAAAAGTCCATTATTTGTATAATCATTTAAGAATTCGATTTCTCTTTTATGCTTGTGCATTGTGTTTCTGATAACAACCTTTAACATATCATCAGCAAGCTCAATTGTATCTTTTAAATCATAAAAAGCAATTTCTGGTTCAATCATTCAGAACTCAGCTAAGTGTCTTTTAGTGTTTGATCTTTCTGCCCTAAATGTAGGTCCAAAAGTATAAATTTTTTGCATTCCTAATGAGTAACTTTCACCATGTAATTGACCTGTAACACCTAAAGTTGCTTTTTTACCTTTTCCAAAAAATGGATCATTAGTTGAGTTATCCGAAACATTAAATGTTTCACCTGCTCCTTCACCATCATTACTTGTAATAATTGGACTATTAAGGTAGTGGAAATCTTTATTAATAAAGTATTTGTGAACTTCTTGAGCAAGTGTAGATCTAACTAACATTACTGCTCTCATTAATGTAGTTCTGTGTCTTACATGAGGAATATCCCTTAATGTTTCAAGTTTCATTTCTTGTGATTGAATTGGATAATCATCATCAACATTTTTATAGTCAACAATTTTATCAACCATCATTTCAATTGGTTGTTTTGCACTTGGTGTAGCGTTTAAAGTTCCAACAACAACTAAAGCAGCACCTGGTTTAAGTTGATCCAATATTTCAAAATCAAATTCTTCACCTTTAAAAACAAGTTGTAAATTATCAATTGTTGAACCATCATTTAATTCAATGAAACGAATTTTTTTGTTTCCTCTATTTGATGAAATTCACCCTTTAACTTCTACGTTTGTTCATGTGTCATAGAAGTTTGGTTTCATAATTATTGATTTAATTGAGTTCATAATAACCTCTTTATAATTTCTTATTTATCTTATTTTAGGTATTAAAAGTTATTTTTAACTCTTAAAATACCAATAAAAAAATTGATATAACAATTTATATGTGTTTAAATTATATATTTTTATTCTAAATTAGAAAACAAAAGCATTAGAATAAAATTTTTTTAGCCTAATTAACTTAAAAATTAATCAAAAAATGGACAAAGTTCAAACAATTATATTAATACAAGTTTTAAAAATAATCAAAATGGTGTAAAATAAAATAACTATGGAAAACACAATGTATAAATCATTAATGCAAATTAAAGAAAAGCACGATGAACTAGAAGGAAAATTATTAAATCCAGATATCATTTCTGATATTAAAATGTACACTAAAATCAATAAAGAAATTAACTCAATTAAAGATATCGTTGACGCTTTTAATAAGTTTTTAAACTCAGAAAGTAACTTAAAATCAGCTAAAGAAATTTTAACAATTGAAAAAAATCCAGATTTAATTGAACTTGCTAAAATGGAGATCCAAGAAAATGAAGCTTTACTAGAAAAATTAACTGAAGAGCTCAAAATCTTAATTCTTCCTAAAGATGAGAACGACGAAAAAGACGTTATTGTTGAAATTCGTGGTGCAGCTGGTGGAGATGAGGCGAACATTTTTGCTGGTGATCTTTTCAGGATGTATTCAAAATGAGCTGCTCAAAATGCAATGAAAATCACTTTATTAGACTCTACAGCCGCTGAAGCAGGTGGATTCACTTTAGTTACATTTTCAGTTAAAGGTGATAAGCCTTATTCAAAATTAAAATTTGAATCAGGTGTTCATAGAGTTCAAAGGGTTCCAGTCACTGAAACAAAAGGTAGAGTTCATACATCTACAGCAACAGTTACAGTTATGCCTGAAATTGATGAAGATATCGATATTGAAATTAAGTCAGAAGATATTAGAGTTGACGTTTTCCGTTCAAGTGGTAATGGTGGTCAATCAGTTAACACAACTGACTCTGCCGTTCGTATTACACACTTCCCATCAGGTATTGTAGTAAGCTGTCAAGAAGGAAAAAGCCAGATTCAAAATAAAGAAATTGCAATGCGTATTTTAAAGTCAAAACTTTATGACATTGAAATTCAAAAGAAACAAGAAGAAGAATCAGGCTATAGAAAACTTGCAGGTTCTGGTGATCGTTCAGAAAAAATCAGAACATACAACTACCCACAAGATAGAGTTACAGATCATAGAATTGGTTATTCAACATCACTTTCACCAGTAATGGAAGGTAAATTAAATGCAATTATTAATGCCTTATTAGTTGAAGAGCAAAACGAAAAAATCAAGGAAGCTGGTATTTAGTGCCAACTAAAGAAGATTTATTATTAGAAAAAAGAAGATATGGTCTACCTCAAACTATATCTTTTTTTGAAGAAAAACAACTAGAAAAAGGTACTCCTGTCCAAAAAATTATTGGCTATATTGAAATGCAAGATGTAGTTATAGATGTAACTCATAATGTTCTAATACCAAGATATGAAACAGAAGAATTAATAATAAAAGTTAATAATGACAATAAAGGTAAAACTAATCTAAAAGTACTGGATTTGTGTACTGGTTCAGGTTTTATTGGACTTGCTTTAAAAAAAGCAAATCCAACCTGAGATATTTATATGAGTGATATTTCAAATGAAGCCATTACTCAAGCAAATATTAATGCGAAGAAAAATGATTTAGATGTAAAAGTTATTCAAAGTGATTTATTCAAAAAAATTAACGTTAATGATTTTGATGTTATTGTTTCTAACCCTCCATATATTTCTTATGACGAAAAGCTTTCAAGTTCAGTACTGGATTTTGAACCTCATAATGCACTTTTTGCAGATGATCAAGGTCTTTACTTTTATAAAGAAATTATTAAGCAGGCAAAAAGCAAACTGAAAGAAAATGGTTCATTGTATTTTGAGATTAATCCATTCCATATTGATTGATGAATTTTGCAAAAAGAAAAATATAATATTGAAATTTTAAAAGATATTAATAATAAAGATAGAATTGTTAAATTAACTTATAAATAAACGGCAAAATATTTAGTTATCTAAGTATTTTGTTTTTTTATTTAAAATAATCAAATTCTAATAAATTTGAATTTTATATTAACCTTAAGATTATTTTTTATAAAGTTAATAAATTATGTTATAATTCTTGAGCAATTGGAACAGTACTCAAGAGGCTGAAGAGGCGGTCCTGCTAAGACTGTAGGGGAGGCAACTCCCGCGGAGGTTCAAATCCTCTCTGTTCCGCCATTTTTTTATACTTTTTTATTTAGCAAAAAAATGGCTTTTTTGCTAAATTAGTTATTTGTGCCAAATAAAATTATTTGTAAATATTAAAAATTTTTATTTACAAATAAGGAGTTATGGCACTTTTTTAATCAAATTTGGGGAAAAAGCTTGTTTTTCTATCAAAAATACAATTTTTTAAAACTTTTTCTAATTTTGGCTGATTTTTTTTGAAAGTACTATAATAATTATGCAACAAAAAACGGAGATTATTATGAAAATCGAATTAGGAATTTCAACCTTTGGTGAAACAACTATTCTCGAAAAAACAGGTAAAGCGATTTCTCATCAACAAAGAATTAAAAACTTAGTTGAAGAAATTGAGTTAGCTGATAAAGTAGGTTTAGATGTTTTTGCGATTGGCGAACATCATAGACAAGATTTTGCAGTTTCTAGCCCTGAGATGATCCTTGCTGCTGGTGCAGTTAATACAAAGAATATTAAGTTAACTAGCGCTGTTACAGTTTTATCATCAAATGATCCTGTAAGGGTTTACCAAAATTTCGCACACATTGATGCATTATCAAACGGTAGAGCTGAAATTATGGTTGGTAGAGGTTCATTTACAGAGTCATTCCCATTATTTGGTTATGACTTAAAAGATTACAGTGAACTTTTCACAGAAAAACTTGATATGTTATTACATATAAAGGATAATGAAATTGTGACTTGAAAAGGAAAATTAACACAGTCAATTGATGCTAAGGGCGTATACCCTAGAGCTATTGATTTACCAATTTGAGTAGCTACTGGTGGAAATGCTAATTCTACAATCGAAATTGCGAAAAAAGGTCTTCCAATTGTTTATGCAATAATTGGTGGAAATCCTATCGGTTTTAAAAGATTAATTAATGGATATAGAGAAATTGGATTAAAAGAAGGTCACTCACCTGAACAATTAAAAGTTGGTGCTCACTCATGAGGTTACATCGCTGAAACTGATGAAAAAGCAAGAAAAGATTTCTTTTTTCCAACACAATTACTAGTTAATAGAATTGCGAAAGAAAGAGCTCATTGAAGAGAACTTGACTATAAAGGTTATTTAGAAATGATTGGACCACATGGTTCAATGTTTGTAGGAAGTCCTGAAAGCGTTGCGCAGAAACTTATTAGAATTATAGATACCTTAAATTTAGATAGATTTTTATTACATTTACCAGTGGGTTCTATACCACATGAAGATACACTAAATTCTATTAAGTTATTTGGAGAAAAAGTTGCTCCAATAATAAGAGAATACTTTGCAAATAAAAATTAAGGAGATATTATGAAAAAAGTTGAATTAGGAATTTCAACATTTGGTGAAACAACTATCTTAGAAAAAACAGGAAAAGCTATTTCACATGATGAAAGAATTAGAAACATGATTGAAGAAGTTGAGCTTGCAGATAAAGTTGGTTTAGACGTTTATGCTGTTGGTGAGCACCACAGAGAAGACTTTGCTATCTCAAGTCCAGAAATGATTTTAGCAGCTGGTGCAGTTAACACAAAAAACATTAGATTAACAAGTGCTGTAACAGTTTTATCATCAAACGATCCTGTTAGAGTTTACCAAAACTTTGCACACGTTGATGCTTTATCAAACGGTAGAACAGAAATTATGGTTGGTAGGGGTTCATTTATCGAATCATTCCCATTATTCGGATATGACTTAAAAGATTACAGTGAACTTTTCACAGAAAAACTTGATATGTTATTACACATTAAAGAAAATGAAATCGTTACATGAAAAGGAAAATTAACACAATCAATCGATGCTAAAGGTGTATACCCAAGAGCTATTGATTTACCTATTTGAGTAGCTACAGGTGGAAATATCCAATCAACAATTGATATTGCTATGAGAGGATTACCAATCGTTTATGCAATTATTGGTGGAAATCCTTTCTCATTTAAACCATTAGTTCAAGCTTACAAACAAGTTGGTATTGAAGCTGGTCACTCACCAGAACAATTAAAAGTTGGTGCTCACTCATGAGGTTACATTGCTGAAACAGATCAGAAAGCTAAAGATGATTTCTTCTGACCTACAAAACAATTAGTTGATAATATTGCTAGAACAAGAGAAAGTTGAAGAGAACTTGAAAGAAGATCATACGACCACATGGTTTCTGAAGAAGGTGCTATGTTAGTTGGTAGTCCAGAAACAGTTGCTAGAAAAATTATTAAATTAATGGAAGAATTAGACTTAGATAGATTTATGATGCACTTACCTACAGGTTCAGTTCCACATGAAGATTTATTAACAGCAATTAGATTATATGGTGAAAAAGTTGCCCCAATTGTTAGAGAATACTTCGCTTCAAAATAATAAAAAAATATTAATAAAAGATATTTGGGTTATTCCAAATATTTTTTTTAATCAATAAATTAATGAAGCAATTAATGCGGTCTGCTGCATTTTTTGATCAAGGAATTTAATTTTATTTATTTTGTAACGATCAAATAATATGCTACTAGTGACTAATATAAGATGCTTTTAAAGTTATTTTCGTACGAGAATTTGCAAGCCAAATTTAAAGCCATTTCGATAATATTGTTTGCCCAAATGGGTGACCTATATTATATTAATCGTTATGTTATTAATATAGGAATTCAACTATTTAGTTTAATGATATAAATATTTACTCATTATTTAGAAGTTCTGCTGTTTATTAGTTGCAAGTAAATATTTTAAATTTCTATGATTTTATTTGCAGATCTATTTGTTAATTAATTTTAATGTATTAATTAACAATTTCACTGAAAATACATTTTTGTTTCTAGGTAAAATTACCAATTATTTATATAAAATAATTGGTAGCTCACTAATATTACTTTTGTTAATTTAAAAGCAAGAAAATAAAAAAGGCCTTATTGGTCTTTTTTGTATACAAAAAACATCAGAGATATTCTGATGTTTTATTTTGAAAATTTATATTATTTTGCTCTGTTTAAGTTATTAAATTTAATTGCTTTTTGAACAAATTTATTTTTAGAAGCGTTTTCCATTGAAAGAGCTTCTAAAATAGGAACACCAACAATATCATTTTTGATAATTCCTACTGCAAGACCTGATTTACCTTCTAAAAGTAAATCAACAGCTTTTTGCCCTAATAATGAGGCTAAAATTCTTTCTTGAGCTGTTGGAACTCCACCTCTTTGAATGTGGTTAAGAGGGTTAACTCTTGTATCTCATCCAGTAGCATTTTGAACATCTTTTTCTAATTGTTTAATGTCATATGTTTTTTCTGATACAACAATAACAATACTTCTTCTACCTTCTTGTTTTGTTAACTCAACAGCAATGTTTGAAATTTCTTCATGAGAAAGTCTGTATTGGTTTGTCACAATGATTTCAGCTCCTGTTGCAAGTCCTGAATATAATGCAAGATCACCACATCCGTTACCCATAACTTCAACAATCATAATTCTTTTATGACTTTTAGCTGTGTCTCTAATTTTATCAATTGCATCAACAATTGTGTTTAATGCTGTGTCATATCCAATTGTGAAATCACTTGAAGCAATATCATTATCAATTGTTCCTGGTAACCCAATTGTTTTAACACCAGCTTCGTGTAATAATTGTGCACCCCTGTAGCTTCCATCTCCACCAACTACAACTAATGCTTCAATACCTCTTTTTTTAAGGTTTTCGATAGCAACTTGTCTAATTGATGCTTCTTTAAACTCTGGAAATCTAGCAGAATAAATAAAAGTTCCACCTTGGTTTAAGTAAAAGTCTAAATCTACATTATCCGCAGATACTATTTGATCATTGTATAACCCTTTGTATCCTTCATAAACTAAGTATGCTTCAAGTCCATTTGCTTTAGCATGTTTAGCAATGGCTCTAACAGCATTATTCATTCCTGGCGCATCACCGCCTGATGTTAAAATAGCAATTTTTTTCATATTTAATCTCCTTATTTAATAGCGTCTACTAAGTTTTTAAGTAAACAAATTACTGTCATTGGTCCAACTCCACCAGGAACTGGTGTGATAGCTGAAGCTTTTTCTTTAACTGATTCAAAATCAACATCACCGTATAATTCTTTTGTTAATTCACCATCAAGGTTTGTACCAACATCAATTACAACAGCGCCTTCTTTAATGTTTTCTGCTTTAATGTGATTTGCAACGCCGATCGCAACAATAACAACATCACCTGATTCAACACCCTTAAGCCCTGTTTTTTCATTAAAGGTAGCTACATCAGCACCTTCTTTTTTGATAATGTGGGCTAATGGTTTCCCCACTACATGACTTCTTCCTACAACGCAAACTTTAACGTCTTTTTTATAGTTGATTTTGTAATGGTCCATAATTTCTAAAACAGCTCTGGCTGTTGCTGGTACAAAGAATCTTTGATCAGAATCATTGTATAGTTTAAATTCGTTTCTTGTTGTAAGTCCATCTAAATCTTTTTCAAATGGAACTGCATCCAAAATAACTTGAGTAGGAATATGATCTGGTAATGGTAATTGAACAATAATACCATCTGATTCATCGTTAATAATGTCCAATTTCTTTAATAAAGCATTTTGAGTAATAGTTTCTTTGAATTTGTGTAACCTTCCTTCAATACCAACTTCTTCACATTTTCTTAATTTAGCATTAATATATTTGTTTGAAGCAGGATTATCACCAACTTGAATAATTGAAAGAATTGGTTTTCTAACCAAATTCATTTCTTGTAATTCTTTTTTAAGTTTTTCAGTTTCAAACTGAGCTAATTCTTTTCCGCTTAGTATTTTCATTTTAACTCTTCCTCATATTTTTTGAGATCATTTGTATATTTCTCAAGTTTGTCTTTTTCTGCTTGAACTTTTTCAGCGGGTGCAGATGCAACGAATCTTTCATTAGCTAAAATATTTTTAGCTCTGTTGATTTCGAATTTAATTTGTTCAATTTTATTTAATAATTCTTTTTTGTTTTGTTCTTTTAGTTCATCTGATTGTTTAATGAATAAACTATCTTCACCAAGTGAAATTAAGAAATCTTTGTTTTTAAAATATTCTGAGTTACTCATTCTGTTAATGATTTTAATTCATTCATCACCAATTTTTTTACTAAAGCAATATTGAACTAATTCTTTTTTAGATAAGTTCATATCTTCACGATATTTTCTTATTTCAGTAACAATTCTAATTACATCATCAACGTTATTTGAATCTTTATAATTCATTAATTTTGGTCATTTTTGTTCTAATAATTCTTCATTAAATACTTCATTGAAAATTCTGTCTGTAATAAATGGTAAAAATGGATGTAGAACAATTAAAGTCTTTCTTAAAACATCTAAAGCAGCCTTTTTGTTTTTAGTTGTTTTTAAAAACTCAATGTATCAGCTACTTAAGTCATTAAATAAGAATTTGTAAATTTCTGAACCAATAACTGCAAATTCATATTTTTTCATTAACTTAGTAATTTTTGAGCTAAGTAAGCTTAATTTACTTAGAATTCATTTGTCATAATATGTTCTGCCTTCAACATTTTCATCAGGCATATCTTTGATGTAGTTAGCGATGTTTCAAAGTTTATTATTAAGTCTTCATGCTGTTTCAACTTTTTCAACAGAGAACTTAATGTCCATTCCTGGTGATGTATTTGTTAATAAGAATCATCTTAATGAGTCAGATCCATATTTTTCGATCATGTCGATTGGATCAACACCATTGTTAAGAGATTTAGACATTTTTTGGCCTTTAGCATCTCTTATTAACCCGTGAAATAAAACTTCTTTAAAAGGAATTTCTTTCATGAATTCTAAACCAAAGAAGTACATTCTAGCTACTCAGAAAAAGATAATGTCATAACCAGTTACTAATAAACTTGTTGGGTAGTATCTTTTTAGCATTTCTGTTTTATTTGGTCAACCCATAAAAACAAATGGAGCAATACCAGAAGAGAATCATGTATCTAACACATCCTCATCTTGTACTCAATCTTGTCCTGGAGATTCGATTTGAACTTTAATTTCATTCCCTTTGTATCATGCAGGAATTCTGTGTCCTCATCAAAGTTGCCTTGAAATGTTTCAATCATGAACCTTATCCATTCATTGTTTCATTGTTTTCTTTAATCTTGTTGGATAAAACTTAATGCTGTCTTTTGATTTTAAATTACTTAAAATTCCATTTTTGAAGTGATCCATTTTAACAAATCATTGTGGTAAAACTAAAATCTCAACTGGTGTTTTTGAACGTTCTGAATAAGAAACATTAGAAACTACTTCTTCTTTTTTATCTAAAAAGTTGTTTTCTTCTAAATAATTAGCAATAACTTTTCTTGCTTCAAATCTTTCTAAACCTTTGAATCTTGAATCATCATATGTAATGAATCCATCTTTTGAAATTGATTCAATAATCTCCATGTTTAATTTTTGAATAATCTCAATATCTGCTTCTGCGTGTGCTGAAAGTTTCATTAAACCTGTACCAAAGTTTGGATCAACATATTCATCTGCAATAATAGGTAATTTCTTATTTGTTAATGGATGAATAACATGCATACCCTTGTATTTTGAATATTTTTGATCTTTTGGATTATAAACAATAGCAATATCGCTTAATAATGTTTCTGGCCTTACAGTAGCAACAATTAAATCTTCATTTGTTTCGGCAACTTTGTACTTGATGTAGTACATAATTTGTTTTATCGGTTCATTAATTACCTCAATATTTGAAATAGCTGTTTGTAATTTAACGTCTCAACTAACTGCTTTAACACCTTTATAAATAAAGCCTTTGTTATATAAATCAATGAAGACTTTTTGAACGGCTAGGTTAGCTTCAACATCTAAAGTGAATCTTTCCTTGCTATAATCAAGGGCTAAACCAACTTTAGCTCATTGTTTACGGAATAAATTAGCATATTCTTCTTTTCATTCTCATAATTTTTCTAAGAAAGCTTCTCTACCAAAATCATGTCTTGTTTTACCTGTTTCTTTATAAATAACATCTTCGACTTTTGATTGAGTAGCGATACCAGCATGATCCATACCTGGTATTCACATAACATCAAAACCTTTAAGTTTTTTGTATCTTATTAGTGTATCTGGAATATAAGAATCTAAAGCGTGACCTAAATGAAGTTTACCAGTAACATTTGGTGGTGGTAATAAAATTGCAAAAGGTTTGGCTTTTTGCTTATGAGTCATAAAGTATTTTTTATCTTTTCACTTTTGTTCAATACCTTTTTCAACTTCTGAATGATCGTAATTCTTATTCATTTTAAAACCTTTCTAATTTAGAGATTTAATGTATATATAAGTTTTTATATTATACCAAATTTTGAGACATTTTTGTTGGTTATAATTTCACTATTAATAATGTATAATTAAATAATTATGATATATAAAGTTGGAGATGTAGTTATTGGTAAAATAATCAAAATGGGAGCTAAATTTATAACCGTCAAATCAAGGGAAGGTTATATTTTTATCATTCACAAAAAAGAGTTAACTGACTTTAATAAAAAGTCTATTTGCGACATGTTTAACCTAGGCGAAACCATTAACTTTATTGCTCTTAAGTTTGATGAAGAAAGTAAAAGTGGTTTAGGAAGTTTTAAAAGAAATCACCCTAATGAATTAAAAGAAAATATTAATAACAAACTTAAAGAAACATCAAGTGGCTTTGAAAACCTATTAAAACATGCAATGGATAGTTTTATGAGTGACGAAGGCAAAAATAAAGGTCAATAGTTTATGAGTAACAAAGTAAAAATTACTTGAAATGAGGACGGTTTAGAAAACTACTCAAATAAAAACCAAGAACTAATTGAACAAATTAAATCATTAAATTTTAAAGGTTCGGAAAACTTACACTTTGATGATATTGCAATTAATTATTCAATTAATGGCATTTCAGAAATCGTTAAGTTTTGTAACAAAATTTATAAAAATGGAGTTGAACATTTAATTGTTTGAGCTTCACACAAAACCAAACAAAGCATTCAAGCATGTTTAAACTTTTTATTCGGTCAATATGATCCAAATGCAGAAAATAAGATTAAAATTTACTTTATTTCAGGTTTAGATGAATTAAGAGTAACAAAGAAAAAGTTAAATAAATATTTTCAAGAAGACGTTGATAATAAAATTGCTATTGCTTTTTTAGATGGATTCATTGAAGCAAGTCCAGAAAAAATTAATCAAATTATCAATATTACACTTTCTAAATTTAATGAAAAAACAAGTAGATTCTTAATTAAAAAATTAATTTATTTCATTGGTAAAAATGAATGATTAAAGTATCTTGAAAATCATGAAATACCTAATGAAAACATCTTTTTAATTTCATCTGATATTCATGATAAATATGCATTTTTCTCAGAGATTTCATTAGTTATTTTGGCTACTCAAGGTGTTAATATACAAAAGTTAGTTGAAGGTTATAAAAACAGTGTTCAAAATATTTTTAATTATGACTTATACTTCAATTCAGCATTAAAATTAGCTTGATACTTAAGTCAAAATGACGGAAATATTAGAAAAGTTGAAAGACACAAATTAAGCCACATAAATCTTTTTATTTCATATGATACATTTTTAAATAATTCTGCTGGTTTAATGTCTTATTTATTAAACTTTTCAACATTACAAAAAAATGCATTTTGCGATTTTGCGGCCTTCCCGGAAGATATTACTAAAGTTGGGCAAGCTGTTTTATCTGATAGTATTAGTAAATTAATAATCTATTTAAATTTTCAACAAAAAGAATATGATTTTCAACCTACATCATTAATTAGTGATGAAGATATGCTTTCAAAATACGAGCATGCATCTCTTCAACAAATTAACAAAAACAGTTTAAATGCCTTCAATGATTATTTACTTTCGTTTAATGATTATGTTGATGTTTTAAAAATTGATTTTGATAGAAACTCTGAAGAAGTCTTTGGTGAATTTATGTCAATTCTTTATTGAAGCAAGATATTTTATTGCATCATTAATGACTTAAATCCATTTAAAACATAATTTATATGAAATATAAATAATGTTATAATTAAAGTTATGCTTAGTAATGGTGTTGATTTAACAACAATTTCTAGATTCAAAAATAAAACTAGTAAATTTGCACAAAGGATTTTAAGTCCTTCTGAATTAATAAAATATGAACAAATAAATAACAATAATCAGAAAGCTTTATTTTTAGCTAGAGCATGAGCAATCAAGGAAGCAATTTTTAAATGTGATAATCAATTTTATGATTTTGCAAAAATTGAATTAATTAAAAAAGATGAGAGATGAACTTTTTTAGATTTTAAAATAAGCATTAGTCACGAAAATGATTTGTTAATTGCTTTTGTCATAAGAGAACAAAATAATAAAGGAGAATAATATGTCAATAAATGTAAGATTAAAAATGGTTTTATTCGCCATTCCATGACTTATTAGAATGCTATCTGTTAAGCGTTTAGCAAGAAAATATAGAAAAACACCAGAACTTGTACATAGTTTTCAAAGATATAGCTTTCTTTTAGGATTATCAAAAAAACTTTTAAGATTGTATAACATTGATTTAGAAGTTAGAGGAAAAGACAACCTTCCTAAAAATGGTTCAGTAATTCTCGCTCCAAACCACAAATCATATACAGATGTTTTAGCTTTAATTGCTGCATTAGAAAAAGAAGAACATCAAGAAAATATTGAACAAAGAATTCCGACATTTGTTGCTAAAAAAGAATTAGGGGATAAATTTAGTACAAAACATGCTTTAAAGTTATTAGATTCATTCTTAATTGACCCTAATGATTTTAGAAAAAGTTTAAAAGTTTTAGGAGAATTTGCTGAGTTCGTAAGAAAAAATCAAACATTTGGTATCGTGTTTCCAGAAGCGCACAGAATTGAAAAAGAAGAACTTGGAGATTTCAAAGCAGGTGCATTTAAAGCTGCTTTACAATCATATTTACCTGTTGTTCCAGTTGCTATTTCTGGTACATTAAATTCATTTAGTTCAACTAAAAAAGGTAGAACAAAAGTTATTGTTTCATTTTTACCTGTGCTTAAAGCAAGAGAAATAATTGCACAAGAGCCATCAGCTGTTGCAAACAGAGTTAAACAATTAATCAGTAACGAATTAGAGGGGATAAAAAACAATGGCTAAAAAATACCAAGTCAATTATTCATCAGATTATGTTTTTAAATTAAATGATTTTGATGGTCCATTAGATCTTTTATTATCACTTATTAAAGATAAGAAAATCGATATTATGGATGTTAACTTAATTGAATTAGCAACACAATATATTGATATTATTAATCAAATCAAAGAAACAGAAATTGATATTGCTGGTGATTATCTTTTAATGGCTTCAACATTAATTAACCTAAAAGCAAAAATGATTTTACAAGAACCAGGTGAAATTGATGAAGAAGTTGAAGAAGAGAAAAAAGTGTTCCTTCAAGACTTGATTGAATACCAACAAATGAAAAAAATTCAGGAAGCTCTTAGAACTTTCCAAGACAATAGAAATAATATTTTTATTAAAAAACAAAGTGATATTTTAGATTATATTGAAGACAGCGACGATGCAAAATTAGATGGTCACTCAAGTCCAATGACTTTAATCGTTACACTTAGAAAAATGTTCGAAAGAGTGTATGCAAAAGAATTAAGAAAAACTAAACTTGAAAAATTCAATATTACTCCATCTGAAATGTTCCCATTTATTAAGGGATTATTAGCACAAAAAGAAAGAGTTGAATTCGAAGAGGTTTTTGCTCAACCATCAATCCAACACTTTGTTATTACATTAATAGCATTATTAGACTTAGCAAGACAACAATTCTTAACAATTAATCAAAATGAACAATTTGATACAATTTACATAACAAGAGGGGAATTCTATAATGAAAAATAAAATTTTAGAAGCTTTATTATACATTCAAGGTGATGAAGGATTAATATTAGAACAAGTAAAAGAAGTATTTAATTTAAACAATACTGCAGAAGCTAAAAAAGTTATGCAAGATTTTCACAAAAGCTACAATGATGAAGATAGAGGATTGAAAGTTGTAGTTTATGATGAAATTTACAAACTTGCTACACGTGAAACAGTTAAAGAATACGTTTCAAAATTAGTTACAATTGTAAGACCTAACAGATTATCAAATGCAGCAATCGAAGTAGCTGGAATTATCGCTTACAAACAACCTATTACTAGATCACAAATTACAAAAATCAGAGGTGGTGCTTCATCTGACCAAGTTATTAATAAATTATTATTAAAAGGTGTTATTGAAGAAGTTGGAGTTTCACCAACACCAGGTAGACCTATTTTATATGGTGTTACAAGTAAATTCTATGATCACTTCAGAATTTCATCATTAAGAGATTTACCAAAAATGGAAGACTTCAACTATATTGATGGAGTTGAATCAGAAAACAATGACTTTGATTTATTCTCAAGTCAACGTGAAGACAATTAATTGAACTTAGGTTCAATTTTTTTTATTCCTTTTTTAGTTTCAACTTCCAGGTTTTTTATTTACTAAGTGGAGGGAAATTATGAATAAAGCACTTTTTTATTATGCACACAAAAACAAGGGCAATAATATTAAAATCTTTGATGCAATTAAAAATATTGAGAAAATTGATACAGATGAATTAAATACCTTGTTAACTAAGTATAAAGAACAAAAAGTTAACTTTGTTACTATATTAGACTATGAATACCCTTCAAGTCTTCTTTTTAGTTACAAACCACCATTTGTTTTATTCTACAGAGGTAATATAGATATCTTAAAAAAGTTAACCAAAGTTTATTTAGTAAATGAAGTGCATAATCAAAATACAGAAACAAATATACAAAACAACATTGAGCAACTAACGAAAAATACAACCCTTGTAACAAATGGTTACAAAAATACAGAGGCAGAGTTTATAAAAGAATACAGAAAAAACAACGGAAAAATTATACACATCGCAAAAGGCGGAATTGATTCATTTAACTTTGATGATTTTAATGAACAAAATGAGCTAGTAATTAGTCAATACCCAATTGAATCACATCCTAAGAGAGATTATTTTAAACAAGACAATTATTTAGCTTCATTGCTAGCAGATCAACTAATTTATTTTTCATCAATTGAAAATTCAAAAACACATAATTTAGTTAATTATTTTTTAAATGTAGGAAAAGATATTTCATGCTTTCCGGGAGTTGAATTAAACGATGGTAATAACCATTTAATTAAGCTTGGTGCAAGAATGATAACGTATATTGCAGAGGCGATAAGAATATAAAAAAATAAGCAAATTAAATGCTTATTTTTAAATTAATTTTTTCTTTCAGTGTATACAGAAACATACTTTCTATTTCTTCTGCTTTCGTATTTTACATATCCATCGATTAATGTAAATAAAGTGTCATCAGCTCCACGTCCAACATTTTGTCCAGGGTGAATTTTTGTCCCTCTTTGACGATAAATAATTGAACCTGCTGTTGCAAACTGTCCATCACCTAACTTAGCACCTAAACGTTTTGAGTGAGAATCACGACCATTTCTGGTAGAACCACCAGCTTTTGTTTTTGCCATTTTCTAACTATCCTTGAATTGATGTAATTTTTACACGTGTGTATGGTTGACGGTGACCAAGTTTTCTTTTGTGTGTAGACTTTGCATTGTGACGGTAAACAACGATTTTTTTCGCTCTCCCTTGTTTTTCGATAACACCTGATACGACTGCATTTTTCACTAAAGGTGAACCAATTTTTGAACTTTTTTCTGAAACAACAACAAGAACTTTATCGAATTTGATTTCAGCTCCTTCTTGTCCTTCAACTTTTTCGATATAAATTGTTTGACCTTCTTTAACTAGAAGTTGTTTCCCACCTGTTTCGATAATTGCTAACATGCAATACCTCCATTTAGTGGCTCGTCCTTAAGGTGAGTTATAAACTGCTTAAACCTGTTTGGAACGGTTACTATAAGAGTAACTTTCATATTATACAAAAAAGTTATTATTTTCAATATATAAATTCTAATTTTTTAACTATAATTTTAATTATGAAAATTATGTCTAAAAAAGATGAAATACAGCAACTTTGTGTACTAAATAAGTGAGATTTTACACTTTTTGAAAAATACGTCAATTTAATTGAAGAAAAAAATAAAGTAATGAATTTAACTGGTTTTACTGGAGAAACATTATGAGAAGAAGGAATATGAGAATCTCTTATTTTCATGTTAAAAATAACAGAAAATCAAGAAGGCATTAATATCCTTGATGTTGGTGCAGGTGCAGGTTTTCCTTCAATTCCATATGTTTTAACTAAACCAAAAAATAAAGTTACCATTTATGAGCCATTGTTAAAGAGAGTTAACTTTTTAAAAGAAGTTATTGAAACACTTAATTTAAGTGATTATGTAACAGTATATAGACAAAGAGTTGAAGAAGTTAAGGAAAAAAATATTTTTGAAATCGTTACTGCTAGAGCAGTCGCAAGTGTAAAAGGATTAATGATGTCTTCATTTCACTTAGTTAAAATTAATGGTTCATTAATAATGCTAAAAAGTAAAAAATATCAAGACGAAATCAATGAAGCTGAAAATATTCTAAAGTTAACTAAAAATAATATTGAAGTTTTAGACCTTGATAATGATTACAAAAGAGATAATAAAATTGTAAAAATCACTAAATTGAGGTCAACACCAAGTCAATTCCCATTTAGTTGGAAAGATATTAAAAAACAACAATAAAGGAATAAAATGAAAAAAATTGCTCTTGCTAAAGAAAGTCAAAAACAAAAAATACTAGACTTTTTATACAAAAAAGATCCTATTCAATATCTTTTCTTAATATCTGATATTGAACAATTTGGTTTGCAATCAGAAATTCATAATACTTATGTTTTAAATGCTCCACATTCATTTGATGCAATTGTTATGAGTTTTTACAACAATTTATTAATTTTCAAAAAAGACGAAGCGAGAATCAGTCATGACTTCTTAACAAATATTATTAAAGAAAAGTCAATTAAAAATGTAATTTATGCTTCAAATTACTACAACGAGTTTAAATATTTTGCTAAAAAGAATGATTTAAATATTAAAGTACATAAAGAATTTATTTTATCTTTAAATCAAAAAGACTTTTACTCAAATAATTACCTTGATAATCTCAAATCTATTAAAATTATTCAAGAAGACTTGCAAGGTATTATTGACTCTAGATCAAAAATAAAAGAGTTTGAAAACTTAAGTGCTCAAGCATTAGATATTAACTTCCTTAAAGATTCATTTGAAAAAGGTTATTACAAAGGCTTCATTATTAAAGATAACAATCAAGTTGTATCACATGCTTCAACATCAGCAAAAGTTGATGGAGTCGCAATGGTTGGAGGAGTTTTTACATTAGATTCACACCGTCAAAAAGGTTACGCATACGATTGTGTGGTTAATTTATGCGACAATTTATTATGTGACAAAATAACACCTGTTTTATTCTTTGATAACCCAAATGCAGGTAAAATGTATTACAAAATCGGGTTCAAAGACTATTCAAAAATTTATGTAACTGAAATTATTGATTAAATATATGGAAAAAAATGTGAAAAAAGTAGACATTTTAAACTTTTGCCTCTATTTTATAGGACTTTTTATTTTGTAATGAAAAAAAATAAACTATAATAATGGAAATTAAATAGAATTACTTAGGAGAAAAAATGACAAAAAAAGAATTTGTTACTCAAGTTGCTGAAATGACAGAAGACACACTTAAATTAACACCAAAACAAGTTGATGAAGTTCTTGAAACAATGTTATTCGTTTTAAAAGAACAATTATTAGCTGAAGAATCAGTTAGATTATCACACTTTGGTATCTTCTCAACAGTAGTAAAACCACAACGTACAATTATTAACAGATTTTCAAAACAAGAACAAGTTGTTCCAAGAAAACGTGTTATTAAATACAAACCTTCTAAATACTTACGCGACTTAGTTGACTTTAAATAATTAATTAAGTATTTATAAGGCCTTATATACAAAAGCTTTTAAGTTCTGCTTAAAAGCTTTTTATTACAATAAATTTAAAATACCAGGAAATTCTAAATATAAAAGTTCACTTTCGCTTTTTATTTCATCCAATGATACACTATTAAGACCTTGTTTAATTCATTTATTTAATGAACCAACTTTAACTTTAAAAAACATGTTTTGAGTTGCAAAGAAAATAATAACAAAAGCTATACCTCCATTTTTATCGATTAAATTTAAATAATCCAATTGATGTTGTTTAATATTTTTAAAATCGAATCTTTCAATATTGCAACTCTTAGCTTCAAAACAAACAAATTTACCTTTAAACATACCGATATAATCAACTGTTGACTTTTTGCACAATTTTGCATTTTGTAACTCAAGGTTATTATTTCTCTCCTTTATAGAGCTAAAAACAATGGGTAAACCTTTCTTTTCAATAAATGCATAACTTGATATTCAATAGTTTTCAATTGTGATATTAATGATTTTTTCTAAAAACATACCGCGATTTTTATTCATACAATATAACGATAAAAAATTAAATGAAAAAATACAAAAAACAAACTAATTTGCTAAAATTGATTTATATATTTTATATGGAGGACTTATGAAAAATAAAGTTATTGTTGGTAACTGAAAAATGAATAAAACTTATTCAGAAACAGTTGACTTCCTAGAAAAATTCGAAACAATTTACAAAAGCAAAAAAGATTTAGTTATTTCTGATTTAGCATTTGGGATCGCGGTTCCATTTGCAAACTTATCAGCATTCAAAGCTAACAAAGTTAAAGAATTAAAACTTTCAGCTCAAGATATGTCTAAACATGTTAAAGGTGCTTACACAGGTGAAGTTTCAGTTGAGATGCTTAAAGATTTAGCAGTTGATTATGTTGTTTTAGGACACTCAGAAAGAAGAACATACCACAACGAAACAAATGAATTAGTTTATGAAAAAGCTAAATTAGCACTAGAAAATGGAATTACACCAATTATTTGTGTTGGTGAAACATTAGAAGAATATGAAAAAGGAATTACAAAGGATGTTGTTAAATTCCAAATTGAAAATTCTTTAAAAGATTTAGATCACTCAAAAGTTGTTGTTGCTTATGAACCAGTATGAGCTATTGGTACAGGTAAAGTTGCAACTCCAGAAATTGCGCAAGATATTTGTGCTTACATCCATAACATTACTTCAGATAAATTAGTAGTTCAATATGGTGGTAGTGTTTCACCTAAAAATATTGCAGAGCTTTCATCACAAAAAGATATCAATGGATTCTTAGTTGGTGGAGCTTCATTAGAACCAGAAAGCTTTATGCAGTTATTAACATTAGGAAAATAATTATAAGACTCGCTCTGGCGAGTTTTTTTCACATTTGTGGAAAAATTTCCAATTAAATAATTATTTTCCAGCCATATAGGTAATTATTTGATACAATAAATTTTATTAATTAGGAGAAACTATGAAAAATAAATTCAAAATCATTTCATCATTATTAGCTTTAGCAGCACTTCCTATAGCTTCTTTAAGCTGTTCACCAAATGAAAAACAACAGAAACAAATCTCATACCCAACAACTGAGGCCATTGATAACGAAATTGTATTCACAGCAGCTCAAAGTGGCGTTTATCCTCTTATGATTGCTTTAAAACAAATTATCCCTTTATACAATGAAACTATGAACGGACATAAAGATTATGTACCAGTTAAATTAGTCACACAAAACGAAAATAACGCAAGCTCAGAACTTGAATTAGGTGTGCAACAAGCAAACTACATTAAAGAAAATTCAAAAAATGTAGCTAACATTATTTTAGGTAACCAAGGTACAGCTTATTTGGTTAATCAATATGATAAATTATTAAACGTCAGTTCAGTTATCAAAAGTCAAGATTTCTTAGATAAGGTTTTAAATACTCATACAAAATTAGTTGGTGAAGATGTTAATAGTAAAAAAATCTTTAACTTACCTTTTAATATCACAGATATCGATGCATTATCAATTAACTTAGACTTACTTGCTAAATTATTTGAAATTTTAGAAACAGCCAATGCAAAGATTGACAAATCAAGTAAACTTTATCAAAAAGTTCAAGCATCAAGAAACCAAGGAAACGAAATTCCTACTGACTCAATTATCCACTTCGTTAAAGTAAAAGAAAATAACAAATTAAGCCAATTAACAATTAATGATCAAACATTTGAAAACATTTTGGACTTAATGAATTTCTCAAAAGTTTTATTAGATAACTTGGAAATTGATAGAACTAAAGTTAATGCTGAAAAATATCCTACAAGGGATTTAGCTATTTTTTCAGTTGATTACCAACAAGATACATTCTTCAAAGTTTTAAACAATAAATTAAAAGGTAAAAAACTTTGAACATTAAAAGACTCAGAAAACCCATATGATTTATCAGAAATAAACTACCACATTAGTAGTGATAAAGATATTCAAAAAGTATTTATCGAAACACTTGATGAGTTTATTGCACAAAACAAAAAGCTTGTAGAAAATAAGAACGTTTTATACAATGTAAAATATGAAAACAACAAAAATGAATGAGCTTCTTGAGAAATTAGAGAATATAGAACCGTTTTTGCTTTTGCTGCTGCAGTTGGATATGAACAATCAATTAAAAGTCCTACATCAGTAGCATTCTTTGCTGGCGGATCGGAAGAAAAAGCTGCACACTTCGCTACTGCTGATGATGTATTCTTACAGCCACAATTAACAAAAAATAATGCTACAGATACTTACACAAGTTATTGTGAAGGTGGTTCAAGCTTAATTCCTGTTTCTGTAGATAACAATGGAAAAGAAGATAAAGGTACAATTTTATTCTTAGATTGATTATATAACGGTGAAGTTGAATACGATGGAGAAAAAATTAAAGTTAGAGATTTATTAACTAAAAAATCTTCATACATCTTACCTTTAAAAGAAAAATTAACTACTGCAAGTGAAAATTGATTTGATACAGAAATTAATAAACTTTCTGCTAAAATCAATCATGAAAAAGCCTTACTAAGAAATGAAGAAAATGCAGAAACACAAGGTCAACTTAAAAAATCAATAGCAAAACACACAACTGAAATTAACTACTTAAAAGCTGGAAAAGTATCTTACCAAAGTTTAAAAACATTTGTCAAAAAAGAAGACCAAGATTTCTCATACTTACCAATTGATGCTAAATCATCAAAAATTATTAAATTAATTAAAGATGTTTTAGAACAATCAACACTGAAAGAAAATGAAATCAAAAACTCAGGTCAAAGTGTTTTAAATAATATTTTAAATATAATAAATGAAAAATAGGCCAAATGGTCTATTTTTCGTACAAAATATTAAGATCAAACTTTAAGAAAAAATCTAAAATTTTTCACACATTAACGAGCCAATTTATATACACTTATTTAAATATAATATATAATTTTAATTGTGAAAAAATACCTAATGAATATTAATATAGATAACAAAATTAAAGCGCCTGAAGTCTTTGAAAAGGAAATGTATTTAATATTAGAAAACTTTGCTAATTTCTTTAAGTTAGATACTAAAAAAGAAATTATTCTAGATGTTTCTATTGTATCTAGAAACGAGATTAGAAAGCTTAATAAAGAATATCGTAATAAAGATTACATTACAGATATTTTATCTTTTGACTTCAGAGATCATGAGCTATATGCTAAATTACCAATCATACACCTTGGAGAATTAGTAATTTCATGAGATAGAGTCAAAAGACAGGCTAAAAAGTTTAATCATTCAATTAAAAGAGAATTTTGTTATTTATTCACCCATGGTTTAGTGCATTTACAAGGTTATGACCATGAGGTTGAAAATGAAAGAATTCAAATGAACAAAATGGTAGATGATATATTTAATCCATTAGGTATCAAAAGAGAGGTTTAAAATGAAATTTGAAACATTAAGAGATTTATTAAAAAAATCATACGCACCATACTCAAACTTCCAAGTAGCTGCTATTGCTATTGATGAAGATGGTAAAGAGTACCACGGAGTTAACGTCGAAAACGCAGCTTACCCATCAGGATTATGTGCAGAAAGAAGTGCACTATTCGGTTCTGTAGCATATGGTGGAAAAGTAGGAACATTTAAAGAAATCCACATTATTGCTAAAAAAGAAGACGAAATTAGTCCATGCGCTGGATGTAGACAAGTTATGACTGAATTCATGCCTATGGATGCTTTAGTGTACCAATACTCAAACGATGGTAAAAGAGTAAGAATTAACAAACTTTCTGAACTTGTTCCTTATCCAGTTCACATGAAAGATATTCAATAATGAAAATTTGCTTTGCAAGTATTTTAGGAAGACCAAACGTTGGTAAAAGTAGTTTAGTTAATGCAATCATTGGTTACAATGTTGCGATAGTTACAGACACAGCCCAAACTACCAGAGATCAAATCACCGGAATTTATACCGAAGATGACTTCCAATTAATCTTCACTGATACCCTGGAATTCATAAACCAGAAAACAAACTTGGTGAGTCATTAAACAAGTCAGCTTATGATGCAACTAAAAACGTTGATGTTTTATTATTCTTAAGTCCAGCTGATGAAAAAATAGGACCTGGTGATAAAATGATTTTGGAAAAAATTTCTAATCATCCTCATAAAATTGCTGTTGTATCTAAAGTTTCGAAGATAAAGGGTAATCCTGAAGTAATGACAAGAAAAATACAAGAATTATCTGAATATAATTTTGAACATATTGTTTCAACTGATGTTAATAATTTAAATTCAATTTATTCTTTAATTGATTTAATAAAAGATAATTATTCATATGAAGGTGAAGCACAATATGATGAAGATTATGTAACAGATAAAACTGTTAGATTTTTAGCTAAGGAAATAATTAGAGAATCAGCAATTAACGCTCTTTATGATGAACTGCCACATTCAATTGCTGTAGAAATTTTAGAATTCAACGAAGATGATCCAGACCACACAATAATTGATGGTATTATTTATGTTAAAAAAGACTCTCAAAAAGGAATGGTTATCGGAAAAAATGCTTCTAAAATCAAAGAAATTGGTAAAATCGCAAGAATTAAAATTATGCAACAATTACAAACCAAAGTTACTTTAACACTTAAAGTCAAAGTTGCAAAAAAATGAAATGATGATCCCGAGTCATTATCGAAATTTGGTTATTAAAAAGCACTAAATTGTGCTTTTTATTTATTTCAACTCAATATTTCATTCAATGAAAAATAGTAATCACTTTTAATTTTATCGTGTAATTTTGCAGAAATACTTTTAGTTTCTTGTAACTTTTCATTTAGAGAAGTTATTGTACTTGCGCCTGCAAAATAGAAATTAGCTTCGTCATTTTTTTGTTCAACTAAACAAATACAAAGAGTTAATTTAATATTATTATTCTTGTTTTGTTTTATGTAATTTAAATACTCTTGATAAAGTTTTTTAGTTTTATCTTCGTCTATATCGTTATTATAAGTTTTGATTTCTAGATAGACAAAGTGATCATTACTTTTTATTAAAAAGTCCGGATATGAGTTAGCCACTTCTAGTTCACTAGTTATATATTGGAAATTGACTCCATTATTAACTGGATTTTTTGATCAAACTTTTACATTTTTGTTATTCCTGATGACGGTTTTCAGTTCTTTAACGAATAATTTTTCCGAATTTGAATCTAATCTAAATTCAATTTCTTCTGATAAATTATCTCTGTATGCAAATTCGTTATTTGAGTTTATTTTGCTTTCACTACTTCCATATTCATTCATGTAAGTTGGCAAAAGATTATTTTCATCTAGTTTATAAATAATTGAATTATCTAGTATTTCTTTTTCAAATTGATCATTATATGTTTTTTTCAATAGATCGCCGAATCTTTTAATGAAAATAAACCAAAATATATGTTTGTTGATTTCTTTTTTAAGATTCATTTCATAAAAGTTTCAAACAAATTCTAATATTCTATTAGTTAGGTATTTCTTAAATTGATAAAATAATTTTTTATTGTAAATTTCAAGTTCAAGTAGATTATAAATTTTACTACTTACAAATAAGCTTTTACCATATGCTTTAGATTCGCTTATGATAAATCCATTTTCATTAAATTCATTTTTAATTGAAAGACTTTTTTGAATAAAAACTTCGTTATTAAAATGATTTTTATTTTGGAGTTCTTTTATAATTTCATTACTATAAATTTCTTCGTCAATTAGTTTGTTTTTATATTTTAATTCAATACTTCCTGAAACAAATTCCTCAGAAATAAATTTATCTTTTAGAATAAAAGATTTTGAAGATTCTTCTTTAATATTCACATTGCTATATAAATAATAATTTTTTGCAACAGATGTTTCATGGAAATCAAATCCAGGAAATGGATTTCTTTTAATTCTTCCAATTGTTTGAATGCTTAAATTACTTGATGAAACATGTCTTAGTTGCACTAACATACATGCTCTAGGGATATTTCACCCTGTAGCTGGACCTACTTTAAAAATAATTACATCAACTGGTGATGAATCTTTGGAAATATCTCTTAGTGAATAATTTGCTTTATGTCTTAAATTACTATCTTTGTTACTTTGATCAAAATATTTTACTCATGATAAATTATTTTTTTCTAATGTTTTTATAATTAAATCAATGTTTTGGTCAAAAATTAAACTTTTTTCCTTATCAGAGCTATCATTATCAACTTGAATAAGCATAGCAGGGTTAATTCCAACTAATCCAGGTTCATTAATATTATCATTATATTTTTCTTTTATTATTTTAAATTCTTCACATGCTTTTTGTAAAATAACTTCATTATCTAATAAACTACCGTCTTTAATATTCTTGTTGTAATATTTCTTGTTTTTTAACAACTGAACTCTATCATTAAACAATTCATCTTCAGTTAATTCAATTAAATCATGGTCGGTTTTTGGTGTTGCAGTCATTTTAACAATAAAATGAGCAGAATTTTGCATTTTTTCTTCAAAATTCTTTTCATAATGATTAGTTTTTTTAACTTCGGCACCAATATGTGCTTCATCACGAATGTAAATTAGTTTATATCCGTTTAATCTAATTTCTCCTAAAAAAGATTCTATTGATCCTTGTTCTGATAAAATAGAGTGTTTTCTAAAGGAAGCTCCACCCATTATGTATAAATGATTTTCTTTAGCAAAAAATTGATAATTTTTTTCTATTTTAGAATTTTTGGCTACATTTGATGGACTTTCAATTCTTTCGATTTGAATATCCTTGTTCAAAAGATATTCTTTATAACTTTTAAAACTCTCTTCCATTTGTTTTGGTAATTCAGCACTTGATAAGGTAACTATTACAAAAACAAGTTTTTGGTCACTCTCTAATTTACTTCATTCAATTAATTGGTCAACATAATTAAGCATCATAAAAGTTTTACCAGAACCTGTTGGCGCCTTAAAATATGTTGCATCAGGAATATTTGATTCTATACTATTGAGTGTTTTATTAACCAAAGCATTAATTACACGAGATTGAGAATTAGTTAGATTCATTATTTTCCTTTAATTGTGGTTTTAATGATAATAATGAATTTAATAAATTAGTATAATCTTTTTCACTTTCTTCACTAAGTGAATTAACTCCAAAATCTTTTAATAATTTAATTAATTCTTTTACAATTTCTTTAACATCAATATTATTAAATAAACTAATATCATAATATTTTATGTTATAAACATTTAAATTAGATTTATATGGTTCGTTTTTGTTAGTTCACTCAAAAGTTTCTCCTTTTGATCCTATCCCATGATTTATTCTGTAAAGTCTTTCATAATTTACATCTATACCAATGTTGTTTTCGTTGTTTGTGACTAATGTGAAAGTTCTATTTCCACCATCTTCTTTGTTAAGTTCTAAAACAGCGTGACCCGTTGTTCCAGAACCAGCAAAGAAGTCTAAAACTTTAACGTTTTTATTATCTAACTTAAGTTTGATCAATGTTTTTATAAGTTCGTGAGGTTTAGGGTATGAAAAATTTATTCTAAACTCACTTAGTACTTTTGTTCCATTCACATTAGAAAAAGAATTATTATTAGAAAATTCTAATGTATTCATTATCATATTATAATTGTTGACTTGAATTAAACTATTACTTTTTTCTTCAAAAATATAGTTAAGATAATTTTGTTTTCTAACAGAATTTTTTTCTTTGTTAATTTTTAGTATTCCCAATTTAATTGCAGATTCAAATCTTTCTTTATTTCACAATCATCTTCATCTAGTACCATCTGATAAAATCGGTTTAAAAATATGGTTGTCTATCTTTATATCATAATCTAATGATTCAATATAACCTTGTCCTTTTGAGGCCAGTATAGATGACGTATCATTTTCGAAATATTCTCTACCATTAGAATCTTTAAGAATTTTTTTATTGAGCTCTTTCGAAACGATTTTGTTAAATTTACTTCTATTTTTATTTAAAACAAAAATCAAAATATAATCATGGTTTGTATTAACATATACTTCTTGCGCTGCTCTATGTGGTGTTGTTATTCTTGGAACACTAGCCACAAAATTCTCTTCACCAAAAATTTCATCCATTAAAACTTTTAAATAAGCTTGTTCCGCATCATCAATTGATACAAAAATTACTCCATCATCTTTGAGGAGTTCTTTAGCTAGTTTTAAACGTTCATTCATGAAATTTAATCAACCATTTCGAGAATATTTGTCTCTATAAACAAATTTCGTTGCTTGAACATTTTCTTTATCGTTTGCAATGGAATTTCCATCATTTTTTGTTGCTTCTGTATTGTAAGGAGGATCAATATAGATTAAATCGTACTTAGCTGGCGCGCCAGCTCTCTCTCTCTCTCTCTCTATGAGCAATAAGTTCTTTAGTGCATCATAGTTCTCTCCTATTATTAAAGTATTTTCTTTTGTTTTGTTTTCATCTAAAACAAAACTAAGACTGTCATCTTTTTCTAATAATGCAATAGTTTGAGAATTTGATTCAGGTGCTGAATCAAATCTAAATCCAGTTTTTATTCTTTGTGCTATAAATTGAAAAACATATTCTAAATCTTTATCTTCGAATTTTTCTAAAATTTTTATAGCTAAATCTTTTTGGTCTTGGTTTAATTCTTTTGATGAAATTTCATCAATTAAACCTTTAAACTTATCAAGTAAAGTCACTATTCCCCCTTATTTATTTACTTATTTAAATTGTACCATTTTATACAAATAGTTATTGATGCTAATTACGATTAAAAAATAACTTAATTCTTTATTTGTACTTTAATTACTAGTTTGTATACTTTATTTTTTGTTTCACGAACAAAAAATACGAATAATTATAATGACCTAGATTTTATTCAATACATAAATTGCTACTTTATTTCTTTTCACTGAATTACAAAGTCAAGTGCAGCAGTATAATAGTAAAATAATAATAAAATCCCTCCCATTCGAACCTTAAAAACGGTTAAGTTTTTTTGAATTCGGATCGGGGGATTTTTTAATTATATTGTTGCATTTGATTTTGCAATTCAGCAAAAATATCATGAAACCTTATATTTTTTATAATTATTTTCTTCTTAAGATATTAATAAATTTGAATCAACAATAAAAATATTGAATACCTATGACAATGAAAAATGAAAAATAAACAAAAAAAGCTAGAGGAACAAAATTAAATGAAATACTTAGTGAAATAGCTATAATAGACAAAGAAAAGATAATTAAAATAAGTATTAAATTGTTTCTTTCTTTTACTTTATCTTCATTGTGTAAAATAATATTATTCTTCTTTCAAAACAAGATAGGAAATAAACTTTTTAAAATTCCATTTTTATTTCTTAGAAGAATAAATACTTGTGTTATTCAAACAAGAAATAACGAAACATAAATTAATAAAAAAGAAATTAAATAAGATCAACTTGCACTTATTCTTGATTTTAATGCCTCAGGCGTGTTTTCAGTAAATTGCAAATTATAGTTATGCGCCCAATTAACATATAAAGGTATCATTATTAATAAACTTAACAAAATAGCTAAAAATGCTATATTAAAAAATATAAAAAAATCTTTTTCTTTTATTTTCATTTTCACCTCAAATATAATTATATATTATTTCTTTCGGATTACTTTTATAGATAACAAGCAAAAAAGTAACGACCAAAAAAGGTTGTTATCCCAAAATGCAAAGTCAAGTGCAACACTAATTTTAAATAAAAAAACATCAATCATTAGGTCTGGAAAAATCATTTGGAAGTGTTCGAATGATTTTTCCAGTCTAAAGCGGTTTGTTTTTTAAATGATTAATGTTTTTTATAAGTTTTTCATTTTTTTCTTTATCAATCATGATTCTCCTTTTTTTCTATATATTTAATATTGAATAAATTTAATAAAATCTTATACATTTTTTTACTAAAAATTAGTACTCTCACAGAATTCTGTGAGAGTAAAAAAATTCCGGAAACCACCGGAATTAAGACTTTTTGGAAATAAGTTTTCTTACTTTATTGATATAAATTTCTTTAGAAAAAGCTTTTGTTAGTGCATAAAAAATTAAATAAATAACAAAAACCGGAATAATATCATATTTATACCAAGTCCATTTTAATATTTCTTCATTTGAACTTGAATTTGAATCAATTACATAAGTTGGGATCCAAAAAATAGTAATAACAATAGCAATTATAAAGGCTACAATTTGTAAATAAATTAACCTTAAATTATTTGTTAAAACTAAAAACAAAGCTAATAAACTAAAAATAGTTGTGAATATAAAACTAGATATTATTCTCCATGTAATAGAAAGTTCTCAATTTGTGTCTAAAAAGAATTTTCATTGAATTACTTTATCACTTAACAAAAGCATTCCCAGAGAAGATAAACTAAGTAATATAAAAAAGATTTTTTCTAAAATATTTTTTTGGTAAACAGGTTTATTAAACATTATTCTTTTGATGATTTAAGCTTTGAAATAAAATCAATAAAACTTTCAACACTCAATGTAATAGTTTCTTCTTTACCATATTCACGGTATGAAATAGTTTTTGATAATCTTTCTTTTTCACCTAAAATTAATTGTATTTTTGATTTAGAAATTTGTGCTTCACGTATTTTCTTGCTTAATCTTTCTTCTCTTAAATCAACTTTTGATCTAAACTCTAATTCAAAAAGTTTTTGATTTATTTCCTTAGCATATTCAATATCGTCATCGTTATTTGTTGCAGGGATAACTGTAATTTGCTTTGGTGCTAATCAAAATGGTAAAACACCCTTAGTTTGTTCAATTAAAATAGCAACAAATCTTTCGTATGTTCCTACTAAACCTCTGTGAATTAAAACTGGTCTTTCGTCTTCATTGTTCTTATTAGTGAAAGTCATATTGAACTTTTGAGGTAATAAAAAGTCAAGTTGTAATGTTGAAACTGTTATTTCGTGACCTAAAGCTGTAAAAATTTGAATATCCATTTTAGGCCCGTAAAACGCAGCTTCACCTACTTTTTCTTCGTATTCTACCCCAAGTTCATTAAGAACTTTTCTCAACTCATCTTCGGCTTCATTTCACATTTTGTCATCATTATAGTATTTTTCTTTGTTTTCAGGATCACGCAATGATAATGAAACATAGCTTATTTTAATTTTGAATGCCTCTAGAGTTTCTTTTATAAGTTTATACATTGATTTAAACTCTTGAGCAATTTGGTCTTTTCTAACAAATAAGTGACCTTCTGTTAACAGCATACCTCTAACACGTTCTAAACCAGTTAAAGCACCTGATTTTTCATATCTATAAAGTTGTGATTGCTCTGAGTATCTAATTGGTAAATCACGGTATGAACGTTTTTCTGTGTTATAACATAAAATGTGGTGTGGACAAGTCATTGGGCGAGGGATTAGTCTTTCGTTTTCAACAACAATAGGTTTAAACATATCATCTTGATAGTGTGCTAAGTGTCCTGATGTTCTGTAAAGTTCTTCTTCTCCAAAGTGTGGAGTTAAAACTTCTGTAAACCCGTATTTACGGTCCATTTTTAAAACTAAGTTTTTAATTTCATTGTGAATATACATACCATCTTCTAATCAAAAAGGTAAACCTTGACCACCTAATTTATTGAAGGTAAATAATTTCATTTCTTTACCGATTTTTCTGTGATCTCTTTCTTTACGGTCTTTTAAAATAGCTAAAAATTCATTTAGTTCATCTGTTGTTTCTCAACTTGTTCCATAAATTCTTGTTAATTGGATATTATCTGAGTTTCCTCTTCAATATGCTCCTGCTAAATGTAAAAGTTTGAAGTTTTTAATATTTTTTGTGTCATGTACATGACCACCAGCACAAAGGTCTGTAAAGATAACTTCTTTACTTAATGGATCAATTAATGAATAGAAAGTAATTTCTTTACCTTGAGCTTTTAATTCATCATATAACTCTTTTTTGTATGGTTTGTTTTCAAATGAATATGTGTCTTCAGAAACTTGAGTCATAACTAAATTTCTTGAAGCAAGTTTTTTCATTAATTTTTCAATTTTTGATAATTCAGTATCACTTAACGGACTTTCAAATTCAAAGTCATAGTAAAAACCTTCATCTGTTGCAGGCCCAAATCCTAATTTAACATTTGGATATAATTTTTCAACTGCAGCACCTAAAAGGTGTGAAGTTGTATGATTAAGTAATTTATTTGCTTTCATGTTTTTCTTCTCCATATAATCCCATTTTTATTTGTAAATTATTTAAAATAGGTTTTGCTATTTGATTTGCTTTTTCAACACCAATCTTAACAATCTCGTTAACTTTGGTTAAAGCATCATTATATTTGCTTTGAATATCAATTAATAAGTTTTTAACTTCTAAGGCAACTGCTTCTTTGAATTCTTTATAATTTGCATCTTTAAATTTATCAGCTGCTTCTTCTAAAGTTAAATCAGTTAATGAAGCGTAAATATTTAATAAGTTCAAGATCCCTGGTTTTTCATCAGAAATATAAACTTTATTTTCTGAATCAGTTACTGCTTTTAAAATCTTATTGTATGCTTGTTGTGGGTCTTCTAAAAGGTAAATAGTTGACTTAGAACTTTTTTCGCTTTTAGACATTTTAACAGTTGGGTCAGTTAGCGATTTAATTTTTGAACCAACTTTAGCTACAAGCCCTTGAGGTATCTTAAAGTTTGCTTTATAGTTTTTGTTAAATCTTTCAGCAATGTTCCTTGCTAACTCTAAGTGTTGCGTTTGATCTTCTCCAACCGGTACAACATCTGGGTTATATAACAAGATATCTCCTGCCATTAAAGTAGGGTACATTAAAAGTCCTGTAGGAATTTTTTCTGTTCCATTTGATTGTTTTAATTTTGATGATTTATCTTTGAATTGCGTCATTCTTTTTAATTCACCAAGTGTGGTTTCTGATGTACAAAGTCATTGCATTACAGAGTGTTCAAAGATTTGTGACTGATAAAATATTGCACTTTTAGTATAATCAAGACCACATGATACATATAACGCAACAATTGATTCTCTTTGTTTTTTTAGTTCTTTAGGATCAACTGAACCAGTTGTTAAGGCATGTAAGTCTGCAACAAAAATATATGATTCATAATCATTTTGCATTTTAATAAAGTTTTTTATTGCACCAATATAATTACCAAGAGTTAATTCTCCTGTCGGTTTAATTCCGCTAACAAATCTTTTCATAATGACTCCTAAATATATAATATATTTATATATTATATAATAATTCATAATTTATATTATTCATTTCTTTTGAGTGTTAAAAAAAGGAACAAAAAAATCCTGATTAAAACATAAAGTTTAATAATCAAGATTTTTGTATTACCAAACTAACTTATTAAGAGAGTTTGGTTCAGATATATATATATATATATATATAGTTGTTATCAAAATTATTTAGAGACTATTTTTTATTATTTGGGTTCATTTGCGAACCTCGGTTTCCATGTACGTGTGAATATGCTTTGTTTTGACCGCTTGTGCCTTTGTTTGCATTGCTTTGGTTTGCCTTGTGGTTTGCGTTTGCATTGCCTTTATTTCCACTAGTATGTTTCATTCTGGCTCCTTTCTTTTTTAATAAATAAAAATTATGTTTATGCGTGTATAATAGCCATAAATAATATTAATAATATATATTGCTATAAATCAATTATACACATACATATATCAATATAATTATACAACGAAATGGATGTTTATTTTAGTTTTATGTTTTCTTACGGAAATTTCGTAAAATTAAATTACATAAATACTTTTTAAAATTTTAAAAAATATTATAATAAGAAAGCCATCAGAACAATAACCTACTAACTTGGTCAGGATAGAGATATAGCAGCCATATGAAGAAGTGTTGTGTCAGGTGGTCTTTTTTTATTATTTTAAGGTGGTAATAATAATGGATGTTTTTTTTACAAAGAATAATAATACTTTTAAGATGCGTGTTGGATGCATTATTAAAAATGGTGATAAAATACTAGTCGCTTATGATTCACCTGATTCATATCGCTACTTACCAGGTGGTAAAGTTGAATTCGGTGAATCTGTCTTTGATACGGTGAAAAGGGAAATTAAAGAAGAACTAAATATTGATGTATTAGATGTTAAAGAATTGTTTGTTGATGAAGTATTTTACTTTTCTAATTTTTCTAATACAAATGTTCATGAATTGTGTTTTTATTTTGAAATAAAAATTGCTTTAAGTCAAGAAATAAGTAAAGATAAATTTAGTATTTTTGAAAATAATCGTGAACTTTATTTTGAATGATTAACGCTTGATGAGATTAATAAAATTGACTTTAGACCTCATAGTGTTAAAAATGTTTTAAGCAATTTCCCTAAACAATTTGAAATCTTACGCAAAAAATAAAAAAGCACCATAAGGTGCTTTTTGTTTGAATTATTACATATCTTCTTCAAATTCATAGAAGTCTGAGTAATCATCTGTGTGATCAAATTGATCTTCTGTATATGTTTCTTCTATGATTTCTTCTGCTGAAAAGTCTTCATCATCAAATGAGTTTTCATCTAAAAGTTCTTCTTGACTTGGGTCAAATTTATCTGGGAAGTATGTTTTAAATCCACGAATATCGTATTTTCCTTTTTCTTCAAAATCTGAGTTTGTTCCTGCTGGAATTTTTTGACCTAAAATAATGTTTTCTTTTAACCCTTCTAATTGGTCAACTCTTTGACCAACAGATGAATTTACAAGAATTTTAGCTGTTTCTTGGAATGAAGCAGCAGCAAGGAATGAACTTGAAAGTAAAGGAATTTGTTTAGCTCCTGAGATCTTAACTTTTCCATAAGCTGGTTTTTTACCTGCTGCTAATAATTTAGCATTTTCTGTTTGGTAAACAAATGTATCAACTAAGGCTCCGCTGAAGAATTTAGAATCTCCTGGGTCAATAATTAAGATTTTTGAAAGCATTTGTGAAATAATAATTTCGATATATTTATCAGCGATTGTAATACCTTGTAAACGGTATAATCTTTGAATTTCTTTTAATAAGTAATTTTGTACTGTTCTTGCATCTGTTGCATTTAATAATTGATTTAATACAATTGGACCTTCAAAGATTTTTTGTCCAGGGATAACATTGTCTCCAACTTTAACACGTAATCTTTGTGAAGCTCTACCTGTTACAATTTCAACGACTTCAGCACCAAATTCATCTTTTGTTGCAATTGCTACATCGATAAAGTCTGTGAATTTACCTGTGTCTTTATTTACAACTTGATCGATTGATTTAATGATTCCATGTACTTTTGAAATTTCAGCTGGTTTACCTCAAGGGTTATCATAGGCATCGATAAGTTCGATTAATCTACCAAATCCACCTGTAATATCTTCAACACCAGCAACCCCTCCTGTATGGAATGTACGCATAGTAAGCTGAGTTCCAGGTTCTCCGATTGATTGAGCAGCAACAATACCAACAGCTTCACCGATGTTAACTACACGGTTTGAAGCAAGGTCTTTACCGTAGCAAATCTTACATACTCCATTTTTAGTATGACATGATAATACTGAACGAATTTCTACTTGTTCAAGTTTTAAATCGTTAACAATTTTGTTTGCAATTTCTGGAGTAATTAATTCATTTTCAGCAATAACTAATTCACCATTATTGTCATAAATTGCTTTATTTGTATATCTACCTTCAATTCTTTCGTATAAGGTTTCAATAATTGTATCTGTTTTAGTGTCTTTAATTGCTTTAACAACAAATCCAAAGTCTGATCCACAATCTGCTTCTCTAACAACAATACTTTGTGCAACGTCAACTAATCTACGTGTTAAGTATCCTGACTTAGCAGTGTTAAGAGCAGTATCTGTAAGTCCTTTACGAGCCCCGTGGGTTGATGAATAGAATTCGTATGAACTAAGTCCGCCAAGGAATGATGATTTAACTGGAATTTCAATAGTTGAACGTACCACACGGTCGTTTTCAGCGTCGGCCTTAAGAACCTTTGTGTTGTTACTCATTAATCCACGCATACCAGCTAACTGAGTAAAGTTAGATGCATTACCACGAGCACCTGATGTCATCATCATGAATAATGGGTTATCAAGGTCTGATTTAGTAACTTCTTTAAGTGATTTTTCGATTTTATCTTTAACTTTAGCTCATTTTTCAATTGTTAATTTATAACGTTCATCATCTGTTAAATATCCATATTCGAAGAATTCTTTTAATTGATTGATGTATTGTTCACCTTCTTGAATGTGTTCTTTTGTTGAATCAAGAGTTTTCACATCACTCATTGAGATTGTTGTTCCTGAAACTGTTGAATATTTAAATCCTAAGTCTTTAATTTTATCTAAGATTTCTGAAACATAGTTAGAATATTTGAATCAAACTCTTTCAAGTCCTTTTGTATATTCGTTTATTGTTCAATCTGCTGAATCTTTTTGTGATTCAAGCGGTTTATATGTGAAACTAATTTTTTCAAATTCATCAATAATGAATTGGTTAATTAATTTTGCATGTGAAGAAGGAATTTTATCACCTTTGTAATCAATTAATGCTTCAAGGTTTTCTAATTGTTCTTTATAGTTAAATTTATTTACATTGTTTAAGATGCTTGCAATATCTTCAATTGTGATAACTGCAACATAATCTTCGTAAATTTTTCTAATGATTCTTGCGATATCTTTTTTAGATAAAGCTAAGTTTAAATCAAGTTTTTGAATTTCTTCACGGAAGTTTTCTCCATATCCTAATGTATATCTATCTAAATCATTTCTAGATGTATGGATAACTTCTTTTTCTGTAACTTTTGTTTCTCCATTCGGTTTTTGTGAGTAGTGTTTTTCAACATATTTACCAAACACAAATTCAAACTCTGTTGGTAACATGCTATTTAATAAGAATTTACCAACTGTTGAGAAAATATATGGTTTATTAGTTTGTTCTAATAATTTTGGTTTATTAATTGCTTTAATAGGTAAAACAACTCTACTGTGTAATGAAACTTTTCCTCTTTCATAAGCTAAAAGTAATTCATCTAAGCTTGAGTAGTAGTTTCCTTCGCCAAGTGCTTTTTCACCTGTCTTTTCGATTGTTAAGTAGTAAAGTCCTAAGATAATATCTTGAGATGGGTTGATAATAGGTTCTCCATCTTTAGGACCTAAAATGTTTTTAGAAGCAAGCATTAATTCTTGTGCTTCACGAACTGCTTTTTCTGAAATTGGAACGTGGATAGCCATTTGGTCCCCATCGAAGTCAGCGTTAAATGCTGTTGTTACAAGTGGGTGTAATTTAATAGCTTTAGCACGAATTAAAACCGGTTGGAAAGCTTGAATTGATAAACGGTGTAATGTAGGAGCACGGTTTAATAGAACTGGACGTCCTTCAATAGCTTTTTCTACATACGGTCAGATTCTTGGATCTAAGTTTTCAATGAGCTTTTTAGCTGTTTTAATACTTGTAATACCTTCTTCATTTGCGATTAATTCTTTGATAATTCATGGTTCAAATAATTTAGCTGCAATATCACGAGGTACTCCAACTTCATACATTTTCAATGATGGACCACCAACAATAACACTACGTGCAGAGTAGTCAACACGTTTCCCTAAAAGGTTTTGACGGAAACGTCCTTTTTTACCTGTAAGTCCATCTGAAATACATTTAAGAGGATGATTATCTCTTGAAGAAACTGGTGTTGGTTTTTTTCTTGCATTATCAATTAATGCATCAACAGCTTCTTGAATCATACGATACTCATTTTGCTTAATAAGCATAGGAGCATCTGTTTCGTTTCATTTTGCTAAACGGTTGTTTCTGATAATAATACGACGGTATAACTCGTTAACGTCACTTGTTGAGTGTCTTCCACCATCAAGTTGTACAAGAGGTCTTAAATCAGCAGGAATAACTGGTAAGTCATAGATTAACATATCTGTCGGTTTTTGACCTGAACGAATGAATGATGAAATGATTGTTAAACGTTTGTAAAGTTTTTGCCTTGTTTGAATTTTTGAAGTTGAAACATCACGTTGTTTGTTAATTTCTGAGTTAATTTTATCGATTTGTTCTTGAACATGTTGTTGCTCTTTTTCTAAATCAATATTTTTTAATAAGTATTCAATAGCTTCAGAACCTGTCCCGATTCTAGCATCTGAATATTCTTTAATAATTTCATTGTATTGATAAAAGTCAATACCAAAGTCTTTACCATCTTGTGATTTAGCATATTCTCTTAATTCTCAAAGTGATTCAGAGATGTTTTCTGATGCTTCTTCATCATCAATGTTTAATGCTAGTAATTCTTCTAAGGCAGCTTCATAAATGTTTGCAGCTTCATTAATATCAATAATTGTATTCTTTTTAAGAGATTTTAAGTTACCACTTTCTAGAACTATGTGGGATTTATAGTAAATAAGTTTTTCTAAGTCTGATTTTGTTACTGATTGTTTTTCAGTTCCATCTTCAACTCTTAAACCTAAAAGGTTAGAAATAACTGAGTGATCAATTTTAAAGAACCAAAAGTGTACAACTGGTGTGTGTAATTCAATGTGACCCATTCTGCTTCTTCTTGTGATTTTTGGAAGAATTTCAGGGTTGTATTTTTTACATTGTTGTGTTTTTGAACAAATTGTGTTAACATCACTTTTTTTGTATTTTGTACCACAAATAGGACACTTGTAATCAATTACAGGTCCAAAAATTAATTCATCAAATAAACCATCTTTTTCTGGTTTATATGTTTTATAGTTAATTGTTTCAGGTTTTTTAACTTCACTATGAGATCAGCTTTTAACATCTTCTCTAGTTGCTAATGATAGCGTAATTCTTTTAACTTTATCTTTACGGTTGTTTGAATTATTCACCTTCACCCCCTGATTCAAATTGTAATACTTGATAATCTTCATTATCGTCATAACTTGCTTCTAATTTCATACCAAGTCCTTTTAATTCATAACTTAAAACGTTGAATGATTCTGGAGTACCTGGTGTAGGAATTTCTTTCCCTGACACTAAAGCACTATATAAAGCATTACGCCCAACAATATCATCTGATTTGTAAGTTAAGATTTCTTGTAATACATTTGTTGCTCCATATGATTCTAAAGCTCATGTTTCCATTTCCCCAAATCTTTGACCACCGTTTTGAGATTTACCTCCAAGTGGTTGTTGTGTAATTAATGAGTATGGACCAACTGAACGAGCATGCATCTTATCGTCAACCATGTGGTTAAGCTTAAGCATGTACATAACACCAACTGAAACTGGTTTATCAAACTTTCTACCTGTAATTGGGTCGATAAGAACTTGTTTTCCTGTTTTATCTAATCCAGCTTCCTCTAAAGCTGCTTCAATATCTGGCTTTTTAACACCATCAAATGAAGGAGATACGAATTTAACACCTAATTTTCTTGCAGCCATACCTAAGTGTAACTCAAGAATTTGTCCGATGTTCATACGTGAAGGAACCCCTTGAGGGTTTAACATAATGTCAAGTGGTGTTCCATCTTCTAAGTATGGCATATCTTCTTCTGGTAAAACGATTGAGATAACCCCTTTGTTTCCGTGACGACCAGCCATCTTATCACCAACTTTAATTTTACGCTTTTGAGCAATTGAAACTTTAACAATTTTTTCAATTCCTTCTTCTAAAACATCACCTTTTTCTCTTGAAAGAATTTCAACGTGGATAATTGTTCCACTGTGTCCGTTTTTAACTTTTAATGATGTATCTTTTGTTGAAGGTGATCTTTGTCCTAAAATTGCATAAAGCATTTTTTCTTCTTGTGAAGGGTTTTCTTCACCTTTAGGAGATACACGACCAACTAAAACATCACCTGGATAAACTTCTGAACCAACTTTTACAATACCAAATTCATCTAAGTTTCTTAATGAGTATTTTGAAGCATTTGGAATATCTTTAGTTAATTCGTCATTTCCGGCTCTTGAAGTTCTAAATTGAATTGTTTGTTCTTCGATGTGGATTGATGTATAAACGTCATTTTTAACTAATCTTTCGTTAATAATTACAGCATCCTCGAAGTTATATCCGTTTCATGTTGTGAATCCAACTAAAACGTTTTTACCTAATGATAATTCACCATCTTTGAATGATGAACCATCTGTTAAGATATCACCAACTTCAACTTTATCACCAATTCTTACTAATGGTCTTTGTTGAATTAATGTACCTTGGTTACTTCTTTCGAAGTTTCTTAATGTATATTTGTCTGTAACTGTACTTTCGTTTCTTGTAACATGAATTCTTGAACCATCTACATATGTAACTGTACCAGCATTTTTAGCAACTAAGTTGTATGATGAGTATTTAGCAATATCAGCTTCAATACCTGTTGCGATTAAAGGAGCTTCTGTTTGTAATAGTGGAACTGCTTGACGTTGCATGTTCGCACCCATAAGTGCACGGTTGGCATCATCGTTTTCTAAAAACGGAATACCAGCAGCAGCAACTGAAACAATTTGTTTTGATGAAACTTCAATAAAGTCTACATCTTCACTTCTACCGTTTTCATATGTGTAATTACGTCTAATTGTTAAAAATTCGTCTGTAATTTTGTTGTTTTCATCAACGTGTACTGATGATTGAGCAATTGAGTATCCAAATTCTTCAGAAGCTGTTAAGTATTGTACGTCATTGTAATCTACAACACCGTTATTAACTTTGTAATATGGAGTTTTTAAAAATCCTTTATCATCAACTTTTGCATATGTAGCAAAGTTAAGAATAAGACCGATATTTAATCCCTCTGGAGTTTCGATAGGACAGATTCTTCCATAGTGTGTTGAGTGAACGTCACGAACTTCGAATTGCGCTGTGTCACGGCTAAGACCACCAGGTCCTAAAGATGTAACACGACGTTTATTTGAAACTTCAGCTAATGGGTTAATTTGATCCATAAACTGTGAAAGTTTTGATGTGTTAAAGAATGACTTGAATTGGTTTGTAATTAATTTGTTGTTTGTTACGTTTTTAGCTGTAACTTTATCAGCGTCTTTAGCACCAATACGTTCTTTTGTTGTTTTTTCTAATTTTGTTAATGCTAACTGTAATTGACCTTCGATTAATTCTCCAACAGAAACGATACGTTTGTTAACTAATGAATCTGGGTCATCATCTTGTCCTACACCATCTGTAATGTTGAAGTAGTAACTAATCGCAGCAATAATATCAGAGATTAATAAATGATGTTCAACTGACTTTGGATCATTAGCAATAACGATAACAGGTTCTTTGGTTTCATCATTCATTCATTTTTTGTTTGGATAAACTTTAACTCTAATTACCTTAATTCTTTTTCTTAAATCAGGATTGTTGAATAAGTTTTGAGGGTTATTTTGAGTTAAATCAGCTCTATATAACTTGTAATAAACATGTTCTGGATCAATGTCTTCTAATTTTTCTGTAGCAACTAATCCTAAGTTGTAGCTTTCTTGAATTTTCTTAGCTAATTCAAAATCAATAAAAGTTCCTTTTTCAAAAATAACTTCATTTGATTTGTTTTTAATATCTTGCGCTAGGAAAGTATTTGTAATACGATCAACTAATGAAAGTTTATTGTTAAGCATGTAACGACCTGTTTCAGAAAGGTTGTATCTTCTTCTGTCGAATAACATACCTGGTAATAATGATTTTTTAGCATCAACTGTATCACGATCACCTTTTCTAATACTTCTAAAAATGTCTTCTTGTGCTTCGTTTACTAAATCATCTTTATCTTGATGATTCTTTTCTAAAATTTTATCTTTCTTAAGTGTTTCATCTAATAAAGCGTTTTTACCAAATAATTTTCTAATGTGTTTTTCAGTAAATCCAAATGAAGCTAAGAAAGTACCGAGTTGAATATTTTTGTTTTTGTCAACTTTAACTTTCACTGTATCTAATGTACTTGTTGTAACTTTATGCGAAACTTCAAGTCATGATCCAATTCTAGGTAAGATTTCTAATTTGTTGAAAAGATCGTCTGATTGTTTGTTACGTACACCAATCCCGTAGTATGCACCTGGTGAACGAACAAGCTGACTTACAATAACTTTTTCACTTCCGTTAATAATGAAACTTCCACCTGATGTCATGTATGGAATTTCACCTAATAACACTTTGTCAGTTTTACGTTCCCCTGTTAAAGTGTTTTCTTTTTGAAGTTGAATGTAAATTTTTGAACTAAAGTTAATTCCTTTAGCTTTACATTTATTAATTTCGTCAGTTTCACTTGTAATCTTTTTGAATGGGTATTCAATATCTACTGAGTTTTTAACATAGTCTAACTTTACGCTACCAGTAGAAATTGGGTAAACATCAAGTAAGATTTCTTGAATTCTTTTTTTCATGAAGTTATCAAAACTTTCTTTACTTGTGCTTAAAATATCAGTTAATTCTAATGATTTTTTAGTAACTGAGTAATCACGTCTTTCGGTTTTAGGACCAAATTTACGAATTACATATTTCTTTTTGTCACTCATATAAAACCCTCTTTCATATATCTAAAAAATAAAATAAAACTTTTATAAATATAAAAATACTAATAAAAGTATTTAAATTATAATCCAGAAGTGCTTTTTTCAAAATTAAATATGCATAATTTTGGAAATGTGAAAAAATACTTTTAAGCCTATATATTAGGTGTGTAAGTAATCTTAATTTTGACAAAAATAAAAAAGTGCTAAAATTTCAAACATTATGAAAATTAAATTAAGAAAAATTAACACTTTTTTACTTTTATCAAGTATTACATCAATAACAACTCTTACTGCTTGTTCAAGGCCACAAACAGTTCAAGAAAATGCTAATGATGAAAAAAATAATGGATCAAATGATGCTAACAAACAAGTTGTTCAAAATTCTGAAAATAATAAAAATCAAAAAGAACCAAAAGTTCCAATTCAAGAACAACCTACAAACCCAGACCCAGGTTCATCAAACAGTGAGCCATCAAAAAATCAAGTTTCAAATCAAGAAAATGATTTTGCTGACTTAGAAAACTTTCCGACAAGTTTCAGTTTAAGAAACGACAGTAAATATAAAACATATGATGCTAAAAAGGCATATGATGAATTCAAACAAATTGGTTTTAATAAGATGCTTGAGGAACTTAATATTAGTCAAGAACTTAAAGAAAAATATAATATTTCTATTACAAACTTTTACCACATGAAAATACACATTCAAGATGGCGAGTTATTTGAAGTAGAAGTTCACTTTGTTGATAAACAAACTCAAAAAACTAAATCAAAAATGACTAAATTAGTAGGATTTAGCACAAATAATCAATTACCACATAACGAAAAAGATGATCTTTTAACTAAAAAAGAAAATCTTGGCGAAATGGTTAAGTTATATCCATCATTAGTTGGTGCTATGCTTATGTATAATTCAAATATTACCGAATTTAATCAACTTGAAAGCCGCGAAGCTAATGCGGTTACATTTGAAAAATTAGCAAATACCACAACAGATTATTTCTCAGAATGAATTAATTTAAATCCATCTATTAATGGAGTATTCTTTGGTTTAAATCCTGAACTTGAAAGAAAATATTCATATAAAATAGTTAGAGTTAATCCGAATGATTTACAAGGTAAATTAGGAATTGAAGTTTTAATCAAAGATGCCGATGAAACTTCAGGCAGAAATGAAAGTTATACTAAAAAATTTGAGTTTTTTGGATTTAAAAAATTAAGTCAAGAAAATATTCAAAACACAATTGGTTTAACAATTACACCAGCTACTTTAGCTGATGAAATTAAGAGAAGACCTAACTTCAAAAACAAAATTAAGCAAGCACTTAATGAACATAATTCAAACGAAACTATTAGTATTAAAAATAAATTTAGTGAACTAGAATTAAATAGTTTTAAAAATACATTATTTAGAATTACAATGTTCAACATTTTTGGAGATGGTTTTTACAGAATCACAGCATCTGATTTAACTGTTAAAGACCTTATGGCTACAACCCATAAATTACAAGTTTATCCATTTGTTTCACATCTTTCAGAACAAATGATTAATGATATTGATATATTTATAGAATTTGATGCAACAAGAAATGAGAAAATCGTAAAATTTGTAAATACTTTTGGATTTAGCATTCTTGCTGGTAATTCGTATGTTGATTTTACAGAATCCAATGGATTTGATCAAACATTAAATGTTGTATCAAGACCATATATATTCACTAATAGTTTAAGAGATGAATAACAATAACAAAAAAGTATTTCATAATTGAGCAACCTTACTAAAATATGGTAATGCTACATTAAATATTAAATTATGAGCTTCTGAAAAACATTTATTAAAAAAGTACATTAAGCAATCTGCGACTATTTTAGATTTAGGATGCGGTTCTGGTAGAACAACATTTGCTTTATATGAAAATGGTTATCAAAATATCATAGCTGCCGATATTTCTGAGGCTATGATAGAGCAAGCAAACTGAATTAATCAAAAGTTAAATTATCCAATTGATTTTCAAGTACAAGATGCGACTAATTTAAAGTTTCAAGATAATCAATTTGACTTTGTATTCTTTTCATTTAATGGGTGACCAGGAATTCCTAGTCAAAAGGAAAGAATTAAAGCATTAAGCGAAATTTACAGAGTACTTAAAAAAGGTGGAATATTTATTTTTAGTGCTCATGAACGTGATGAAGAAAAATATTTAGCTAATTACAAAAAAGTTCTTAATGAATGCAATGAATTTAAATTCGAAACTTTTGGTGATTATATTTTCAAAAATGAAGAAAACTTTTGTGACTTTATGCACTTGTATTCACTTGAAGAACTGAAAAATCTAATCTTAAGTAATACTAAATTTAAAATTCTAGAAACATTAAATCGTGATCAAAACTTTAAAGAATCAAATGAAGTTTTAAAATTTTCAGACAATACAACATTTTGAATCTTACAAAAATAATTATTAAAATGCACGAATTCATTTAACTCAATTTCGTGCATTTTATTTTTAAGTACTTTTTTAGTTCCTATTAAAAAATTATGATATACAAAAAATTAAATTTGATAAAATTTAATAACTATGAATACAAATAAAAGAAATTTTGAAGCCATTGTTATTGGTGGTGGTCATGCAGGTGTTGAAGCAACATTTGCATTAGCAAATAAAGGACATAAAGTTGCTTTAATTTCATTTGACTTAAGCAAACTTGCTATGATGCCATGTAACCCATCAATTGGTGGTCCTGCTAAAGGAATTATTACTAGAGAAATTGATGCATTAGGAGGAGTTCAAGGATATTTCTCTGATTTAGCTATGATTCAAATTAAAATGTTAAATGAATCAAAAGGCCCAGCCGTTAGAGCTTTAAGAGCACAAATTGATAAAGAAAAATATTCAAAAATTATTAACGAAGCATTAGCCAAACACGAAAACATTACTTTAATTGAAGCTGTAGTTGAGGAGATTATTACTGATGAAAATAATGTTTTCCAAGGTGTAAAGCTTGAGGGTGGAGAAATTATCAATTCACAGGTTGTAGTTATTACAACAGGTACATACATGAACTCGAGAATTCTTAGAGGTAGTGATATTACAATCAGTGGGCCTGATAATCAAAAAACTACACCTAAATTAAGTGCTTCATTACAAGCTCACGGACTTGAACTTCAAAGACTTAAAACAGGTACTCCTGCTAGAGTTTATGCTGATTCAATTGACTTTTCTAAAGTTGAAAAAGAAGTTTTAGATGATACTGCATTAACATTCTCATCAAGATCTGGTGTAAAACTTGCAGAACAAATTTCTTGTTATTTAACATATACAAATGAAAAGACGCATGAAATAATCGAAAGAAACATTAACAAATCAGCCATGTATTCAGGTTTAATTGAAGGAATAGGTCCAAGATATTGTCCAAGTGTTGAAGATAAGGTTATGCGTTTTAGAGATAAAAATAGACACCAAATCTTCTTTGAACCAGAAACAGCTGATGGAAGCATTATTTATGTAAATGGTATGTCAACTTCTATGCCTACTGAAGTACAAGCAGAAATGCTTAAAACAATTCCTGGTTTAGAAAACGCAAGAATTCAAAAATGAGGATATGCAATTGAATATGACGCATTAAACCCATTACAAATTTCCGATACTTTAGAATCTAAAGTTATTAAAAACTTATTTACTGCTGGTCAAATTAATGGTACAAGTGGATATGAAGAAGCAGCTGCTCAAGGTTTGATTGCTGGTATTAATGCTGGTTTAAAAATTGAAAATAAAGAAGCTTTAGTACTTAAAAGAAGTGATGCATATATTGGTGTTTTAATTGATGACTTAGTAACAAAAGGAACTAAAGAACCTTATAGAATGTTAACATCTAGAGCTGAATATAGACTTTTATTAAGAAATGATAACCCTGATTTAAGACTTTCTAAATACGGTCATGAAGTTGGCTTAATTAGTGATAAAGATCACCAAAAAGTTCTTGATAAATACAAAATGATTCAAGATAAAATTGATGAATTGAACATTACTTATGTTTCTTCAAAAAGTGAACTTGCTAAAAAATATGGAATTGAAAATGGTGTTTCAATGTTAAAAGTTTTAGCACGTCCAGAAGTCGAAGCTAAAGATGTTGTTGGCGATTTTGAATTTAAAAATGAACTTACAACAATTGTACGTTTAGATGGATACATTAGAAAACAAGAAACTATGGCTCAAAAAATGGCTAAACTTGATAATTTCAAAATTCCTGAAGATTTAGATTATAACCTTGTTGCTAATATTGCAACTGAAGCAAAACAAAAACTCGAAAAAATTAGACCTAAAACAATTGGCCAAGCTTCTAGAATTTCAGGTATTAACCCAGCTGATATTCAAATGTTAATGTTCTATATTGCTTCAAATAGAAAATAATGAAGTTAAATATTGTTGCTGTTGGTTCCCTTTCAAAAGAATACAAAGTTCTTTTTGATGATTATGTTAAAAAGATTAATTTCTTTTGTAAAGTGAATGTTATAGAGATTAAAGAACAAAAGATTGATAATATTAATCTTAAAAAAGAAAAAGAGACATTAATGATCTTAGAAAAAATCCCTAAAAACTCAAATGTAATTTATTTATCATTACAAGGTAAACAAATTAGTTCAGAAGAATTTAGTGATAAGATTGTTGATATTGATAATTTAACGTTTGTTATTGGTGGCTCAAACGGTGTTATTGAAGAGTATTTTAAAGATAAAATAAATTTTTCTAAAATGACTTTCCCACACCAATTATTTAGAGTTATGTTAATTGAACAAATTTATCGTGCTTTCACTATTAAGCATGGTATTACATATCATAAGTAGCATTAAGCTACTTTTTTAATTAAAAAATAGCCTAATAGGCTATTTAAATGATTTTACCTGAAACTCTTTTACGATCAATATCAATGTTTGTAATAATCGCTTCGATACTTTGACCTGGATAATATAAATCAAATTGACTTTGATTATCACTTACCTTAAGGTCCTTGGTATGTATAAAAAGATTTTCTTTGATCCCAATGTAAGCAAAGATACCAAAGTCGGTAATATTTTCAATTGTACCAATTACTTTTGAGCCTTCTGCTAAGTCACTAAGCTCAATAACACTGCTTTGAAGTGCAAATCCACTTTTATCTTTTTTAATTCTTTTAACAGGTGAGGATAATGCTTTTAAAATAAGTTTTACATCATAAATATCTGCATTGTATTGCTCAGCAATTTTTTCAGCAGATAAATGTGATACATCAATACCATCCTCACTTGGTGATAAATCATATTCATCAATAATGCTGTTGGCTAACTTATAAGATTCTGGGTGGATATATGTTTTATCAAGGTATTTTGTAGTGTTAAAGATTCTTAAGAAACCAATTGCTTGTTCAAAAGTTTTAGCTCCAAGACCTTTAACTTTTTTGATTTCATTTCTATCTTTAAATTCACCATTTTCTTTTCGATATTGAACAATATTTTCAGCTAGTTTTTCACTTAAACCTGAGATATAAGTTAAGATAGATTTTGTAGCAGAGTTAATATCAACCCCAATTTCGTTAACTACTTTTTGAACTTTGAATGTTAAATAGTTTTCTAATTCTTTTTGGTTAACATCATGTTGGTATTGACCAACCCCAATTGATTTAGGATCAATTTTTACATATTCATTAAGTGGGTCTAAGAATTTTCTACCAATGTTTACCGCACTTCTTTCTTCAACTGAAAGGTCAGGGAATTCTTCAATAGCAATTTTAGATGCTGAGTAAATACTTGCTCCAACTTCAGAAACAATTGTATATTTAAGGTTTGCAAAGTTATATTTTTTAATTAAGTTTGCGACAAATCTTTCTGTTTCTCTTGAAGCTGTTCCATTACCGATAACTACAATATCAGTGTTATATTTAGTAATTAAATCTGCAATAATTTTGTTTGCTTCATCAACTTTCTTGATTGGTTCATGAGGATAAATTTTTTCAACTTTTAATAAATCACCATTTTTGTTTAAAACTGCAACCTTACATCCATTTTTAAAACCAGGGTCAATAGATAAAATATTAACATTATCAATTGCTGGTGCATTTAAAAGTTTTTCAACCGAGTTTGAGAAAATTTCAATTGCAGAAGCTTCTGCTTTAGCAAATAATTCTGCAAAAACTTCTCTTTCCACTGAAGGTAAAATTAGTCTTTTTAATGAGTCTAAAATAGGTTCTTTTAAGTTTTCGGAATTAATTTTTCTTTTGTCTACCATGTATAAAACATAAGAAACAAAATTCTCAATTTTATAATCAAATGATAAGTTTAAGATTCTTAGATTAACCCCTCTATTAATAGCTAAAACATTGTGGTTTTTAATGTATTTAACAGGAATAGAATAGTCATAGTATATTTTAAATTTTTCTTTTTCATCTTCTGCATTTTTCTTAACTTTGGTCTTAATAAGTGCAAAAGTATAAATACGGTTTTTGATTTCTTCTTTAATATTAATGTTTTGTGAGATTCATTGTGCAATAATGTAGTTTGCTTGTGTGATAGCAAATTCAATTGAGATTACTTTATCTGATAAGTATTTTTTAGCTTCTTCTTTGATATTAAATTTAGGATCCTTGTTTTCAAAAATACGTTTAGCAAGTGGCTCTAGTCCTAATTTAATAGCTTCTGAAGCTTTTGTGATTTTACCAACTTTGAATGGTTCATAAATTGATTCAAGTTCGCTTTTTGTTTTACTTGAATTAATTTTGTTTAATAATTCATCTGTTAATAATGATTTTTCTTTTAAGATTTCAATGATAGCTTCTTTTCTTTTGTTAAGTGCTTCATAGTATTTGAATAATTTATCAATTTGATAAATTTGTTCTTCATTTAGTCCACCTGTAGCACTTTGACGATATCTAGAAATAAAAGGAACTGTATCACCAGCACTAAGCATTTCAAGTACGATTGAAACTTGTTTGGTAGAGATGTTTAATTCTTTACTTGTTGTTAAAATTGCGTGTTTTTCAATGTTTAAGTTTTCCATAAATTATTTATTACCTTGTTTGCTTTTTATTTTGTTTCTGAATCTGATTTTTTCAGCTAATGTTCTGATTTTGAAAATCTCTATAATATTTAAAACTTCTTTAACATTAACTAACTCAGGATATCTTTTTGATTGAATAGAAAGTTCATTAATTAATGTTTCAAGTTCTTGCACTTTGAAGAATTTAACATGATCCGGAATGTTTGAAATTTGTACATCAAGTTCATTTGGAACTACGATAATTGAAACGTACATAATGTCTTTATTTAAAACCTTGTTAATGTTACTTATATGGTTTTCATTTTGTGAAATAGGGTTTTTGATTCTAAAAAGTTTTTTAGCAACTTTTTTGTCTTTACTACTACTTAATTGAATGTCTTTTGCGTTGGCATCACCTGACATAGTTCCACTTAAGTATTTGTATTCTAAAACAACAAGCATTGAAGGAGATACTAAAAGTGAATCGATTTCAAATTGTCTATTATTGTATGAGTAAACTCCACCTTCGATGAATTTTAGGCCAGTTCCTTTTATGTATTTTTTAATTTCGGCATTAACTTTTTCTTCAAAAAGAAAGCCGCTTTTTCTCTTTTTATATCCGTAAATGTAGTATCAAAGTAAGTATCTTACAATGATTGCTGCTAAGATTAAAAGAATTAGAACAATCATTGTAATTGTTACTGAAAAAAATATATCTTTGTTCATTTTTATCCTTTATGAATGTTTTATTTATTATATTAATAATTAAAAAAATCACAAAGTGATTTTTTATTTTTTATCATTATTATATGGTTTTTGCATGTTTTGTGATTTGAAGTTTTTAAATGCAATAACTTTTGTAACAAAAGGATTGAATACTTTTTCTGTAAATCCTTGAATGAATAAGTATACAAATGGAGCCATGAATCCTCCAAGTAGCATTGAAATTGTTCCTGAAACAACTCCGTTTCATACTTGAGAAACATTTGAAGCATCATTTGTAACTAATTGTGTGTAAGCTAAAAATCCTTCTGAAGATTTTGAACTTTCAAAAATTAAGATTGGTAATTGTTGAGCTAATCCACGAGCTGGGTTAATAGCTGCTGTACCACTTAAAACACCCATTCATACTGAGAAAGAAATAATAGCCATAATGAATGTATCACGGTATTTTCCTTCAATTCTTGGCGAGAAGATTGGCATTAATAAAATAACTGTCATTGAAATCTCAACAAAAACGATTCAGATTGAACCTGAAACAAATTTTGAATCAAATGTAGCTTGTTTGAAAGGTGGAAACACTTTATCTGCGGCTGAAATTGAGTTAATTGGTAAATTAGAAACAAATTCACCATTTGTTGCACCATTACCAACTGCATAAATAATTAAACCTGCAATTAAAGCTCCGATAAATTGAATTAAGATTTTGTATGATGTATATCAACCATCATTTGTACCGTTAAGGTATCTTGTTAAACTGACAGCTGGGTTCAAATCACAACTTCATCTTAAGAAAATGAATAATACTAAACCAACCGCAATAAATCCTGCATAAAGACCTACTAAAGATGGGTGAATTAGGTAATGTTCAATAATAATTGCTTTTCCGCCTTTTGCGCTAATAACTGTACTTAAACCAGCTAATAATAATGAAATTAAGATTGTACCAATTAATTCTGAAATTCCGTGAGCAACTCAAGTCATTAAGTTTTTAGGTTTTTCAGCATTAACTCTTGTTGATTTCTTTAAATTGAAGTAACTGAATAATGATTTAAAGAAATCAAGTCCATTTTTTAAATTATTTTTTTTCTGTTTATTAACCATTTTTAATCATTCCGTTTTCCATAATTGTTAAGGCATTGTCGAAGTTACCTTTTTGAGCATCATCGGCATGTCCAAGTATTACTTTAGCTATTTGTGTTAAAGCTAAATCTGTTAAAAAGGCTTGGTGTGATGTAATTAAAACATTTGGCATTTCAATTAATTCTTTTCATTGTGGATCCATCTCTTGAATATCAGCGATTCTAGCAGAAATATCTTCATAGAATCTTCCTTCTTCACGTTCAAGAACATCTGTTGATAAACCTTTAATTTTTCCTGATTTAAGTCCATTAATAACAGCATTAAGTTCTAATATTTCACCACGTGCTGTATTGACGATAATTACACCATCTTTCATTTTATTAACTGCTGCTTCATCAATTAAGTATTTAGTAGCAGGGAATAAAGGACAGTGAATTGAAATAAAGTCTGATTCTTCAAGTAATTTTGATAATGAAACAAACTCAATTCCAAGTTGATCAGCTAAGTCAGGGAAGTTTTCTTGAGCAAAAGCATCAAATACTAATACTCTCGCTCCTGTTGCTTTAGCAATTTTAATAAATGTTTGACCAATTTTTCCAGATCCAAGAACTCCAATAACTGAGTTACCAATACATTTTCCATCAAGCCCATTTAGTGAAAAGTTATATTTCTCAACTCTCCTATTTGCTTCTAAAAGATTTCTATTTAAAGCAGAAAGTCCTGCGAATGCGAATTCACCAATACTTTCGGCTGAATAGTTAAAAATTCTAAAAACTTGAATTCCTAATTCATTAGCAGCTGCAATATCAACTTTATTGTAACCCATTGATCTTTGAAATCAGTATTTAACACCTAAATTTGCTAATACACTTAAAATAACTCTATCTCCATATGTATTAACAAAACCACAAACAGCATCATAACCTTTAGCTAATTTAGCTGTGTTTAAGTTTAAATTTTCTTTGAAATATGTAATTTCGTGTCTTCCTTCATTATATTTTTCAAAGTATTTAATATCATAATCTTTTGCATCAAAAAATGCTATTTTCATTATAATCTCCTAAATTTTAAGAACGATTTTTAATATCTTTTAAAATCATTGTATATTATATTAGAAAATTTTTTTTTCAATAATTCGATTACAAAAATTAACTATGTGTATTCTAGAGTTAAAAATACTTTTGTTCTAAAATATTAAAATCAAGAATTTAAAAAAGTGCAAATTCTTCTCATTTACACTTTTTTAAATATAAGTTATAATTAATGTGAGCCGACATCGAGATTTTATCTTATGTCAAACTACCTTCATAATGAAGGTTATTTTTTATATCTTGATTTAATAGTATTTAATGTTTCGATAACTTTTGCATCTTTAATTTTTGATGTATCGAATTTTACTTTACTTAAGTTAATTTGGTTAAATGCATTATTTGAAACTGTTTTTAATGTAGATGGGAAAGTTATTTCTTTTAAGTTATCTAATTTATTAAAAGTAAACTCAGGGATATCTTTAGCGCCTTCTGAAATAATAATTGAATTAATATTTGGATTATGAGCAAAGTCATGTGAATCTAAAATAGCATTTTCTGGTGTGATAATTGTCTGCGCTAATTTAGGAATAACAACAATTTTTCTTAAACCATTGTTATATAAAACTCCTCCATAACTTGCAAATCAGAAGTTACCTGGTTCTACTTTAATTTTTCTTAAGTTATCAACATTGATTGAGAATTTGCTGTCTTCTATTTCTCTAACAGTGTTTGGTAATACTAATGTATCATTTTGATATTTTTCAGGAACAATTAAAAGTTTAGTGAAATCTTTGTTATATAAAACACCATCTTTTGAAGCATAGTATTGGTTATCTTTGTCAACTACAATTTCTTGAATGTCAAATGTTCCGCCTTCATATTCAATTCTGTCAATGTTAGCACCTACATATAAGGTTTTTGAATTTTTAAGAGCACTTTCAGAAATAGAAACAATGCTTAAATTATTTTCGATGTGTTCTGGATATTTATTTTCATTATTTGAACTAACTAATGAGACACCGAAATTATATTCATAACTAAATCCATTTGTTGAATAAACTGAATCAATAATTTTGTATGCTCTATGATCTCTAGCAAAATCTTCTACTGGTTTGTTTAAGTATCCTCATGTTGGATCTGAATGGTAATATGTATTTGTTTTTGAATCAAAAACTAAGTTTCATTGATGATCACCACCTCTTGATCAACCAATAACAATAGAGTTTTTAATATCTAATGAATCGAGCATTGCCTTATAAAGATTACTATATCCACCACATACAGCAACTTTTCTTAATAAAACATCATATGGTTCAATTGCTGGACGATCTTTCTCGCTGAATGCATATCTTAAGTTTCTTCTAATTCAATTAAACACTGTTTGCACTTTATCAAACTCATCATCTAAGTGTTTAACAAGTTCTCTTGTGAATTCACCGATTCTTTCCTTATTAGCTTCTGTATAACCTTGGTATTCAATATCTTTGACAAGGTTTTTATCAATTAAGTTCATAAAAGTGTTAGCATCTCTATTTGATTTAACATTCATGTTGTAATCATTATTTTTATGAATGCTTGAAAAGTTTTCTTTTAAATCTCTTTTATCTACTTCTTGAAGATCTTCTTCAGTTACAGAAACTTCTTCAGCATTTTTATATGATGCTTTTACATTATTATAAATTGCTTTTAATTCATTGATTTTTTGAGAATACTCATCATTTGATAAAGCTTTTTTAATAATGTTTTCATAACTAACTTCATTTATAAAGCTTCTTAAAAGGTCTCTATTAACTTCTTGTTTAAGTTCTTTAAGTTCACTTCCAATAAATTCATTAACTTCAGTTACTAATGAAGCATACTCACTACTATAATCTCTTTTTTGATCGTTTGAAACAGGTGCTGTTGGTTTTTGTTTTTCATCGCCAGCAGATGTTGTAGATTCTGATTGGTTTGATGATGAAGACTCAGTTTCATTTGTTTTATTGTTTGATTCGCCTTGCGTGTGTTTTGGTGATTCAGGTGTTTTTTCGTTAGATTTTGATGAAGAAGTACCACTATTAGTTTGAGAACCTTCGATAGGAGTTAAAATAATTGGTTTTTCTTCTCTGATTTCAACTTGTCTTTCTTCAGGTTTAGAACACGCAACAATTGGTAACAATATTGTTGACATTGATAAACCAATAATTAATTTTTTTGCTCTTTTAATCATAGTAAATAAATTATACATTATTTTTTATATAAATTTGGGTCCATTTTATTAAAAAAATTGGTTTTTTGAGTAAAAATGATTGAATAAACAACTTTTTAAATGTTTTGCATAAAAAACAAAAATCATAAATTAAAAAATTAGACCGGGAAAAATCACCTGGAAGTGTCCAAATGATTTTTCCCGGTCTATTTTTGCAAAATACTTCATTTTTTTTTTTTTTTTGTAAAATGAATTCAAAATAGAGTATTTACACAGTAATATTAGGAGCAAAAATGAAAGAAATAAAAATATTTGAATTTTTCTCAGGTATTTGGTCACAAATGAAAGCATTAAAAAATTTAGAAAAATCTTTAAATTTTACAACAAAGTCAGTTGGTGCATGTGATTTTTATATTGATGCAATTGTATCTTATATGTGTATTCATCATGGTAATCTAGAACCAGAAAATGATTTTACAAAGGAAGAAATGATTTCTATATTAGATAAATTTAAGTTTTCTAATAACTCTAAAGATATAGTTAGTGAAAATTATTTTAAAAAAATAAATGAGCAAAAACTAAGACAATTATTTCCATACTTGTTTGCTTTCATTAATAATGATTACTTTAATAAAAAATATGACAAAAATATTTTGCAATATGAAAGATTAAATGCGACCGATATTCGCGACTTTGACACATTACCAGATAACATTGATATTTTAACGTACTCATTTCCTTGCCAAGACTTAAGTCAACAAGGAAAACAAAAGGGAATAGAAAAAAATACAAGGTCGGGGCTTCTTTATGAAATTGAAAGAATTTTAAAATTAAACCTAAATAATTTACCTAAGGTTTTAATTTTAGAAAATGTAAAAGCTCTAGTATCAAAAAAGTTTATCAATCAATTCAATGCATGAATTAATGTTTTATCAGAATTAGGTTATAAATCTTCTTGAAAAATTATGAATGCTTCTGATTTTGGTAGTGCTCAAAACAGGGAAAGAGTTTTCATGGTGTCTGTACTTTCGGATGAAAATTTTGAATTCCCTAAAATTAATGAAAATAATAGTAAAAATGTTAGCAATATTTGAGAATATGATGGAGAACATAAAATAATCCAATTAGATTCAAATCAAAAAATGAATGATTTTAAAATAACAAAGAATAAAATACAAAAAGCATTTATTAATAACTATTCTAATTTTAATAGTGAAAATTATATTTACTCTATTAATTCTAAGGGAGCAACTTTAACTGCAAGCGGAGCTAATTCTAGATTAAAATTTTGAGTAAATAATGAAATTCAAATAATGAATTCCTTGGAAGCGCTTTTATATATGGGGTTCGAAAGGGATGACTATGAAAAAATAAAAAGTAGCAATCTTTTAAATGAAAACAAAATTATATTTACTGCAGGGAATTCCATTTCGGTAGAGGTTTTAGAGACCTTATTTAAAAAAATAATCAAAGAGGTGATTACTGATGAACAATAGTGAACAAATATTTAAATTTGTTTTTAAATTATCTTCAAAAGAGACTGCTAAAATGAAAATTAATGCTTCTCTTGATTGTTATTTTGATGAAAATGGTATTTTAATACATAATGAGATAAAACTATTAGAAGGCACTATGTTTGACTTCTTTGCTACAAAATCTTGATTTAGCAAAAAGAGTCACAAAACGTTTGAATTTAGAGAAAGAATAATAAAACTACTATGATGGAATGAACGAAAACAACAAAGTAGGCCAGATAAAAATTCTAAATTATTACACATTTTGACATCAAATGAACTCAAAAACCTTAACTCTTACTTAGAAAAAAGATATGATGGAACAATAAATAATATTATTGGTGTATTAAAAGGTAATAATCCTGCTGGATCCTATGAAAATCCAAATAGATCTGAATTAAAATCAGATTCAATATTTTTTGAAAATAATCTTGTTATGCTTCTTGATATGTTAAAAATAAAAAAGAAAAACATTGACAATAAATCATCCTGAAAAGTAACAGAAATGCAAAATAATGATTTTTTAGCCTTTATCAAGCAAAGCAATATTTGGCCATTGATCTCTGATTTTGTAAATGAATTAGAAAAATACAAAAAAAATAACCTAAATTCAAGCATTGAAAGAGAGAAAATAAATAATATTAAAAAACAGATTTGAAAATATAAAGAAAAATATTTTCGATTAACAAAGGAAATTAATAATATAGTTAAAAACAAAAGACAAAAAGTGTATAAATTAAAAGAAAAAATAAATTACTTTGAAGTGAATGCACTAACCAAAACTGAAATAGCTCATATTTATCCTGTAAAAGAAATACAAAAAGAAATACAAGAATTAGTTTTAAAGGAAAAAATTTTTGATATTCGGAATTTAGAAAAAAATAAATCTTATAAAGAACTAATTAATCAAGTCATTGATTATAACAATCTTTTAGTACTTCAACCTACAATCCATACTGAATATGATGCTCATAAATTTTACTGAGACCCTGAATCAGGTAGTGTAGTTATTGTTAAAGAAAGTAAAATGGACAAAGATATTATAGATAAAATCAAAGAATATAATATAGATTTAAATGGTAATAATAATATAAGAATTTATTTAGAGAAATATAAAAAATACTTTTTCAAAAAACTTTAAATAATTTTGGCTGTGAATTTGAAATAGTCATATGCGTGTTTAACTGGCGTATGACACCAAAATGCAAAGTCGAGTGCAACACTGATTTTGCATAAAAAACAACAATCATAAATTAAAAAATTAGACTGGTAAAAATCACCTAGAAGTGTCCGAATGATTTTTCCCAGTCTATTAATCTTATATTTTATTAAGAAAATAATAATAAAATCGCTCCCATCTGAACCTTAAAAACAGTTAAGTTTTTTTGAGTTTGGATAAGGGGATTTTTAATTATACTGATGCACTTGACTTTGCAATTCAGTAAATCTAGGTTAAATTAACCTGGATTTTTTTATTACTATTTGGCAAAAATAATTAATGCAATTTAATTCCTTTATCAGTAAATTCGAGCACTCTATCAAATTTCTTTACAAAGTCACTTTCTATATGATGAGAAATATAAATAATAGTTTTTTCTGTTTTTAGTAGTTTATCAAGAATTTTGTTAGCTGTTGTAGAATCTAAATTAGATAAAGATTCATCCAGTATTAAAATGTCTTTATTAGAAAACAATGTTCTTGCTAATGAAATTCTTTGTTTTTGACCCAAAGATAATTGGCTATCAGCATCAAAATCGCTATTATTTAGTTCATTTTCTACATCATTAAATAATTCAACAAATTTTAATAGTTCATTTACTTTCTTCATATTTACGTTTAATAAATTTATATTTTCATTAATGTTTTTACTAAAAATGAAAATGTCTGGTTCTAAGTAGTTAACTTTCTTAATAATTTCTCTAGAAGAAAGAGAAAAAGTTGAATCTGAATCTAAGAAGATCTCTCCAGATGAAATTAGTTTAGGATTTATAATACTTTTTACAAAGGAAGACTTACCAGAACCTGATCCTCCTACTATTAAGTACTTTTTTCCCTTTAAGAATTTAAATGAAAAATTTTGAATTAATGTTTTATTATCAATAGAAATAGATACATTTTTAAATTCAAGTTCATTAATATTGGTTAATAATTTATTATTTTTTTCGTTTTCAAGGTTTAAATTTAATAAATTATATAAATTGAGTGAAGCTAAAAATTTTTGCATATCCGTTACAAGAGAACTGAATTCAGATTTTAATTCTGATAATAATTTGATAAATAAATATATTAATCCTAGCGATATTGAAAACATGTTATTCAAATAAAATAACGAGAGCAATATTAATCCTAAGATTTTGAATATCTCCAAAATAGACGATGAAAGTTCTGAGTCATAAATATTGATATTAATTTGTTTATAATTTACTTGGCAATATTTATTGACAGCTTCTTCCAATAAAACTAATAAGTGTTTTTGTTTATTTGCAAAATACAAAACTGAATATCTATCTAATATGTAAGCGACTTCTTTTGTGAGCTTATTAAAACTTTTTTGGTTTTCTTCAGTATAAAATTTAACTTTTCTAAAAAATAATATTTTCGAAAAAGAACTTAAAATTAGAATACCAAGAATAATTAATCCGAGTGCTCAATTTCTATAGCTAAAGTAACTAAATATAAACACAAAATTAATAGCCGTTGATATTACGCTCACTAAAGGAACTAAAGACATTTCATAAATATTACTAGCGTTATTGATTATATTATTAAAGGAAGTTTCTGGATTGTAGTTTTCAATATTTTTATATGTAGCATTAAAATATTGTTGAAAAAAATTATTAGCAACTGATTTACTTGTATAAAGAATAAATTTATTATATAGCATGTAGTAAAAATAATTAATAACTAACGTTATGAGATATGAAATAAAAATGAAAATAACCAATATTGAAAAAGATAAAAAATAATTCTTATCGATTATAGAAAATGTTTGACTTACAGAATCTATTGCAATAGATTCTGTAATTGATATTAATGAATTAAATATTGATATCAAAGTAGATAATACTATAAATCAAATAAACTTACTTTTAATTTTCTTTAGAATTTTTAGCATAATTTTTTCTTTCTGATAAATTTATAATTTCATCATAGTAATTTAAATCATTTAAATGATGCGTAATATTGATAAATAGAATATTATCATTTAAGGCAATGTTATTAAAGATTTTTTTAACACTGTCTGAGTCAATATTAGAAAATGCTTCATCACATATCAAAACATTATTATTTCTATAAAAATGTCTAGCAATATTTATTTTTTGTCTTTGACCTGTCGACAATGAATTATTATCATTTATTATAAATTCTGGTTTTAAATTTTCTAAATCAGCTTTTTTTAAACAATTTTTAATAATCGATTTATTAACATCTTCTCATAAACTAATATTATTTGCTACTGTATCATTAAACAAATTTTCACTATTATCTAAAAAAGTTATTGAATTAAATAAAACATAATTTTCGATTTTATTTAAGTTTTCATGATTTATTAAAATAGTCCCTCCATAATCGGTTATTTGTTTCATTAATATTTTAGCAAAGGTTGATTTACCAAATCCAGATGGTGCTACTATTGCATATTTTTTACCTTTTATAAATTTGAAATTAAAATTACTAAAAATTTCAACATCATCATATTTAAAAGATAAGTTTTTAACTGTAATTTCATTTATAACAATGGAATTTGAATTAACTTCAAATTTATCATTTTTAAAAAATTCCTTAATATATTCTTTATATGAAACTAAATTTTGAATTAAAAAAATCATTTCTCTTAAGTTAGTACCAAACCCAATAAATAATCCTGGTATTACAAATATAATACCAATTGGCTCATTATAATAAAAGATGAAAATACCTATAATAAAGAAAAATATTACATTAGCGAATAATTGAAATGAACTACTTATTATTTCTAAAATAATAACTTTTGACTTTGTTTGATTTATTTTTCTAATTCAATCATCAATTTCTCTATCTATAAAGTTTATTATTTTTTCTTCTTCACTCAAGTAATATAACATTCTAAAACTTTTAAAAACATTAAATAATGATGACATAATCTTTTCTTGATTATAATTATATTTTTGATTTATCTTTCCTGCTAATATACTTAAAAATAAAGGTGTTAGAAAACTTATTACAAATATAAATAATCCTATTAAAGTAATTTTTCAACTTATAAATAATAGTGCAATAACTGTAAATATATTTATAAGGAAATTTAGAGATATCGAAAATAAAGAATTAAATATAAGTTGTCTAATTTCCGGAAGTCTATACTTAATTCAAGATAAATATTTACCTTCTTTATTTAATTTAATATCTAAAGCACTTTCTGTGGATATTTTATTAAAAATATCACTACTCAACTGTTTATTAATATAATAATTTCATTTATTCTTTAATAATTGACTTAATAATGTGGATAATAAAAAGGTTATCGTCAATAATGAGACTATAATGAAATAAATATTTATATTTGTTTTTTGGTTTTCGATTTTTGTTATTAATTCAGTTGTAAAAAAAACTAAAAATGTAGATGATAAGACTGAAACAATATAAAAAAACGAAATTCAAATAAGTAAAAATTTTTTAGAAAAGTATTTTTTCATTAATTACCCCTTTCTTTTCGTCGTTATTTATTTTAAATAATATAGATAGTCCCAAGGAACCATTTATCAAATCATCAAATAATTCTTTACCTTTGAAATCATAAAATTTATTCTTGTTAAAGCCTAATAAAAAATATAAAGTTTTTCATCATTTATTGAATTTAAACCATAAAATAATTTATAGTAAAATACTCTACTAAATAAATTCCTGACATCCCTAATCCAATAGTATTTTTCATGTATAAACATCTTTAATATGATTGAAATATTTATCTAAAAAATATTTAAATTTATTTGAAGCAAATCTCATGCTAAATAAAATTACTATATATAATATTCCAATTGTACCGTTTAATAAATAATATGAATAATTTTGTCCATTAAAATACGCCCATTTATATCTATTTTTTTATCATGAATATTTAATAATTCACGAATTAACTCTTCGCCGATACTCAAATCATTACATTTTAAAATCAATTCTAAAGTGTCGAAAAATAAAAAATTATTTTTATTTAAATCTTTTGATCAGATCATTTTGTGTATTTAAATTTTGAAGACATTTTAACTAATTTTGAATTCAAGTATTCAAAATTAGTAATCAGCTTAATTTTGTCTAATTTTATTTTTTTATCATTGTTTATTTATTAAACTTAAACTTATCCGGAATTTCATTCAATCCATTAGGGAATAAGTTTGTTTGAATATTTGGATATTTTGCTTTTAAAGCTTCGCGATATGAGTTCTTTTGGTTTTCTCCCCCACCATAAATTAAATCATATTCTGGTAGTTTATATTTATCACCAAATAACCCGTGGTAATCATGTCCTTCGGATCTGAATGCAGCCATTAGTCCTGTTCTTGCTGCGCCATTACCTGCATAAAATACGCCTACTATTTCATTGTTTTGGTTTCTAAATGATGAGCCTGATGAACCACCATATGGTACATAACCTTTAACTGAATAACTTAACCCATAACCAATTAATTTGTCATTTCCTGAAAGATAGTAATTATCACCTGTGTGAGTTGCTGTTAAAAACGAGTCAACAATACCTGGTTTATTTGTAAATGTTCGATATCCAATTTGATTTGATAAGTAGTTTCCTAAGTTTTTGTGAGCTTGAGAAAATTCATTTTTATGTCAATAAAATTCAGGATCAGAGTTAGTTCATAGTGAGTTAGTTTCTCTTCTGTTTGATCATCTATTATCACCTTGTTTACTTGAACCATCTTCATTTAATAAGAAGTAATCTTCAAATGAAGCAGGATATCCTACTGCATAAAGTTGATCACCTTTGTATGGTTTAGTTTCTTCAATTTTAATATTTCTATTATCGATTTCATCATAATTTTTTAAATATGAATTAGCTTTGAATTTAATGTGATCTTGAAGTTTGTTTGCATAATTATTTGTAATCAATTTAGCAAAGTTTTCAGGTTGATTCATAATTACATCATATTCATTATCAATATTATTTGTTGTATCTGCTGAATAAGCTCAAATGTCTTCTGAATTAATTTTACTGAAGTCAAATTCTAAAACTGCAAAATCTGAATATTCTTCATGATCTTTTAATTCTTCTTTTTGTTTGTCAAATAAATAATCTGCTGGTTTAGAGTTTAAGAAGTCTTTAGCTTCAAAGACTTTTGTGATAACACCATTATCGATAAGTTTTTTGTTAAAGTAAAATCTTTCAAAATCTGCATCATCATTAACTGTTGAGAACTCTTTATCTAAGTTTGCAGAGTTTTTAATTTTAGTTAAGATAACATTTGAAGTGTTATTTTTTAATGCATCTGCAACGTGTAAATTAGTTCCAAAATATCACTTAGTTGGATATTTTGTTGAATCACTTGGTTTTTGAAAGTCTAAAATTCAAATAGTTCCTGATGTCCCAAATGATTGTTTATCACCTACTGGGTTAGTAAACTCAATGCTATATGTTTGCATTGCAGCTCTTTTGTAGTGATCATTTACTAAACTTCTTGCTAATCCACTAAAACGTCATTGGTTTCTTCCGATTCAATCACTTCTTAATGGAGCTTTATCTACTTCTTTCCCTGTTGCTAAAGCTAGACCTAAAAAATTACCCTGTGCATCATACTTTGGTAAAGTAAATCCCTTTAAATATGAAGATTCATATGAGTCGATTCCTTGCTCTTTAGCCTTTTGGTCAAAATCAAATATTGCTTTTTTAGCATTAAAATCAATGTTCGGATGATAATCACTTGGATTAATACCATTAAAGTTTAAATATGACTTTAAAGCTTTTAAATAAGAAACATTTTCTCTTACAAACCTTTGATCATATGTTAGTTTTTCGTAAATTGTGTAATCTTGATCAAGCACTTCGTAAGGAGTCGGAATTACTATTTCTTGTATTGAGCCATCAAATGGGTTAAATTTAAATCCTTGGAAGATAACTTTTCTTGTTATTTTTTCTTTTTCATTAGTTTTGTTAGTAAATTCTATTTCTAATACCAAGGCACCTAATCAGTTTGAAACAACTTGATTTTTCTGGTTTGTATAATGTATGATATTTTTAATTTTGTGTGAATATGAATCTGAATTACCGCCTGTTACAAAGATTTCTAAATCCGCAATGTTGACTTCTGTCGGATAAACTTCATGTATTTGTTTATTTGTATTTGAAACCTTAGTTAAGGTTACTTCAATATCTCCAAGTTTATCACTTGTAATTTCGAAGTTTTTCGGTGATAATGGTGATTCAAGTTTTTCTGACCCATCATTATAAATAACTCTTGCATTTAATAATTGTGTGATGTTGCTAGGAGGTAAAAATAAACCTGTGTAAATACCGCTTTGTTCTTTTAGAGTCTTAATTGGGTATTCATTATCATTAATTAAAATGCTAAATTTAGTTAAATCATTTGTAGGGAGATCTTTTTTAGTCGAAAATCAAAAAGTTAAGTGACGATCATTTTCAACTAGTTGTGTGATTTCAAAGTTTTGGATTACGTAATCTTTTAAATATTCATTTTCAGGGATTATTGGCTGTGATATTACTAGGTTATTAGTTTCTGGTTCTTGTTTTGTAGGATTTTGTGTTTTTGCATCTTCATAATTACATGAAGATAATGCGCCTAATGAAAAAATAGCAGATGTTAAACTGCATATTTTTATTAAGTTGAAAATTTTCTTTTTCATATTATTCTGCTGAAGAATTGTTTAATTCAAGTTCTTCATCAGTTGGGATATTTAAGTTAGAACCAACATATTGGAAAATCTCAGGGCTTTGTTTTAAGTATTTACCTTCTAAGATTCTGATAACACTATCAACTGTGTCTTCCATTGAAACGAATACTCCTGGTGATTTTGTAAAGTGTTCTGTCATGAAGAAGTTTTGTGTGAAGAAGTTTTCAAGTTGTAAAGCTTTTTTAACTGTGTTCTTACTTTCTTCATCAAGTTCGTCAAATCCAAGGATTAAGATAACGTCTTCAAGGTCTTTATAAGCTTTTAAAACTCTTTTAGCTTCAATAATTGCCTCAAAGTGTTTTCTACCTAGGTATTCTTCGCTAACTGAGTTTGATTGACTAGCTAATGGATCAAAAGCAGGGAAAATATTTTTAGCTGATTGTGCTCTTGAAAGAACTAAACTTCCATCTAAGTGATTAAATACTGCAACGGCTGATGGATCTGATAAGTCATCCATTGGTAAGAACATTGTTTGGAATGATGTAATTGAACCATTGTCATTTTTGTATAAACGGTCTTCAATGTTAGCAACGTCACTTTCAAGTGTTGATTGGTAACCACCAACTGATGGTCTTTTTCCTAATGAAGCACTTGTTTCGTTTTCTGCTTGTAAGAAACGGTAAATGTTATCAATGAATAATAAAACATCTTGGTTTTCTTTGTCTCTTAAGTATTCGGCAGCTGTGACACCAATTGGAACAATCGACATACGAGCTCCAGGTGATTCGTTCATTTTTGAGATGTACATTGCTGATTTATTCATTAGATTTGATGAATTAAGCTCATTGTAAAGTTCAATTGCTTCTCTTGAACGTTCTCCTGACCCAATGAAAATGTTTGAAGTGTTTTCGCTTTGTTTGTTAATGTTGAAAATCATTTCTTTCATTAACACTGTTTTACCAACTCCAGCTCCCCCAAAGATACCTAATTTGTATCCTTTGATAATTGGGATAAAGAAGTCGATTGCTTTAATACCTGTTTCGATGAATTCAACTCTGTTTGATAAGAATCTTTCTTCATTGACTGTTGAGTTCATTTCAACTTTTTCTGTTCCATAGTAAGCATTTTCTGGTAATAATGCTTCACCTTTGAATGAGTAAATGTTGTTTAGTGAGTTTTTACCAACTGGAACCATGAAACTGTGCCCTAAGTTTGTTACTTCATCATTAATTGAGATTTCTTGTGAGTTGTAAATGATAATAGCTCTAACAGTAGTATCATTTAAAATTCTTTTTACAAGTAAGTAAGTTTTACCGTTGTGTAATGTTAATAAATAGTTAACTTTAGGTAAGTTATTCTTTGGAAATTCTATTTCAATAACATCTGATCATAAATTTATAATTTTACCGTTCATTATCTATCTCCTAACTTTGTAGCAACATCTAATAAGTATGATTCATCAAATTTTGCAAATTCGTGATCCACTTCGATTTCTCAGTTAAGACCAACAAATTCTGAGTATTGTTTAAGTGCTGAAGCAAAGAATGAACGTAATAAGTTGTCATCGTAGTTCTCTTCATCACTTGTTAATTTTTCAAATGCTAATTCAGCATCTTGGTGTGAATAAATAATTTCATCTAAGAATTGTAATGCTTTTTCTTGATCCTTAATTCCTTTTAATAAACCTCATGAAATTAATTTAGAAGTTAATAATACTGTTTGACTTGAGTAAATTGAGAAACCTTTTTGATTAAATAATTTTTCGATCATTTTACCTTTGTGTAATAAAGCTGTAGTTTCTTTGTTAAAGTCATAATCAAGCATCGCTAATTTTAAGTGACGTTTGTATTTTCTGAAGATTTTACCAATTTCGGCAGCAACTTTTGTTACTGATCTACTTTGTACACTTGAACCTGTACGTGAAACTGATAAGTTAATGTTAATAGCTGGCAAGATACCTTGTGAGAATAAATCTGCGCTTGTTACAATTTGACCATCAGTAATTGAAATAATGTTTGATGAAATTAATGATGTAATATCTCCGTCAACTGTTTGTAAAATAGGTAAAGCTGTAATTGTTTTTCTGTTAACAAATGAACCTGAACGTTCTAAAAGTTGTGAATGTGAGAAGAATGTATCTCCAGGCATGGCTTCTTTACCAACTGGTCTATCAGTTAAAAGAGCAATTTCACGAATAATGTTTGCGTGTTTTGTTAAATCATCAAATACAATTAAAGCATCATCTGTTTGTGAAATGTTTTCCGCATGTGCCATACCGATGTAAGGAGCTAAATATTGTTCAAAAGCACTTGTTGAAGGAGCATCAATAATAATTACATTGTGAATTACTCCATAGTCTTTAAGTGTGTTGTAAATTCTTGAGATCGCTTCACGTTTTTGACCAATGGCTACATAGATACATTTTGTACCTTCTTTAGCTTGGTTGATAATTGTGTTTAAAGCAATATGTGTTTTACCTGTTTGACGGTCACCAATAATTAATTCACGTTGCCCTTTTCCGATTGGAATTAATAAGTCAACTGCAACTAGACCTGTAAATAATTGAGTGTCTAATCTTTGCACTGACATAAGGTCATGAGCTAATTCAAATACTTTACTTCCAGTAGGTTCATGTGTTGCATCATTTTTTTCTTGGTAAGGTAAAATGATGTTTCCGAAAATGTCGATAACATTACCAAATAATTTGTATGGTGTATCAACTCTTGCATCATCGTTTTCTAAAATAATTTCTGAACCAATTTGAAGTTGGTTTTCTTTTGTGTTCGCAATTAAGAAAGCTTTGTTTTCTGTTGCATTAATTAACATTAATTTAACATCTTTGTTTTTTGCTAAATGATAGAATTGTTTTTGTTTATAAGGAAAAACACCTGAAACTTCAACAATGTAATCAAATATAGATGTAATTTTTGGATTTTTATACATATTAAATTCCTTTCACTCCTAGTATTAATAAGACTAGTCCAATAACTAAAATAGTTCCAAATACAATTGAAAGTAAGATTGTTAGTTTTTTGTATTGTTTTGATTTTTTCAACATAAATGAAGCAACTAATGAAACTGCATTTACGATAGAACCAATTGTTCCAATTACAAATAATCCAATTCCTAAGTTTCTATTAATATTGCTGTTTTGTTGTCTTGTTTGTCTATTAATCTCTTTTAATGAGTTGTATTTTTCTGCTTGATTTTGTTTTTTAGACTCTTCGGTATTTGGTTCATCTGGGTTTTCTTGAATGTTTTGATCTTCAATAACTTCCTGTAATAATAGAAGTTCATCTGATGATGTTTTTAAGTCATTAATAAACTTATCATATCATTTTGAAACATTGAAGGTTGATAAGTCTGTTGTTTTTCTTAACTTATAAATTTTTGTTTCTAGGTTTTGGTAAAATTCATCAATTTCTTTTGGATCAATTTCTCTTTCAGATAATTTACCTGGTAGTTTTTCATCTCTTTTCATTCTAATTCAAAGTTTTGACTTTTTACTGTTAATTCCATTAACTAATGAAAAGAAGTATGGTAAGTTGTTGATTGATGATGTTTTTAAAGCTGTTAGAAGAAGTTCTCTCATGTTAGCTTTAAAATCATTAATTAATTTAACGTTTGCAATGCTTCCGTTATTAATGTGAACATCTGGTTTATAAACATCAATTGCTTTATTAAATTCATTAACTATTTTTTCAGTATTGATTAATTTAACACCACTATCGATAATATGGAATAAAGCGTCTGAGACACTTTGGCTTGCTAATTTTTCATAATCAATTCTTGAATCAATGCCTAAGGCGCTATATAATGAACCATAAACGCTTTGAATTGATTCATATAAACTTTCTTTTAATAATGCTGTTTCAGGTGTATCTTTAACAACATTAATTTCGAAAGATCTTTTTGATTCTGTGTTAATTGAATCTTTTAATTCAACAGTTGCAACTAGGTTGTTTCCTTGTAATTCAGTTTTTGTAACTGTATAAATGTATCTTGTGTTGATTGGGTTTTTGAAGAAGAACACTTCACTACTATGTGTTCCTGATGAAATTAATTTTGAAATTTGATCGAGAGTTTTATCAGCATATTGGAATTTAACCTCTGGTGATAATGGTGGAATACCTTGAAATACTTCATCTTTTTTGGTTGGATCAAGCACTTTGTCTTCTGGGTTTTGATCTTCTGCTGGTAAATCTTCTTCCTCTTCTACTTTTTTTTCTTTTTCTTCTTCCTCATCTTGAGTCAATTTAATATTCATTTCTAAATCAAAATCAAGAACTCTTGGTTTAATTTTAGAAATAATGTAATCATCTCATGAGTTAAAGTTTTTAGGCGGATTAATAATATATCCGTTTTTATCGTTTAATTTTTCAAAGTTTAAGAAAACATCTTTATCAAGTTCAGGAACATCGGCATCATCATAAAATAATGAACCTGATTTTTCTGATAACTCTTTTCCATATTGTTCTAATGATTTTTTGAATCTTTCTTCATTAAAATCATTAACTCTGTTTCCTTCGATAACTTTGAACTCAGCTCCTTGACCTGCAGCTGTAACATAATCAGTTGGTGAACTTAATCCTGTTCAAACATTTGAATATGTTTTTTCACCAATTTTAATTTCGGAAACATTAACATTTCTGTTTGTTGAAATCATTTTAGGGAACAAGAAGTTAAGTCCTTTTCCAATTGGGTTTTCTTGAATTTCTTGTTTATGTTTTTTAATGTATGAATCAACAATTTTTAAATAAGTAATCTTACTTAATTGCTTTTTGTAATCATCTTCGAATTTTTCTGCTTTTCCTATTTCATCATTTACATAACTTTCGAACGCATTTAATGCGCCTGAAACCATTTCTTTTAATTTATCTGAGGCTTCAGAACTAAATGTATTGAAGTTTGGATCATTTGTAGGTTCTTTTGGTGCTTCAGGTTTAGTTGGTTTTTCAGGGTTAGTATTGTTTGATGCTGAAGCATTATTTTCAGCAGATAAAACTACTAATGGTAAAGATAAAGGAGTTGCTAACGATAATGTTCTGAAAATTCTTTTTCATTTTTTACTCATAGTTTTCAACCTCCTCTATGCTTAAAATTTTCTTCATTTTAGTTTTGAAGTATAAGTTATTTAAATCTTCAAGTTCTAAAACTTCTTCAATTGTTCAACCCAAGTATTGTTTTGAGTTAAGCTCATAAATTTTTCTTTTAATTTCAGCTAACTCCTTTTTAGAAGTTGTAGATTTTTTAGTTGTTTTATAAAAGTTAATGTTTGAGAATGTTTTGATTTCAATTGATTCTGTTCTAGCAATGAAGTTTGAACTTTCTAAGAAAGAATAAAATTCATTTTTAGTATTTGAATTTACAAATTTTAATAAAACATTTGAATATGAACCAATTGATTTTTTATCAATTAATACTCAATCATTTTCATCATTGTGATTTATGTAAACCGAATAGTCAGAAAGACTAATTTTCTTTCCATTTAAGAAGGTAATGTTGATATTTTTAAAATTCATTAGTTACCTCCATCAAAGATTGTTTTTTTCTTTTTGGTTAATAAGATAATTTCTTCAATTTGTTTTTCTTGTTTTGCTCTATTGACTCTCTTATTAACAATTAAAAGTTCTTCATCAATTTGCTTAATTTTTTTGTCGATTGTAACAAGGTTGTTTTTTGCATTATAGAATGAAGATTCAGTGATAAGTGAGTTAATAACATTTTCTAAGAAAACAAAGATTTGTGATTCAATAAAGTTTTCAATGTTAGGATAAATTTTGTATTCTTTTAATGAGTCAGTTTCACCAACATTTTCTTCAATTTGTAATAACTTGTGAACGTCGAAGTTTTCAAGCGGCAAGATTGTGAATGGATCTTTATAGTTTTTGTTTGAGTTGATAACAAAGTTTACTTTTGAATAGTTTGTTTCAACGAAAAGAATCTTAATAATCTTTGTAAGAATTTTTATTAAATTTTTGTATGAAGAATTTTCGAAATCTTTAATTAATTCTAATTTATTTGAAGTAACAAAGTTTTTCGCTCTTTCACCGATTGTAATGAAATCAATGTTAACTTTTTTACTTCTTTTTAAAATTTCTCTTTCATATCTTGAATATGAGTCAGTTCCGTATTTTTGTTCTTCTGTTAAGTAGATGTATAACTCTTTTGGTTTTTTAATTTTTTGTTTGAGTAATTCTATTTTGTTTGTCTGAATAAAATTATTTTTAATGTTATATTTTTCTTTTAACCCATCAAGCATTTGAGAGTTTAAAAGCGCATTGTCTACATAGAAAGATAATCTTCTTGTTAAGTTAAGAATATTGATTAACAAAATGTTTTTATCATTGTTAACTTTAATTTTAATATTCTCTAAATTATTTTTCTTTTGAATGAGATCTTTAATGTGCATTAGTTAACTTTAACTGTTAAGTCTTTTGAGAAAAATAATTTTAATGAGTCAGATTCGTAAAATAGAATGGTATTTGGAATTATTTCTAAGAAGTATCCCTTGTGTAAGAAGTTTCCTATTTCATCATTTAATCCACGTAGAAGTTTGTGAACTTCATAATCATCTGATGAACTAAAGTTTATTGAGTAATTATCAGATAATGATAATTCGTTTGCAATCATTGGGATCATAACGCTTTGGCTATATTTTAAATTTAAGTTAAATGTAATTGTGAATTCATCAAAAATTAAATTGTACTTATTATCAATAGCTTCACTTATTCTATTTTTTATTATGTTAAATTCATTAGAAGAAAATCCTAAGTTATTAACTAATAAAGGTTTACTCATTAATGTTTCAAATGAAATTAATTTATCTTTGTTTTCATTAATTAAGTTATTGTAATTTTTGTATAAGTCAAAAATTGGTTCTTTGTTTTCATTTTTTCTTTTAAAGAATGTAATTTTATCGATCATAATTTCTCCTAACTAGCTTTCTTTTTACCAAACATTTTAATACCTAATGTTACTTGTAAGCTTACTGATAAATATGCAAAGAATACAAGAATAACTGATACATATGTGATTGTAATAATTTTTACAATTGAAATTGGTGTTGGTACTGAAACAAGTACATGGTTTAAGTGTGTTAATAAAACGTGGTTTAATCCGAAGATCATCAATAATGCAATTTTTAATCCAAACATTAATACTAAGAAGAAAACACTTGCTTTTGTTAATGATTTGTTGCTAATTAAATAATGAATAAATGTCGCAAACGAGAACAGTGAAATAACAAATAAATTGATTAAGTTAATGTTTGAATTTTCAAGTGTAATGATTGAGAATAAAAATGGTGTTCAAAGAAGTAATTGAATAATTGTAAATCTGATTCCTAAGCCAATTGGGTTTTTAGTTGAAACAACTTTTGTATATGCTAAAACAAAGTATAAAGCTGTAAATATTGCACCTAAGATAATAATAACTGCATTTTTTACAGAGTAACTTACTTCACTTCCTAAAACAGCATATTTAACTTTTGAGCCAAATAATAAGATACATAATCAAATTAAGATCACAAAGATAAATACTAGTCCTAATAAGAATTTATCTTTTTCTTGAACTTGGTAAACTGTTTTTTCTGAAATCTTGTGTAGTTTCATTGCATTTGAACCGATGATTAAGAAAACAATTAATGTGAATACTAAGATAATCATAAAGAGGTTTTTAACACTTTTTTCATTAAATAATAATTCAACAAATGCTCAGTATTTTTGATCTGATCCTTTGAATAAATTATTTCTTGTTGCATAACTGATTCACACAAATACATTTATTAGCACAAATGCTAAAAGTAATAATTGTGATACTGTTTGTATAATGATTGGTACTAATGATTTATATACAACAGGGTCAGATTTTCTTTTTAAAATAAATTTGTAAATTTCAAAAGCTACGTTGATAACAACTAATGGAACTAATAATAATGATAGTTTTAAGTATTCTACTGCATTATATGGTAGTCCGTTTGGTTGTTTAATAAATGTGATAAATAAAATAAATGATGTTAAAGATAAAACTAAGTATAATCCGTAAAATACTGAATATTGTTTTATCCTTTCTTTTTGGTCATTAATATTGCTAAAGTTTTTAAATACACTAAATAAAAACACGAAATACAATATGCTGAACCTAATTAAAATAATTGCATTACTTTGTTGTTTGCCATATGTTTCAAAAGCTAAAAAGTTAAGTAGTAAGGGGCTTTTTTGCCCGCTTATTAATTCACCAGGGAATAATCATGAATCCATTTTAATGAATAAAATTAATGAACCAATTGCAAATAGTAAAACTAATGCAAGTTTATAACCAAGGATTCATTCATTACCTAACTTAGAACTTATTTGTGAATTATAGTTAACATAAATTCTTTTCTTTTCGAATAAGTCTTTGTTCATATTCTTCCTTTCTTATTAAGTTTAATATTACATAACTAAGGTATGTAAATATCATCTTCATCTTCTTGAGAAGGATTTATTTCTTGAACTCTATATCCAAGATTTCTTAATTGATTGATCAATTCAATATCTTGATATGGAACTTTAAAAGTTGTATTGCTATTAAATCTTCCATTTGAATAATTAATTAAAATACTTAAATTTGATAAACCACTTGAATTTAATTTTGATACTCCATTTTTTGAAGTTATCTTAAGATCTTTTGTTACAGATCCATTACTAAATGTAATGTAGCTTTTTGGGATAGACATCGGGTTTCTATCAAGAACTTCAAAATTTGCGTTGTTTAATTCATCTGTGTCTATTTCAAAACTTGATTTACTGTTGTGTAGAACCAAGCGCCTTAATTTTCTTGGCTTATTGCTTGGTTTTTCTATATCATGAAATTGGAGGTTTCTTAATGATTTCATTTTTGTTACCCTACTTAGATCTAGTCCAACTGGATAACTATTTTCGCCTTCATTTCTGTCTGGCTTAAGACCTGGTCCAAAACCGCCTTGGAAAACTCTTTCATTGTTTCTGACTCAATAAACCATTCTTATACCATTATTAATTCTTGAATAATCACTTCCATCAAAGTCAGTATCATCAAATGCAATGTCATCAAATGATAATCTTGTCGGAACTTTAAGTCCTGGTTTATAATCAAAACTGACGTTATAATCAATTGAATTTACTCAAGCAACATTTTTTAGGGCTCAAGGATTTATTGATCATCCTGCAGCATTTGAATTACCTGAAGTAAATAATGAAAGTTCATCAATTTCTATGTCTTCTAAGTTTAAAAGTGATTCTGTATTATGTGTTTCAAAGAAAAGTTCGAGTTGGGGAATTTTTCTTGGTAACTCTTTAAATATTTTCCCAAATTCTTGTGTGGCACTATGGACACCCATGTTTGTAATCCTAATGCTTGTAATCTCTTTATTATCTTCTTTAAGAGCCCTTAAGAAATTAATTGTTTTATTATATCCCTTAATGTTTGCGGCATCAATTGTGATGATTGTTCCTTCGTTTCGTTTTCCTTCTTCTCTTTTATCTCTTGTAATTTTTTCAATTTTAATTCCGTCAGAATTTCCTACATTATATTTTGCATATTCTTCTGAATTAGTAACATTCGTTTTTGTTCATCCTGGGTAAGTTCCGTCTTCGATACTTTTACCAGTTCTTCCGTAATATGAGTTATATCCAAAAGTTCTTAATGAACTATTATCTTTTATTAATCTATCTGCAGCAACATTTATTAATGGGCTTTCAGAATATGAATCTAATTTTCCATCAGCCGTAATATATATGTTGTCATTATCTTCTTTGAGAACATAACCTTTTTCAAGATTTTTGTTTATTCTATCAGAAGTTAAAACAAATTTAGAAGTATCGATATAAGAAATAATTCTAAGTTTTCTAACCTTTTCATGCTTTATTTTTTTTAATTCAGGATAAAGCTTTTTACCTTCATCTGTTAAATATTCATAAACTGCATCACCATTTTCTAAAAGTCTATCAAACTTATCAATTATCTTATTGAAGTAAAGTAAGTTAGATGGGCTTGATTCATAGTATCTTACAAAGTTATCTTCTTCTCAATGTGCTGGCGGTTTGAAGAAACCTTCAAATGCTGAAGCTCATACAGAATTTCTTAAAGCTTTGCCGGCTTGTTTTCTGTTTTCTCTCCTTAATTCTTCAGTCACTTCAACATATTTCAAATCAGATGAAACTTCGCTTATGTAAGGTTTTCTATTTGCGATACCTTTATTAATATCATTTTTGTTATATTCTCTTCTTGGAATTGGTTCAACATGAACTCTAACATTTATATCTCCAAACCTTATGATTGCTACATCAGTTTCTGGTAGAGAAGGAGGCGAAGAAGGTTGTGGTTCAGGTTCTGGCTCTGGAACAGGTTCGGGTTGAGGCTCAGGTTGAGGGATTGGCTCTGGTTCAACAATAATAGGATCTGGTTCAGGTTGAGGTTGAGGCTCTGGAATTGGTTCGGGTTTAGGAGGCTCGGGTATTGGCTCAGGTTTGGGTTCTACTACTATTGGATCTGGTGTTGGTTGTATTGTAATTTTTGGAGGTTCAGTGGTAGGGTCAGGAATAGGTAATGGCGTAGGTTTTTCCTTTACCTTAAGATTAATATCTGTTATGGTTGGTTGAATGTCTGTGAGATCTAAATTATCATTTGAAATAAAATTTGGTTTACTTAAGTTAGCGATAGTAAACCTTTGTGACTGAGATTTATCATTCACTAACTTGTAAGTTAAGGTTGAGGCTACCGCACTAACAATAATTCCCCCACTTAGAACTATTATTGCGCTCTTAGCCTTTCTATTTAAAAGCATATATTACCACCAATTCTAATAATATATATTTATTACATATATATATTTTACCACTTTAGAACTTCTAAATTTCCCATTCCAGTTTTTTTTTTTTTTTTAGAAGGCACTAAATTGTGAAATATAACTTTTTTGAGTTAATACTAGAGTTAAATGACTCATTTGACTATTTCTTATCGTTTGCATATGTTCATTTTTATTAGACAAAGTAGAATTAAATCATAAATTTTTTGTAAAAAATAAAGTTAAAATGGAATAAATTACTGTACTTTAATATAAACATTTTACATTGTTGAATTAGTCTTAAATTAATTCAACTTCGATTTTAAAAAAAAGTAAAAAACAAAATTGAACAAAGTCAATTTTGCTTATCTTTTTATGCTAGATAATTAGTATCCACCCTTAGCTTCTTGTCCTTCGACAATAGCAACTGAACGGCTTGTTCCAAATCTTGTTGCACCTGCCTCATACATAGCTTTAAGGTCATCCATGTTACTAATTCCACCAGCTGCTTTAATTAATAATGTGTCTCCACATACGCTTTTCATTGTTTTAACATCTTCTAAGTTTGCTCCTCTAAAGCTAAATCCTGTTGATGTTTTAATGAATTCTGCACCAGATTTCATAACAATTTCTGTTGCTTTTTTAACTTTTTTAATGTCATTAAGAACATATTCGTAATCACCTTGTTTGAAACGACCAATGTTAATAACCATATCGATTTCGTTTGCACCATGATCAATTGCAAGTTTTGTTTCATGTGCTTTAGCTTGAGTGATCATTGATCCTAAAGGAAATCCTACAACACTTGTGATTTCTACATCACTTCCTTTTAATTTCTCTGAAACGTATTTTACTCATGATGAGTTTACACATACAGTTTTAAAACCATATTTTTTAGCTTCATCAATTAATTTATTAATTTCTTTTTCTGTAGCTTCTGGTTTTAAGTATGTATGGTCAATCATTTTATTGTAATTCATTTTTCCTCAATTCCTTAATTTATTTTAATTTATCAATAATAATTTTATTTTCAACTTCTTTTGAATTAAATTTGTAAGCTTGTTCTAACTCTTTAACTAATTCTTCATTAATTGGGTTAGATGAATATAATGTGAATAATACATCACCTTTTTTAACATATTCATTTGTTTTCTTGTTTAATGTAATACCTGCTTCGAAGTCTAAAGAATCTTCTTTAGTTTGTCTTCCCGCACCTAATTTCATTGATACAAGTCCAAAAGTTAAACTATCAAAGATTTCTAAGAAACCTTCTTGTGTTGATTTAACTTCTAATTTGTGTTTTGGATTTCAGAAGTTATTTCCTTTAAGAATTTCGGCATCTCCACCTTGTAATGTAACAAATTCATAGAATTTTTCTAACGCTTTACCATTCTTAATAACTTCACTTACCATTTTTTCAGCTTCTTCATGTGTTTTAGCAATTTTAGCTTGTTCTAAAATTGTTGCACATGATGAGTATACAAGTTCATTGAAATCACTAGGACCTTCACCTTTTAAAGTCTTAATAGCTTCAATAACTTCGTTTTTGTTACCGATTTCTCTACCAATTGGTCTATTCATGTTTGTGATTTCTGCACGAACATCAACATTAAGTTCTTTACCAATGTTAATCATTGTTCTTGCTAAGTTTGTAGCACTTTCAACATCTTTCATGAAAGCACCATTTCCACATTTAACATCTAATAAAATAGCATTTGAACCTGTTGCTAATTTTTTAGACATAATTGATGAAGCAATAAGAGGGATTGAATCTACAGTAGCCGTAACATCTCTTAATGCATATAATTTTTTGTCAGCTGGTACTAATTGACCACTTTGTCCAATAACTGAAATACCATGCTTTTTAACTTGATCAATAAATTGTCTTTCTGTTAATTCAACATTAAATCCTGGGATTGATTCAAGTTTGTCAATTGTTCCACCAGTTTGAGCTAATCCACGTCCACTCATTTTCGCAACTGGTGCACCGCAAGCTGCTACAATAGGAGCAACTGCTAATGTTGTTTTATCTCCAACTCCACCTGTTGAGTGTTTATCAACTTTAATTCCAGGTATTTCTGAAAGATCAATTACATCTCCTGAATGCATCATGTATTTTGTCATTAAAGCAATTTCTTTTGATGTCATTGAGTTGAATAAAACTGTCATTAAGAATGCACTCATTTGGTAATCTGGAGTTTTTCCTTCAACATAAGAATTAATTAAGAATTTAATTTCTTGTTCTGTTAATTCTTGTTTATTTTTTTTCTTTTCAATAATATCGACTACACGCATAGTATTATTTTGCTAAGTTTAAAGCAATCTCCATCATTTTTGTAAATGCTGTTTGACGTTCTTCAGCTGTTGTTTCTTCTTGAGTAATTAAATTATCACTAATTGTTAATAAACAAGCTGCTTCTTTTCCTGTTGCTTCAGCGTTTGTGAATAAAGCATATGATTCCATTTCAACACAAACTGCACCTGTAGCAGCAATTCTTTCTTCTTTAGGCATTACTGAGTAGAATACATCTGAAGAGTGAACTCTACCAACTGTAAGTTTGTGACCTAAATCTTTTGCAATATCTTGGATTTCTTTGTTTAATTTAGCTGATGGAGAAGCAACATTTCCTTCTTTTCCTAAAGCTAATCTTCTGAATGCATCACTATCTGCAACTGCTTCAGAAGCTAAAACAACTTCATATAATCCTAACTCTTTTAAGTATGAACCTGCAGATCCAATTCTAATAATTCTATCTACATCATAGAATTTGAAAAGTTCGTATGAGTAAATACCGATTGATGGACATCCCATACCGCTCCCTGCAACTGTAACAGGTTTTCCTTTGTATGTACCTGTGAACATAAACATATTTCTAACTGAGTTTACTTGTTTATAACCAGGGTCTAAAAATGTTTCAGCAATATATTTTGCTCTAAGTGGGTCTCCTGGCATAATAACTGTTTTAGCGATTTCACCTTTTTTCGCATTAATGTGTGGTGTCATAATTTCCTCCGAATTTATAATTATTTTTTCTAATTAAAATGAGGTCATTTGTCTTGTAATAATTAAAAGCAAAAATAACCTATAAAAATTTTACCACTATTATTTTTTTATAGTTATTTTTTCACTATTTTCCACAATAAAAATATAATCAAATAAAGTATAATTAATTTTATGCCAGAATATCCAGAAGTTACCGTTGTACAACAATCATTAAATAACTTTGTGCAACAAAAAGAAATCACAAAAATTGAAGTAAAGGGAGCCAAATTGATCAAAAACACTGATGAAGATGGCTTTAAAAAATTTTTACTAAACAAAACGATTATCAATGTTGAAAACTTTGGTAAGTTTTTAGTCTTTAACCTAAGTGATGGTTCAAGATTAATTTCACACTTAAGAATGACTGGGAAATACTTTATTAGGGACCAAAAAGATAAAAACCTGTATGCTTACAAACATGACTATATTTACTTTTGACTAAATAATGGGAATGTTATGGTTTATAACGATTCAAGAATCTTTGGTTCTTTTGAAATAGTTGAAGCTAGTGATACTAGAACATTATATGAAATTAAAAATCTTGCCCAATTACCTGGTGATGTTGATAAAGAAGCATTATTCAAAAAGGTAAGTAAGAAAAATATTAGCATCAAGAAGATCTTGTTAGATCAATCGCTTGTTTTAGGAATTGGCAATATTTATGCTGATGAATCGCTTTTTGCAGCCAAAATTAATCCTATGACTAAAGCAAAAGATGTTTCATTTGAAAAATTTAGCGAGATCTTAGAACATGCTCAAAGAATAATGGATAATAGCATTAAACTTGGTGGAAGCAGTGTCCAAAGCTATAGTTCAGTGAATGGTATTACAGGTAAGTTTCAAAATAACTTAAAAGTCTATGGTCGTGATGGTCAAAAGTGTGAAGATTGTAATATTGGTTTTGTTAAAAAAGTGAAACTTGATTATACCGAAAATGGTAGAGGAACTTCATTTTGTGATTATTGTCAAAAGGAAAACTTATAATGAAAAAAAGTGTTATTTTTGTTATTGATTTAATTAATGGTTTTGCTAAAAGTGGTGCGTTATATGATAAGAGGATTAAAGATATTATTCCTGATGTAAAAGATATAATTGATAAATCTGATAGTGAAGTTCATTTTGTTTGTGATGCACACTCTAAGGATGATATTGAAATGGAGCAATATCCTCCACATTGCATTAAAGGCACTGAAGAATCAGAAGTAGTTGATGAGTTAAAGTTTCACATTAAAAGTGATGGGTCAAATGTTACTTTTAAGACTACTACAAATGGTTTTTTTGTTGTTAAGAAATCATATTTAAGACAATTTGATGAATTTATTTTAACTGGTTGTTGTACAGATATTTGTATTATGCAATTTGGTTTGTCTTTAAAAACTTGATTAAACAAAAATAGGCTAAATAAAGATGTAATTATTTATGAAGAAGGTGTACAGACATTTGATTCAAAAGATCATAATGGTGATTTAATGCATAAATTCGCTCTTGATGTTATGAAAAATGCAGGAATAAAAATTAGATCGTGAAAAGACAAGTAATGAGTTATGATGTAAAAGTTGACTTACATGGTTTAGAAACTCAAGATGCCTTAATTACTATTCAAAAATATGTATTCCAGATTCTAGATGGTAGTTTATTTGATGTAATCTTTATTACAGGAAACGGGTCTGGATACTTAAAAACAACACTTGAAAATTTTATTAAAGATCATAATGATCATAATAATGTTAAATTGTTTTATAAGTCAATTAATAGTGGTTCTTACTTAGTTTATGCAAGTGATAATGTTTTTAATTATTATGATGTTAATTTTGAAGATGAACCAACACTTAGTGATGATGAAATAGCTAAAATATTTGAAGAAGCAAAAAAATAAGCAGTCCAATTGGCTGCTTGTTTTTTTATAGATAATCATTGATTCCGTTAAATGTTTGTTCTTCAACTTTGTTAATGTTTCAGAATCCTGAATCAATTCTTTTTTGTTTGTTTCTTTGTGAAATAGCAAATACTTTTGCTCATAATCATGTGATTAAGTATGTTGTAACAAAAGTAGATAATGCTAATGATACAAACACTAAAATACTTGATAATTTATCTGGTGTAGGTGTCGCAAGAATTAATCCAATTGTAACAAAGATAAACCCAACTGAAATAATTATGTTACGTTTAATTTTCTTAGATATCGATGTGTTTGCAACAACCATAATTTCTTCTTTGTTTAAGATAACTTTATGGAACTTAAATTGAATATTTTCTCTAAGTTCACTAAAGATTGAAATTTTTTCATTAATTGATCAAACAAACAACACTGCAATAATAATTAAAATGTGACTTGTTGAATAGATTCTTGTTAATGCTACTGAAATGAATAAAATTGCTAAATCAACTAATATACCAACTCATAATGATAATGAGAATGTTCATCCAAATCTGAATAAAACATAAATTGATGCAACTAGCACTGAAATAGCTATACCAAGCAATGTTCATCATAAACTTGAAACTGATGTTGAGTTTGAAAGTTCATAATGATTAAATGATAAATTGTTATTAAATTCTTTAACTATTTCTGAAAGTTTATTAAATGTTGCTTCATCATAGTTTTTAACGTAAATTGAAAGTCCTTTGTAAGAATCAATTCCATTTATTGAATAAATTGATGAAGAAGAAACTAACTCTTTTAAGTTTGAATCTTTTTGAGAAATAAAATTAATTAAGTTTTGCGCCTTAGTTTCATCAAATAAATATTCTGAATTATTTAATGAGGCAATATTGATATTATATCCGCCAACAAAATCTCTCGATGAATTAAATGCACTTCAAAAACTCTTGTTAATTGCTCCTAGTGTGGCTACAACTATTGAAGCAACTAATAATAACGCTAAAAGGATTATTCAACCAAATTTTCCAAACTTTAAGTAGTCTTTTTGATTAGTGTTAATATAATTGTAGAATTTTTTGTCAACTTTTGTTAACCCGAAGAATCATTCTTTGTTTTCAATTAAACTTCATTTTGTTAATGAAATGGTTATTCATCTTAATAATACTTGTGAAACTATTAAAACAACGATAATTGCAAACACAGTGAATGAGGCGAATGATTTAACTTCATTTAATCCTAAATAAAATAAGATAAGCATCGAAACAAACATAATTAAATTTGAATCAAAAACTCTTCTTGTATTGTATCTTAAGGTGTTCATAAATGCTTTATTTATTGAATCACCTGTGGACATTCTTTCTTTGAATTTTTCAAACCATACTACGTTTGCATCAAATTGTACAAGCATACCAATGATAAGTGCACTAATTGTTGCTGGAGAATATTCTCCTCTTACTGATGTAAAGATAACAAATGTTAAGAATATATATAGTGCCATTAAGATTGTTGTTGCTATACCGATAACACCATAGTTAATAATTTGAATTAATGATAAGATCGCAAAAACAACAATTGTTCCTATCATTGCATATAAGAAAGCATAATTACTTCCGCCATTTGGATTTGAATAAGTTTCTGTAGATAATAACTCAAGTGAATAATCGCTTAGAGCATAATTAATTTTTGAAACTAAAGAAATGGCTTGTGAATTTGTTAATCCTTCACTACCAATGTAGATATCTTTTGAATCATTTACATATGAGATTTGTCTTCTGAAAATTAAGAAGTCTCTTTGAATTCCTAATTGATGATCTTTATAAGCATTTTCTGTTGCTCTTCCATCTTGTCCAGTTGTATATGCTTGGTTACCTACGTGAACAAAGTTTCAAAGATTTCTTCCTGAAGCTTCTCAATCTTCTGAATATTCATTAATTGCTTTTTCATAAAGCGAATCAATGTTTAATCAAAATAGAATTTCTTTATTATTTTGTTGATTATATAAATACTCAGTTGCTTTTGCATATTCTGTTTCGCCATCTAAACCATTAAGAGAAACTTTAATATTGTTATATCCATTTCTTTCAATGTGTTCAGCGCCATTCTTTTTAAATGGTATTTGGTAATCTTTTAATTTACTATAATCAATTTGATCACTTACGCTAAATTTTGATAAATTGAATAATGGTTTTAAATCTACTGTTGTAGCAATTAAAGTAGGTTTTTTAACTATTTCATTAACAAAGCTATTTAGTTCTTTTGGTGAAAGTTCTCCACTTTTAGAAACTAATAATTTGCCATCTGCTTGAGTTGTAACTTTAATACCACTTAAACCAGAACCATCTCTTAATCTACTTAAAAGTGATTCATTAACTTCTTTTGTAAATTGTGAGTCAATTTTTTGATCACTTTTAACTTGAACTAAAACTCTTGAACCACCGGCATAATCAATTGATTTGTTTGTATTATTACCTAAATAAAAGGCACTACCAAATGCAATAGATAAGATAGCGGCTATAATCATAAAAAAGCTAATTATTAACCTTTTTCATGAAGTGAGTTTAAATAATCTATTTAATAACTTCATATAATAAAATATACCACAAAAATGTGTTTTTTTTAGTGGTATATAAGATATTATTTAACGGTCACTTTTTGCCTAATTAAATAGTCAATTCCTTTTGAAGAAATCCTTCTTCCTCTTGAAGTTTTTTCAATTAAACCATAGTAAATAAGTATTGGTTCAATTTCCAAAAGTATAGTCTCTTTCGAAAAACTCACAAGCCCTGTAATCGTTAATAATGAAGCATACTTTTCATAAAAACTCTCTTTAAGAATATATAGATATTCAATGTGATCTTTAGTTAATCCAAATTCATATAAATCCATATACTTAAAAGTTTTTTTAATGATTTGCGGACTAATAATTCCGTGATTTAAACTAATAGCAAAGTCATTAACTCTTTGCAATAAATGGTTTGCTATTCTAGGAGTTTTTCTAGAATAACTAACAATTTGCCTTATACATGAATCATCTAATACAATTTTTAACCTTTTAGCTGTATTTGTTAGTATTTTTGCGATTTCATCTTCATTATAACCAATCAATCTAGCAATATATCCAAAACGATCTTTTAGTGGTTGTGCAATTTCATTTAACTTTGTTGTTGCACCAATTAAAGTAAACTCTTTAATTTTCATTCTCATAGCTCTAGAATTACCTTCTACACCTATAATTAAGTCAAAAACAAAATCTTCCATTGCTCCATAAAGGAATTCTATAACTCCTTTATTAATACTATGAATCTCGTCAATAAAAACAATATCGCCTTGATTGATAACTGATAAAACATTAATTAAATCACTCTTCTTTTCAATATTTGCACCTTGAATAAAATGTACTTTTTTGCCTAATTCATTTCCTATTAATGTTACTAAAGTTGTTTTTCCCATTCCAGGTGATCCATAAAATAATAAATGTGATAATGTTTTATTTTGTTGTGATGAACTTTGCATCATTGCTTTTAAGGTTTTGATTAAATTTTTTTGCCCTATAAAATCATTAAAATTAGAGGGTCTAAGTTCTGAATGTTGCATCTTTATTGTTTGCAATTAATGTAATACTTTCTTCAATCATTTTATCTAGGTCTTTTTGCTCTTTAATATTTTTAATAGCAAATTCAATTTGATTCTTTTTGAAGCCTAAAGTATCTAATGTAGATGAAAGCTCATTAATATTTTGAATTTCTTTAGTATCTTTTTTAATGCTTGGATCAAGTAATTTGCTTCACTTATTCTTAAGTTCAACGCAAATAAATTTTGCTGTTTTTTCTGAGACAAAATTTATTTTAGATAATTCTTGTCAATTATCATTTACGATTAAGTTTGCCACAAATTCTCATCCTTTTTCTAAAATATTCATCGCAACTTTTGGTCCAATTTTTTCAACTGTAATTAAGTCAGTGAATAATAATCTTTCCTTAAAGTCTTTGAATCCATAAATATTTCTATAAAACTCTGTGATATATTCATAAAGGTAAATTTTACATTTTGACCCGACTTCAAACCTATCAATATTGGCAACATTAACAATATATCCATCACCCTTATTTTCAAATATTAAGTTTGTTTTATTTTTATAAACTATTTCTCCAATTTTATATAAAATCATTTTTTTCTTCCTCCAATAAGTAAATAAGAGTTACTGAAGAATGAACAAAAAAAGGAATAAAAAAACAAAATGATAACTCATTTTGTTATTATTAATGATTAAGCATTTTTAATACGGTCGTTTAAAGCAACGAAGTTTTTAACTTTTGCGCCTTTATAAAAACCACATCACATACATGTAACGTGTTGTTCAATCATTTTTGAACAATTTGAACATTTAACTAAATTAGGTGTTTCTAAAGCGCTGTGAGTTTGTCTTTTATGTTTACGTTGTTTAGATGTTTTACGTTTTGGAACAATAGCCATGGTACCTCCTTGTGGTCTTATAAATCTAAAAGTTATTCTAACTATTTAATAGCATAAACAATTATAATACAAAAAGTGTTTTTGATAAATGTTTTTTTTATAACTTTTTAAAAAGTTTTTTTGTATTTATTTTGTGCTCTTATTTTATAATATTTTTAATGAAAAATAAAGAAAAAAAAGTAAGAGTTGGTGTTGTTGTTGAGTATAACCCATTTCATAATGGGCACATTCACCAGCTTAACCTAATAAAACAAAAGTTTCCAAACTCAAAAATAATTGTCGCTATGAGTCATAAGTTTTCTCAAAGAGGAGAATTCATTTGTGCTTCATGATGAAAAAGAAAAATGGTAGCTAGAAAATATGGTGTAAATAAGTTTGTAAAGCTTAAACACAATATCTCAGCACAAGCAGCTCATATTTTCGCAAATGAAGCAGTTAAATTATTAAATAAAGAAAAAATTGATTACCTAGTTTTTGGATCAGAAACTGGAGATATAAGCATATTTTTAAAAATTGCTTATATACTTAAGCAAAGAAAAACTGAGTATGATCAACTTGTTAAAAAGTACCTTAAAACAGGTGGTAATAGTTTTCCTAGAGCATCTAATTTAGCTTTGAATGAACTCACAAATGAAGATATTAGTACTCCAAATGATATTTTAGGTATTGAATATGTTAAAAGTATAGTAAACAACAATTTTAATATCAGGCCTATATGTTTTCAAAGAACTGTTGGATTTCATTCAAATGAAACTGTCAATAACTTTGCTTCGGCAACTAAAATTCGTCAAATGATAAAAAATGGTGAAGACATTTCAAGTTATTCGCCAATGAAAATTTCCAAATTAAAAGATATTTCTTCCACATACAAAAAGTTTCAAAGGTTTGTTAAAAAAACACCAGCTGAAAAACTTAAGAAATACAAAATGATGGATGAAGGCATGGAGAATCTATTTAAAAAACAAATAGATAAACCTACATATGAAGAATTCATTGAGGCTTGCATTAGTAAAAGATACACTCGTAATAGAATTAAAAGAGCATATTTATCATTATTATTAAAAGAAAGAAAGTAGTAATTACCTTCTTTCTTTTAATTCATAACTAAATGGTGAAAGTTTAGTTTCATCTAAGATAACTTCGTTTGAAATATTGATTTGTTCAACATATTCGAATGAGTCCAATTTAATAGTTTTAACTAAAATATTTTTAAAGTATTTGTAAAACTTATATTTTATTATTATGCTTTTTGCAAAAGGAAGTTTGAGTGTATTTCTTTTCTTGTTTAGCACAGAAATCAGCTCTTCATTAAGCATTTTTAGATAATCAAATTCATATAATGAGTCAACATTTTGCTCACATTTTAAAATAGTTAAAAAGTTAAAGGCAAATAAATCATTATTTAAAATAATTTCATTGATTAAAGTTTTAATTTGTTCTAGCTTAAAAATATGTTCATCACTTCTTAATATAAAGTAGTCTGCGAAATCATAGTACTTAATATAACCATCTTGTTTCATTGTATCTAAAACATTATTAATAAATGTATTATTGAAGTGAACTTTAATTATTCTTGAAGTAATTGCTTCAAATTTAGGTAGCTTAATTGTTTGTTTATATGAATCAAAATATGAATAAAGTTCAATTCTTGTTTCTTGTTTAAGAATTTTAAACACATTATCAATAAAGTTAACTTTTGAATTTAAGTCATGTCTATTGATTGTTTTGATGTATGAATCAATGTTATAGAAAACAAATCCATTAACATTGTATTTTGTAGAAAAGAATCAATGTAAGGTTTTTAAGTCTTTATAAAGTTCTGATTCTTTTTCGTTTTCATTTTCATTAATCTCAATATTTTGAGTGTAAATGAAATTATTTAATTCAAAGTTAAATGTAGTTGAAGTTGTGTGTCCTTGTTCACTTAGTTGAATCTTTTTATTAATGTCAAACGAAATTGATTTCACATTTTTGAAATCAACTAATTGAAAAATACTAGCTAACTCAAATTCTTTTACTTTTGTTGTAAATTTTTTAAGTGATGATCTTCTTTTTTCAATTTTATTAAAGTGTTCATCAGTTGAATTAATAGTAAATGAAAATGTATTTGGTAAAACTACTTTGAATCTTATGTATTTATCATTTAAATACTTAAAATAAGTATACATTGTGTGAAGATAATTATTGAACTCACTATCTGAATAAAGTTCAACTACTTTTTCATCAATGAAAAATATTAATTCTTCACTTCTATGCCCTTGAAACTTATGAGAAGTTTTTGATAAGAAACATTTCAAAAATTTCATTGATTTCTCCTCCCTTTGTTTTAAATTCAACATCCATATCAGCTAACTCTAAAATCATTTTCTTAAGTTTAGCAAATCCAAAACTTCTTAAAACTGAATTAATCTTTTTGATTTTTCATTCAGGCATTTTCATTTTTTTACTTATTTCTAATGTGTTCAATCCGATTTTGTTTAAGTGGTGAACATTGAGGCAATCACTAAATAATGAATTCATTTGACCAAGTAATAATGGCAATTCATCACCTTCCTCAATTCTTTCAAGGTATTTAGAATAAATAGCTCTAAGATTATTTGATTCTAATGAACTTAAAAATGCAAATACTTGATTTTTAGCGTATTTAGAAACTGTTGATTCGATAATATCGAAGGTAACTTCTTTATAATTTGAAATCAATAGCTCAAATTCATTCATAATAATTTCTAAATTATCAGGCATTTTTTCTAAGAAAACATTAATATTTGTGAACGAGAACTTAACACCTCTTTTTTGTGCAATTGAAGATAGTTGTTCAATTAAATCTTTTCTTTCGACTTTATTACATTGAACTAAGCCAGCATTATCTTTTAGATACTTCACTAAATCATTTTCTGCAAGTTTTGCTGAATTTACAACAAAGATAATTTCATCTTCAATTCCATTGGCAAATAATCTTAAAAGTTCGTGCACAAATTTAGTTTGTTCTTTAGTAAATTTAGAAGTAGTTAAAAAACTAAAATCATTAACTATAATAAGTTTCTTAGTGTCTATTAAACTTTTGTTTGCGACTAATGAAATAAGATCATAAATAGTGATGTTTTCATCTAAAACAATAATATCTTCTTCATTAAATTTTGCCCTTTCCTGAGCAATATTTTTATTTACAAAAAACTTCTCTACACCATATATTAATTTCATGTTATTTATTATATTTTATTTTGATTTTTCTTAAAGAAATGGGCAAAAAATATTAATGAACTTGTGATGCCTGTTGTACTCTGGATGAAATAATTATTTTGAATTATTATGCTAAAAGATGTAAACAAACTCAATATTAATTGATATAAATTAATAATTGCTTTAACTACAGCTGGAATAATTAATAAAAATGTTAATCCCAAATAGAAAAACTCAATTATAGGGCTTAAAACCATTGATATAATTCAACTTGAAACATAAATTTTGTCTTGCCATATTAATTGCAGCGAGACTGAAATTATCCATAAATTAAAATATTGCATTAGATAATAAATTCATTTTTTATCACTCTTTCAAAGCTTTAAATAAAAACTTAAGAGAAAACTTAATCAGAACCCTGAACTTAAAATTTTTAAATTTAGTGTAAATATAATTGTTAAATAAAATGTAATTAAAAAGTCGTTCGATATATTAAGTTTCTTTTTAACTAATTTGTTAATTATTAAGCTAATAAATGCTCTATTGACAGATATTGATTTGTAGCAAATTAACCAATAAATTATTACTAATAAATATGCAATTCAAGTAAATTTCTTTCTAAATACAAATACTAAAAAGGCAAACAAGATATTAAAATGCATACCACTAATAATTAAAAAATGAATAATGCCTAGATCTTTTGAAGTTTCAATAATTCCATAATTATAATTAACTCCAAATCCATATAAAATACTAATTACTGATTGTTTATAAACCCTATCAAATGATCATAAAAACTTAAAGTAGTAATAGCGAAAATCATATGAATTAAGTATTTTATAATCATATACTTTAACTATATGATTTTCATGAATTTCATGTTGGATTCACATCTTTGTTAATAAGTGATTATTCTCTAACTTAAAAACATTATTAGGTAAATAATATGAATTATTATTAATATCAATTAAAGTTGTTTTATATTCATCATTTGAGTAGATTCAAAAGACATTATGAAAGCTATGACTTAAGATATTTTGTATTCGAAACTTAAGTAAAATGACTCCTAAAACTAAAACTAAACATAAAGCTTGCTTTATAAAGTCAGTTTTAAATATAACTAAACTTAAGATAACTAAAACAGTAGGAAGAACTAAAAACAAGATTTGATTATTAAAATAAAAAACAGTTAAAAATGAACATATTAAAAATCAAAATAATTCATTTAATCTAATATCAAAATATTTTTCAGTTTTTCAATTGTTTTTTCACCAATCCCGGAAATATCTTGAATATTTGCTCATGTTGTTCTAATGTTTTCCCTTCTATGTTTTAATAAATTATTAAGGATATATTTCGAAATATTTAAGTGTGATAATTGTTTAATATTTTCAAATTCAATTCACTTAAGTTTAAACATTTTATAAGGTACAAATATCTCTTTGTTTTCTTGCGGATAAGTGTTCAATTTAAACCCTGATAAATCTGAACTATCTTTAACTTTGACGATGAAAAATAATTCTCTATATGTGAGCTTTTTTAGTGATTTATGAATCCCTGTATGTAAAACAGCGCCAGAAACTCTATATGAGTGAATTTCTTTTTCTTTTTTGGTTTCTATTCGTTTGTTTGTTGTCTTAAATTTGTCAATTAAAAGAATTGAGCCTATTACACCTGAAACAAAGACTAAAAATAAAACTATTTGCACAAATCTTCTTTTCACATTTTTAAGATAATTTTTATGACAAAATAAACTAAAAAAGGAAAAAATAAAGCGCCATAAAGGCGCTTATTAGACTCATGCATAAACTTTTTTAGGTATGGTTCTTGAACTAACATAATTTTTATAATATGCATTGTTAAAGATGATACCTAAAAACATAAAGTAAATATATCAGTTAATAAAGAAACCAACTGAGAAAAAGAATCCTACAGCTGAACCAAATTTATCATATGAAATAAGTTTATATAAATATGTATAAATAACAACTAAGATAAATGTTGGAATGCTTGAGATTAATGATCCTCTAAATGAGTCTTTAAATTTGATTTTAAATGATGGTGTAATTTTGAATAAAACTAAGAATAATACAAAGATAAACATGAATACAAATAATAAGTAAACTAAGTCTGAAAGTCATTTTACTGATTCTTTGTATTTTAATCATATACTTGTTTGTAAAAAGATATTAAGTGTACTAAATAATCACAATAGTAATGAAACTGTTATAACTATTCCTAATCCTTTTACTTTGTTACCTCAATATGATCCTGTTTTATTATGCGAGAAAATGTAATTGTAAGCTGAAATCAATTTACCATATCCCCCACTTGAAATATATAGTGAAGGAAGTGCAATAAATGAACCTGGAATTAATGCATATATTTTAAAAAATGAATTAATTGGTTGCTTATTTTCAGCAGCAAAGTATAAATTACCACCTGGAATAAATTTATCAAAAATGATAGTGTTAAAAAGTGTTTGGAAAATGTTGCTTGAAATATTTGGAACTTTTTCTTTTGCATAAGGCATTACATAATCTGTAAACTTTGGAATTGAATCGTTAATTGTAATGTTTAAAAAGCTTACAATGTAAATAACCGGTACAAATGAAATTAAGATGTAAAAAATTGTTGAAAGTCAAATAAAGTTAAATTCTTTTGAATCATAACTTCTATACACTTGATGTACAACTTTGTTTCTTTTAATTTTATCTGCAGGTGTAATTGCAAATATTAAAATTGAAGCAAAGAATGAAATGATTGACTTCATTAAATTTTCATAAATTTTAGTTATGAAAATAAACTTTTCAGGATAGATAATATTTGAATAATATTCTCTTAAGTATCCTTTTTTATTTTTTAATCTAACAAGTTTTTTGTAATTTCTTTTTCTAGTTTTTAAACTTATCATTTAAAACCTTAATTAAAATATCATTTGATAAAATTGGGTTTACTTGTCCGCCAGTTTCTTTCATTAATGAACCAAGAATGAACTTCATAACTTTTTCTTGTCTTTCAGGGTATTCAGCTACTAAGGCTTCGTTGTTTTTGATAATTGTTAAAACGTGTTCTTCAATTAATTTTGGATCTGAAATTTGTTTTAAGTTGTGTTCTTCTAGTAATGAATGAATATCTCCTTTAAATCCAATTAATAAAGGAATTAGTTTCTTTAGTGACTTACCTGAAATAATACCTTTATCAAGTAATTCAAGAGATTCTTGAATATATTTTGCATCAATATTTAATTCATAAGCTTTTTTAGATTGTAAGTTAGCTAATGAAACAACTTCAGCAAAGAATACCTTTGATAATTTATCTTTATCTTCATAATTAATTGAATCAAAATATTTTGAAAGATAAATATCATCAATCAAGCTTTGTACATAGATATTTTGAATATTTGCATCAATATATCTTTGCTCTTTTTCTAAAGGTAATTCTGCAACTTCAACTGAATCAATAAAACTTTTTGATAACTTAATAAACGGAATATTTGCTTCTGGGAAGTATTTATAATCAACAGTTCCTGTTTTTACCCTCATTGTAATGTTTTCGTTTTTTTGGTCATCAAATCTTTTTGTTTCTTGTAAGATTGCTTCACCTTTTAATATTTTCTTAGTTTGGATTTTAATCTCATTATCAATTGCTTTTTCAATGTTTGAAAGTGAGTTTAAGTTTTTGATTTCAACTTTTGTACCAAACCCATTGTAACCATATGGTCTTAATGAAATGTTGATATCAGCTCTTAAGCTACCTTGTTCTAATTTACCTTCTGAGATCTCTAAAGCTAAAACTGTTTTCTTGATCATATCAACATATGCAGATGCTTCTTTAGCAGATCTAATAACTGGATCAGTAACTATTTCTATTAATGGGATTCCTGCTCTATTGTAGTCTAACTTTGTAAATTCAGAATCATGATGTTGTCTTGCAGTATCTTCTTCTAAATGAATTCTTTCAATCGAAATTTCTTTTAAACCATTTGATGTTTTGATTTGCACTTTTCCATTTTTACCAATTGGTCTATAAAATTGAGTAATTTGGTAACCTTTAGGTAAATCTGGATAGAAGTAATTTTTTCTATCGAAGTGTAATTCATCATCAATTTCCATTTTTAATGCTTTAGCAAGCGCAATACCAAATTTAACAGCTTGTTTATTGACTAATGGTAAAGTTCCTGGATATGCTAAATCAATTTGGTTTGCTTTTGTATTAGGTTCTGCTGAATAATCAATTTCTGCAGATGAAAACATTTTGGTTTTTGTTTTTAATTCAACGTGAATTTCAATACCAATAATAACTTCAAAATTATTCATTAATGTCTCCTATAAGTTCTTCAATGTATTCACTAAAACCTAATAATTCTTTATCTTCATAAAGTCTTGCGTCAATTGCAATACTAAATGGCATATTATCTTTTTTGCCCATCGGGATAGTAATTGATGGATTACCAACTAAGTTTGAACCTGTTAAAACAAAATCAATAACACCGTTATCTTTATTTTCAGTAAATAATGGTGCAATTCCATGACTTGCTGGATAAATAGCCACATCATAACCTTCCATTATTTTATTAAAGTAGTTTTTAATTAATCTTCTTCCTTTTTGAGCTTTAATTAAAAGTTCTTTTTGATTTTCTTCATATAAGAAGTAACTTCCTAAAGCGAGTCTCTCTTGAACCATCTTCCCAAATTTCTCTGATCTAGTGTTTTTGATAATTTCTTGTCATGAATCACCTTCACTCCTTGATCCAAAAGCAACACCGTTTAAATTTGAAAGGTTTGAACTTGCTTCTGAGAATGAAATAATTCTATAAATAGGTTGAATTAATCTTAAAACCTTCAAATCAGGTTTAATTAAGTCAACTCGAATGCCGTCTGCTTGCATTTTTTTAATAATTGATTCATATTTAGTTTGTGAATATGAATCAACTTGGTCTGAAAAGTCAAAAGCAACTACCTTGCGCGGTTTTGCTTTTTGCACATCTTTAATATCAACTTCAACTGAAGTCATATCAAATTGATCTTTACCAAATAAAACTTGTGAAGCAATAATAATATCATTAACATTATGCGCAAAGTAAGCAACTGTGTCTAATGAAGATGCATAAGCATATAATCCATATCTACTAATTGCTCCGTATGATGGTTTAAAACCTACAACACCAACAAATGAAGCTGGTAGCCTAACACTATCTCCTGTATCACTTCCAATAGCAATAGAAATGTTTTTGTTTAATGTGGCAGCTGAGCCAGAAGATGAACCTCCTGCATATCTTTCTGGATCAATTGGGTTTTTAACTATTCCATATGCGCTATGTGTTCCAGTCCCACCTAACGCTAATTCATCAAGGTGAACTTTAGCAACAATATCAGCACCTGCATTAATTAATTTCTTTACAACTGTTGCATCATATCCTGGTGTAAATCCTTCTAAGATTCTACTTGATCCTTTTGTTTCGAATGATTTAGTTGCATAGTTATCTTTTAATGTAATAACTGCATTACTTAAAACACCTTTGTTTTGATTTTGAAAATCAGTCAGCATTGCAACTGCATTATTTTTATCACTTTTTAATTCATTGATAGCTAATTCTTTATTTCCTAAATTTTTTAAGTTTCTCATTATTTAACCACCTTACTTAAAATAACAAAGTTTTGATCTTTTTTAGGTGCATTTTTTAAAATTACAGCTTTATCAATCATGTCGTATGAACTTACTTCATCGTCTCTTAAAAAGTCTTCTTTGTATCTTTCGTCAATATGAGTCATTGGTGCTAAGTTTTCTAAATCAACTTCGTTAAAGTATTCTAAACTTTGTTGTAATTTATTTCAGTTTTCTAAAATATTATCTAATACTTGATCTGTTGGAGTCATCATTAATGAACTAACAATATCTTTTAATTTTTGTTTATCTACTACTTTCATATGAATCTCCTATCATTTTGGTTTTTTAGTTCAAAATTCTTTTTTGTTTAAATATTTTAAGTGCCCTTTAAGATTGTTAAATTGCAAGTAAAACGAATGAAGCATTAAACGTTCTGCTTTTTTACCGCCATATTTTCTATCACCATAAATTGGTTTTTGTAAATGTCTTAAAGTAACTCTAATTTGATGTTTTCTTCCTGTAACTAATTCAGCAACTTTATCATTTCCGTCTAAAAAGAAAATTGTGTGTGCTTCTTTAAAGTTTTCTTGCTCGCTTAAAGATGATCTCATTTTTTGGTTTTTCTCATCTTTACCTATATATAACTTCATATTAAATTTGGTATCTGGCTTTAAATCAATATCACTTTTAAAAATATATCTTTTTACAAAATTGTTGTTTGCTTCATTAAGCTCTACTAATGTTTGGTAGTTTTTTGCATAAACAATTAAACCACTTGTTTCTTTATCTAAACGACCGACATGACTAGGTTTAAAGCTATCAACCTTTTTGTGTTTTAAATATGATAAAACTTGATTATCTAATGAATTATCTTCACCATGAACAACTACACCATGCTTTTTATCGATTAATAAGATATTTTCATCCTCATAAATCACACTTATGTTATGTTGCACTTTAGGTAAATCTTCTTGTTTTTGTGCATCAAATATGCCATAAACAACAATCTTATCACCTTCAACAATCTTAAGCGATTTATCATTGGTTCTTTTATCATTTACTTTGACATCTTTTTTTCTGAAGATTTTTTCAATTCTTGATTTAGAAATATTGTTTAAGTATTTCTCGATAAGCTTGTATAAAGTTCTTCCTTCATCATTTTTTGTAGCTAAAATTTCAAACATATAACCTCTTTTTATTAATTATTTAATTATACAATATATTTTAAATATATTGTGGGTATTGATTTAGAGAGTCTTTAGTAAAAATAAAGTCAAATATAAGTAATAAATAATATTTCTTCATTGCAATTTATTGATAAGTTTTTTGAATATGTAAACTAAAAAGAAACAAAAAACTAGCCATAAGGCTAGTATTTTGGATTATAAACCTTTCATTGAAACATCTTCTCTTTGTTTGTTTGAAGCAGCAAATAATGGGTATGTTGCTAAAGACATTGATGAAGCAACAACGCTTGCTGGGAATAAGAAAATGTCTGAGTTAAATTCTGTAACTTTTGAGTTGTATAATCTACGAGCGGCACCAATTTCTCTTTCTAAGTAAACAACTTGTTCCATAAGTTGTGAGTATGATTGGTTAGCTTTTAATTCTGGGTAATTTTCTGAAACGGCGATTAATCTACCTAAAACATGATTGTTTAATGATTGTAATTCACTTCTTTCTTCGTTTGTAAATGATCCACTCATTTGCATGTTTCTTAATTTAGCAATTTCTGCAAATGTTTCTTTTTCAAATTCTTTGTGTGATTTAACAATGTCAAATAATTTGATTAATGTTTCTGATCTTTTTGTTAATTGAACATCGATTGTTGATGATGCTTCATTGATTTCGTTTTGTTTTTGTAAGTATTTGTTTCTTTTAACTACAAAGTAAATTGCTGAAAAGATAATTAATCCTAAAACTCAGAATAAAATAACTATAACAATATTGCTTTGAGGTTTTTTAACTGAGTTATCAACAAATGGATTAAAACCATTTTCATTGTGGTTTTCTCTGTTATTAAATAAATTTGCCATTTTATCTCCTATTTATTGTTCATAAAATTATATGATTCAATTCTATATAATGTCTTTTTGAGTTTTGTTTCTAGTTTTGTGATATCCACATTATCTTTGTTAGATTGTGAAATAATTTTTTCTAATTCTTCTTTTTCTTTTTGTGCTCTTAAAATATCAATTTCAGAAACTTTGATAATATCATCTGTAATGATATTGATTTTTTTATTTTCTGCGTATACTAAACCACCACCAATATAGTACTTTTCAGAATTATCTGAGTTGTTTCAACCTATTGTTAAGGTCCCGATTTCGATGCTTGAGAAAATTGGTGAAATGTTAGGTTGAATTCCCATATAACCAGTAGCAGTTTTTAAGGTAACAATTTCTACATCACCTTCATAGTAAATTCCGCTAGGAACAGTAATAATTAAATGAGTTGTATTTTTCATTATTAGTTTTTCTCTGCTTGAATTTTGTTATATCTTTCAATAACATCTTCAATACTTCCTGCGTATCTGAAAATTTCTTCTGGATACTCGTCAAAGTCACCTGATAAAATCATTTTAAAACTACGTATTGTATCTGAAAGTGGTACATAAGCACCTTTAATTCCAGAAAACTTTTCTGCAACTGTGAATGGTTGTGATAAAAAGTTTCTTATTCTACGTGCTCTTGCAACAATATGTTTGTCTTCTTCACTTAATTCACCCATACCTAAAATTGCAATAATATCTTGAAGTTCTTTAAATCTTTGTAAGATTGAAACAACTTGTTGTGCAACATCATAATGCTCATTTCCAACTACAAGTGGGTCAAGTAATCTAGAAGATGAGTTTAATGGGTCAATAGCAGGATAAATTCCTAATGAAGCAATTCCACGATCTAGAACTGTTTTAGCGTCTAAGTGTGTGAATGTTGTTGCTGGAGCTGGGTCTGTTAAGTCATCTGCAGGCACATAAACTGCTTGTACAGATGTAATTGAACCACGACGTGTTGAAGTAATTCTTTCTTGTAACGCACCCATCTCTGTTGCTAGTGTGGGTTGGTACCCTACAGCTGAAGGCATACGCCCTAATAAAGCAGAAACTTCTGATCCTGCTTGTGTGAAACGGAAGATGTTATCGATAAATAATAAAACATCTTGATTTTGTTTATCACGGAAATATTCAGCCATTGTTAAACCACTTAAAGCAACACGCATACGTGCACCAGGTGATTCATTCATTTGACCAAATACAAGTGCTGTTTTATCTAAAACACCTGCTGATTTCATCTCGTGATATAAGTCATTTCCTTCTCTTGTTCTTTCACCAACTCCGGCGAAAACAGAAAGACCATTATGTTGAGTAGCAATATTGTTGATTAATTCTTGAACAAGAACTGTTTTACCAACTCCAGCTCCTCCAAAAAGACCAATTTTCCCACCTTTTGCATATGGGATTAAAAGATCGATAACTTTAATACCTGTTTCAAGGATTTCTGATGATGTTTTTTGTTCTTCATATGATGGAGATGGTGCATGGATTGATGATCTTACAACATCTTTCGGAAGTGGCATTTCATCAATTGGGTTACCTAGAACATCAAACATTCTACCTAAAACAACTTCCCCAACCGGAACTGAAATTGGTGCTCCTGTATCTAATACTGTAAGTCCTCTTTCTAATCCATTAACATCACCCATTGCGATCGTTCTAGCTGTATCATCTCCAATGTGTTGAGCAACTTCAAAAGTATAAACTCTTCCGTTAACTTCAACTTTTAAGGCGTTTAATAATTTTGGTAATTTACCTTCTTGAAAACGCACATCAACAACAGGTCCTAAAATTTGAACTATTGTACCTTCGTTTTTTACCATAAGTTACTCCTTTTTATGTTGCATCAGCACCTGAAACAATTTCTGTAATTTCTTGTGTAATAATTCCTTGACGTTCTCTATTGAATTCTAGTTTAAGTTCTTTAATTAAATCTGATGCATTGTTGGTTGCATTTTCCATGGCATTTCTTCTTGAAGCCATTTCTGAGATTTTTGAACTAAAACTTAATGAATATAGTGTACTAGTCAAAAATAAAGGAACTGAATTTAATAAAATAGTTTCAGCATCTGGGTCAAATTCTAAAATTTGACTTGCTTTTCTTTTGTTATTTTTTGGTTTGATTTCAAAAGGGAAAATTTTATTACAAATTGCCTCTTGAGTTAAGTTATTAATAAATTCTGTGTAAATTAAATTAAATTCACAAATTTTGTTTTCTAAATATAAATTTAAAGCTGTTTTGATAATAATTGAACTTAAATCATATGATAACTTATCACCAATGTTTGAATAAGATTTGATAATTTGATCTTTGAACTTACTTGCTCTAATTTGACCAATTCCTTTTGTACCAATAACAATAATTTTGTCTTCTTTTTCAATTTTTGATTCTAATAATTTAAAGATATTGTGATTATATGAACCACACAAACCTAAATCACTTGTAATAACAATAAATAATTTACTTTTAGCGCTGTTTTTTGGAAATATTGAGTTAAACTTACTTACCTCAATATTTTGCATTAAATTATCAAAAATTTCAGATAATGAATCTTGATAAGAAACAATGCTTAAGTATTCGTTTCTTAATCTTCTTAATTTAGAAGTAGAAACAAGTTCCATTGCGTTAGTGATTTTTTCAGTGTTTGAAACAACATTAATTCTGTTTTTCAAACTGTTTAAATTAGGCATCTTGGTTTCCTAAGTATTTTTTAGGTAATGGTTTGTATAATCTTGCATCGTAATTTGGAATAATAGCAATAATACCTTTAACAAAATCAACTAAATGGTTTTCAATTGTTTGATAATCTTCTGGAGAGATATTTCCATTAGCTTTGATTCTGTTAACAATATTAACACCAATATCATCACGAGTAGCTCACTCAATAATTTGATCTCTAAATGTAATAATTTTGTCAATTGGTAAAGGATTAATAATTCTTTCCTTAACACCAATTAAAATAATAGCTTGTATTGCTTGTGCGATTGGGAAGTATTGCTCTTGTTTTAAAAGTCTGTAAACTTTTGAACCATGGTCCAAAATTGATTTTGTTGAATCATCAAGATCAGAACCGAATTGAGCAAATGCTTGCATTTCATTGTATTGTGCAAGTTCTAATTTTAATGAACCTACAACTTGTTTCATTGCTTTAGTTTGTGCAGCTGATCCAACACGAGAAACTGAGAAACCTATATCAACAGCAGGTCTTTGACCTGAGTTGAATAAACTTTCTTTTGTAAAGATTTGTCCATCTGTAATTGAAATAACATTTGTTGGAATGTAGGCACTAATATCACCTTGTTGAGTTTCAATGATTGGTAAAGCTGTAATTGAACCTCCACCATATTGCTCATTCATTCTTGCGGCACGCTCTAAAAGTTGTGAGTGTAAGTAAAATACATCTCCAGGGTAAGCTTCACGACCAGGTGGTCTACGTAATAACAATGAAAGTGTTCTATAAGCAATAGCATGTTTTGATAGGTCATCATAAATAACTAAAACATCTTGCCCTTTTTTCATTCATTCTTCAGCAATTGTAACACCTGTATATGGAGCAATATATTGTTGAGGAGCTAATTCACTAGCACCAGCAACTACAACTGTTGTATATTCTAAAGCTTGTGTGTCTGAAAGTTTTTTAACAATTTGAGCAACTGTTGAATTTTTTTGTCCAATTGCTACATAAACACATTTAACATTTTTACCTTTTTGGTTAATAATAGTATCTATAGCGATAGCTGTTTTACCAGTTTGTCTATCACCAATAATTAATTCACGTTGACCTTTTCCGATTGGAATCATTGTGTCGATTGCTAAAATACCAGTTTCAAGTGGTTGATTAACTTCTTTTCTAGACATAACACCTGAAGCTGTTTTGAAGATTTCAGAATGTGTTTTTGTTTTAATTGGTCCTTTACCATCTATCGCAACACCTAAAGCATCAACAACACGTCCAAGCATTTCGTCACCAACTGGTACTGAGATAACTTGTCCTGTTCTTGAAACAGTATCACCTTCAGAAACTGAGAAAGCATCACCTAATAAAGCAATACCAACTGTCTCTTCTTCAAGGTTAAGTGCAATACCAAAAACATCTGTTCCAAAACTAACAACTTCACTATATTTAACTTTTTCGAGTCCTGAAACAATAGCGATACCATCACCTACTGAAACAACACGACCAATTTCTGAACGATCTACTTTTGAACCAATGTTTTTAATACGTTCTTTGATAATTTCAGAAATATCATCTAGTTTAATAGACATTAGACCTCCTCTTTTTTATAAATAATTTGATTTTTGATTTTTTCTAATTCTTTATCGTAATTAAGTTCTAAAACTTCTGTTCTTGAAACAATTTTGAATCCACTGATAAGTTTTTTATCAATGTGGTTTGTTATTTTAATTGTTCTTCTTGTTGTTCTTTGAAGTTTATCTTTAATTTGTTCTAATTGCTCTTCACTTAATGGGAAGGCCGAAACAACATCAATATAACGAATCTTTAATTCTCTATTTGATAGTTTTAAATATTCAATGATGATTTTCTTTAAAAAAGTAACTGCTTTTCTTTGTACAATAACTTTTAAGGTATTAATGATAATTCAATCAAAATCTTTAAAAGCTAAATCAATAGTTTCTAAACGATCACTTTCTAAAATGGTGTCGTTTTTTAAATAATCAATAAACTCTGGATTTGTATTGATTAATTCTTTAAGTAACTCAAACTCTGCTTGTAGTTTTTCAAATTTTTGTTCTTCTTGAACTAAATCGAAAATAGCAACAGCATATGCAGAAGCATGACTTTTTTGATACATTATAATTCCTCTACTGATTTTTCACTATTTAGATATTCTAAAATTAGTTCATCTTGAGTTTCTTTGCTAATTTCTCTTTTTAAGATTTTCTTAGCCATTTCAGTAGCAATTTCTACAACATATTTTTTAGATTTAAAATCAAATTGTGTTTGTTGATTTTTAATATCAAGTGCAGTTTCTTCTAAAAGACGTTTAGATTCAGTTTTAGCGTTTTGAACATAAACTTCTGATACTTTTTCAGCTTTAATTTTAGCTTGAGTAATAATTTGATCTGCTTGAGAATGTGCATTTTTTAAACTTGCATTTGCATCATTCAATCTTAAAATACTTTCTTCTTTGTTTTTTATTGAGTCATCAATGTTACTTTGAACAAAATCATGACGCTCTTTCATCATCTTTTTAATTGGCTTATACACAAAGTAAAATAAAAGTGTAAAAACAATTATAAAAGCGATAACTGTAGCAATCATTAAAGGAATACTTGGGAAAAGTCCTTTAAAAAGCTCTTCGAATCTTCCTCCAAATTGTTCGCTAATTCCCGAAGAACTTGAAGTGTTTTCATTTAAATAAGTAATCATAAGAAAACTTCCAACTATTTAACGAATAAGATTAAGAAAGCAATAAGTAATGCGTAGATCGCTGTAGTTTCAGCAATACCAGCACCAACAATAAGCATTGTACGAATTTTTGATTCTGCTTCTGGGTTTCTTCCTACAGCTTCACAAGCTTTACCAGCAGCATAACCTTGACCAACACCGGCTCCTAAAACACCAATTGCAGCAATACCAGCACCAATTGCTAATAAACCTGCTTTAGTATCAGTTGAATTTGTACTTGCAGCTGTTGTACTTGTAGTTGTCTCTTGTAATAAATTTGTAATTTCTGTAAACATATTTTTCTCCTTTAGTAAATTGATTCTACTTTTTTCTTTGTTCAATTTTTAAATGAAATTTTCTTGGTTGTTGAATTTGTTTTCTTAGTTTCTTCAACATCAGCTTCTGATACTCAGTATACCGATGTTAATAATGCAAATATAAATGCTTGTAATACTGAACCAAATACATCAAAATAAAAGTGTAAAAATGGGGTTAGTATTAAGGCAAAGAAGTATCAAGTTTGATCTGCAGATACAGAAAATGCTAATTGTCAAGCAAATCCTGACGCAACATAAGTAGCAGCTAAAATTGCTGATCCACCTATAATATTTCCATAAATCCTAAAACTTAATGAAATAATAATTGAAAGCTTACCAATTAATTCTGTTGGAATTAAAAGTTTTGCATAAAATCTTCATTTTGAATAAATACTTCCGATAAGCATAACTCCAAATCAAGTAAATATTGCAATAGTAAATGGGACTGAATAAGATGTAACTATAGGTTCAAAACCTAATAGAACTACTGAATTACCGATTAATAAAAAAGTTCCTAAAGCTAAGATATAAAACTTTGTTACCTTAAGTTTTTCTGGCCCAGCTACACTTTCGAAGTTTTTTTCAAAAGAACCTACATAAGCTTCAGCAATCTGGACGATTCCTTTTGGTGCTTTATCAGCTTTGGTTTTCTTAACTTTAAAGTAAATCACAAGCGAAAGAATAAAGACAATTAAAACCGTTATGATTAATGAAACTAATTGTGGTTGTCTTCAATCTCAAAGTGATTCTTTTAACTTATCCATAAACCCTCCTAAAAATATTTAATCTTTTGAACTTGTTTACCAAATTATGTAGCAATAATGCTAGGGCACTTAATGATAATGAAAATGAAAAAACAATAATATTAATTCTTCCATAAACTCAAGAAGTGTTTTTATCTACTAAATGTGTAATGTTAATTGCTCTAATTACAAAAAGTAAACTTATTAGTAAAATAAAAAAAAGCATCATCTTAAGCATCACAAAAATGAAGTAAAGCTTCTTTTTTGTATGCAATAACTTAAAGTAACTGAGTGCAGTTATTTTAAATAGTACATAAGATGTTAGTGATCCAATCGCAAATCCAAGAAAGAGGTTTAAGTTTATAAAACTTAAAAAAGCAAAGATAATTCCTATTACTAGAAAAAGTGTTCAAAAAGTTATTTCAAATGATTTTAATCACTTTGACATAAACTTAACTCCTTATCATTAATTTGCTATTATTATTTTATTACTTTTTTAGCCTTATAATAAAAAATATTTTTATTATTTGACCTAAAAAGTTATTGCCTTAAAATACTGTATAATATAGGTATGAATCAAATTACTTTAAGAAAAAAAGAAACTCAAATTCAACAATTAATTGCAAGCATTCTTAGTTATGATTTAACTAATGTTAATGTGGTTGATCCTGTTATTATGGATGTTAAATTATCTTCTGATTTAGGAGTTGTGAAAGTATATGTAACACTTGGCGGAAATGAACAAAAAGGGATTATTGCTTTAAATAATTCTGCTTCATATGTGAGAAAAGTATTGGCTAAATCATTAGACTGAAGAAAAGTTCCAGAAGTGAGATTTTACATTGATACAGTTAGCGAAACTGGATCAAAAATTGACCAGATTCTACGTCAATTAAGTGAAGAAAAATAATATGATAAGAAATAAGATAAGGTAGACATTTGCTTTATCTTATTTTTATTAAGAACCTTTTATAATATAATTAGATTATGAAAAAAATAGATGTAAAAATTGAAATTCAAAAGAATTCAAGAATTAAATATGAGTACAACAGAAAAACTAAAGAAATTGAAGTTGACAGAATTTTAAGAGGTGACTTTGTTTACCCATGTAACTATGGATTTATTCCTGAAGCATTAGATTGAGATGGTGATGAATTAGATGTTTTATTATATTCAGAAGAAACATTCCACCCTGGTGTTAAATTAAGCGCTAGAATTATTGGTGCTATGAAAATGATTGATGATGGTGAAACTGATACTAAATTAATCGCAGTTCATGCTGATGATTACAGATTAGATCACATTCAAAAATTAGAAGATTTACCAGCTCCATTTTTAGATACAGTTAAAACATTCTTTAGCACATACAAAAACTGAAAACGTCCTGGAATTACAGTAGTTTCTGGTTTTGAAGGTGTTGAGTACGCTAAAAAAGAATACGAAGAATGTGTTCATTTAATGCAAGAATACGGACACATGGATAAAAAAGACTTTATTGCAAAAATGCAAAAAGAACACCCTGAAAAATATACAGCTTAAGCTTTAATTTATACTCATTAATTATTATAAAACCTACTTACAAGAACTTTTAAGACTTGTACAAGTAGGTTTTGTTTTTAATTAAAAAATTCAGAATGAATCTGAATCTTTTTTTACTGTAATTCAATTGGTTTATCTACTAATTTTTTAGCTCTATCATCTTTGATGTTAGAGTTTCTTACGTTGTTGATTTCATCGTAGTATTTTTTCATTAAAGCTTCAATTTGAGCTGGATCGTCAATACCTTTAGCAGCTAATTCATTTTTAGCTAAACGATAAAATGTTTCTTTTAAAAGTGTTTCATTCATGGATAACTCCTTGAATAAATTATATTTCATTTCCCAAAAAATAAAATGATTCACAAATAAAAACTATGAAAATATTGCTAGACAAATTTAACAAAAAACAAGCATATTAAATATGCTTGTTAGAAATAATTTTTAATACTATAAAGCAATGTAAATAATTATGAATAAAATGAATAAACTTCCAAAAATAAAGGAATTTAAATGAAATACTCAATTACTCATTCTTGGTTTTTTTAGTCTTTCTTCATTTCTTCTTTTTAAATCTTTACGATATACTCTCCGCTCAGCCTCAGTCATCTTAAGCATTTTTCTCTCTTCGCGATATGAACCAACTGATGTTTTTGATTCTTTATATGATTTTGAAATTGAATTTCAAAATCCATATTTAAGTAAGAAGATAATTGTAAAAAGTAATGCTGTTGCTATTGAAGCAACTGATAAAAGACTAAAAGCTTCTTTTGTACTTGCGTTTGGATACTTTATGAAGTATGCAATTATAATTGTTAAAAATATAATTATTCCTAGTAAAAGGAAAAGGTAAAAATGTTTGTTTTTTAATTCAATGCTAATTTGTGAAATTAACTTTTTAATCATTTTGTTTTTTTACTCATTTATCAAATTGTGCTTTTGTTCCATAGATAAAATGATTGTTTTCTTCTGAAACTGCTTGAGTAAATGGAATGTTTGGATAATTTTGTTCTTGCATGTAAGCTAATTCAAATTTAACATCTTTGAATTTCTCATTTGCATTAGAAATTTTAGGAATAGCTTTGAATAAGTTAATTGTATATGGATGTAATGGGTTTTTGTAAATTTGAGTTGTATCACCAGATTCAACAATTTTACCAAGGTGCATAATTTGCACTCTATCAGCAATATATTCAATCATTGAAAGGTCATGAGCAATAAACACCATACCAATATTTTTTTGTAAACATAAGTCTTTAAGCAAGTTAACAACTTGAGCTTGGATTGAAATATCAAGTGATGCAATTGGTTCATCGGCTACAATAACTTTAGGTTGTGTAATTAAAGCTCTAGCAATAACAATTCTTTGACGTTGCCCACCTGAGAATTCATGTGGATAACGGTAGGCAAATTGTTTTAATAAACCAACATCTTCAAGACTCTTGTAAATTGTTGTTTTAATAAATAAGTTTTTAAGTCTTCATAACTTAATTGGTTTGTATGCGAACTCTAAAATAGTTTTTAGGTATTTATTTTGCTTTCTTGCTCATAAATCAAATTTAGATGTACCTAATAA